>NZ_CP021109.1:3600000-4200000 GCF_002119725.1 Bordetella genomosp. 9
GAATCTGACCGATCTCGGCGGTGAGGTCGTAGGGCGAACCCTTTCCACCGTCGTGGACGACGTGGATGACCTTGGTCCCGGCGGCGCGCGCCCGGGTCAGCAGTTCAGATGCCGAAGTCAGGGCCGGCTGCCACCCGGCCAGTTCCATAACGCCGCGAGTGTAGGTGTTCTGGTAGTCCACGAGGATCAAGGTGGACTGGGCGAGCGCAGCGGGTGTGGCGTCCAGCCCATTGAGCTGGCGCAAGGTGGTCGAGGGATTCATGCTGAACTTCCTGAGTATGGGAAATGAAGGATTGCGGCCATCGGGAATGGCGGCATCGCCATGCTAGGAGTGCCGCGGAATGTCGGCAATGTCGTCTAACATGCAGATTCCGACATCGGGGCAGTGGACACCCCCAGGGGACCTTCCAGCATGACAAACGTCAAACGCCTCATCGTCATCGTGTTGTTCGACCACGTCGATCTGCTGGACGTGACAGGTCCGGCCGAGGTGTTCTCGCTGCTTCAGCGCGAGATGGATGAGCCGACGGGTTATGAGGTCGTTTTGGCGTCCCAGACGCTTGCACCGGTCACGACCTCGGCCGGTGTGCGCGTGCTGCCCGACGCGACGTTCGCCGATCTGGCCCGCCGCAGGATCGACACCCTGGTGGTGCCCGGCGCGGTCGAGGTCGATGCGCAGCGCCGCGTGCGCGCCGTCGCGGCGCCTTCGGTAGTGGCATCGGTGAAGACGCTCGCGGGCCGCACCCGGCGCATAGCCTCCGTCTGCGTGGGCGCGCACGTGCTGGCCGCTGCGGGCTTGCTGGACGGCCGGCGCGCCACCACGCACTGGTCCACCGCGCAGCAGCTTGCCCAGGAGCACCCGGCGGTCAAGGTGGATGCCGACCCGATCTTCATCCGCGACCGCAACGTCTGGACCGGCGCGGGCCTGACTGCCTGCCTGGACCTGGCGCTGGCCCTGGTCGCCGATGACTTCGGCGAGCGGCTGGCGCTGCGCGTGGCTCGGCAGCTCGTCATGTTCCTCAAGCGCCCGAGCGGACAAAGCCAGTTCAGCGCCTCGCTGGAGCCAGCCTCCAAAACGCGGCGCATCGACGCGCTACGCCACTACATCTTGCATCGCATCGGCGAGCCCATCAGCATTGCGGAGCTCGCCGAGCAGGTGCATGTCAGCGACCGGCAACTGACCCGCATCTTCAAGACCGAGCTCAACATGACGCCGGCCGCCTACATCGAATCGGTACGCGTGGAGATGGCGCGCAACCGGCTGGAGACCACCGATGATCCGCTCGACCGCATTGCCGCGGCCTCTGGCTTTCAGACCACCGACACGCTGAACCGGGCGTTCCGCCGCAGGCTGGACACCACGCCGGCCGAGTACCGCAGCCGGTTCAGGACAGTGTGCTGACCGGCCGGCGGCGCATTGCAATGGGCCGGGATGCTTCTGAGCCCGCACCGACGCCAAGGCCGCAGTGATTTGCTGCGGCCTTGCCGGACAGTCCCATCAGACCGGGTTTCAGCGCTCATCCAGCGCCGGCTCGCGCTCGCCCGATTCATCGGGTGAACCGAATGACTGGCGTGCAAGCAGGGCACGGTAGCGCCCTCCTTCGATCCGCACCAGTTCGTCGTGGCTGCCTTCTTCGACGACGCGGCCCCGGTCCATCACCAGCAGCCTGTCCAGCGCACGCACGGTCGATAGCCTGTGCGCAACGACCAGCGTGGTGCGGCCTTCCATGAGCCGGCCCATGGCTTCCTGGATCAACGCCTCGCTTTCGCTGTCCAGGCTGGACGTGGCTTCGTCCAGGATCAGGATCGGCGCATCGGCCAGGAAGGCGCGGGCGATCGCCACGCGCTGGCGCTCTCCCCCGCTCAGCTTGACGCCACGTTCGCCTACGGGCGTGTCGTACCCCTTCGGCAGCCGCATGATGAACTCGTGCGCGCTCGCCAGCCTGGCGGCGCGTTCGATGTCCGAGCGGCTGGCGCCCGGCCTGGCGTATGCGATGTTCTCCGCAAGCGTGCGGTGAAACAGCAAGGGTTCCTGCTGCACCAGCGCGATCTGCTGGCGCAGCGACGCCTGCGTGACCTTGGCGATGTCCTGCCCGTCGATCGTGATACGGCCCGCGTCCAAGTCGTACAGCCGCTGGATCAGCTTGATGAAGGTGGTCTTGCCGGAACCGGAATGCCCGACCAGGCCCACCCTCTCGCCGGCGGCGATGCGGACATCGAAATTGCGAAACAGCGGCGTCTCGTGCGAGCCATAGCGGAAAGTGACGCTGTCGAAGCGGATTGCCCCAGCGGTGACGCGCAGTGCGGCGGCCCCCGGGCGATCGCTGACACCCAGCGGCTGGCCGTTCAGCATCACCAGCTCCTCCATGTCGTTCACGGCGCGCTGCAAGTCGTGCAGCTCCATGCCAACATCGCGCAGATAGCCCTGCAGCACGAAGAACATCGTCATGGCAAAGGTGACGTCGCCCACAGTGGCTTGCTGGCGCAGCCACAGGTACAGGGAGGCGCCTATCATCGCCATCTGCAGGATCGTCAGCAACGTGCCCTGCGCGCCCAGGTTGACGGTGGACCGGACCCACGTGCGGCGCGTCCGGTGCTGCCATTTGTCAACGACTCGCCGCAGGTGCGTTTCCTCGCGCTCCTCGGCGCCAAAGGCCTTGACGACGGGATTGCAGCCGATCGCATCGGCCAGCACACCTCCCATGCGCGTATCCCAGGTGTTGCTCAAGGCCGCTGCGGGCGCCACGTAGCGCAGGGTGAGCCACACCGTGATGGTCAGGTACGCAACGGAACCCAGGCCGACGATCAAGCCCATGACGGGCCAATAAAGAGCAAGCAGGCCGGTGGCGCCCACGAGCACGGCAAAGGAAGGCAGCAGCGCCAGGAACAGCGTGTCGTTCAGCGCATCGGCGGCCCACATGCCGCGCGTGATCTTGCGTACGGTGGATCCCGCGAAGCTGCTGGCGTGCCATTCGGCTGACAGACGCTGCACGTGTTGGAAGGTCTGGGTGACCATGCCCCGCATCATGGTGAGCGTGAACGGAATGATCAGATGGTAGGCCGCCTGGCGCAACAACACCCCGCCGATGCCGAAGGCCAGCAGCAGGGCGAACGCAAAGAGCGCCGGCTCCCGGTTGTCCTGGGCGCCGGAGAAGTCCTCCGCGACGGCGTCCATCAGTCTGCCGGCGAACAGCGGCGTCAGGGCATCCGCCAGGGCGGAAAAGAGGATCAGGCAAATCAGCGCCAGGGTGCGTCCGGGCTGCTGCCCCCAATAGCGGGAGGCAAACTTCAGAACATCGATAAACGTGCGGCCGCGCCGTACGTCAGGGGATGGAGTCGTAGTCATGTTGTGCGTCGGCGCCATGGGAAAGCGCCGGTCCTTCAAATCCGGAGAAACCGCGAACAGCCGCGCCCGGCCTGCCCGGCGCGGACTGCGAACGGAGGTATGCGCGGCCGCTATGCGGCGGCCCGTCCGGCGTCATGCCGGAAGCCGGCCGCGGGTAACGTCTTGGCGTTACGCGGGGACGCGCGATCGTGTGCGGAAAACGCCGCGCCAGCCTCGCAGGAAAATGGAAGCGAAGACGGGCGATGAAGGGGCGTGGCGGCCCGGTCGCCGGGCAACAGACCGGCGACGGGACCGCGCGAGGGACGACTTAATGCCGTCGGGCAGACACGCGCGGGACGGCGATGTCGAACATGGTGGTCTTCATCATGCGCCTCCCTGAGGTGTGAAGGGGATGAGCGCCGCAGCCCGGATGCGGCCACGGCGGAACGGTCGGATTATGGGGGCCGTCGGCGATCGCGTCAATGGTGGCGCGGCCTTGCACCACGCCGGGCGCGGCCGCGCCCCGGCCGCTGGCCTGCTTCCCGCATTCGAGGATTGCGCGCACCAGCAACAGGCCTTTGCGCACCATCCAGGTGCGCCTGCCAACCCCCCTTGCCTTGCGATGGTGCCTCCGCTCCCGCGGCTTGCCCGCCGCCTGCGCCGGCCCCGTGGACCAAGCGCTCATGCCGCAGAGCCGTTCACGGCGACGGCCCCGGGGCCGCCAACCGGACGAGCGTATGCGCGCCCGGCCTCCATGTCCCGCAGCAATATGGCATAGGTTTTGCTTTTGACTTTGATGCGCGTGTGCCATCTCTCAAATGGACGAACGGTGCCCGCGCAACGCATCGCCGTGCACTCCTTGCCGGCCATCGCCGGCTCACCGTTAAGGATTCCGATAACCATGAACCGCAGACTCGTACTCAAACAACTGACCGCGGCCAGCGTTCTGGCGATGACGGGCGCGCTGCCCACCGCCTTTGCGGCCGAGGACACCATCAAGGTCGGCATCCTGCATTCCTTGTCCGGCACGATGGCGATTTCCGAAACGTCGCTGAAGGACGTTGCGCTGATGACGATCGACGAGATCAATGCGTCGGGCGGCGTCATGGGCAAGAAACTGGAACCGGTCGTCGTCGACCCGGCATCCAACTGGCCGCTGTTCGCGGAAAAGGCGCGCCAATTGCTGTCGCAGGACAAGGTGGCGGTGGTATTCGGATGCTGGACGTCGGTGTCGCGCAAGTCCGTCCTGCCGGTCTTCAAGGAACTGAACGGCCTGTTGTTTTATCCGGTGCAGTACGAAGGCGAAGAGCTGGAGCGCAATGTGTTCTACACCGGCGCGGCGCCCAACCAGCAGGCCATCCCGGCGGTGGAATACCTGATGAGCGAAGACGGCGGCGGCGCGAAGCGCTTCGTCCTGCTCGGCACCGACTACGTGTACCCGCGCACCACCAACAAGATCCTGCGTGCGTTCCTGCACTCCAAGGGCGTCAAGGACGACGACATCCAGGAGGTCTACACGCCTTTCGGACATTCGGACTACCAGACCATCGTCGCGAACATCAAAAAGTTCGCCACGGGCGGCAAGACCGCCGTGATTTCGACGATCAACGGCGATTCGAACGTGCCGTTCTACAAGGAACTCGGCAACGCCGGCCTGAAGGCCACGGACGTGCCGGTGGTGGCGTTCTCGGTGGGAGAAGAAGAACTGCGCGGCGTGGACACCAAGCCGCTGGTCGGGCATCTGGCCGCCTGGAACTACTTCGAGTCCATCAAGAATCCGGTCAACGCCGAGTTCATCAAGAAGTGGAAAGCCTACGCCAAGGCGAAGAACCTGCCCAACGCGGATACGGTCGTCACCAATGACCCGATGGAAGCCACCTATATCGGCATCCATATGTGGAAGCAGGCGGTGGAACAGGCCAAGTCGACGAACGTCGATAAGGTGATCACGGCCATGGGCGGACAGAAGTTCAATGCGCCGGATGGCTACACGGTCGAAATGGACAAGACCAATCACCATCTGCACAAGCCCGTCTACATCGGCGAAATCCGCGCCGACGGCCAGTTCAATGTGGTGTGGAAAAGCAAGGGACCCATCCGCGCGCAACCTTGGAGCCCGTACATCCCCGGCAACGAAGGCAAGCAGGACCTGTAAGGCCGGACGGAGCAGCCATGCGCATCGCGCCAATCGCAACATATTTGCGCCGACTTCTGATCGCGTGGCTGCTGGCCGCGCCCATGGCCGGGGCGCTCGCCGCCGGCCTGGACGCCACGCTGCTGAGGCCCCTGGGGGGCGACGACACCGGCGCCAGGCTGCAGGCGATCGGCGAACTGGGTCAGTCATCCGACCCGCTTGCCGCCGACGTTCTGGCGGCGCTGGCGGAAGAACGTCTCTATGCCACGTCCGACGGCCGCGTACTGGTGGACACCCGCGACGGGGCGCTGGACCCGGCGACCGGCGCAAGGCTGGCCATGCCGCCGGACGCGAGTCCTGTGACGATCAACAATCGCCTGCGCCGCGCCATCGACGCGGCGGTGGCGGAATCCCGCCTGCATGCCGCGGATCCCGCCCTTCGCCTGGCAGCGGCGCAGCGCCTGCAGCAGACCTCGCAGGAAAGCATGCTGCCCGCGATCACGCAGGCGCTCGCCAGGGAGAAAGACGCGAGGGTCCGCGCCGCGCTGGAGATTGCCCAGGCGAACCTGGAATTGAAAAGCCCGGACCCCGTCGTCCGGCGCCATGCGGTGGAAATCCTGGGCCGCAGCGAAAACAGCGCGTTCATCCCCGTGCTGACGGCAATGACCGCGCCCGATGCGCAAGGCCGGCAGGCGGAACCGGACGCGGGCGTACGGGAAGCCGCGCAAGCCGCGCTGCGCGCCATCGAACGGCATCAGACCGCCATCGAGTGGGCGGGCAATCTCTTCTACGGCATCAGCCTGGGCAGTGTCTTGCTGCTGGCGGCGCTGGGGCTGGCCATTACCTTCGGCCTGATGGGCGTGATCAACATGGCGCACGGCGAATTGCTGATGATCGGGGCGTACGCCACGTTCCTCGTGCAATCCGCATTCCGCGCCTGGGCGCCGGCCTGGCTGGACTGGTACGTGATTGCCGCCCTGCCCGTCGCATTCGTACTGGCGGCGCTGGTCGGCATGGCGCTGGAACGCACGGTCATCCGGTGGCTGTACGGACGGCCGCTCGAAACCCTGCTGGCGACCTGGGGCATCAGCCTGATCCTGATGCAACTGGTGCGCTCGCTGTTCGGCGCGCAGAACGTCGAGGTCAGCAACCCGGGCTGGATGACCGGCGGCATCACCGTCATGGGCGGCCTGGTGCTGACCTACAACCGGCTGGTCATCATCGCGTTTTCCCTGGCGGTGCTCTTTTTCGTGTGGCTGCTGCTGAATCACACGCGTTTGGGATTGTTCGTACGCGCCATCACGCAGAACCGGCGCATGGCCGACTGCGTCGGCGTCCCGACGGGCCGCATCGACATGCTGGCGTTCGGCCTGGGTTCCGGCATCGCCGGCCTGGCTGGCGTGGCGCTGTCGCAATTGGGCAATGTGGGTCCAGATCTGGGACGCGGCTACATCGTCGACTCCTTCATGGTCGTCGTGCTGGGCGGGGTGGGCCAACTGGCGGGCACGGTCATCGCCGCCCTCGGCCTGGGCGGTCTGAACAAACTTTTGGAACCCTATGCCGGCGCCGTGCTGGCGAAGATCGCCATCCTGGTGTTGATCGTGCTGTTCGTGCAAAAGCGCCCGCAGGGCCTGTTCGCCCCGCGCGGCCGGAGCGTCGAATGAAGATGTCTGCTTCCATGGACCCGGCCGCAATGGCGCGGCCGCGCCTGTACTCCGCCCGCGCCTGGGCCGGGCTGGCTGTAGCCGCGGCGGTGCTGGCGGTGCCGCCGCTGCTGAATCTGCTCTTTCCTCCGGAAAGCAGCCTGCACGTGTCCTCCTACGCCGTCGCATTGCTCGGCAAGTTCATGTGTTATGCCCTGGCGGCGCTGGCGCTGGACCTGGTCTGGGGCTATGCCGGGATACTGTCGCTGGGACACGGCCTGTTCTTCGCCCTGGGCGGCTACGCGCACGGCATGTACCTGATGCGCGCCATCGGCCACGACGGCGTGTACAAGAGCGACCTGCCGGACTTCATGGTGTTCCTGAACTGGAAGAGCTATCCCTGGTACTGGTCGTTCACCGAACACTTCTGGTTCGCCATGCTGCTGGTGGTGCTGGTGCCCGGGGCGCTGGCCTTCGTCTTCGGCTATTTCGCGTTCCGGTCGCGTATCAAGGGCGTGTACTTCTCCATCATCACGCAGGCCCTGACGTTCGCCGCCATGTTGCTGTTCTTCCGCAACGACACGGGCTTCGGCGGCAACAATGGCTTTACGGATTTCAAGCGCATCCTGGGGTTCGACATCACGGCGCCGGGCACGCGCGCGGCCTTGTACTGGGCGACGCTGGCCTTTCTCGCCGGATCGCTGGTGCTGGCGCGCATGGTGACGCGATCCAAGCTGGGCCGGGTACTGACGGCCGTCCGCGATTCCGAAAGCCGCTTGCGCTTCATCGGCTACGAGCCCCTGGGATTCAAGCTGTTCGTCTGGACCCTGTCGGCCGTCATGTGCGGGATCGCCGGTGCGCTGTACGTGCCGCAGGTTGGCATCATCAACCCCGGCGAAATGTCCACCGAAAACTCCATCGAAATGGTGATCTGGGTCGCTACGGGGGGACGCGGCACGCTGATCGGCCCCATCCTTGGCGCGGGCGTGGTGAACGGATTGAAAACGTGGTTCACCAGCGTATTTCCGGAGTTCTGGCTGTACGCCCTGGGCCTGATCTTCGTGCTCGTCACGCTGTTCCTTCCGCAGGGCATCGTCGGACTGGTGCGCCGCTTCACGGCGCGCGAGGAGAAGCAAGCATGATGGACACGGCGCACGCGCCCTCCGCCGGCGCAAACGGCCATCCCGGCGGCGACGGCGCCGGCAACGAGGGCTTCAATGGCGGCAGCCCGGCCTACGGACGCATCAAGCCGCGGGGTGTGGACACCACGCATGGCGCCATCCTGTACCTGGACGGCATCACCGTCAGCTTCGACGGCTTCAAGGCCTTGAACGATCTGACGCTGGACATCAGCGTGGGCGAGCTGCGGTGCATCATCGGGCCCAATGGCGCCGGCAAGACCACCATGATGGACGTGATCACCGGCAAGACCCGCCCTACTTCGGGAACGGCCTACTTCGGCCAGAACATCGACCTGACGACGCTGAACGAAGCGCAGATTGCCCATGCGGGCATCGGGCGCAAGTTCCAGCGGCCCACCGTGTTCGAAAACCACACGGTGTTCGAAAACCTGGAGTTGGCGATGAAAGCCGACAAGCGGGTGCGGCCCACGCTGTTTGCGCGGCTGGATAGCGCACAGGCCGACAAGATCGCCGAAACGCTGGCCCTGATCCGGCTTTCCGCCCAGGCCTGGCGGCCCGCAGGCCTGCTCTCGCACGGGCAGAAGCAATGGCTGGAGATCGGCATGCTGCTGATGCAGGAACCGCAGCTTCTGTTGCTGGACGAGCCCGTCGCCGGTATGACGGACGCCGAAACCGAGCGCACCGGCGAACTGCTGAACGAATTGCGCGGGCGGCATTCGCTGATGGTGGTGGAGCACGACATGGATTTCGTCACGCGCATCGCCGACGGCGGCAAGGTCACCGTGCTGCATGAAGGCTCGGTGCTGGCGGAAGGAACGATGGCCGAGGTGCAGGCGGACCCGAGGGTGGTGGAAGTTTATCTGGGGAGGTAGGGGTGGCTGTGGTCCCCCCCGAAGCGCTGGCGCGCTTCCCCCCCAGGGGGGCGACGCTGGAGGACCGGCGGAGCCCGATCCTCGGCGTCCCCGGTCGGGGGGCGGCGGCTTCGTATGGGGGGCGTCTTGCTTGGGTGCGGTGTCGGCCTGGGGCGGCCGCCTTATGGATGCGCTGTTTTGTATGCGGGTGGCGTTGGCGCCATGGAGAAGAGATATGTTGGACGTGCAGGCCATCAATCAATACTACGGCGGCAGTCATACCTTGCGCGGGGTTTCCCTGGATGTCGAGCGTGGGGAATGCCTGGCGCTGCTGGGGCGTAACGGGGTGGGCAAGACCACGCTGCTCAAGTGCCTGATGGGGGTGCTGCCGCTTGCCAGCGGCAGGGTGATGTTCGAAGGCCAGGACGTTTCGCGGCTGGCGCCGCACCGTCGGGCGGCCATGGGGATGGCTTATGTGCCGCAGGGACGCGACATCTTCGCGCGGCTGACGGTGGAAGAAAACATCGTCATGGGGATGGCGTCCTTTCCCGCTGCCAGGGCGCGGCGCATCAAGGAAGAAGTGTTCGAGCTCTTTCCTGTGCTCAAGACGATGCTATCGCGGCGCGGAGGGGATTTGTCCGGCGGACAGCAGCAGCAACTGGCGATCGCGCGCGCGCTGGTGGCCGAGCCCAGGCTGATCATCTTCGACGAGCCCACTGAAGGCATCCAGCCTTCGATCATCAAGGACATCGGGCGCGTCATCCGCATGTTGCGCGCGCGGGGCGATATGGCCATCCTGTTGTGCGAACAGTATTTCGATTTCGCTCATGAACTGGCCGACCGCTTTGTGGTGATGTCGCGTGGCGAGATCGTCGCGCGCGGCACGAAGGCGCAGATGGGCGGCGAGGACGTGCGCCGGCATCTTTCGGTATGAGCCGGCTCACCAGCTCAGACCCAGCCCGGTCTGGTAAGTCGATTCATTGGTGCTTGCCCGGCCGCCACTGATCTGGTCGCGGGCATACTTGATGTAGAACGATAGCCAGCTGTTGAGGTTGTAGCGCAAGCCGACCTGGCCGCTCACGCCCCAGCCCGCCCCACCGATCGCGCGAATGAGTTCCCCGTCGGTGTACAGCTGGATCTGCTTTCCGTGCAGGTAGCGCGTGTAGTTCCAGCGCACCGCGCCCGCGTAGGCGCCCTCGCTGTCGCCATCGTCATAACCGTATTCGACGCGGCCCAACAGGCCGGACAAGGCGAACGCGCCCAGCTCGTCGTCCCAGAACTGATAACCCGGCCCCGTCCCGTACGCCACCTGCCGGCTGACCTCCTCGACCAGGTCCCGCCTGTAGCGCGCCCGCGCCTGCCAGAAAGCCTTTTCCGTCATGAAGCGATCCAGCACGTACTGGCCGCCGAAATTATCGGTGCCCACGTCATCGCCATCCTTGCTGCGATGGTAGGCGGCGCTCAGACTGTTGCGCCACACGCCGCGCCGCGTATCCAGCTGGAAGTCCAGGCCCAGGTCCTGGCTGTCCACAGATGCGGTCTTTTGCATTGCCGACACGTCGAGCCGGCCATTGACGGCCGTCTCGCCCCATAGCCGCTTCGGCCGGGCCATGCTGTTCAGGCTGGACAGCGCCATTTGCGTCCGGACCTCTGCCTGACCGGCCGGACTGCGCTGGACCCCTTCCAGCACGACCTCGCCTTCGTCTCCGCGCACCAGCTTGGCGTAGTAATCATGCACCAGCGATTGGTCGCGGATGATAAGGTCGCCATCGCTTTGCAGGGTCTTGACGTGCTCGAACTGCAGGCGCATATCGCCGCCATATTCCGTTTTCAGCAGCAGGATGCCGTTATCCAACGAAAGAATGGAGCCGGTAATGCGGTCCCCGTTGTCCATCCATACTGTCCCGGCGCACACCGGCGCCGCCAGCACGGTCAGGCAGAAAACGGAAAACAGAAACGCAAGCGCGCCAAAAATGGGAGCGGCGCGCGACTGGCTCGGCATGGACATATTGGGCTCCACGGATTGGACAGCAGCGGATACATGGCTGAGCAAGCGCCGTGCTCACACGCCCGCGGATTTGTGTATAATGGCGAACTTCGCTGCGGGAATAGCTCAGTTGGTAGAGCGCAACCTTGCCAAGGTTGAGGTCGCGAGTTCGAGACTCGTTTCCCGCTCCAGTTTCTGAACAGGGCCCCACGGTTTTCCGTGGGGCCCTGTCGCATTTGGTTCCGGCATTTGGTTCCGGCATTTGGTTCCGGCATTTGGTCCCGGGTGATTCCGGCATTTGTCCCGCCGCCCGCTCGCGGCCTTGCGCGCCGCCGCAGGCGATAGCAGGATAGCGGCACAGCCCGATGCAACGCCGCTCGCATCCATCGGTCCGGCACACCGTGGCGCCCCCTCCCCCGCTGGCCCTTGCGGCCGCAAGGACCATCAAGGAAGGAATATGGATTCACACGCCCATGCCGTCGCCATGCCGAAATCGGCCTGGATTTTTCCAGCAGTGGCATTGCCGTTCTTCCTTGTTGCGTCGGCTGCCGGATTCGCAATGCCCTTTGTGCCCAGCCCGCTCAGTATCGCGGTTGCCTGCGTGCTGGTGATCGTGCTGTTCGGGGCCATCTTCGCGGCCGTGCACCATGCAGAGGTCATCGCCCATGCCACCGGAGAGCCCTTCGGCACGCTGGTCCTGACGGCGGCCGTCACGATCATCGAGGTCGCCCTTATCGCGTCCATCATGATTTCAGACCAAGGCGGAAGCCCCGAGCTGGCGCGCGATACGGTTTTCGCGGTCGTCATGATCGTGTGCACCGGCCTGGCGGGCGCCTGCATCCTGGCCGGCAGCCTTCGATATCACGAACAGCAGCACGGAAGCACGGGGGCGTCGGCCTATCTGGCCGTGCTTATCGTGCTTGCCACGCTCACCCTGGTGCTGCCCAACTACACTCAGGAGATCAAGGGCCCTTCGTACTCGGACACACAGCTGGCCTTCGTCGCCGTCATGACGATCCTGCTGTACGGCGCTTTCCTCTATATCCAGACAGTCCGGCACACGGAGTACTTCGTGACCGAATCCGGCAACGCAGCCGACGTGCCGCAGCGTCCCGCAGCAAGGACCGTCGCGCTAAGCATCGGCCTGCTGATGCTGGCGCTGGTCGGGGTTGTCCTGCTGTCCAAGAAGTTCGCCAACGTCGTCGAATATGTGCGTCTGGCCGCGGACGCGCCGCCAGCGACCACAGGCCTGGTGGTGGCGATCCTGGTGCTGTTGCCCGAAGCCATTTCGGCCTATCAGGCAGCCAGGCGCGATGAATTGCAGAAGGCGCTGAACCTGGCCCTGGGTTCGTCCCTGGCCACCATCGGGCTTACCTTTCCGGCGGTGACCGTGGTGAGCCTGGTGCTGCACAAACCCCTTGTGCTGGGGCTGGATGCCGGCGAAACCGTGTTGCTGGCGCTGACGCTGATCGTCAGCATCCTTACCCTTGGCAGCGGGCGGACAAATATCCTTTACGGCTTTGTCCACCTTGTGATCTTCGGGACCTTTCTGTTCATGACTTTTTTGCCGTAGCGATCATTGCGGCGCGCCGGCCCCGCGCGCTCTGTCGGCAGCCTGCCTGGGCTGCCCTGCAGGCATCAGGCAATGATGTTAGAATGCCGGGCTTCCCGGTAAGGACATCCGGGGAATCCAGGCTACTGGCGCAATGGCAGAGTGGTTATGCAGCGGATTGCAAATCCGTGTACGTCGGTTCGATTCCGGCTTGCGCCTCCATATCTTTGAAAGCGGCTCCCATAGGGAGCCGCTGGTTCTGAAAACGGCTCCCGCAGGGAGCCGTTGGGTTCTAAAAACGGCTCCCGCAGGGAGCCGCTGGTTCTGAAAACGGCTCCTGCAGGGAGCCGCTGGTTCTAAAAACGGCTTCCTGCAGGGAGCCGTTGGTTCTGAAAACGGCTCCCTGCGGGAGCCGTTTGTGCATCCAAAGACGGCTTCCTCCCGGAAACCGCCAGCGACGCGGCGTGCCCCGCGGCTTCCCGAGGGAAGCCATCGATGGCGCGTCTGACGCATGAGCCTCCCGTCAATGCCCGCGGCGAGTGTCCTTCTGGCCCCGGCTGCCCGCGGTGCCGCCCGCTGGATCGCCTTGCGAGGCCGGCGCGCCTTTGCTGCCCTGCACCGTTCCCTGCGCCGGCATGGACGACGGCCCGCTGGAGGGGGCCGCCGTGCCGGGCTGGTCCATCCCCGGCGAAGACTTGCCCGGTTGCTGTGGCTGTTGCCCCGGCGCGGAGCCGGGCGTCTGCTGAGTCAGGCCGGTCCCTGCGGGTTGATTGCCGGGCATGACCGGCCGCGAACCGCCCGACGATGACCGCTGATCCGCGGCCTGCACACCGGAGACCGCCCACGGGGCCAGGGTCAGGGCCGCAGCCAGCGCGATACCAAGCACGACCGAAAGCGGAATATGTCTTTTCGCTCTTCTCATTCGTTTCTCCCAGGATGACGTCGCCAACGCCCTTCGCACGACATCCCGGCGCGCGCTGGCACATCCCCGAACGCGCGCAAATCCCGTTCCTATAATGCGCGCATGGACCAATCGACCCCTTCGAAGCTGCTGCGCCTGGAGCACGCCGACCAGTGCGTGGAAATCAGTCCCGCCCTGGGTGGGACCATCCTGAACTATCGCTGGCGGGACGTTGCCATTCTGCGTCCCACCGACGGCGTACCCGAAACGGCGCGGCTGACAGCCTGCTACCCGCTCGTCCCGTTTTCCAACCGGATCGCCAACGGCCGCATGGCCTTCCATGGCAAGGTCTATCCAATTCCCCGCACCGTCGATTACGCGGCCCTGCCCATGCACGGACTGACGTGGCAGCGGCCCTGGCGCGTCGCATCGCACGACGACCGGCGCGCGGTCCTGTTCCAGGACTACACGCCGGAGGCGGAGACGCCTGCCTGGCCGTTTCCCTTCGCGGCCGAACAGACCTTCGAACTGACCGGCGCCGGCCTGCAAGTGACGCTGACGGTACGCAATACGGGCGCGGCCCCGCAGCCGATGGGCGTAGGCTGGCACCCCTATTTCCCGCGCACGCCGGAAACCCGCGTATGGGCCGATGTGGGCGACATGTGGGTGAATGACCCGGCCAATCTGCCGGTCCGCCGGGCTCCGCCGCCATCCGCACTGCATACGGGCATGGCGGTCCTCCATACCGATTACGACAACGTCTTCCGGGATTTCCGGGGACGCGCGCGCATCGCCTGGCCGGAACGGGACGCCGCCGTCACGATGACCGCCGACGCCACGCTGAGTCATCTGGTGATTTTCACGCCGCCGGGCAAACCGCACCTGGCCGTGGAGCCGGTGTCGCATATGACGGACGCCTTCAACCGTTATTCCGCCCAGGGCGGAAAGCCGGTCCCCGGCGTGGACCCTGAAACAGGCACTGCCGTACTGGCGCCGGACCGGACACTGCACGCTACGATGTTCCTGCAGCCCACTACGCTGGCGGACGCTGCACCCTGGTGAGACCGCGCCGGCGCCGCCGCTTGCGGCGCGCGGCGGCAAGGGTCCCGGCGCAACCCGCCTCGCACCGACGACCGCGCGCCCCGCTTCGATTCAAGGAGGTTCGACATGGACGCTTCCGTCCTGCAGGCCATCGCCCGCTGGCCCAACGTCCCCGCCGTGGCCGGATGGCTGTCGCTGGACCGTGCCGGCCGCTGGCGCCTGCATCCCAAAGGCGACGCACGCCAGGGCGGCGCGGGCGATCCCATCACCAACCCCGGCATTCTCGCTTTCATCGGCCGAAACTACGACCGGGATGAGCAGGGGCGCTGGTTCTTCCAAAACGGACCGCAACGGGTCTTTGTCCGCCTGGATGCGGCGCCGTTCATTCTGCGCACCGGGGCGGACGGGGTGAGCCTGCATACGCATACCGGCCTGTCCGTGAACGAGGTGTCCGCGTGGTGGCTCGACCAGGCGGATCAGCTGTACGCGAGCACCGACGCGGGCCCCGGAATGGTGGAAGGCAGGGACGTGGCGGCGTTGTTCGAGGCGATGCGCCTGGAAGATGGCGGCGATGCGCTGGCCGCCGCCGCGGCCCTGCAGCCGGGGGCGGCGCTGCGGGTCCGCCACCCGGCAGCGCACGACGTCGTGTTGCTGCGCCGGGTGCTGGCGGCCGAGCTGGAAACCGGACTTGGCTTCATCGCGAACCCCGCGGCCGACGTCCCGGAAGGCCCCTGACGCGCGGGGCGCGTCACCCTGCGGCCAGGGCAAGCCGGTAGAATCGGGATCATGACCGCCAAGCCTTCCTCCTATTTCCCCGCCCCGCGCCGGGCACGCTTCTGCAGCCAATGCGGGTCGCCCATCAGCCGGCGCGTCCCGGATGGCGACAACCGCGAGCGCGACATCTGCGATCACTGCGGCGCCATCCATTACCAGAACCCGCGCGTGGTGGTCGGCACCGTGCCGGTCTGGGAAGGACGCATCCTGCTGTGCCGCCGCGCCATCGAACCGCGCTACGACACGTGGACCTTGCCTGCCGGCTTCATGGAGCTGGGCGAGACCACCGCGCAGGGCGCGGCACGGGAAACCCTGGAGGAATCCGGCGCGCGCATTCAGCTGGGGGACCTTTTCACGGTCATCGATGTGCCGCAGGTGGATCAAGTCCACATCTACTACCTCGCCCAGGCGCTTGGTCCCGAACTCGATCCCGGCCCGGAAAGCCTGGACGCCCGCTATTACGACGAATCGGATATTCCCTGGGACGATCTATCCTTCCGCACGGTGGCCACCACGCTGCGCCACTTCGTTGAAGACCGCCGCCGGGGCGTTTTCGGCGCGCATCGCTATTCCCTCGAGTCACATTGAAACTCCCCTGGGTCGACCCCGATACGCCGCTCCCCCCCGTCGAGTGCGCCCTGAGCGACCCCGACGGCCTGCTGGCAGCCGGGGCGGACCTATCGGTGGCGCGCCTGACAGAGGCCTATAGCCGCGGCATATTCCCCTGGTATGCCGAAGGCGAGCCGGTGCTGTGGTGGTCGCCCGACCCCCGGATGGTGCTGGCCTGCGAGGACTTCGCCGTTTCCCATTCGCTTGCGAAGCGCCTGCGCCAGCTGGCCCGCCAGGAAGCGACGCCGCATCCGCGCGTCGAAGTCCGCGTGGACACGGCGTTCGAGCAGGTGTTGCGGGCGTGCGCCGCGCCGCGCGATGGGCGGCCGGGCACCTGGATCACGGACGAGATGCGCGACGTCTATGCCGCCTGGCATCGCGCGGGCGTCGCGCACAGTGTCGAGACATGGGTCGACGGCCGGCTGAGCGCGGGCCTGTACGGCGTCAGCCTGGGCGCCATGTTCTACGGCGAATCCATGTTCACGCGCGTGACGGACGGATCGAAGATCGCGCTCGCGCACCTGGTCCGCTTCCTGTCGAATCACGGCGTGCCATGGATCGATTGTCAGCAACAGACCCGGCACCTGGCCAGCCTGGGCGCGCGCCCGGTGCCGCGCGCCCAATTCGTTGCGCGCGTGGCCGAACTGGTGACGCGGCCAGGCCCGCCGTGGCGGCCCGGCCGGCTCGACACGCAGGGTGCCCTGCACGCCCTTGCCCCGGCTTAGGCGTTATCATGTCCTTACCGCTTTCGGGCTTCACCCCGCCAGCGGGCGCGCATGAGCCAGCTCAAAGAACTTCCCTTTTCCACCCTGCAGTTCTATGCCACGGCGCCCTATCCCTGTAGCTATCTTCCCGGGCGGCAGGCGCGTTCCCAGGTTGCGGCGCCAGGGCACCTGATCCATGCGGGCACCTATTCCCAGCTGGTGGAACAGGGCTTTCGCCGCAGCGGGCTGTTCACCTATCGGCCGCATTGCGACGGTTGCCAGGCCTGCATTCCGGTGCGCGTGGATACGGCGCGCTTCACGCCCAACCGCAGCCAACGGCGCGCATGGAAACGGCATGGCGATCTGCGCGCGCTGGTGGCGGAGCTGGCGTGGTCGCCCGAGCACTACGAGCTGTACACCCGCTATCAGCAAGGCCGCCACCCCGGCGGCGGCATGGACGACGACAGCCGTACCCAGTACGCGCAGTTCCTGCTGACCAGCCGCGTCAATACGCGCCTGGTCGAATTCCGTACGCCGGAAGACGTGCTGGCCATGGTGTCCATCATCGACGTGCTGGATGGCGGGCTGTCTTCGGTCTACACGTTCTACGATCCCGACATGGCGGGCAGCCTGGGCACCTACAGCATCCTGTGGCAGATCGAGCAATGCCGCTCCCTGGGCCTGCCGTGGCTGTACCTGGGGTACTGGATCGCCGCCAGCCGCAAGATGGCGTACAAGGCCGGCTTCCAGCCGGCGCAGCTGCTCATCGACGGCGTGTGGCAGAGCCCGCCGCCGGACCCGGCGCCGCGCTAATCCTCGACCGGCGCCATGCCGCGACTGCCGCGGGCCGCGACCCGATGCCGCGGCCCGCGGATGGCTCTACAATGCCGCCCCATGTCGATTCTCTTCCACGCCTATCCTCTTGCGCGCCAGGCGCTGTTCGCCATGGACGCCGAAACCGCGCACGAAGTCACGCTGAAGGCGCTGCAGCGGGCATACGAATGCAATGCCACCCGGACATTGCTGCGCGCCGCGCCTTTGGCCCCCGTCGATCTGATGGGCCTGCGCGTTCCCAACGCCGTGGGCCTTGCGGCCGGGTTGGACAAGAACGGCGCCTACATCGATGCGCTTGGCAATCTCGGATTCGGGTTCGTCGAGGTCGGCACGGTAACGCCGCGGCCGCAACCGGGCAATCCGAAGCCGCGGCTTTTCCGTCTGCCGCAAGCCCATGCGCTGATCAACCGGCTGGGATTCAACAACCTGGGACTGGACGCCTTCATCGCCAATGTGACGCGCAGCCAGTGGCGAGGGCGCGGCGGCATATTGGGGCTGAACATCGGCAAGAACGCCGATACGCCCATTGGCCAGGCGGCGGACGACTACCTGAAAGGCCTGCGCGGAGTCTTCCCGCACGCCGATTATGTGACCGTGAACATTTCCTCGCCCAACACGCAGAACCTGCGCAGCCTTCAGGGCGGCGATGAACTGAACGACCTGCTTGCGCAGTTGCGCGACGCCCGCAAGGCGCTGGCCGATACGCACGGAAGGGACGTGCCGCTGGCGGTGAAGATCGCGCCGGACCTGACGAGCGATCAGGTCGATGCCATCGCGGACATCCTGCCGCGCTACGGGGTCAACGGCGTCATCGCTACCAACACCACGCTATCGCGGGATGCCGTCAAGGGTCTGCGCCATGCCGAGCAGGCCGGCGGCCTGTCCGGCCCGCCGGTCCACGAGCTGTCCCTGGCCGTCATCGCCCGGCTGAAGCAGCGGCTGGGCAACGCGCTTTCCATCATCGGCGTGGGCGGCATTCATGGCGGACGCCAGGCGGCCGAAAAAATGGCTGCCGGCGCGGACGCGGTGCAGATCTATACGGGCCTGATCTACCGGGGGCCGGCGCTGGTGCGCGAATGCGTGGAAGCGACGGCCCTGCGCGGCGCGACGATCTGACCGGGGCGGCGGACCGCGATGTGCGGCCTGCACAGGCGTCGCAGCGGCATGACGGCCGCGACGGCGCCATCGTCGCTACTTCACCGCCTTTTCGATATCCTGCACGGCCTTTTCCTTGGGCTCGTCGGCGGTCTTGCTTTCTTTCCGGTGAATGTTCTGTTCCACCTCTGCCCTGCCCTCGCGCTCCAGGCGTTGGGCTTTTTCACCGGCTTCGTGTTCAAGCTTTTCGACGCGGTCAACGACCTTGGAAAACGGGGACTCGGCATAAGCCGGGCCGACGCCGGCGAAAAGAGTGATCGAAAGCGCCGTAGCGGCAAGACTCCTCATGGCAACGCTCCTCATGGATCCGGCGGGACACGCGCGGGCGGAAGCCCGAGCCGTATGCCTACGCCGTGCGCTGCATTGTGAGGCGCGGAATTTTCTCTGGCGTCACACATCGCTAAACGAAATGTGAATTCAACAATGCGACGCAGGCGCGTCGCCGCAGCCGGCAGCCTATGCCGGCGTCGGCGGCCGTACCACGCCGAAGCTCCCGGGGTGGCCGGTAGAAAAAAGGGCCGCCCAAAGGGCGGCCCAGGCTCCAGCTCTGCTCAAACTGGTTGACTTCGATACGGCTTTTCGCTGCGCGTTCAGGCGGCGGCGGTGGCGCGGCGGCTGCGCGGCGCGGCGGCCTTGTTAGCCACGTCCGCGGCATCCGAGGCGGCCTTGAACGTTGCGTTCGCGGCGGCGTTCAGGTTCGATTCGGCGACTTCGGCGGCCTGCTTGGCAGCCTTGGTCATCGAATCATACGCGCTGGTGGCGGTTGCAAGCGAGGACTTTATCAACGCCACGGCGCCTTCGGTGCCGGTGGGGGCGTTCTTGGCCAGCTGGTCGATCGCTTCGGACAGCTGGGCCTGGTTTTCGGCGATCTGCTCTTCGCCGAGCTTCACCAGTTCGCCCTGCACCCCGGCGACGATGTCATAGACGTGCTTGCCGTAGGCCAGCACTTTCTCGGCGCTGGGCTGCACCAGGCTGGTCGAAAACGCCAGCGCTTCCTGCGGGTCCTTCACTTCGGACGCCTGCTGGGCACGCAGCGCGGCTTCGTCCAGGGTCGCCTTGACGACTTTCATGTTCAGATCGACCAGCTTTTCGAAACCGGAAAACAGGGCGGTCTGGGTGGCGATCAGGGTGTTGATGCCGGCTTGCTGGCGAGCCAGCACTTGTTGCGGAATGGCGCTCATAGGGATCTCCTCGAGTTGCCCCTTCGCAGGGGGCGATAAAGATGGCGATTGGGTGCGGAAGACATATCGAGGGTCCATACTGCCTGGGGACTCCCCCGGCTCGCGGCCTACCACTGTCCCGAGCCGTTGTGCACTGCACAATTCCCATTTTAGGTGCGTCCGACCCAATGTCAAGCACTTTTGGTGCAACGCAACAAAGTCACACAACTCTCCGGTGCGTATTGGGAAACGGTGCGCGGGAATGCCGAGCGGTTCTTCGCCTTCGCAGCCGGTTGGGGGCATGCCACCTCTCCGAAGCTGGCAGCACGATAGAGCCGCCGTCCGGCCGAAGCAACATGGGGAAACATCTAAGGTGACGTGTCACCGGTTGTTGCCTAGACTGCGGTTCGAACAGGCCCGGCAGCCTGTGCGCAGAATTCTCATAACGCATTCGCATAACCAGGAGACACCATGCCTTTCCGATCCCCCAGGCTGGCCGCCGTATTGGCGGCCGTGACCCTGTCCGCGGCAGGCGCCGCACATGCCGAATATCCGGACCACGTCATCAACATGGTGGTACCGTTCGCCGCCGGGGGACCGACCGACAACGTTGCCCGCTCGCTGGCGGAAGCCATGCGACCGGCGCTCGGCCAGTCCGTCATCGTGGAGAACAAGGGTGGCGCCGGCGGCACGATCGGCACCACGTTCGCCGCCCGCGCGGCTCCCGATGGCTATACCGTGCTGCTGATGCACGTCGGCTTCTCCACCGCTCCATCCCTGTACAAAGACCCGGGCTATGACCCGTTCACCAGCTTCGAGCCGGTAGGCCTGGTGGTGGACGTCCCCATGACGGTCCTGGCGCGCGAAAACTTCCCGCCGAACAACATCAAGGAACTGGCCGACTACGTCAAAAAGAACAAGGACAAGATCACGCTGGCCAACGCCGGCATCGGCGCGGCGAGCCACCTGTGCGGCACCATGCTGAACGAAGCATTTGGCGTCGACCTGCTGACGGTGCCCTACAAGGGCACGGCGCCGGCCATGAATGACCTGCTCGGCAAGCAGGTTGACATGCTTTGCGACCAGACCACCAACACCACCCAGCAGATCAACGCCAAGAAAGTGAAGGCGTACGCGGTGACCAGCCTCAAGCGCGTGGACACACTGAAGGATCTGCCAACCATGGACGAATCCGGCTACAAGGGCTTCGAGGTCGGCATCTGGCACGGCATGTGGGTCCCGAAGGGCACGCCCAAGCCCGTCGTCGACAAACTGGTCGCGGCCCTGCAAGCCGGCGTGAAGGATCCCAAGTTCCAGGAACGCATGCAGGCGCTGGGCGCCACGGTGCTGGTCAATGAAGCCAACCCGCAGGCGCTGGAGGCCAAGGTCAAGCAGCAGGTGCCCCAGTGGGCGGCGCTGTTCAAGAAAGCGGGCGTCGAAAAACAATAACGCCTGTCACGTGCCGCGTTCGCGCGGCCGTGCCGATTCCGGCACGCCGGAATCCCGTCGAAGCCCGGCATGCCGGGCTTTTTTTTCAGGCCGCGGCCTGGGCGCCGTCCGGCCCGTGCGCGGGCCCGAACGACGGCTCGGGCGGCGCCTCGTAGCCGAGGGATGCCGATATGCGCGCCGCCGTTTCCTTCAGACGCGCGATCCATTCGTCCTGCATGCGCTCGGCGGGCGCCGAAATCGACAGGCCGGCCACGAGCTTCCCGCTATCGTCGCGGATCCCCGCGGCGATGCAGCGCACGCCGACTTCCAGTTCCTCGTTGTCGCGCGCATAACCGTGGGCGCGCACCATCGCCAGTTCACGTTCCAGCATGTCCAGCCGGGTCAGGCTGTTTCCGGTATGGCCCGCCAGGCCGGTGCGCAGCGCGTAGGCGCGCACTTCGCGGGGTTCCGCCATCGACAGAAACAGCTTGCCGGTGGACGTCAGGTGCAAGGGCGCGCGGCCGCCGATGGCGCGCACCACCTGCATGCCGGATCGTTCGCTCCAGGCCCGGTCGACGTATACGATCTCATCGCCCTGCTGCACCGATAGATTGACGGTCTGGCCGGTCAACTCGTGCAGCTCGTGCATGGGGCCGGCGGCCGCATCCCGTACGTTCAGGCGGCCCTTCACCAGGGAACCAAGCTCCAGCAGGCGCATCCCCAGCTGATAGACGCCATTGTCCACGCGCTCGACGTAGCGGCCGACCACCAGGTCGTTCAGGATGCGATGGGCAGTCGACGCATGCAGGCCCGTGGTCGCCGCCAGCTGTTTCAGCGTCACCGGTTCGGGCTGCGCCGCCAGCGCATCGAGCAACCGCATGGCGCGTTCGATCACTTGAATGGCGATCGTGGCATGCCCGTCGCCTGGCGCCTGGGCGCCATGCGTCGGTGTGGGAGAGAAGCGGGTCATAGGCGAAGCGGGTGTCTCGGACGCGCCGGTCGATGCGCGGATGCGGCGCTGCAATAAATCGTTATTTCCCGTATTGTGAAATACGCAGCCGCGTTTGGCAACCTGGGCGCCGCTCAGGCCGGCGGGGTCAGCCGACCGCCCAGCCGCACGACTTCGTCACGAAGATACGCCATGGCTTCGGCCGCAGCCGCCGGCTCGCCCTTGACGCCCAGATCGATATGCGGCGACTTGCCATCCTCTCCTACGCTGGGCAGGCTGAAGGCCTTCACCCCGGGCCATCGGGCCTGCAGCGCGTCCATCACGGGCGCGATGCGGGACTCTGGAAGGCCATAGACCAGGAAAGCATGTTCCGCGTGCGCGGTCCGGTGGTGCAGATCGCGGTAACGGGTATCCAGCGTCCATTCCAGCATCGGCCACGCCATGACCGGGAAACCCGGAACAAAAGTATGGTCGCGGATGAAAAAACCAGGGATGCGGTTGTAGGGGTTGGGCACGATCTCACACCCCTCGGGAAAGCGCCCCATTTCAAGCCTGCGCTGGTTTTCCGGCGTGCTCATGTCGGTCGTGCCCTGGCCCTTCGCCGCCATCTCGGCGCAGCGCAACGTGATCTCGCGTTCCGCTTCGGGATGCAGCGCCAGCGGCAAGTCCAGCGCGGCGGCGGCCGCCTGACGTGTATGGTCGTCAGGGGTTGCCCCGATGCCGCCACAGGAAAAGACGATGTCGCCGCTGGCGAAACTGCGCCGGAATGCCGCCGTCAGGGTATCGCGATCATCCGGCAGGATCTGCGTCCAGGCCAATCGCAGCCCGCGCGCGCCCAGGAGTTCGATGACCTTGGAGAAATGCTTGTCCTGCCGTCTGCCGGACAGGATTTCGTCGCCGACGATGATCAGGCCGATGCGCGGCGTCGCGGGATCCAGAGCCATGTGGCGTCCTCTGAGCAGTGGTGAGCGGAGTCCAAGGGTGGTCAACGAGGCGTCATCTCGATGACTTTTTCCTGCCGCAACCGCTGCAGGGCGTCCAGTCCGTAATGCGCGAAAAGCAGCGCCGAGAACACGGGCAGGAAGACCCAGGCTGGCGGCAACAGGTTGATCAGGGAGCACAGCAACCCCAATACCCAGAAACCCACGTTGTGCCGGCGCAGCAGGATGCGCCGCTCGGCGGGGCTGGCGTGCTCGACGATGGCGTCCACCCGCATCATTCGCGAGAAGGCGAAGGCCCACCAGAAAATCGACAGCAGCACCGCCATGGGGGGCACAAGCCACAACGGCAGCGTCAGCAGCCACCCGAGTGCGAATACCACGCTCACCCACCCGGCGTTCCAGATGCTGACCGCGGTGCCGAACTTGCCCTGCTTGCCGACGTCCGCGTACTCGCGCTGGCTGACATGGCGCAACACCAGGGGCATGACGAATACGGCGGCGATGGCCAGGCCCAGAATGCCGGACACCGGCAACAGGATGGCGGCCGCCGCCACGGGGACCAGATAAACCTTGAGGGAAAACAGCCCGACGGCGACCAGCCACTGATCGACATCGTTGACGACGCTCCAGGTGGAAGCCTCGTCGCGCAGCCAGTCGGTCAGCGGCGTCCAGCAAAACCACAGCAGCAGGATGGCGCCGACCAGCGCAATGAGAAACGGCAGCAGCACCGCGAAAAGCATCGCGGGGTGGCATTGCGATACGGCGGCGCGTTTGAAGGCCTGCCAGATGCCGGCCGTGCCGGCCGAGGCCGGCGCGAAGGGCGGCGTGGAATAGGAGGTTGGGGGCATGGAGGAAGTCCGATAGCGCATCGCAGGTATGATAGTTAAAACCTCTTGCCGCCGCTCATATGTCCGCTTTCGAACCTGGAACCGACGCCCACGCCTTGCGCAATTCGCTGGATCGTCCCGATATCGATCTGGTGGCGTGCTTCTGCGCCGCCTGGTGCGATACCTGTCGGGAATACCGGCCCAAATTCGATGCGCTGGCGGCGCAGACGCCCGCCACAGTGTTTGCCTGGATCGACATCGAGGACCACCCGGAGCTGCTGGGCGAGGAAGACGTCGAGAACTTTCCGACGATACTGGTGCAGCGCGGTGGACGCACGGTGTTCTACGGCCCCATGCTGCCGCACATCGGTCATCTCGAGCGGCTGCTTGCCACCCTGGATGCCGGCAGCCCGGCGGTCGCCACACGGCTGCCCGATGTGCGCGGGCTGCTGGCGGCGTGAGCCGCGCCGCCGCGGTCAGGGCTTGCGATTGCCGCCCAGAAGCACTGCCACCTTGCGTTTGGGAGCGCCGGCGCGTTCGGCCGCGGCCTGTTCTTCGGCAGGCGGCTGCGGTGCGGGGTTGCTGGGCACGTAGGGCTTGAAGAAGAAGTCGTCCACCGGGGCCTGCCGCGAGGCCGGCTCGCCGTAGCGCCGTTCGCTCGGCCCCCGGCCGCGCGCTTCACGACGGTCGCGCCCGCCACGGGCCTCGTCGCCATGGCCGCGACTGCGCGCAACCAGCTCGGGCGGTACGTCCAGGCGGCCGCGAGGCACGGGCCGCTTGATCAGCTTTTCGATGTCCAGGAGCAGGCGTTCCTCTGACGGCGTATACAGCGCAATGGCTTCGCCCGAGGCGCCCGCGCGGCCGGTCCGGCCAATGCGGTGCACGTAGTCTTCGGCGTTATAGGGCAGGTCGTAGTTGATCACGCAAGGCACGCCGGCAACATCGAGCCCGCGGGCCGCGACATCCGTGGCCACCAGCACTTCCAGCTGTCCAGCCTTGAAGGCCTCCAGCGCTTTCATGCGGTCGGCCTGGCTTTTGTCGCCGTGGATGGACTCCGCCTTGATGCCGTCGCGCTCGAGCTGGCGCGCCAGCCGCGCCGTGCCGATCTTCGTATTGGAAAACACGATGACCTGGTTCAGGTTGCGCGACTTCACCAGATGGACCACGGCGGCGCGCTTGCCTTCGCTGCTCATTTCGTAGGCGATCTGCGTGACCGTATCGGCCGTGGCGTTGCGCGCCGCGACCTCGATTTCGACGGGATGCTGCAGATAGGAACGGGCCAGCTTGCGGATTTCATTGCTGAACGTCGCCGAAAAAAGCAGGTTCTGGCGTTGCGTCGGCAGCAGCCGGATGATGCGTTCCAGGTCGGGCAGGAAGCCCATGTCCAGCATGCGGTCCGCTTCATCCAGAACCAGGATGCCGACCTGGCTCAAGTTGACGTTCTTCTGCTCGACGTGATCGAGCAGGCGGCCGGGCGTGGCGACCAGCACTTCGCAGCCGTTGCGCAGGCTTTCCTTCTGTGGTCCGATATCCACGCCGCCGAACACCACGGCCGAACGCAAGGGCGTGCGCTTGCTGTAGCGCTTGACGCTTTCGGCGACCTGATCGGCCAACTCGCGCGTGGGCGTCAGAATGAGCGCGCGCACCGGATGCCGCGCCGGCGACGCGCTGGTGTTGGCCAACGGCATCAGGCGATGCAGGATGGGGAGCGTGAAGGCGGCCGTCTTGCCGGTGCCGGTCTGTGCCGCGCCCATGACGTCTCGCCCCGCCACGACGACGGGAATCGCCTGGGCCTGGATGGGCGTTGGAGTCGTGTACCCCGTTTCGGCAATGGAAGCCAGTAGCAGAGGGTGCAGGCCGAAGTCGGAAAACGCGAGAGCGGGCGCATCCGTGGACGACGCTGCGGAAGAATTGGATTCAGTCATTGGTTAGGCAGATACCGGCCCCGTACAAGCACGGAAACAGTAAGAATTGGGCCCGGTTTGCTGTGGATAAGTCGATTTTAGCGCAGCCGGGCGCCGGCATCAGGGTACGAGCCGCTCGATAGGGGGACGGGTCAGGGGGCAAGCCAGCGCAAGCCCCACAGCACCAGCATCCCGCTGACAATGACGGCCACCGCGCTGCGCGTGCGCAGAAACACCAGCGTGGCCGCAACGCCGGCCAGCAGCTTCATGTCGAGCAGCGGCCCTTCCCCGGGACGCCAGGGCAGCATGTCGGGAACGATGATGGCCGTCAGCGCCGCCGCCGGCGCGTAACGCAGGGCGCGCCGAACGCCGTCCGAAAGCGGCAGGTAGTCGCCGAACAATTGATAGCCGGCGCGCGTGATGACGCTGCAAAGCGTCAGCAGCGCAATGGCGGAATAGACATACGCGTCTTCGGCCGCAATATCCAGACTCATGCCTTGCCCCGCCAACGGCGTTCCGCCAGCATGCCCGCCACCACGCCGGCGATGACGGCAGCGGCCAGGCCCAAGCGCAGCGGCAGCAACTGGCCTATCCAGGCTGTCAACCCTGCCGCGACGATGGCCGCCAGCATGGGCCGCGTCGTCGCCAGCGGTACGGTAATGGCGAGCAGCGCCAGGACGGCGGCAAAATCCAGCGACCAGGCCGTGGGCACCAGCGCGCCCAGATAAATTCCGGCGATGGAGGAGCCCTGCCAGACGAACCAGGCGGGGGTGATGGCGCCGATGAAGAACCAGATCTGTTCACGTGTGCCCTTGACCGGCGCGTCGCCGTATTTGGGGATGAACAGAACGAAGCCCATATCCGTGGTGAAGTAGCCCAGCGCAAGCCTGCGCGGCCACGGCAGATGGCGGAAATACGGATGCAGTGCGGCGCCGAAGATCAGGAACCGCAGATTGACGATGAAGCCGGCCGCGAAGATGAGCCAAAGCGGCGCCCCCGCGGCGATCAGGGGCAGCGAGGTCAGTTGCGCCGAACCGGCGTACAGGGCCAGGCTCATCGCGGTGGCCATCGATTCCGTCAGTCCGGACTTCACCATCGCCACGCCCGTCACCAGTCCCCACGTGCCGGTCGCGATGAAGGTTGGCGCGACCGCACGCACGCCGTCGCGCGCGGCCTTTCGCCGCTCTTGCCAAACCTGGAGATTATCGAGATCGGAGACTGCCGGTTCGGAGGACAAGTTGGGCCTGGCGCGGTAATGGGAAGCGGGCGCGGAAAACGGGCACGGGCCGCGGGCGCGCGGCGGCCGTCTTTGGCGGCGGCTCGTTGCCGCGCCCCATATTGGGGCATATTGTAGCCGCCCCCTTGATACAATAGCGCGCACTCATAGGAGAACGCACATGTCGATGGCCGACCGCGACGGATTCATCTGGTATGACGGCAAACTGGTCCCCTGGCGCGAGGCTACCACCCACGTCCTGACCCATTCGCTGCACTACGGATTGTCCGTATTCGAAGGAGTGCGGGCCTACAAAACCGACAGCGGCACAGCGATCTTCCGGCTGAAGGAACACACCAAGCGGCTGTTCAACTCCGCTCACATCTACCAGATCCCCATGCCGTTCGACGCGGAGACGCTGGAAGCGGCGCAATGCGAAGTGGTGCGGGCCAACGGCCTGGAGTCCTGCTATTTGCGTCCGCTGGTGTTCTACGGCTCCGAAAAGATGGGCGTGTCGCCCAAGGGCGCGAAGGTCCACGTCGCCATCGCGGCCTGGCCCTGGGGCGCCTACCTGGGCGAAGAAGCGCTGGCCGAAGGCATCCGCGTCAAGGTCTCCTCCTATGCGCGTCAGCACGTCAACGTCACCATGCCGCGCGCCAAGGTCGCCACCACGTACGCCAATTCGATCATCGCCAACGCCGAGGCCCTGCAGGACGGCTACGATGAAGCCCTGTTGCTGGACACGGAAGGCTTCGTCGCGGAAGGCGCCGGCGAGAACATCTTCCTGGTCAAGGACGGCGTGCTCGTCGAACCTGAAATCGCATCGGCCTTGACCGGCATCACCCGTTCAACCATCCATGCCCTGGCCGCCGATCTCGGCATCCCGGTATTGACGCGCCGCCTGACCCGCGACGACGTCTACATCGCGGACGAAGCCTTTTTTACAGGCACCGCCGCCGAAGTCACGCCCATCCGGGAAGTCGACAACCGGCGCATCGGCGCAGGCCGCCGCGGCCCCGTCACGGAGCGCCTGCAGCAGGCCTTCTTCGACGTCGTGCACGGCCGAAACGCGAAGTACCAGGGCTGGCTGACCAAGGTTTGACGCCGCGCGGCCCCCGCATCGCCATGCCGCAGGCATTCCCCGCTCACGTTACGCATCACCTGTTTCAGGAAACACCATGACCGCAGCAGCCACCGCCCCCGCCCATGAAGTCATCGAGGTCGGCGCCGAAGATCTGCCCGTGTACTGCCCCAACCCCAAAGCGCCCCTATGGAGCATGCATCCGCGTGTCTTTCTGGACGTCGCGCATACCGGCAGCACGCGCTGTCCGTATTGCGGAGCCGAATACCGCTTGAAGCCCGGTACCGTTCTCACCAGCCACGGTCACTGAACGCGGGGCCGCCAGTGCGGCCCCTTCCCTTCGATTTCCGCCCGTCCACGCCGCCATGTTCGCCACGCCGCAAGAAACCGAAGACGCCTTCTACGAGGCCCTCGAGCACGCCGATCTGGCGCGCCTGATGCAAGTCTGGGCAGACGACGAGGAAATCGTATGCATCCACCCGGGCGGCCTGCGCATCGTCGGCCACGAGGCAGTGGAACAGTCGTGGCGAGCCATCCTGGCTGCCGGACCGCTGCATATCCGCCCCATGAGGCCCATGGCCATTCACCATATGGGCACCGCCGTGCACGTGCTGGTGGAACAGGTTGGCCCCGCGCGAGGGGCGGGAGACGGCATCGTCAGCTGCTACGCTACCAACATCTATCACAAAGGGCCGTCGGGCTGGCGCATGGTCATGCATCATGCGTCCGCGGCGCCGGCGGAAGCCGGCCTGCTGGATCTGAACGACGTGCCGGACATGTTGCACTAGGTGCGCTTTGGCCTCCGCACGCCTGGATACCTCGCCCTGCCCCGTGCCACGCTGGCTACCCGACGGGCATAGCCAGACGATCTACGCCGCCACGCTGGCGCAGTACCACCGCATCGCCTTCGTTCGCGAGCGCGTGGACACGCCCGATGGCGACTTCATCGATATCGACTGGACCGGTCCGGGGCTATTCCCGCACAAGTCGCCCGACGGCAAGCCGGCCGTCCCGCCACCGGTCGCCACCGCCACGACGGCGGCCGCACGCTGGATCATCGACGCGGATTGGGCATCCTTGCCGCAACTGCCCGGCACGCCGGCCATGATTCTTTTCCATGGCTTGGAAGGCGGCAGCCTGAGCCGGTACGCGCAATCGATTTCGCACTACTTCCGCGCCCGCGGATGGATCGTGGCGATCGCGCATTTTCGCGGCTGCTCCGGCACGCCGAACCGGCTCGCGCGCGCGTACTATTCCGGCGACTCCGAAGAGGTCGGGTTCATGCTCGACACGGTGCGCAAGCGCGTTCCGCACGCGCGCTGGCATGCCGTCGGCGTATCGCTGGGGGGCAACGCCCTGCTGAAGTACGTCGGCGAACAAGGCCAGAACGTGGACTGGCTGGGCGGCTGCGCCGGCATTTCGGTTCCGCTGGACCTGGTCGCGGGCGGCAACAGCCTGTGCCGCGGCTTCATCAACCGGCGCATCTACAGCGCCTATTTCCTGCGCACGATGAAGCACAAGGTTCTGGAAAAGGCGCGGCGCTTTCCAGGGGCCATCGATGTCATGCGCATCGCCCACGCGCGCGACCTGCGGGATTTCGACGACGCCTATACCGCGCCGATGCACGGCTTTCGCAACGCGCTGGATTATTGGACGCGGGCGTCGAGCAAGCCATGGCTGGCGCACATCGCAGTGCCCACCCTCGTGCTGAACGCCCGCAACGATCCTTTCTTCCCGGAACCCGCCCTGCCCGGCCCGGCCGATTGTTCGCCGCACGTGGTGCTGCATCAGCCTGCCAACGGCGGTCACGCCGGCTTCCCGACAGGCCCCTTCCCCGCACACCTGGGCTGGCTACCGCAACGCCTGGGCCGCTTTTTCGAAACCGGAGGGTAGGTGAGCCCACCCCCGAAGCGCTGCGCGCTTCCCCCTCAAGGGGGCGACGCCAGCGGACCGGCGGAGCCGGATCCGCGGCGTCCCGGGTCTGGGGGCACCCGTGTTCATGGGTAAGGCCGGGGGAGTCCACCCCCGAAGCGCTGCGCGCTTCCCCCTCGAGGGGGCGACGCCAGCGGACCGGCGGAGCCGGATCCGCGGCGTCCCGGGTCTGGGGGCACCCGTTTTCATGGGTAAGGTCGGGGGAGTCCACCCCCGAAGCGCTACGCCCTTCCCCCTTGAGGGGCGACGCCAGCGGACCGGCGGAGCCGGATCCGCGGCGTCGCCGGGCGGGAGAGAGCTGTGCGGATTGTGGCTTCGGAGTGCTTCGCGGCTGCTCTGGTGCGTGCTCGCTGGTGCTCAGCCCTTGAACTTCTGCAGGAGTTGGCGTTGTGCCTCGAGCTGGTCGCGGACTTCCTTGATCTGGACGTCGATCTGCGATGACACGTAGAAGTCGCGGGACATATCGCGGGCCTGGCGCAGTTGCGCTTCGGCTGCGGGCAAGGCGCCGATTGCGGTGAAATAGCGGGCCATGTCGCGGCGGGCCTGGACCAGATTGCCGGTTTTCTCCTCGCTCTGCGCCAGCAGCTGATAGAAGACCGGTTCGTCCTCCCCCCATTGCTTGATCCGCTCGCGCAGGAAAGCCTGGGCGTCGGCATCGCGGCCGAGCTGCTGCAAGGCCTGGACATAGCCGATGGCGATGGCGTAGCGGCCGGGCCAGGTCTTCCAGGCGGATTCGGCGAGCGCCAATGCGCGCGCCGGATCCTTCTGGGCAGTGGCCAAATCAATGGCAAGCTTGGCGAGCTCCGGCGAGGACCGTCCGTTCGCCATCGCCAGCTTCAGATTGCGGTCGGCCTCGGCGTAGTCTTCGCGTTGCAGGGCGCCCAACGCCAGACCGTAATAAGCGGCCGACTGCTGCACACCCGTAAGCGTGCGCGACTCGTCCTGAAACTGCTGCGTGGCCGTGCGCAGGCCCACGGTGTCCCTGCCCTGAATCACACGCATCTTGGCCCGCACGTACCAGTAGTCGTCGCTGTCCGCGTGCCGCACGGCGGGCATGGTGCGCGCGCGGTTTTCGATATCCGACATACGATCGATGGACAGCGGGTGCGTCGATGCCCAGGCCCCGCCGCCCATGCCCTCGTTCAGCCGCGAAGCGTTCATCAGCCGCTCGAACATGCGCGCCATGCCGCTCGGGTCGTAGCCGGCGCGCGTCAGCATCTGGAAACCCGCGCGGTCCGCCTCGCGCTCGGCGTCACGTGAGAAACCCAACTGCCGGTCGATGGCGGCCGCCTGGCCGAACGCGGCCACGCCCATGGCGAGATCGCCGCCACCGCCGGCCAGGGCGGCCAGCAGCGCGCCGGCCACGGACGCCAGCATGATCGCGCCGCTCTGGTTGTGCTGCGTCATGCCGCGCGCGATGTGCCGCTGCACGACGTGGCCGATTTCGTGCGCCAGCACGGCGGCCAGTTCGGATTCGCTTTGTGTGGCGACCACCAAGCCGCTGTTGACGCCGATGTACCCGCCCGGCATGGCAAAGGCGTTGATCTCGGGATCGCGGACCCCGAAGAGGTCGACGGTGGGCACGGCGCCAGGGGAAAAATTCGCGAGCTTGCGGCCCATCGACGTCAGGTACTGATCGATTTCCGGGTCGCTGATATAGGTGGGATCGCGGCGGCCTTGCGCCATGATCAGGTCACCCAGTTCGCGTTCCGTATAAGGCGACAACTGATCCGCGGACGCCGCGCCCATGGAGGGTAAGCCGACCGGCTGAGCCCGTATGGAGGATGGCGGCCCGGCGAATAATGAAGCACAAAGCAACAGCATGAGCGGCTTGCTTACGGCAGCCACCGGGCGCGAGGTGCGTGGTTTCATGCGAGTATCATACCCAGGCCAGAAATCATTCCCTTGCTATTCGATATTCATCATACCGAGGTTCCAATGCGACCCATAAGAAAAGCTGTATTCCCCGTTGCGGGCATGGGCACCCGCTTTCTGCCGGCGACGAAAGCCATGCCCAAGGAAATGCTGCCCGTCGTTGACAAGCCGCTGATCCAATACGCGGTGGAAGAAGCGGTGGCGGCAGGCATCACGGACCTGGTTTTTGTCACGGGCCGCAACAAGCGGGCGATCGAAGACCACTTCGATTCGGCGCCCGAGCTGGAATCGGATCTGGAAAAGAAGGGGAAGGTCGAGCTCCTGAATATGGTCCGCGGCATCCTGCCCGCCGGCGTCAACTGCATCTACATCCGGCAATCCGCGCCGTTGGGCCTCGGCCACGCCGTCCTGACCGCCGCCCCCGCGGTGGGCAACGAGCCCTTTGCGGTCGTCCTGGCCGATGACCTGATCGATGCCGATACGCCGGTGCTCAAGCAATTGGTGAACACTGCGATCAAGTATGACGGCAGCGTGCTGGGCGTGCAGGACGTGCCCCGTGCCGAGACCAAGAAATACGGTATCGTCGCCAGCCGCCAGGTGGACGAACGCACCGAACGCGTCACGCACATCGTTGAAAAACCGGAGCCGGCCGATGCGCCATCCACGCTCGCAGTGGTGGGACGCTACATCCTCGAGCCGGAAATCTTCGAACACCTGCGCGCGACCAAGATGGGCGCCGGAAACGAAATCCAGCTGACCGATGGCATCGCCGCGTTGATGCGGGAACGCGCCGTTTTCGCACATCGCTATGAAGGCGTGCGATACGACTGCGGCAACAAGGCCGGCATGTTCCAGGCGACCGTCGCGCTGGGACGCAAGTACCATGGATTGGAACCGGATCAAGCGTAAGTCGTGCTTGATATGAACAAGGGCCGCCTACATGGCGGCCCTTGTCGTTTACAGCCCCGTCTAGCGTGTAGGCCCGGGCGCGGCCACACCCACGCGGCCGCGCGCCCTGCGCCGCTTGCGCTGCGGTAACCGTCCCTTCCCCGACAGGCGCATCAGCGTCCCCAGCGCCACCAGCAGGCCGGCCAGCTCGACCAGGGCCGCCGGTATCCACATCGTCAGGCCTCCGATGCTCTGGTCCATCAGCGCCGGCATCGGCAAGGCACGGCCGCACAGTTCGAACAAGGGATAAAGGTCGCGCTGGGTCAGCGCGATGTAGGCGCCGGCCACCATCTGAGGCGCCATGGTGAAGATGGGCGACAAGACGCGGCCGCCGGGCGACATCGCCGCTGGCGGACTGGGCCGCCGATCCAGAATCAGATTCCAGTAAAGGAACCCCGTGATCACGACGGACCAGTTCATCAGCCGGTACAGGCGCCAATCCAGCATGGAGTAGAACTGCACGGTAGGCAGCAGCCACACCACCACGAGGAAAACGAACAGCGCGGGCACCAGGATCTTGTGCGTCAACAGGCCCTCGAGACACCGGCCGGGCCGCGTAGCAAGAAAACGCCGCAGCCGCGCCCGCCAGGACAACGGCAGCCCTGCCCGCATGACCGAACCTGGATACGCGGCCATCACAACCAGCGGCCCGAGATGGTGCAGCACCAGATGCTGGATGCGGTGGATGAAGAACATGCGTTCGGCGTAGTAGTCCAGGCGCGTATGCAGGGACAGATACAGCAGCGCCATACCGCTCCAGAAGAGCGCCTGCCGAGGCCACGATACGTGGTGGACCCGGGCGCCGCGCCCGAACAACGCGCCGCCGGCGACGAACAGGGCCACCAGCGTCGGCGAGAACTCCCACGGGATAAGCCAGTCGAGCAAGTTCACGAGCGCAGTCCACAACGGCAGGCTGCCGTCCGGCGGACGGCGATCCAGCCATTGTAGTCAGTCGCCGTCCGGACGTGCGGCACGCGGTCAGAACTGGTGAGTGATGCCTAGGGCCATTCGCGTGGTGTGCGAATTATCCGGGTCGAACTGGTTGTCCAGCGTGTAGTTGCGGGCATAGCCCACAAAGCTGTAAAGGCTGGTGCGCGGCGACAAGGGATAGATGTAGCCAAGCGTGGCGACCTGCGCCCGGCGGGCGCGCTTGCCGTCTTCCCACGACCACGATGGCGTGGCTGGGGACCATTGCGCGACCAGGCTGCCGGGCCCCATTGGGACCGTGGCGCCGACAAACCACGCGTCGGCCCGACCACCCTGTACGAAGGGCGTCGGACCCAGGCCCAGGCCCACGTCATTGGCATCTCCGCCATCCAGGCCGACGAAGCCGTCGCGCTGACGCGTCCATGCGACCGCCAGTTTCACCACCTCGAAATCGTAGGCCGCTCCCACCTGGAAAGCGCGCGGACGCGCGCCGTCGCCATTGGCCAGACGCATCTCGTCCCAGGTGGCCACGGCCAGCAAGGGGCCCTGCTCGTAACGCAGGCCGACGCTGTAGGCGCGGTTGTTGTCCGCCGTACGGAAACCCGAGGCGCTGTTGTCGTCGGCATTGAAGGAATAGCCCAGGCCCAGCTGGAAGCCGCCGACCTGCGGCGAGAGGTAATTGACGGTGTTGTCGAACTGGAAGTTGTCCGACGCCTTGAACGTGGCGCCCAGCCCCATGTCCTTCCAACCTGCCTGCTCGAGTTCGCTGCCGAACTGGCGGCCGATGGTGGACTGGCGTCCCAACCGCAGCTCCCCCAGCGTCGATTTCCCGACGCCCACCCACGCGTTGTAGTTGAACAGTCTGTTGTCGTCTTCGACCTTACCGTTGGCGACGTCAAAGCCGCTTTCCACCTGGAACGATGCATACCAGCCGTCGTTCAGGTTTTCCTTGCCGCGCAGCCCCCATAGCGAATCGGTCTGTCCACCGGTCAGCATGCCGTTGCGCGTGCCCTTGCCCGACGTATGTTCGCTCGCCACGCCAACGTCCATGACGCCGTACAAAGTAACGCCCGGCCCGCTATCGTCCGGGGCATCCGCGGCCTGGCCGCACAGGGGGTAAAAAAAAGCCGCCGAACTGGTCAGCACGGCGGAGAGAAGATATTGCTTCATTGCACGCGACCCTTAACACATTTGGCGCCGCGTGCACCGGTTCAGGATGCCGCGCGGCGAAGGTCACCGAAGTGTACGTGACGGATTTCGGGATGTGCCTGCAATTGGCGCGCTTGCGACATAAGAACCGTTCGCATTTCGGCAGGGCATTTAACGGTTATGCAAGCGGATGCCATCCGCTGGTCGTCGCCATGCTCTACCTGCAGCTGCGACACGGTGAGGCCGGCGGCCTTGAAATCGGAAAAGATGCGCTTGCGGACCGAACCCAGCGCGTCGCGCGGGCAGACCACGGTCAATCGCGAGCTGGCGTGGCGACGATCGGGCAGCGCGGCGCGATCCACACCGGCTCGGCGCAGGAACAAGTCGAAAACACGCATATTGGCCTCCTTCTCGCGAAAGGGAATGCTGCGTGAATACGAGATGCGCAAGTGCAGGCTGCCATGCGGTTGCGGCGTCGCGGCGCACGACCATGAACGTTGGCCGATTGCCCTGGCGAAGCAACACACAAAGCCCCCCACAGGCGACGCTGACGGCGCCGGCCCGCTGAACCGGGACGTGCCCTGCCTTGCGGCAAGACCGGTCAGAAAAACGTGGGGGATGTACGGGCAAGCAAGAACAACGCGCCGCCTGAATGACGCCAGGCGGGAAAACATTGAAACTTGCTTGAATACCGCACCCTGCAGATAGGGTGCGGCAGAGACGATCTGCGTGGACCCTATCTAGGCAGCGACGTCGACGCAAGGTCGACTACTACTGTCGCCGGAATCTGTATTCACGCAGTCACTCCTGGGAAATTCGAAGCTGTTAGTTTAGCCGGGTTTACCCGTAGGTTCAATGGTTGGGTAGCGGTTCAGGCGTAGAAATGCCACCCCACGTAACCCGCGAACAGCGCGTACAGCCCTCCAACCGCAGAAAGCGTTCCCAAGCTCATGGTTTGACGGCGGAAACGCAGCCACAGGACCGCGATGGACAGCATGGTGAACAGGCCGGCTGCGATCAGCGTGCCATCCAGCAGCCACGGCGTCAGGAAAATGCCCAGCGCGCTCGGGATTGTGGCCTGGATCATCATGGCGCCGGAAATATTCGCCAGCGCCAGCCGTTCCTTGCCCTGCCGTACCCAGATGATGGCGTTCATGATTTCGGGCAGCTCCGTCGCCACGGGCGCCAGCAGCAGGGCAGCGACGTGCGGCGATGCGCCCATCCAGACCCCGAGCACCTCGATCTGGGCGACGAAGACGCGCGACGCGACGGCAATCACGACCAGCGCCAGCACGGTTTGCAGGGCCGCCCATGTCATGGTGGGCTGCGCGTCACCGGGCCTAAGCTTCAGCGGTTCCAGCACGTCGGCTTCGGTACAGGTGTCCTCGGCGCTCAGTTCGCGCTTGACGTAGAGCGCGTAGGCAGCCAGGAACAGAATGCCCAGCCACGGCTTCCAGGCGAAAGCGATCAGGCCCAGCGCGACCTTGAATACGAAAATGGCCATGAACCAGCCCTGGTCGCGCGCGAGGCGTTGCTGGTCGGCCTGGATACAGGAATCGTCCGCGCCATTCGGCCGCCGTTGGCGCAAACGCATCAGCGCCAGCCCCACCACGGCGTAAGCCAGCGTGGATAGCACCAGGGGGCCGCCCATGGCTGCGCCGACGCCGATGTCCTTCTGTTCCGGCGTGCCGCCGAAAACCACCGCCATGAATGTCACGGCGCTTTCCGGGAGCGCGGTGCCGAAAGCGGCGAGCACGGTGCCCACCGCGGTCGCCCCGAGTTCCAGTCGATGGCCTACCCATTCGACGCCATTGACGAAATACTCGCAGGCGAAATAAATGACCGCCGCCGAAGCGAGGAACAGAAGAAAGGTCGAAATCATGACGTGGCAGCCGGACGAGCAGATTCCCATGGCGCGACGACGCGGCTCGCCCGGCTGGGTTAGCACGTCGCGGCCAAAGGTCTCGCCTGGCTGTCCGCCGCATGAGCGTCGCGCGCAACTGAGCGCGGTCTTTGCGGCGAATACCGTTTGCGCCATGGGGTCCGTGGACCGCCAAGTCTGTTGACGCAAACTCCCTGGGGGGCAAGGATGGCTACTCCCCAATGACAACGGGGCGGATTGTAGCAGCGCGCCGTGCCATTCAAGGCAATAAATGCGACGCCGGCGCGGGTTCGTTGGAAAATGGGTACTTTCACACCCCTGCCCCGGTCCGCCATGAGCCTGCCCCCCGACGACGTCACGCCCCACATCGCCCGCCGCGCCCGCCTGCTCGACACCATGCGCGCCGCCGGCGGCGGTATCGCCATTCTGGCCGCCGCCCCCATCGCCGCGCGGGGCCGCAATGGCGAGTACCCGTACCGTCAGGACAGCGACTTCCTCTATCTGACGGGGTTCCCCGAGCCGGACGCGTGGCTTGTGCTGATCGCTGGCGAGCGGGACCGCACGGTGCTTTTCTGCCGGGAAAAGAACGAGGAGCGGGAGCTGTGGGAAGGCCTGACCATCGGCCCGGAAGCCGCCGTCGCCGATTTCGGGTTCGACGAGGCATACCCGGCGGACCGCCTGGACGAGCTGCTGCCCGGCATGCTGCTGGACCAGCCCACCCTGTATGCGCCGCTGCTGCGCGACGACCGCGCGGGAACCCGCATATGCCAGGCGATGGAAAAGGCGCAGCGACTGTCCCGAACGGGCCAGCGCCCGCCGGCCAGGCATCACGACATATTGCCGCTGATCGCGGAAATGCGGCTGATCAAAGACGCGGCGGAAATCGCGGCCATGCGCCGCGCGGCCAGGATTTCCGCGGGCGCGCACGCGCGCGCCATGCGCCTCGCGCGGCCCGGCATGCGGGAGTACGAAATCGAGGCCGAGCTGCTTTATGAATTCCGCCGTCACGGCGCGCAGTCCGTCGCGTACAGCAGCATCGTCGCCGCGGGCCCGAACGCCTGCATCCTGCATTACCCCGCGGGCGAGGCGGTGCTGGAAGACGGCCAGCTTGTGCTGGTGGACGCAGGCTGCGAAGTGGACGGCTATGCCGCCGACATCACCCGCACCTTTCCCGCGAACGGCCGGTATAGCGGCCCCCAGCGGCTGTTGTACGAGCTGACGGTGGAAGCCCAGAAGGCCGCGGCCGCCGCGACGCGTCCCGGCATGACCTGGAACGATGGGCACGAAGCCGCCGTACGCGTGCTGGCGCAGGGCATGATCGACGCGGGCCTGCTGAAGGGTTCGTTGGACGGCGTCCTGGAATCCAAGGCGTACACGCGGTTCTACATGCACCGTACCGGCCACTGGCTGGGCCTGGATGTGCATGACGTGGGCGACTACCGCGATCCGGCCGCGCCGGCAGGCCCGGAGCGTCCATGGCGCACCTTGCAGAAAGGCATGATCCTGACGATCGAGCCGGGAATCTACGTGCGCGCCGCGGACGATGTTCCACAGGCGTTCTGGAACATCGGGATCCGAACCGAGGACGACGCGCTGGTGACGGACGAGGGATGCGAGCTGATCACGCGTGGCGTGCCCGTGGATCCGCGCGAGATCGAAGCGCTGATGAGGGAGTAGCGCCGAAGGAAACGGCGACGCCCGACTGCCGGGCGCCGGCGCTCAGAGCACATAGCCGTCCAGCCAGCCCATGGCCTTCCAGACGTAGACCACGACCATGGCAATGCCGAAGATCGTGCACATGGAGCCGATGAGCAACGCGGCCAGCGCCACCAGTACCGGTCCCAACCCGGTGCGCGACGGCGTGCCGAGCCCCGGGTTGTAGGCACGGTCGAATTTTTCGTCCGCCCGCAGGCAGAGAACGGCGCTTTCGATGAACCCTGCCGTCATCGGAACGAACAGCAGGAAAAACGCCGGATTGTCATACCAGACGGGAAACCACTGGGTGGCCGCCAGGCATGCCAGCGCGAACAGCGTCACCGCCGCCGCGCCGCGGCGTCCCAGGTACCACCAATGCGCGCCCATCCATCCCAGGAATAGGGCGAGCAGCCCCGCCCGCACCTTGGTGCGCGGCGCACGGCGCGCGGGGCGCAGAACGGAAGAGGCATCGGCCATGAAGACTCCTGACGAACGGGCGGCGACCAGCGCGCCCGGAGCGGGAAGAAAGAATTTTAAGCGGGATAGAATGCCGCCATGACAGATTCCGCTTTTCCTATCGCGATCGTGGGCGCAGGGCCGGTGGGACAGGCGCTGGCGCTGATGCTCGCGCGGTCGGCGGACGACCCCTCTCGCATCGTCCTGATCCAGGGCGGCGCCGCGCCGGCCGCTTCAGCCGCGCCCGCGACAAGCGCCGACGCGGTCCGGAACGACCCCGGCGCCAGGGTGCTGGCCCTGAACCATGGCTCCCTGGTTCTGCTCGAGACGCTGGGCGCGCGTCCCCGCGACGCGGCGGCGATCCATACCATCCATGTCTCTCAGCGCGGCCGGCTGGGCCACACGCTGATCCGCGACGAAGATTTCGACGTGCCGGAACTGGGTGCGGTCGCGCCCTACCCCGTGGTGCGGGATGCGCTGGGGCAAGCGGTCGCACAGGCGGGCATTACGGTGCGCCATATGCAGGGCGCGCGCATCGCCGCGCAGGACGCAGACGGCGTCACCATCCGGGCGGACGACGGCTCCTCCTTGCGTACCGGCGTGGCGGTCGTATCCGATGGCGCTGCCGCGGGCAAGCTGCGCCGCGAATACGGGCAGGACGCGGTGCTGACGACGGTGCGGGCGGCGCAGCCCCGACCGGGATGGGCCTTCGAGCGCTTCACGCGGGAAGGCCCCCTTGCGCTCCTGCCGCACCCGTCCGGAGATGACTGCTATGCCGTGGTCTGGTGCTGCGCGCCGGGCCGCGCCGCACAGTTGGCCGCTCTGGATGACGCCGGTTTCTCCGGCGCGTTGAGCGAAACGTTCGGCGGCCGGATGGGGCCGTTGCGGTGCATTGCCAGCCGCCACGTCTCGTCGCTGTTCATGAGCGTGCGCCGCACCCAGGTGGAAGGACGCACGGTGGCCATCGGCAATGCCGCGCAGACCTTGCATCCGGTGGCGGGACAGGGACTGAACCTGGGTTTGCGCGATGCCGCCAATCTGGCGCAATCGCTCGCGCGCTGGCTGCAGGCGCCCGACGGGAATCCTGCTTCCGCCCTGCGCGCCTTCGCGAGCGCCCGACGCAGCGATCGCTGGATCACAGCGGGGCTGACCGATCTGCTGCCCCGCGTATTCACCACAGGCCTCGCGCCGGTGGAGCACGCCTGCGGGTTGGCATTGCTTGCGCTGGATGTGGCGCGTCCCCTGCGCACCCCGCTGGCGCGGCATCTGCTGCAGGGCTGGCGCGCCTGACGGCACGCCGCTGCGGAGCCGCGTCCGGCGGCCATCCCCCGCCACGATCGCGCCGTGTAATGGGGGCCGCATCGCGCCCGGGTAAAATCCCTCCATGCGCATCGGCCCCTGGACCCTTCCCAACAACGTATTCGTCGCTCCCATGGCGGGCGTGACGGACCGCCCGTTCCGCCAGCTGTGCAAGCGGCTCGGTGCGGGCTACGCGGTGTCGGAAATGGCGGCCAGCAATCCCCGTCTGTGGGATAGCGTCAAGACCTCCCGCCGCCTGAATCATGACGGCGAGATCGCGCCGGTGGCCGTGCAGATTGCAGGCGCGGATCCCGACATGCTTGCCGAGGCAGCCGTCTTCAACGCCGGCAAGGGCGCGCGCATCATCGACATCAACATGGGCTGCCCCGTCAAAAAGGTGTGCAACGTGGCCTCCGGTTCCGCGCTGCTTCGGCACGAGGATCTGGTTGCCCGCATCCTTGACGCGGTGGTGCGCGCGTGCACGCCGCTGGGCGTGCCCGTGACGCTGAAAACGCGCACCGGCTGGGACCGCGAAAACCGCAATGCGCTGCGCATTGCGCGGCTGGCAGAAGATACGGGTATCGCCGCGCTGACGCTGCATGGCCGCACCCGGGCGGACTTGTACACCGGCCAGGCCGAGTACGACACCATTCGCGCCGTGAAGGCCGCCGTCCGCATCCCTGTCGTGGCCAACGGCGACATCGACAGCCCTGAGAAAGCGCGTTTCGTGCTCGACTACACCGGCGCGGACGCCGTGATGATCGGCCGCGCCGCGCAAGGCAGGCCCTGGATATTCCGCGAGATCGACCACTATTTGCGAACCGGCGCCAGGCTGCCGCCGCCGACCTACGGCGAAATGCGCGACCTGTTGCTGGAACACCTGGACGACCACTACCGCTTCTACGGCGAGCACACGGGTGTGCGGACCGCGCGCAAACACATCGGCTGGTACGTGTCCGGCCTTCCCGGCGCGGACGCTTTCTGCGCCATCATGAACCGTATCGACGATACCGCCGCGCAGGCGCGGGCCGTCGACAGCTGGTTCGAGCGTTTTCCGCGCGATGGCCGCCCTGGGCAGCCCGATCGCGCGCAAGCCCTGCTGGCGGCCTGACCGCCAGTCATATAAACAAAAAATAGTTGTGCCTCAAAATGAGTAAGAAAGATGTCCTGGAAGAATGCGTGCGCGCCAGCCTGGAGCGCTATTTCGAAGACCTGGGTGACGCCGAGCCCCACGATATGTGGGAAATGGTAATGCGCTGCGTCGAACGGCCGGTCCTCGAAATGGCGATGGAACGGGCCGGCGGGAACCAGTCCCGCGCTTCCGAAATGCTGGGCATCACGCGCAACACGCTGCGCAAGAAGCTGCTCGCGCACAACATTCCGTTTTGACCACTCTGCCGCCCGCGATCCTCGCGCACCCGACCTCCATCATGAAAATCGAAACCGCCCTCCTCTCGGTCTCCGACAAGACCGGCATCGTTGAATTCGCTCGTGCGCTGGCGGCGCGCGGCGTGCGGCTGCTGTCCACGGGCGGCACCGCAAAGCTGCTGGCCGAATCCGGCCTGGCCGTGACCGAAGTCGCCGCGCACACCGGCTCGCCGGAAATCCTGGACGGCCGCGTCAAGACGCTGCACCCCAAGATCCACGGCGGCCTGCTGGCGCGCCGCGACAGCGAAGAACACATGGCCACGCTGCGCGATCAAGGCATCGACCGCATCGATATGCTGGTCGTGAACCTGTACCCCTTCCGCGAAACCGTTGCGCGCGATGGCTGCACGTTCGCCGATGCGGTGGAAAACATCGATATCGGCGGCCCTGCCATGCTGCGCGCGGCGGCCAAGAACCACGGGACCGAAGCCGGCGGCGTTACGGTCGTCATCGACCCGTCCGACTACAGCCGCGTGCTGGCGGAAATCGACGCCACTGGCGGCACCTCGTATGCGCTGCGGCTGGCGCTGGCAACGAAGGTCTACGCCCACACGGCTGCCTACGACGGCGCGATCGCGGCCTATCTGAGCAGCCTGGCCGACGCCGCGCCTGCGCAGGATGCCGCGCCGGCGCGGCATCCGTGGCCCGAAACCCTGACCATCCAGATCCGCCAGCAGCAGGCGCTGCGCTATGGCGAGAATCCGCATCAGTCGGCGGCGTTCTATGTCGATGCCCAGCGCCCCGCCGGCGTGCTGGGCAACTACCGGCAGTTGCAGGGCAAGGAGCTTTCGTACAACAACATCGCGGACGCGGATGCCGCATGGGAATGCGTGCGCAGCTTCGATAGCGCCGCGTGCGTCATCGTCAAGCACGCCAACCCCTGCGGCGTCGCCGTGGCCGAGCACGGGCTGGAAGCCTACCGCAAGGCGTTCAAGACCGATCCCACCTCGGCCTTCGGCGGCATCATCGCATTCAACCGCCCGGTTGACGCGGCCATGGCCGAGGCCGTGAGCGAACAATTCCTGGAGGTGCTGCTGGCGCCCGCCTACGACGGCGCTGCACTGGCGCTGCTGGCGCGCAAAAAGAACGTGCGGGTCCTGGAAGTGCCGACGGGCGCGGGCCAGAACGCCTTCGACGTCAAGCGGGTGGGCGGCGGCTGGCTGGTGCAGAGCCCGGACGCCGGCACCGTCGCGCCGGAAGACCTGAAGGTGGTGACCCGCACCCAGCCCACCGAACAGCAGATGCGGGACATGATGTTCGCCTGGAAGGTGGCCAAGTTCGTCAAATCCAACGCGATTGTCTTCTGCGCCGACGGCATGACGCTGGGCGTCGGCGCCGGCCAGATGAGCCGCGTGGACTCGGCGCGCATCGCCTCGATCAAGGCGGAGAACGCCGGCCTGACGCTGCGCGGCTCCGCCGTGGCGTCCGATGCCTTCTTTCCCTTCCGCGACGGCCTGGACGTCGTGGTGGCGGCAGGCGCGAATTGCGTCATCCAGCCGGGCGGCAGCGTGCGGGATGACGAGGTCATCGCGGCGGCTGACGAACACGGCATCGCCATGGTGCTGACCGGCACCCGTCATTTCCGCCACTGATGCGTATCCTCGGCGTCGACCCCGGCCTGCGGCGCACCGGCTTCGGCGTCATCGACGCCGAGGGGTCCCGCCTGCGCTACGTCGCGAGCGGGACCGTGGTGGTCCCGCCTGTCCAGGCGCTGGCCGACCGCCTGAAAGTCATCCTGGACAACCTGCGTGAGATCGTGCGCGAGACCCGGCCCGATGTGGCGGCGCTGGAAATCGTCTTCTTGAACACCAACCCCGCGTCCACCCTGCTCCTGGGGCAGGCCCGCGGCGCCGCGCTGTGCGCCATGGCCGATAGCGGCCTGGCCGTACACGAATACACCGCGCTGCAGATCAAGAAGTCCGTGGTCGGCACGGGGCGCGCGGCAAAGGAACAAGTGCAGGCCATGGTGCAGCATCTGCTGTCGCTCGACGGGCTTCCCGCGCCGGACTCGGCGGACGCCCTGGCCTGCGCCATCTGCCACGCCCACGTCGGGCCGCTGGCGGACCGCATTGCGCTGCTGGGCTCGCCCGGCAGGACATCGGCGCGCCCCAGACTGCGCGCGGGGCGGCTGTCGGGATAAGGCATGGAAAAGGCCGATAAGGAATACGCAACATGATTGGACGCATCACCGGCACGCTCATCGAAAAGTCCCCGCCCACCGTATGCGTGGACGTGAACGGCGTGGGCTACGACGTGGACGTGCCCATGAGCACGCTGTACGCGCTGCCCGAAACCGGTCAGCGGGTATCGCTGTACACCCATCTGACCGTACGGGAAGACGCGCACCTGCTCTACGGCTTCGCCACGGTGGCGGAAAGGGGCGCCTTCCGCGAACTCATCAAGGTCAGCGGCATCGGCGCGCGTACCGCGCTGTCGGTGCTGTCCGGACTGTCCGTGGCCGATCTGGCCCAGGCCATCACCTTGCAGGAATCCGGCCGGCTGACCCGCGTACCGGGCATCGGCAAGAAAACCGCCGAGCGGCTGCTTCTGGAGATGCGCGGCAAACTCGGCGCGGATATCGGCGCGAGCGCGCATGCCGTGCCCGATAACCAGTCGGATATCCTCAACGCCCTGCTGGCGCTCGGCTACTCCGAAAAGGAATCGCTGGCCGCGCTCAAGACGCTGCCCGAAGGCGTCGACGTGTCGGACGGCATTCGCCACGCCCTGAAGGCGCTGGTGCGCTAAAGCGAGAAAGACCCACCCGCATAGCGCTTCGCGCCGCCCCCTCAAGGAAGCGACGCAACAGACCTGCGGAGCCGGATCCCGCGCGTCTGAACCGGGCCGCGTACGGGCGGGGTCAGATGGCGCGCTGCCTGAGGTGCCCCAGATAACTGGGGACCACGGCCTCCATCGCGGACGGGACGATGCCGAGCTCGGACGCCATGGGTTCGTGCGCGACGCTATCGACCTTGAGACTGTCCAGGTTGTCCGGCGTCATCAAGGGCGTACCGGGCAGACAGGCCAGTACCGCTGCCTGGAGGCGGCCGAGACCCATCGGGACGCTCAGCACCGGGCGCGGATGGCCGCTCCAGCGGGCGCACATCGCCGCGATGTCGCCCAGGGTGTGCACCTGAGGGCCCGCCAGCTCGTAGACCCGGCCGCGCGCGTGCGGTTCGGTCAGCATGACTTCGATCGCGGCCGCGACGTCCTCGACGTACACGGGCTGCATGCGGGCACGCGCCCCGGCCAATGGCAGCGCCGGGAGCCAGCGCGCCAGACGGGCAAAGAGGTTGGTGAAGTGGTCGTCCGGCCCGAATACCACCGAAGGACGGACGATGGTCCAGCCGTCCGCATGCCACGCCGCGAAGATATCCCGCACCGCGGCTTCGCCGTCCGCCTTGGAACGCAGGTACATGCTCGGGCCGTTGTGATCGGCGCCCAACGCACTGACGTGAATCATGCGCCGAACACCGTGCCGCTGGCATGCCCTTGCAATTCGGCGCGGCAGTTCCACATGGGCGCGCGCGAACCCGGGACCATAGGGACGGCCGCGCCCGCCGTGGAGCACGCCCACCAGATTGATCACCGCGTCGCAATCGGCCATGAGCTCGTCGAGCGTCGCGTCGTCGTGAATGTCCGACTGCGATAGCGTCACGGTTGGCACGACCTGCAGGTCGCGTCCGCGGGCATACAGCCGCGTCGGCACATGGATTCGATGTTCCGCCACGCCCAGCCGCGCGACCAGATGGCGGCCGATGAAGCCGGTGCCGCCTATGACAAGGATACGCATCGCCACCCCAGCTCGATGTACGAAACAGGGTCGATTCTGCGCCCCCATGGAGGACGATGCAAGAACGGCGGCCGGACGCCGCGCCACTGGTTCAACTTGCGAACCGGCCGCTGGGCGTCAGGACGCCAGATAAGCGCCGTAGGCCTTCAGGTCGACGTTGCCGCCGCTGATGATGACGCCCACGCGCGCATCGCGCACCGGCACCACTTGCTGCAGAACCGCCGCGGCGGCCAGGCATCCTGTAGGTTCCACCACCATCTTCATGCGCTCGGCGAAAAATTTCATCGTCGCGATCAACTGCGCGTCCGTCACCGTGACGATGTCCGTGACGTGCTTTTGGATGATCGGAAAGGTCAATTCGCCCAGATGGGTGGTCAAAGCCCCGTCCGCGATGGACTTCGGCGTGGCGATGGGGATGACGCGGCCGGCGCGCAGCGATTGCTGCCCGTCGTTGCCCGCCTCCGGCTCCACGCCATAGACTTTGCACGAGGGGCTGAGGGCGGCGGCCGAGAGCAGCGAGCCCGACAGCAATCCGCCGCCACCCAGACAGACGAACAGGTAGTCCAGTTCTCCCACTTCGTCGAACAGCTCCTTGGCGGCGGTGCCCTGGCCCGCAATCACGTCGAAGTGGTCATAAGGCGGAATCAGCGTGGCGCCGGTTTCCGCCTGCAGGCGCGCAGCCACCGCCTCGCGGTCTTCCTTGTAGCGGTCGTAGGTGACGACCTTGCCGCCATAGCCTTCCGTGGCCGCGCGCTTCGCGGCCGGCGCGTCCTCCGGCATGATGATTGTGGCGGACACGCCTTGCAGTCTGGCTGCCAGCGCGATCGCTTGCGCGTGGTTGCCGGAAGAAAACGTCAGCACGCCAGCCTCGCGCTGCGCGGGCGTGAGCTTGGCAATCGCGTTGTAGCCGCCGCGAAACTTGAAAGCTCCCATGCGCTGGAAATTTTCGCACTTGAAGAACACGCGCGCGCCGCTTTTCGCATCGGCGGTCGAGGAAGTCAGGACGGGCGTGCGATGCGCCTGGCCCTGCAGTCTTTCGCTGGCGGCAACGACATCGGCGTAGGTGGGAAGTTCGCGCGGCATAAGGTTTCCTGGGGTCGAGAACGGAATCGGAGGATCATAGTCCAGCGGCGCGCCGATCGCCACGCCGGGGCACAGGCCAGGTTGCCCATGGATGGCGGCCCTCCGGCCGCCGCGCGCCGGCGCAAACCCGCGCCGATAGGCAGATGTAGGCTGGTGTACGATAGGCCTCGCAATTTACGCGCTTCCCTGCACGCGCTTCCGTCATGGCCATCCAGTCCGACTCGCTCTCGTCCCGCCCCGATGCCCGCCGCCTAGTGGCGCCGCAACCCGCATCGCCCAACGAAGAATCCATCGAACGCGCGTTGCGGCCAAAGGCCCTGCGCGAATACGTGGGGCAGGATCGCGCGCGCGAACAACTGGAGATTTTCATCGCCGCCGCTCGCCAGCGGGGTGAGGCCCTGGACCACGTGTTGCTGTTCGGCCCGCCGGGACTGGGCAAGACCACGCTGGCGCACATCATCGCGCACGAAATGGGCGTGCAGCTCAGGCAGACCTCCGGCCCCGTGCTGGAACGCCCGGGCGATCTTGCCGCCCTGTTGACCAACCTGGAGAAGAACGACGTCCTCTTCATCGACGAGATCCACCGCCTCTCGCCCGTCGTCGAGGAAATTCTTTACCCGGCGCTGGAAGATTTCCAGATCGACATTTTGATCGGCGAAGGTCCGGCGGCCCGCAGCGTCAAGCTGGATCTGCAGCCCTTCACCCTGGTGGGCGCAACGACGCGCGCCGGCATGCTGACCAATCCGCTGCGCGACCGCTTCGGCATCGTGTCGCGTTTGGAGTTCTACAACGCCACCGATCTGGCGCGCATCGTCACGCGCAGCGCGGCGCTGCTGAACGCCGGCATTACGCCCGAAGGGGCCGATGAAGTGGCGCGGCGCTCACGCGGCACGCCGCGCATCGCGAACCGCCTGCTGCGCCGGGTGCGCGACTACGCCGAAGTCAAGGCGCAGGGCCGCATCGATGCCGAGGTCGCCAATGCGGCGCTGTCCATGCTCGAAGTCGACCCGCAGGGCCTGGACCTGATGGACCGCAAACTGCTCGAAGCCATCGTGCATAAATTCGACGGCGGCCCCGTCGGCGTGGACAGCCTGGCGGCCGCCATCGGCGAAGAACGCGACACCATCGAAGACGTCATCGAGCCCTATCTGATCCAGCACGGCTACCTGCAGCGCACCCCACGCGGCCGCATGGCCACCCAGACCACCTGGCGCCATCTGGGCCTGACGCCCCCGGCGGGCGCAACAGCCGTTTCCGGCGATTTGTTTTAGGCCCACCCCCGAAGCGCTGGCGCGCTCCCCCCTCAAGGGGGCGACGCTGGCGGACCGGCGAAGCCGGATCCGCTGTGGGGGAAGGCCCACCCCCGAAGCGCTGCGCGCTTCCCCCTCGAGGGGGCGACGCTGGCGGACCGGCGAAGCCGGATCCGCTGTGGGGAAAGGCCCACCCCCGAAGCGCTGGCGCGCTTCCCCCTCGAGGGGGCGACGCTGGCGGACCGGCGAAGCCGGATCCGCTGCGTCTTCGATCGTGCGCAACGGTCTTCGTGGTTGCGGATCCGTTGCGGGCGGGCGCGCCTCGGTCTCAGATTCTTTCCAGGATTTCCTCGCCGTACGCTTCCAGCTTGCGGGCGCCCACGCCGCTGATGCTGCCCAGTTCGGCCAGCGACGCCGGCCGCGCGAGTGCGATTTCCCGCAGCGTCGCGTCGTGGAAAATCACATAGGCTGGCACGCCGTGATTGCGCGCGACTTCCGCGCGCCAGGCGCGCAGAGCCTCGAAGATCGGCTGTGCATGGGCCGGCAGTTCGACGGCAGCGGCGCGAGGGCGGCCGCTGGCGGACTTGGATGCGCGTGCCGCCTTGGGCGACTCGCGCCGCAGCATCAACTGCCTTTCGCCCTTGAGTACGGCGCGGCTTGCCTCTGTAAGCGTCAAGGTGCCGTAGCCTTCGTGGTCCACTGCCAGGAGCCCCTGCGCCAGCAGCTGCCGCAGCACGCCTCGCCACGCCGATTCCGACAAGTCGGCGCCGACGCCGAACACGGACAGCGTGTCGTGCCCATACTGGCTCACCCGGTCGGTATGCTTGCCCCGAAGAATGTCGATGATGTGTCCCGCGCCATAACGCTGGCCGCGCTCCTTCCACAAGCGGTAGACCGCTGACAGCACCTTCTGGGCGGCCACCGTGCCGTCCCATGCCTGCGGCGGATCCAGGCACACGTCGCAATTGCCGCAGGGCCCGATGTGCTGGCCGAAGTACGCCAGCAGGCGCACGCGGCGGCACTCCACCGTTTCGCAAAGCCCCAGCATGGCATCCAGCTGCTGGCCGAGCCGGCGGCGGAAGCTTTCGTCGCCGGGCGACTCGTCGATCATGCGGCGCTGCTGCACCACGTCCTGCAGCCCATAGGCCAGCCAGGCGGTCGCGGGCAGTCCGTCGCGGCCGGCGCGGCCGGTCTCCTGGTAATAACCTTCGACGGACTTGGGCAGGTCGATGTGGGCCACGAAGCGCACGTCCGGCTTATCGATACCCATGCCGAAGGCGATGGTGGCAACCATCACGATGCCGTCCTCACGCAGGAAACGCGACTGGTTGGCGGCGCGCACCGAGGCGCCGAGCCCCGCGTGATAGGGCAAGGCCTGGATGCCATGGCTGCAAAGAAAGTCGGCGGTTTCCTCCACACGGGCGCGCGACAGGCAATACACCACGCCTGAATCGCCCGCGTGTTCGTTCTGGATCAGATCCAGCAACTGCCGGCGCACGTCGTTCTTCTCGACGATGCGGTAGCGGATGTTGGGGCGGTCGAAGCTGGCGACGAAATGGCGGGCATCGTCCAGCGCCAGGCGCTGCGCAATTTCCGCACGCGTGGCGGCGGTGGCCGTCGCCGTCAGGGCGATGCGCGGCACCTGCGGCCAGCGTTCGTGCAGCAGCGACAGGCCCATGTATTCCGGCCGGAAATCGTGTCCCCATTGGGACACGCAATGCGCTTCGTCGATGGCGAACAGGGCAATGCGCCCGCGTTCGAGCAACTGCAGGCAGCGGTCGGTCAGCAAGCGCTCCGGGGCCACATAGAGCAGGTCCAGTTCCCCGTCCAGGAAGGCCTGTTCCACTTCGCGCGCGACGCGCCAGTCCTGGGTGGAATTCAGGTAGGCCGCACGCACGCCCAGTTCGGTCAGCGCATCCACCTGGTCCTGCATCAGTGCGATCAATGGCGAGACCACCACGCCGGTCCCTTCCCGGACCAGGGCGGGAACCTGGTAGCACAGCGATTTGCCGCCACCGGTTGGCATCAGGACCAGCGCATCGCCGCCCTGGATGACGTGATCGACGATGGCCTGTTGCTCGCCACGAAAGGATTCGTAGCCGAAAACGCGCCGCAGGACCTCCAGGGCGCGCGGTTCAGACATTGGGGAAAGCCGGTAGCATCATGCCGCGCATTTTATCGGACCGGCGGGCGCAGGAGGCCGCGGTGCGGCGCGGGCAGCACGGCGGACTGCCCTATTGCGCACCGATGGGCATGGTCAGCTGCATATTGACGGCATAGTCGCCGCTGACCACGTCATGGTCCGCCCCGACGGCAAGCCGCACAGTGGGCGACAGCAGCATGCTCTGCGATAGTCCGTACCGGCTTTCCAGCAATTCGCCGCGAGCATCGCGCAAGCCGGAATAGGTGCCGCTCACCGTGCCGAAGCCGCGGACGGGCACGCCGGCGGAAAAGGTGTTCCGCCACTGGCGGGTCGCGGCTGCGCCATCCTCGTAGGTGGACAGGTCGCCATAGCCGCTGGTGGTCAGCTCGTTGGCATAGCCCAGGGAAAACGCGTCGAAGAGATCGACGTTGTAGCCCAGCCGGTACCGCCATCCTTCGTTGGCGTCGAAACGGCTTTGAATCGCGCCGCCCTGCAGCGTGCCCCACTGGCCCAAGGAATAGGTGGTGCCCAGGCCCGTTGCAGTCAGGGAGCGCGCGCTTTGGACCTGTCCCTCCAGCGTCAACTCAGGCGTCAGCCCATAGCGCAGGGCGCTGGTGCCGGCCGCGGGACCGGTCTGGACGCCGCCAGCGGTAAGCGCCGGATCCGTGTTGTCGATGCGTCCCCATACGGACGAGTACCCCAGCTTGCCCTCGGGCACTGTCGCATCGCTGGGAGACGTCAGATTGGAAAGCGCCACGCCGCCGATCGGTGCCGCGCTGGCCCAGCCGGGCGAAAACGGCGTCAGGCTACCGACCGAGACCGAAGGCCCGTCCACATTCCGGTAGGTCAGGTTCCGATCGCCCAACACCATCCCTTCCTGCGTCGACACGCCGGCGAACCAGGGTTTGCGTTGACCGATGGGTCGCCCCCATTTCACCGGCGCCCCGCTTCCGGGGGGCGGGGGAACGTACGACAGTGAAGCCAGGGATGGCGCGATGGCGCCGGCGGTCGCGACATCGGCCGACGCGGGCACCGCCGCGCAATCGCCCTGGGCGGCCGGCATGGCTCCATCGCGGCCCTCGGGGACGGGATTCGTCCCATCCCCGGGCCCGGCTGCCTGAGCCGGCGCAGCGGCCGGGCTGGGTTCGGGCCCGGATACGGCGTCCGCTTCGCCGGTTTGCAATCCTTCCTGCGGCTGGCACGGCGGCAGCTCGGCGACGACGCCCACGGGTTCGTCGAGGCGGACCGGCATGGGAAGAGCCGGCGCCAGAACCCCCAAGCCGCGAGCGCCGCGCGCATACGAGGAAGGGCTGCCATAGGCAGCCGGGGCGAGATCGGTGGAGGGATAGGGCGCGGGCGGCGCGCCGAGCGCCATGGCGGGCGCCACGCAGGCGACCGCGGCGGCCAGCGCCGCGCGCATGCAGGCACGGAAAACGGGAACAGGCATAAGGCCAGAAAACATTGGGCCGAGTATAGGCACTACGGACCACATCATGTATGAAGCATTTCCTAGTAACGGACTCCGCCTCCCCTTCGGCCGCAGGACCGCAAAGCGCCGGTCTCCGCGAAATATCGCCGTGGAGCGGGCGCCTGTTCTGAAGATTCCGATTTTAATCGTCCCGATACGGCCGAGGTAAAGCGCGGGTGCCGTATAGTCCGGGACGATTTCCCGATTTCAGTCCATTTCCTCCCCTTGCCCGCGAGGCCCGTCCCTCGCATCATGCGGACATGGAAACGCCTCATACCAAATTGCTGGTCGTCGACGACGACCCCGCCCTGCGGCAATTGCTCGCGGATTATCTGAACCGGCATGGCTACGACACCTTGCTGGCCCCCGACGCGACGGACCTGCCCGCACGCATCGCGCGCTACGCGCCGGATCTGCTGGTCCTGGACCGCATGCTGCCGGGCGGCGACGGCGCGGATGCGTGCCGGCGCCTGCGCGAACAGGGCGAGGACATTCCGGTGATCCTGCTGACGGCCCGCGACGAGGCGGTGGACCGCATCATCGGCCTGGAAGCCGGCGCCGACGACTATCTGGGCAAGCCCTTCGATCCACGCGAACTGCTGGCGCGCATCGAGGCCGTCCTGCGCCGCAAGAAAGGCCCGTCGGCCCTGACCCGCGATGCGCCTGTCAGCTTCGGCCCCTTCGTCTTCGAACCGGCCACCCGGCAGCTGCTGCGCGATGGCGTCGTCGTGAAACTGACGGGCGGCGAAATCAATCTGCTCGAAGCGCTGGTCCGCAACGCCGGCAAGCCCCTGTCCCGTGAACGGCTGCTGGCGCTGGCGCGCGACGACGACGCGGGCGAGCGCAACGACCGCGCCATCGACATCGCGATCCTGCGGCTGCGGCGCGCCATCGAGGACGACCCCAAGCAACCGCGCTGGATCCAGACCGTGTGGGGCATCGGCTACCGCTTTTCGCCGTGATGACCTTTTCGCCGCGATCCCTGCTGCCACGCTCGCTGCGCGCCCGCCTGATCCTGCTCGTCCTGGGCTGCATGCTGCTGGGGCAGGCCGGCACCCTCGCCGTCGGTTCGTATTATCGCGACCGCTTCGTCGACGACGTGGCGATGGATTACATCGTCACCACGATCCGCACACTGCGCGCCGCCGTCTCCGAAGTGCCTGCCGAAGACCGCGCCGGCTTCGTCCGCGACGCTTCGGGCGGCCAATGGCATTTGTGGGCGCGCACCCTTCCCGCCGAGGCGCAGCTGCAGCGCTTCCATGGGGGCGGATTGCCGCCGCCCCCGCCTCCGCCGCGCGACGGCTTGTCCGATGCCGAGCGCGAGGCCCGGCTGAACGAGATACGCGAATTCCGGCGGCGCCATCCGGATGGCCCCTACGACGACATCCGCAAGGACCTGCGCGGGCTGGTCCGCAAGCTCAACCAGCGCCTGAACGATGGCACGCGTGTCGCGCTGTCCCGCGGTCCGCGTCCCGAAGTATTCATCTCCCTCGCGCCCAATCCCACCAGCGAAGACGCGCCGCAGTTGCGGGAATGGCTCGTCATCCCGCTGGACCGCCTGGACCCGCCGCTCGCCACGCCCATGGTGATCCTGTGGATGGCCGGCTTGGGGCTGGTGCTGTTGATCGCAGCCGGGTTCTCCTGGCACATCACGCGTCCCATCACGCGCCTGGCCGAAGCGGCCGACCAACTGGCCGCGGGCCAACCCAAGCGCGTGGTGCCGTCCGGGCCGCATGAAACCCGGGTGCTGGGCGAGCGCTTCAACGCCATGCTGGATGCGCTGCAGGAATCCGAATCCGTGCGGCGCACGTTGCTTGCGGGCCTGCCGCACGACCTGAAAGCCCCGCTCTCGCGCATGTGGCTGCGCGTCGAAATGGCGGACGACGCGGTCTTGAAGGAAGGCCTGCGCAAAGATCTGCACGATATGCAGCACATGGTCGATCAATTCATCGGCTTCGTGCGCGGCACCGATCCGGCGGGTTACCGCTACGCGCCGATCCCTTTGGCGGACTGGCTGACGGAACGCGTCCAGGGCTGGAAAGGCGCCGGCACAGCGGTGGACCTGACGATTTCAGGCGATCCCTCGGCGACCCTGCAGGGCGATGCCGTCGCGCTGGGCCGGCTGCTGGACAACCTGATCGCCAACGCCCTGCACCACGGCGCGCCGCCCATCGCGATCACACTGGAGATCGGCGACGGCCAGGCCCGGCTTTGCGTGGCGGACCACGGTCCGGGCATACCGGCGGACCGCCGCGTGGAAGCGCTACGCCCCTTCGCCCGCCTGGACGACGCGCGCACGCGGACGGGAAACGTGGGTCTGGGCCTGGCACTGGCCGACGCCATCGCGCGCGCCCATGGCGGCACGCTGACATTGGGCGAAGCGCCCTGGGGTGGCCTGCAAGTCGAAGTTTCGCTGCCGCTGCAGGTTTGACGCGACGGCCGCTTGGCCGCTTCACGGCGCGGCGAATACGACTATTCCGATTGACGCCGGTTGGTTCCGCGCTTCATCCTACATACCCCGGATGCGGCTCATGCACCGGCTCACGCACATTGCTACCCAAACAAGCCTCGTCATGCAGATTGCAAATCGAACTCACTCGCTGTCGTCCCTTCGCGAGCTTCCGGAACCTCCCCGCTTTCAAGCGGTCCAGCGCTTGGACGAATATCTGGAACGCCGGTCCAGCGAAACCCAAAAATTACTGAAGTGATCCTTTCGCCTTCCCGAATACCGAGCGATACGCAAGGATATTGAACACGACGATCAGCGGCACCGCGACCACCGCCCCGGACAGGACCAGGCGCATGGAACCGAGCGACGCGGCGCCGTCCCACAAGGTCATATCGTCCAGGACCAGGTAGGGAAACAGGCTGTAGGCCAGCCCGCACAACATCAGCAGGAACAGGCCCACGCAAGTGACGAACGGCACCCAGCTGAATCGCTCGGCCTGGCGCGGCAGCCGCGCCAGCACCATCTCGGTCAGGACGAACCCAAGCAGCATCGCAACCCACACGCCCACCGCCAGGCCCAGATGGGACAGGTTGCTCCACTTGTAGAAGATGCCGGCGTTGGCCAGACCCAGCGTCACCGCAATGGCCACCATGCCGGCGGCCGTCCAGCGGATGGCATGCCGCGCCCACTGCACCGCGCGGCGCTGCAGATCGCCATCCACCCGCATCGTCAGCCAGGTCGCGCCCAAAAGCACATAGGCCGCCACCGCGCACAGGCCCACGAAAAGCGAAAACCCGTGATAGCCGGCTGTATTCTGGTAGCCGGTCGCGATCCGGCCCAGCGCCATGCCCTGGCCGAACGCCGTCATGAGCGAGCCCATCCAAAAACCGAGAACCCAGCGCGGCTTGGCCTCGGTGCGGGCTCGCAGCCGGAACTCGAAGGACACGCTACGCAGCACGACGCCCAGAAGCATCAGCGTCAAAGGCGCATAGAGCTGGCCCAGCACCACGCCCCAGGCGAACGGAAATGCCGCGGCGAACAGCCCGACACCCAGCAACAGCCAGAACTCGTTGGCGTCGCGCCACGGACTGAGCAGGGCCATCATGCGGCCGCGATCGTCCGAGGGCGCCAGCTGCAACAGTATGCCGACGCCCAGATCGAATCCATCCAGGACCGTGCCGGCAACGATCAGGGCGAACAGCATCCCCATGAACAGGAGCGGCATCCAGAAAGAGGGATCGCCCGGGGCCAATCCCAGCGAAGCGGCCAGCGCGTCGATCATGCTGCGGCCCCCGCCGTTTTGCGCACCGGCACCACGCCGTAGCGAGCGGCATGAAACAGCATGCGCACGAATGCGGCCAACAGCGCCCCGTAGAGGACGGCATAGCCGACCGTGCCGTAAAGCAGGGAACGCGGCGACGCCGGCCCCAGGATCTCCGCCTGGGTCACCGCCCCGTTCACCGCGTACGGCTGCAGGCCGACGATGGTGAAGATCCAGCCGGCAATCACCAGCAACGCGCCCGCAAACGTCGTCGATGACAGCACCCGCAGCCAGCGTTGAGGCAACGCGGCCGGATCGAAGCCGCGCCCGCGCAGCTTGAACAGTGTGGCCCACGCCAGCAGGCCCATGACCAACACCAGCAGGATCGCCAGCCGCAATGACCAGAACGTAAGCGCGACCGGCGGCTGCATGTTCGCGTAGTTTTCCAGGGCAAGGAAATGGCCGTTGACGTTGCGTCCGAGCCAGGGCGCCGCGGCGCCGTGCCAGACCCAGGCGCCGCGGTTCACCGCCGCTTCCTGGTCGGGCCATGCCGCCAGAACGAGGTCGGGCGGATCGCCTTCATGCCAATACGCCGCCGCGGCGGCCGCCTTGGCCGGTTGATAGTGCGCGATGTTTTTGCCGGCGCCGACGCCCACGGGGCCGAACAGCAGAACCGTCACGCAGGCCAAACCAAGGGCGGCGCGGAAACTCAGGCGTTCGCCATCGTCCAGCGGGCGCCGCAGCGCCTGCCATGCCGTGACCCCCATGACCAGGAAAGCCGCCGCCAACATGGCTCCCAGGGCCATCAACCCGATATTCCACCCCAGCGAGGGATTGAAGACGACCTTGGCCCAATCGTAGACCTGGAAGCGGCCGTCCACCGCCACCGCCCCGTCCGGCGTCTGCATCCAGGAGACCAGCGCCAGCACCCAGAATGCCGTCGCCAGATGGCCCAGGGCGACCATGAAAACGGCAAGCGTATGCACGCCTTCCGACACCCGCCGCTGGCCGAACAGCATGACGCCAAGAAAGCAGGACTTGAGCGCAAACACGGAAAGGATCGCAAAGCCCAGCAAAGGCCCGGCCACGTTGCCGATCTTGTCCATCAGGCCGGACCATATGGTGCCGATCTGCAACAGCACTGGCACGGCCGAGGCCAGGGCCAGCACGAAGGCCAACGCGAAAATTCGCACCCAGAACCGGTAGGCCGCGGTCCAACCGGCATTGCCCGTGAAGCGCGCGCGCAGCTTGAAGTACAGCAGCAGCCACGACAGCGCCAGCGCGAGCGCCATGAAAAGCGCCAGGAAAGCCAGGCAGGCCGTGAACTGCAATCGTCCCAGGAATAAAGGGGGGATGCTCATGGTGGGCGCTAGTTTAGACGCAGATCGCGTGCCGCGCCCCTGCCCTGGAGGCAGAAGTTACATCGCGGCCGCAACCCGCGCCAGCCGGGCCGCGCCACGGGCTGCCGCCGGACCGACGGCGCCAGCGCGCACGCGAAAGGGCTCGGCGTGGCAAAATTGTCCCTTTGCCGCTGTCTTCGCAGACCCCCAGCATGACCACCGCCTCCCCGCCTACCGCCGCCCCCAACTTCCTGCGGCACATCATCGAAGCCGACCTCAAGGCCGAGCGCTTCAAGCACAAGCACTGGGCCGGCGTTCCGGGCCCCGCGGCGGTGCAGGCGCAGGGCGGGCTGGATCCGGCGCGCATCCGTCTGCGCTTTCCGCCCGAGCCGAACGGCTATCTCCACATCGGCCACGCGAAAAGCATTTGCCTGAACTTTGGCCTGGCCCGGGACTACGGGGGCACCTGCCATCTGCGGTTCGACGACACCAATCCCGAAAAGGAAGACCAGGAATACGTCGATGCCATCATCGAGGCGGTGCGCTGGCTGGGCTTCGACTGGACCGCCCCCGACGGACGCGAACAGCTGTACTTCGCGAGCGATTATTTCGACACGATGTACGCCTTCGCACAGGCGCTGATCCGCGCGGGCTATGCTTACGTCGACCAGCAATCACCCGAAGAGATCCGCGCCAACCGCGGCACGCTGACGGAGCCAGGCAGGAATTCCCCCTGGCGAGACCGTCCGGCGCAGGAGTCGCTGGATCTGCTGGCTGAAATGCGCGACGGCAAGCATCCGGACGGCAGCATGGTGTTGCGCGCCCGCATCGACATGGCCTCGCCCAACATCAATCTGCGCGATCCGGTGATCTACCGCGTGCGGCATGCCACGCATCATCGCACCGGCGACAAATGGTGCATCTATCCCATGTACAGCTGGGCGCATCCCATCGAGGACGCCCTGGAAGGCATCACGCACAGCATCTGCACGCTCGAGTTCGAGGACCAGCGCCCCTTCTACGATTGGACGCTGGCCCGGCTGGCGGAACTCGGCATGCTGGCGCAGCCGCTGCCCCATCAATATGAATTCGCGCGGCTGAATCTGACCTATGTGGTCACCAGCAAGCGCAAGCTGCTGCAACTGGTGCGTGACGGCCATGTGGACGGCTGGGACGATCCGCGCATGCCCACCCTTTTCGGCATGCGGCGCCGCGGCTATCCGCCTTCGGCCATCCGCCTGTTCTGCGACCGCACCGGGGTGTCGAAATCGGATTCGCGCATCGATTACAGCCTGCTGGAGGCGGCCGTGCGCGACGAACTGGACCCCGTTGCGCCACGTTCGGTGGCGGTTCTGCAGCCCCTGAAGCTGGTCATCACGAACTATCCGGAAGACCGGGTGGAAATGTGCAGCGCGCCGCGCAACCCGCACGACCCCGCCCAGGGCCAGCGCGAATTTCCCTTCTCCCGCACACTGTGGATCGAGCAGGACGACTTCCGCGAAGATCCTCCCAAGAAGTATTTCAGGCTTTTCCCCGGCAACCTGGTGCGCCTGAAATACGGCTATGTCGTTCGCTGCACGGGCTGCGTCAAGGACGAACAGGGCAACGTCGTGGAAGTCCACGCCGAATACCTGCCCGAAACCAAAAGCGGCACGCCCGGTGCGGACAGCGTGAAGGTCAAGGGCAACATCACCTGGGTCAGCGCGGCGCACGCCGTCGGCGCCACAATACACCTGTACGACCGCCTGTTCGCCGACCCGCATCCGGACGCCGGCGACAAGGACTTCATCGCTGCGCTCAATCCCGATTCGCGCCGCACCGTGCAGGCGTGGCTGGAACCGAATATCGAGCTGAAGACGGGCGTGACCTGGCAGTTCGAGCGGCTGGGCTATTTCACGTTGGACAGCGTCACCTCGACGCCCGACACGCCGATTCTGAACCGAGTGGTGACGTTGAAGGACTCCTGGACGCAGGGGTGATCTGCAAGGGGCGGCGAGCGCCAGGCAGGCGCCGCCGATGCGGCGCCGTGATGCGGCCCCGGGAAGCAATGGACCGGCCGATACCCGAGCCGGCCCATGTGCCGATATCAGGGCCGCCGGCGCGCCGGATCGGGGTCCAGGTCCACGGGCCCTTGTGCCGTATCGTCGGGCCGGTCCACCGGCGGCGTGGCCACGTGACTCGAAGGCAGCAAGCCGCGTTTCTCGGCATCATCCACCGGCTTGGGCTGATCGGGAGCCAGAACCCCCGTATCGGGACGGCGCCTCGCCGATGCGGCTGCGGACGCCACCGGCACGGCATCGTCGCCGGGCTTGCGATTGGGATCGTCGTGAAGATTTCCGTCAGGCAGTGCGCCGCCCTCCGGGTCATAGCCCTTTTCCAGCGCGCGCAGATCTTCCTCTTCCTGACCGCTCAATCCGGCGGGACGCTGCGGCGTATCGCGATTCGACATGAGATGGCTCCTTCTCGCTGAAACAGACAAAGCGTCGTGCAAGGGGTGTGCCCGTGGCCCCATGGCGCAACGCCGAATTTGCCGTGGACGATAATGCCGCCGGCGCACAGAGCGCCGATGCGAAACCGGTGCTTCCTGCAGCGAGCCGGGGCGTGTTGGCACTGAGATCGCCGTCCCCAGGCTTTGGGCCTGCGTCCGCACGCAGCGCCCGCCCCACAGGAGAAATATATGGCGTGGATGCCCGGCGATCCGTGGGTATGGCTAAGCTTGCTCCTGGCTGTACCCGCAACCCTGTCGCCCCTGACCCGCCGCCTCGGCATGGGTTTGCTGGCCACGGCCATGGCCGTGGCGGCGATCGGCGGCGCGCGCGCGCCCGGGACCGGACCAGAAACTTATGGCACGTTGACGCTACCGGCCGCCGCGACGCTGCTCCTTTTGATCCTGGCGGCGTGTGCCGTGTCCCGCCGTGGCGTCCTGGCGAAATTTGCCGGTCATGCAATCTTCGTTGCGCTGGCGATTGCGCTATGCCTGCATTTGGCGCCCGGATTCCATAACGCTCCGATGCCGGGTGGCCGCTTGACGTCCGATGCCGTCCCCTACGCGTGGTATTTGAACCTGGATAAACCCCTGGTCGGATTCTGGCTGGTGCTCGTCTTGCCCTGGATACATCCGCCGCGATCCGCTTCCACCGTTCTGGCATGGGGCGCCGCCGCCTGGATCGGAACGAGCGCCGTTTGCCTGGCCGTCGCCACGGCCTTCGGGATGGTTGCATGGGCGCCGAAGTGGCCCATGGGCAACGGCGCCTGGGTTGCGCTATGGCTGCTGAATAATCTGTTGCTCGTGACCTTTGCCGAAGAGGCCCTGTTTCGCGGCTACGTCCAGGGCGGTTTGTCACGGCTGCTTGCCGGACGCCGCCACGGCGACCGGCTGGCGCTTTGCCTCTCCGCAGCGCTCTTTGGGACGGCCCATATCGGCGGCGGCTGGCAATGGATGGTTTTGGCCGGGATCGCGGGCATCGGATACGGAGTGGCGTACCGCCGCGGCGGCTTGTACGCGGCCATGCTGGCGCATTTTGGACTGAACGCCGTGCATCTGCTCCTGTTCACTTACCCGATGCGCGACACCGTCCTGCCGGAAGCCCGCCTGGCGACGACATTCCTGGGCCTGATTCCGTAAGCGTCCGCGTCCGCATGGCCGGGCGCGGGCCGCCCCGAACCGGGGCGCTGCCGCGTCACCGCGGTCGGCCGCCGCCCGAACGGACGGAGGGCACCGGCGCGCCGGCGCCCTCGCTCGGTTATCATCCCCGACGTTCCCCCAACCGGGGCGCCGCCCCGGCCCATTGCTGTCAAGATGAACACCGATTCCCTCGCCCTGGACTTCAAGAGCGCCACGCTCTATGCCGTACGCGTCGTGCTCCATAGCGCCGATACCGGGCGCCTCGTCGCCGCCCTGAACAAACGGATGGCCGATGCGGGCAGCTTCTTCGAAAACGAGCCCGTCGTCATCGACGCCACGCGTGTGGAAGGCGTGGTGGACTGGGCTGCGCTGCTGGAAGCGCTGCGCGGGCACAACCTGCCGCCCATCGGCGTCGCGGCCGATGGCGAAAACCTGGCGGCGGCCCGCGCCGCGGGTTTGACGCCAGTCGAACTGTCCACGCCCGTGGCGCGGCCGGCCCCCGCGGCGGACGCTGGCGGCGCCCCGCCGCCAATGCCCACGCAACCGGCGGCGGGGCTCACGACCGCACCCGCCCCTGAGGGCGGCGCCGAAAACGCCGGCCCCGATGATGCCGGGCAGGCTCAGGCCACCGAAACTCCGGGGACTTCCGCATCCCCCACGACCGCCCGATCGCAAAGCGGCGCGCCGGCGGCATCCCGCGAACCCCTTCCAAACCGCGAGGCGCGGGAAACCACCTCGGCGCCCGCCCCGACCCCGGCCGATCCCAGGTCGTCGTCGGCGCTCGTCATCAGCCGGCCGCTGCGTTCCGGGCAGCGCGTCTACGCCCGCCATACCGACCTGGTCGTCATCGGCATGGTGAGCCCCGGCGCGGAAGTCATCGCCGACGGCAACGTCCACGTCTACGGCCCGCTGCGCGGCAAGGCCATGGCGGGTGCGCGCGGGGACACGTCGGCCCGCATCTTCACCACGCACCTGGATGCCGAACTCCTGGCGGTGGCCGGCGTATACCGGGTGGTGGAAGACAAGCTGGACGCCATGCTGCACGGGCAGCCCGCGCTTGTGCGCCTGGATGGCGACACATTGAGGATCGAAGCGTTGAAGGGGTGACCACCCCGCACGACTTCGTGACCAACGGTTGCCAACGCCGTTGAAGAAGCGCTAAGCGCGGCGTTTTGCTTTACGATACTGCGATTTATTCAGAACAAAAGGGTTCTACAGACATGACGCGTATTGTTGTGGTCACTTCCGGCAAGGGCGGAGTGGGCAAGACGACGACCAGCGCCAGTTTTTCTTCCGGCCTCGCGATGCGCGGGCACAAAACCGCTGTAATCGACTTCGACGTGGGCCTGCGCAACCTGGACTTGATCATGGGATGCGAACGCCGCGTGGTATATGACTTCGTCAATGTCATCCAGGGCGAAGCTTCGCTCAAGCAAGCGCTCATCAAGGACAAACAGCTGGAAAACCTGTTCGTTCTTCCCGCCTCGCAGACGCGCGACAAAGATGCGCTGACGCAGGAAGGCGTGGGCAAGGTCATGGAAGAACTCAAGGAAATGGGCTTCGAGTACATCGTCTGCGATTCGCCGGCGGGTATCGAAACGGGCGCGCTGATGGCGGCTTATTACGCCGATGACGCGCTGGTGGTCACCAACCCGGAAGTCTCGTCGGTGCGCGACTCCGATCGCATCCTGGGGATCCTGGCGGCGAAATCCAAGCGTGCGGTCCAGGGCGAAGAACCGGTCAAGGAATATCTGCTCCTGACCCGCTACAACCCCAAGCGCGTTTCGGAAGGCGAAATGCTTTCCCTCACGGATATCGAGGACATCCTGCGCATCAAGCTGATCGGCGTGATTCCCGAATCCGAAGCCGTGCTGCAGGCGTCGAACCAGGGCCTGCCGGCAATTCACCTGAAAGACAGCGATGTCTCGGAAGCCTACAAGGATGTGGTGGCCCGCTATCTGGGCGAGGAGCGTTCGCTGCGCTTCACCGACTATGCGAAGCCCAATTTCCTGAAACGCATATTCGGAGGCAAGTAACCGATGTCGCTTTTGTCTTTCCTGCTCGGTCAGAAGAAGTCCTCCGCCAGCGTGGCCAAGGAGCGCCTTCAGATCATCCTTGCGCATGAACGCTCGGGGCGCGGCGACTCGCCCGATTATCTGCCGCAACTGCAGCAGGAACTGATCGCCGTCATTTCCAAGTACGTGAACATCAATCCGGACGACATCAAGGTCAACCTGGAGCGGCAGGACACGCTGGAAATCCTCGAGGTCAAGATCGAGATGCCGCAAGCCTGACGGCTTGCGCGTTCGCGCAACCGATTATCCCCGGCCGCCGCACATGGGCCGCCGGCCACGATGGATGGCCGCGGTCATGCGGCGGCCGGAATACTTTTGATACCTTGCGCGCAGTAGCGTCCGTCGACAAAAAACCCGCCTCGCTGTGAACCGAACCGTCGAAGGCTGGATCTTTGTCCAACTTCGGGGCCGGTCCACTGCGCCAAGGCGGGTTTTTTTACCCCAAACGTCCGGTTCAGCACTGCGCGCCCAGCGGGCCGTTGCAGCGCCGAACCCGGCTTACCTGCCCACCTGGTTGCCGATGACGCCGCCGATGGCGGCGCCGCCGACCGTTCCCAGCACACCGCCGTTGGTGATCACGGCACCCGCAACGCCGCCAATACCGGCGCCCGTCACCGTGGCCTTCTGACGATGGCTCATGCTGTCCCAGGTGGAACAACCTGCCGCCGACAAGGCGAGCATGCAAACCGCGCAAAACTTGGACAAGGATTTGATTTTCATGATTGATTCCTCCAGACATCGAAGGCGCGGCGGTGCACCCTACTTGCGTTCGCAACCCGCCTTCGGCGATGCCGTCGTGGACGACATGCTCAGCATCGCAAATGCCGGGCCCAAGCACTGTGAACATTGCCCAACAGTTGTGTCCAGATATACCAACCTCGCCCAGCCCCAAGCTATCCATCCGCGACGCCGCCCACAACAGGCGCCCCCGACCGCAGACGCCGCGGATCCGGCTCCGCCAGTCCGCCAGCGTCGCCCCCTCGAGGGAGAAGCGCGAAGCGCTTCGGCGGTGAGCGCCCCCGACCTCACCCATGAAAACAGGTGCCCCACGACCAGGGACGCCGCGGATCCGGCTTCGCCGGTCCGCTGGCGTCGCCCCCTTGAGGGGGAGCGCGCAGCGCTTCGGGGGTGGGCTACTTCAACGGCTTATAGCGGAGCCGCTTCGGTTTTGCCCCTTCCTCGCCCAGGCGGCGGCGCTTGTCGGCTTCGTATTCCTGGTAGTTTCCATCGAAGAACACCACCTGCGAGTCACCCTCGAAAGCCAGGATGTGCGTGGCGATACGGTCGAGGAACCAGCGGTCGTGGCTGATCACCATCACGCTCCCCGGGAACTCCAGCAAGGCGTCTTCCAGCGCACGCAGCGTTTCCACGTCCAGGTCGTTCGACGGCTCGTCCAGCAGCAGCACGTTGCCGCCGGCGATCAGCGTCTTGGCCAGATGCAGGCGGCCGCGTTCGCCGCCCGACAACTGGCCGACGATCTTGTTCTGGTCTGCGCCCTTGAAGTTGAAGCGCCCCAGATAGGCGCGCGAAGGCATTTCGAATTTGCCGACGGTCAGCACGTCCGCGCCGTCCGCGATGGCGTCAAATACCGTCTTGTTGTCGGTGAGCGAATCGCGCGATTGGTCGACGTAGGCCAGCTTCACGGTCTGGCCCAGGGTGACCTTGCCGGCGTCCGGCTGTTCCCGGCCCGCGATCATGCGGAACAATGTCGATTTACCGGCGCCGTTCGGGCCGATGATGCCGACGATGGCGCCGGGCGGCACCTTGAAGCTGAGGTTGTCGATGAGCAGCCGGTCCCCGTAGGCCTTGCTGACGTTCTCGAACTCGATGACCTCATTGCCCAGGCGTTCGCCGACGGGAATGAAGATTTCCTGGGTCTCGTTGCGCTTCTGATATTCGTAGGAAGACAGTTCCTCGAAGCGCGCCAGACGGGCCTTGGCCTTGGCCTGGCGGCCCTTCGGATTCTGCCGCACCCACTCCAGCTCTTTCTTGATGGTCTTCTGGCGCGCGGATTCGGACGCCTCTTCCTGCTTGAGCCGCGCCTCCTTCTGCTCGAGCCAAGAGCTGTAGTTGCCCTTCCATGGGATGCCGTGCCCGCGGTCCAGTTCCAGTATCCATTCCGCGGCGTTGTCCAGGAAGTAGCGGTCGTGTGTCACGCCCACCACGGTGCCGGGGAATTTCTGCAGGAACTGCTCCAGCCATTCCACGCTTTCCGCATCCAGGTGGTTGGTCGGTTCGTCCAGCAGCAGCATGTCGGGCTTGGACAACAGCAGGCGGCACAACGCCACGCGGCGTTTTTCGCCGCCCGACAGATGTTCCACCTTGGCGTCCCACGGCGGCAGGCGCAGCGCGTCGGCGGCGATTTCCATCTGGTGTTCGATATCGTCCGCGCCCGTTGTGGCCGCCGCGGCGATGATGGCTTCCAGTTCCGCCTGCTCGGCTGCCAGCTTGTCGAAATCGGCATCCGGTTCCGCGTACGCGGCATAGACCTCATCCAGGCGCTTGCGCGCCGCGACGACGGCGCCCAGACCTTCCTCGACGGCCTCGCGCACGGTGTGCGCCGGATTCAGCTGGGGCTCCTGCGGCAGATAACCGATATTCAGGCCGGGCATCGGGATCGCTTCGCCTTCGATGTCCTTGTCCACGCCCGCCATGATCTTGAGCAGAGTGGATTTGCCCGAGCCGTTCAAGCCCAGCACGCCGATCTTGGCGCCGGGGAAAAAGGAAAGCGAAATGTCGCGCAGGATCTGCCGCTTGGGCGGCACGATCTTGCCGACGCGATTCATGGTGTAGACGTATTGAGCCATTGGAAATTGCGGTGATGTCGATCGAACGGCGATTGTAGGCCGGCGCGGCCGGCACGGTGGTTGCATTTCTGTATTGCCTTGCCGTCGTGCGAAAAGCAGGGACGCCACTATGAACGATTCTCCTTTTCGCTCTCTTTCGATATTCTTACAGCTTTCAAGGCCACGTCCGAGGACATGGCCTCCAGCAGCAGCAGGAACCCTTATGTCCGCCTCAGCCAATCCCCCCGAGTCCGTCGCACGCTTTCAAGCCGCAGAGCTTGACATGCTGGCCAAGACAGCGGACGCGCTCAGCGCCTATCTGGGCAAACCCGTCCTGGCCGAAGTCGGCACGGCGGATGACGGCCTGGAATGGGTCACCTTCGGCATCCCGTTGGAAGAAGACGTGCCCGAAGGCGGCGAGCACGAGGCCCTGCGCGTGCAAATGGGCGGGCCGAATGCGCGACTGCTCGGCAGCCGCGGCGGCTTGACGGGCACCGACGAAGAAGCCTACGACTGCCTGTATCTCTGGGCCATACAGATCACGCTGGCCGAAGGCGAGCGCTTCGTGAAACTGGACCAGGACGGCGAAGAATCGGCGTGGTCGGACAGCCTTGCCGACGTCCTGCCCTTCGCGCTTTCCGATGAAGACCTTGCCATCCTCGGCGCGGACGATGACGATGACGACGACGAGGATGACGACGACGAAGACGATGCGGCCTTCGGCGTCCGGCCCGACGATACGCCACACCGCCACTAGCAGGGCGTCATCGTTGGCGGGCGCAAAGGCGGCCGGCACGCATCGCCTTCGGTCGCGGGGTCTCCCGCATCCGCCCACGAGCCACGCAGCCATGGTTCAATAGCGCCGTTTTTCAGGGCCCGGGCGGTCGCCGGCGCCCATGTTCCGTTGGAGCCCTCATGCCGTTGAAACTTGCCCGCGCAGCGTCGTTGCTGCTGGCCGCCTGCCTCGCCGTGCCCGCTTTCGCGCAGATGAAGGTTGGCGTTATCACATCGTCCACCGGTCCCACCGCCCTGGTGGGCATCCCGCAGAAAAACACCGTGCCGCTGCTGCCGGCGCGTATCGGCGACATTTCGGTTGAATACGTGGTGCTGGATGACGGCAGCGACACGAGCCAAACGGTGACGGCGGTTCGCAAGCTGATCGGCGAAGCGCAGGTCGACGCCATCATCGGGCCGCCCGGATCGCCAAACACCCTGGCCATCCTGCCGTTCGTCGCGGAAGCGGGCGTGCCGCTGCTGGCGCCGGTGGGCACGGCGGCCGCCGTGCTGCCCATGGACCCGCAAAAGAAATGGGTGTTCAAAACGACGCAGAACGACGACATCATCGCGCGGGCGCTGGCCGACCACATGGCCCGCAGCGGCATCAAGACGGTGGGGTTCATCGGCCTGAACGACCCGTATGGAGAAAACTGGCACAAGGTCTTTTCCGCGCTGGCGGCCGAGCGCCATATCGCGATCGTGGCGGACGAACGCTATGTCCGCACGGACAGCTCTGTCACCGGCCAGGCGTTGCGGCTGCTGGGGGCGCGCCCGGACGCCGTGCTCGTCGCCGCGCCAGGCGGCGCCAGCGTGCTTCCCGAGACGACGCTGGCCGACCTGGGCTACACCGGCCGCTTCTACCAGACCCATGGCGCGGCCCTGCCCGATTTCCTCAAGCTGGGCGGCAAGAAAGTCGAAGGCACGATTCTGGCCGCGAGCCTGATGCTGGTGCTCGACGAGATCCCCGACAGCAATCCGTCCAAGCCGGTCGCCGCGCGCTACATCGACGCCTACCGCCAGCGCTACGGGTCGGCGCCGGCCACCTTCGGCGCGAACGTGTACGACGCCGGCCTGCTGCTGGAACGCGCGGTCCCCGTGGCGGAGAAGTCGGGCAAGCCCGGTACGCCAGCCTTCCGCGCGGCGCTGCGCGATGCGCTGGAAGGCACGCGCGAACTGGTCGGCACGCAAGGCGTTTACAACATGACGCCGCAGGATCACAGCGGGTTCGACGAGCGGGGACGCGAGCTGATCACGGTCAAGGACGGCAAATGGACGCTGCTCAAGACCGCGCGTCCGTGATGCACCGCCGCCGACGCAACGCCCGGGAGGCCGCCGCATGAATGCCCAGGTCGCATTGATCCTGGGCCAGGACGGCATCGCCAATGGCGCGGTCTATGCGCTGCTCGCGCTGTGCATCCTGCTGGTGTTTTCGGTCACCCGCATCCTGCTGATTCCGCAAGGCGAGTTCGTGGTCTTCGGCGCCCTTTGCATGGGCGCCATGCAGGCCGGCCAAATGCCGGCGCTGGTCTGGCTGCTGGCGGCGTTCACCGTGGCGGAAACGGTCTGCGACATCCTGTCCGGCCGTGGCGGCGCAGCGGGCGGCGTGGAGCCCGCGCGGCGGCATCGGATCGCCAGGCTGGCCTACCCTTTCGCGCTGGCGGCGCTGCTGCACGCCCTGCCGCTGGCTTCACTGCCCATATGGGCGCAGGCCGCGCTGACTTTGGCCATCGTCGCACCCATGGGACCCCAGCTGTACCGGCTTTTCTATCAGCCCATCGCCGATGCGTCCACGCTGACCCTGCTCATCGTGTCGATCGCCGTGCACCTGGCGCTGGTCGGTCTTGCGCTGCTCGTTTTCGGGCCGGAAGGCGCGCGCACCCTGCCGTTCAGCGACGCGCGTTTTGCGCTCGGACCCGCCAGCGTGGCCAGCCAGGTGCTGTGGATCGCGGCGGTGTCGCTGCTGTGGATGCTCTGCCTGTACCGGTTCTTCGGCCGCACCGTTTATGGCAAGGCGCTGCGCGCCGCGGCCGACAACCGCGCCGGCGCACGGCTGGTCGGCATTTCGCCGGCTTTCGCGGGACGCACGGTTTTCCTGTTGGCCGCCACGCTGGGCGCCTGCTCCGGCATTTTGATCGGACCGGCCACGACGCTGTACTACGACTCGGGTTTCCTGATCAGCCTCAAGGGCTTCGTCGCTGCCATCATCGGCGGACTCGCGAGTTATCCGCTGGCGGTCGCCGGTGCGTTGATGGTGGGTCTGGTCGAGTCCTTCTCGGCGTTCTGGGCCAGCGCGTACAAGGAAATCGTCGTTTTCACGCTGATCATTCCCTTCCTGCTGTGGCGGTCGCTGCGGCACGCCGGCATCGAGGAGGATGAAGAATGACACGCGGCCGCCTGCTGGCCCTGGTCCTGGCCGCCTGGCTGTGCGCGCCCTGGCTCCTGCCGCCGTTCTATTTGTCGCTGCTGCAGACGGTCGGGCTGTCCGCGCTCGTGGCGCTGGGGCTGGTGCTCCTGACGGGAATCGCGGGCCTGACGAGCTTCGGGCAGGCGGCGTTCGTCGGCGTGGGCGCGTATACCGCGGCGCTGCTGGGTGCGCGCGCCGACGCACTGCCAGGCTGGCTGGGCTGGCTCGGCGGTTCCCCGTGGCTGGCGCTGCTGGCGGGCCTGGCGTTGACGTGCATGCTGGCAGGCGTACTGGGCGCCATTACGCTGCGGCTTTCGGGCCATTTTCTGCCGCTGGGCACCATCGCCTGGGGACTTAGCCTTTATTTCGCCTTCGGCGCGATGAAAGCGCTGGGCGGCTACAGCGGCATCGGCGATATCCCGCCCATCCGCATCGCCGGCGCGGCACTGGGACCGCGCGGCATGTACTACCTGATCTGGCTGTTGTTGCTGCTGGCGCTCTGGAACACGCGCAATCTGCTCGATTCACGGCAAGGCCGCGCGATGCGCGCCTTGCGCGGCGGCCGCCTCGTGGCCGAGGCGATGGGCGTGAACACGACTGGCCTGCGCATGACCCTGTTCGTGCTGGCGGCCTTGCAGGCCAGCACTTCGGGATGGCTGTATGCGCACTGGCAGCGTTTCGTGAACCCCACGCCTTTCGGGCTGCAGATGGGTATCGAATACCTGTTCATGACCGTGATCGGCGGCGCCGGACATATCTGGGGCGCGCTCGTGGGCGCCGGCGTTTTCACGGTGGTCAAGCAGTGGCTGCAGGACTTCCAGCCCCGCTTGCTCGGACAGAACGGCAACTTCGAAATCATCGTTTTCGGATTCGGCATGGTGCTGCTGCTGCATCGCGCACGCGGCGGGATCTGGCCCGCGATCGCGCGCCATGCGCCGGCGCCCGCACCGCGCCGCATCAATATGTCGGCCGAACCCTTGCCGCGCCGGCCTCTGCCGCCGCGCGGCGACGTCGTTCTGGAGGCTTGCGGGCTGACGCGACGTTTCGGGGGGCTGGTGGCCAACCGCGATATCGCTCTATCGGTCGAGGCCGGCCAGATCGTTGCCGTGATCGGCCCCAACGGCGCGGGCAAGAGCACGCTATTCAACCTGCTGTCGGGCGTCGATACGCCCACGTCCGGGTCGGTGCTATTCCTTGGAGAGCCGATCGCGGGCAAGGGCGCGCGGCATATCGCCGCACTGGGCATGAGCCGCACCTTCCAGCACGTCCGTCTGCTGTCCGCGATGAGCGTCCTGGACAACGTGGCGCTGGGCGCGCATCTGCGCGGCGCTCATGGCGTGTGGGCGTCGGCGTGGCACGCCGACCGCCGCGAGGAGGCCCGGCTGCTGGCCGAAGCCGCTCGCGAACTGGAACGGGTGGGATTGGGCGCCGTGATGCACGAGCCCGCCGGCACGCTGCCGCTCGGACGCCAGCGCATCGTCGAAGTCGCGCGCGCACTGGCCTCGGATCCGTGCCTGCTGCTGCTGGACGAACCGGCGGCGGGACTGCGCCATCATGAAAAGCGCGAACTCGCGGCGCTGCTGCGCAAGCTGCGCGCGGGCGGCATGGCGATCCTGCTGGTGGAACACGATATGGAGCTGGTGATGGACGTCGCCGACCATGTGATCGTGATGGACTTCGGCGAAAAGATCGCGGAAGGCGCGCCCGCCGAAATCCAGCAACATCCCGCCGTGCTTGAAGCGTATCTGGGCATGGCGGATTGACCGCATTGCGCGTTGGCGGCATGGTGCGTTGAACGGCATTTGCCGTAAGCGGGCGCGCCAGCTCCGGCGTGGCGCGCTGTCCGGATGCGGGACGCGAAGGATTTTCCGGGGCGGCAGCCCCATGGACGCTAAAATCGCGCGGACTTTCCCGGAGCGCGCATGGACGCCGCCACGATCCAACTGAACGACATCGCGCTGTTCGTCGAGGTTGCCCGCCGCAAGAGCTTCAGCCTGGCCGCCCGCGCCTTGAACATGCCCACGTCCACGCTGTCCCGCCGCATCAGCGAGCTGGAACGCGCGATCGGCATGCGCCTGCTCAATCGGAATACCCGTCGCCTGGACCTGACGGAGGCGGGCGCGCAGTACTTCGAGCGCTGCCAGGGACTGGTGGACGAAGCCCGCTTTGCGCACGAACAGCTTTTTTCCCTGTCCTCGCGCCCCGAAGGCAAACTGACCGTCAGCCTGCCCAACAGCCTGGCCATACTGCTCTTGCCTGAAACCCTGCAGGCCTTTACCGACGAATATCCGGAAATCGAGCTGGAGCTGGACCTGAGCCTGCGCGCCGCGGACCCGCATGCGGCGCCCTTCGACGTCATGCTGCGCATGGGGGAACCGGCGGCTGCCGAAGGCATGGAGGTACGCGAACTGATCGCCTTGACGCGGCATCTGTATGCGTCGCGGGCGTATCTGGAAAAGCATGGGTGGCCCCAAACGCCCGCCGACCTTGCGCGGCATGAGTGCCTGCGCAGCTTCTCAAACGAAGCCGGGTCCACGTGGTTGCTATGCCGCGACGGACAGGAAGAGCGCGTGACCGTGCACGGCCGCATCACCGCAAACAATATGGGTCTGCTCAGCGATTTCGCCAGCATGGGGCTGGGCATCGCGCCCCTGCCGGTCTACGCGGCCACGCATGGCCGCATCGCGAGCGAATACGCCCTTTCCCGCGTGCTGCCGGAATGGACGGCCGCGCCGCTGCCCGTGTACGCCATCTTTCCGTCCCGCATTCTGCCGGCCAAGACACGCGCGTTCATGGATTTCATCGTGCCCAAGCTGGCGCCGGCCAACGGGGAAAAGGCCGGCCCAGCCGCCGGCGACGGCCATGGCCGAGCGAACGACGGGAATACGACCGAGCCTGGATCGCGCGCATGAAAAACGCCGGCAATCGTCGAATGCGACGATTGCCGGCGTTTGATTGCTGCCGCGGCGGGTCAACAGCACTCGGAAGCGGCGGCCGGGGCGATGCCCCGCTCGATCCAGGCGTGACGCCCGAACCAAGCCTGGACAAGGATCAAGCGCGCTTGATCTTTTCCAGCATCTTGAACACGCCCTTGGGCGAGTTCACGAACAGACGCTTGAAAGCCTTGCCCAGGCAACGGCGTTCCAGGGTATTGCGACGCACGCGTTTGCGTTCAGCCATGACGAAGTCTCCAGGGTTGCGGGCGGTTGATGCGGATCAACACCCCAAAATCAGAAAAACCCGGCATTGTATCACCCCGGGATGCTGACTGGCTCCACCCGTGTTTGCCGCAACAGTACGCGGTCAACGCGCCCGCAGGAACGCTTCCACCTGGCTTGCCGTGGGCAGCGGCTGGACGGCGCCGAACCCCTGGGTGGAAAGCGCGGCCGCGGCGTTGGCGTAGCGCACGGCGGCGGGCCAGTCGTCGCCGCGGGCGCGCCGCGCCAGCAGGTTCCCGGCGAAGCAGTCGCCCGCGCCGGTCGCATCCACCGCGTTGACCGTCAAACCGGCAACGCGAAGGCGCGCCGTCCCGTCATCCAGGATGGCGCCTTCCTTTCCGAGCTTCAGAACGATCACGCCGGCGGCGCCCGATGCCCGTATCCATTCCAGCGTGCCGTCGGGATCCGTGTGCCCCGTCAGGTGGCGCATATCGTCCATGCTGGGCAGGAAAATGTCCGCCAGCCGCATGGCTTCGCGCAGCGTCGCGCGCGCCCGGTCGACAGGCCACAGGCGCAGCCGCAGGTTGGAATCCAGGCAGACCTGCGTACCGGCGGCACGCGCCCGCTGCATGGCCGCGAAGACGGTATCGCAGGCGCTCGCGCTGATCGCCAGGCTGATGCCCGAGACGTGCAGGAAGGTTGCCCGCTCGATCACGCCATGCGACAGGTCCTCGGGCTGCATGCGGCTGGCCGCGGAGCCGCGCCGCATATAGCTGAAGACGTGACCGTCGGCCCCATGCTGGACGAAGTACAGGCCCGTATGCGCCTGCGCATCGACCACCACGCCAGCCGTATCGACGTTTTCCGCGCGCCAGAGCTGCATCAGTTGCTCGCCGAAGGCATCGGCCCCCACGCGCGTCAGATAGGCGCAGCGCGCACCCTGCCGCGCGGCCGCGATGATGGCGTTGGAGGTATCGCCCCCGAACCCCTGCAGGAACTCCGGCTGGCCCGGCCGGGTCTGGTTGAACTCCAACAGCGGTTCGCCCAGGCCGACGATGTCGAAATCACGCATGGGCGGCCTCGCGGGTCCGGGCGATCTGCGCGACCAGCGCCGCGGTGTCGCGCGCGGCGAAAGCGGCCTTGTCATAGAGGTTGCTGCCGATACCCACCAGCGAGGCGCCGGCCCGGAAATAATCGCCCATGTTCTTCTCCGTCACGCCGCCGGTAGGGCAGAACAGCGTGTCGGGGAAGACCGACTTGAGGGCGGCCAGATGGCTGGGACCGCCCGTTTCCGCGGGGAAAATCTTGACCATATCGGCGCCGGCCCGGCGCGCCTGGATCACTTCGGAAGGCGTGAAGGCGCCGGTCAGGCACAGCGCCGAGGCCGCGTGCGCCAACGCCGCCATTTCGGGGACCAGCCCGGGGGAAACCAGGAAATCGACGCCGGCGACCAGCGCCTCGCGCGCCTGGTCTTCACCGAGCACGGTCCCCAGCCCGAGCAGCAGGCCGTCGCCATGCTTGTCGCGCAGCGCCTTCACCAGGTCGATCACGCCAGGGATGGTCCAGGTCAGCTCCAGGGTCGTGCAGCCCGCGGCGATCGCCACTTCGGCGGCGTAGGCGGCGGTGGCGGCATCGCCATAACGCAGCACCGGCACGACGCGAGCGGCCAGCAGCGCCTGGCGCTTGGCGGCGCGTGGGTCTTGGGTGGAATCGTTCGTACTCATGCGTCCTCTCGGAAAAACGCGCCGCCGGCGGCCTGGATGTTCGAATACCGTGTAGCGCCGGCGCGAAGCGCATGGAAGCGCCCCCGCGCGCCGGCGGCTAGTCCACATTGTGGGCAACTTCCCACAATGTAGGCAGATTATCGCATGCGCCTCCCCTTGCCCCTATGCCCGACGCGGCTACCCCGGCCCCCATTGCGGCCCACGCTACGATTACGCCATGACATCCGAAATCCGCATTGTTGGCGCCCGCCAGAACAACCTCAAGAACCTTGACGTATCGTTCGCGACTGGCGAACTGGTCGTCATCACCGGCGTGTCGGGCTCGGGCAAAAGCTCGCTGGCCTTCGATACGCTGTACGCCGAAGGGCAACGCCGCTACGTCGAAACGTTTTCCCCCTACGCGCGGCAGTTTCTCGACCGCATGGACAAGCCTCAGGTCGACCGCATCGAAGGCATTCTGCCGGCCATCGCGATCGACCAGACCAATCCGGTGCGCAGTTCGCGCAGCACGGTCGGCACCATGACGGAGCTGAACGACCATTTGAAACTGCTGTTCGCACGCGGCGCGCGCCTGTATTGCCGCGGCTGCGGCCTGCCGGTGCGCCGCGATACCGCCGACTCGATCTATCGCGCGCTGGCCGAGCGCAGCGAGCAGGCTGGCGACCGCCGCCTGGTGGTGACCTTCCCCATCAAGGTCCCCGCGAATTTCACCGAGGACGAGGTGCGCGGCTTTCTGGAGCAACAGGGCTATACCCGCGTGCATGCGCAGGAAGACGCGCTGACGCAGGCCGACGGCGGCGCCGCCCCCGAACCGCTGAAGGCCAAGCGCGGCGGAAAATCCGCCAAATCCGGCACGGCGCCGGAGACTGCCGCGCAACGCGTGCTGCACGTCGTGCAGGACCGCTTCCGTTTTTCCTCGGTGGAGCGGGATCGCGCCATGGAAGCGCTGGACACCGCGCTGCGCATGGGCGCCGGACATTTGTCGGTGCACGTGCTCGACGACGAGGGCCGCGACGAGCGCGTCTGGAAATTCAGCGACCGCCTGCACTGTGCGGACTGCGACATCGAGTACACCGACCCGTTGCCCAGCTCGTTCTCCTTCAATTCGCCATTGGGCGCGTGCGAGACCTGCCGCGGCTTCGGCCGCGTCATCGGCATCGACTTCGGGCTGGTGGTGCCGGACGAAAACAAAACGCTGCTGGAAGGCGCCATCAAACCCTGGCAGACCGCCAGCTACAAGGAATGCCAGGACGACCTGGTGAAATACGCGCCCAAGGCCGGCGTGCCGCTGTCGGTGCCTTGGAAGAGCCTGACGCCCGCGCAACGCGACTGGGTGCTGCACGGCGACCCCGATTTCAAGGGCGGCAGCCAGGCATGGAAGACCCAGTGGTACGGCGTCCAGCGTTTCTTCGCATGGCTGGAGACCAAGGCGTACAAGATGCACGTGCGCGTGCTGCTGTCGAAGTACCGCAGCTACACGCCCTGCCCGGCGTGCCGCGGATCGCGCCTGAAGCCGGACGCGCTGCTGTGGCGCGTCGGCAGCAAGGACGAAGCCGATGCCGTGCTGCCCCCGCACGACGGCCGCTACGCGCGCTTCAAGCCCGTCCATGCGAACTGGTCGGACGATCTGCTGAACCTGCTCGACGGGCTGTCCATCCATGACCTGATGCTGCTCCCGATCGAGCGGGTGCGCGTGTTCTTCGACCGTATCACCTTCGCCGGCGTGCTGGATGCCGCCACGGATCTGCTGCTGACCGAAGTGCGCGCCAGGCTCAAGTTCCTGTGCGACGTGGGCCTGGGATACCTTACCCTCGATCGGCAGAGCCGCACGCTGTCCGGCGGCGAAGTGCAGCGGATCAACCTGACGACGGCGCTGGGGACCTCGCTGGTCAACACGCTGTTCGTGCTGGACGAGCCGTCCATCGGCCTGCATCCGCGCGACATGCATCGCGTGGTCGAAGTCATGCACCGGTTGCGCGATGCGGGCAATACCCTTGTGGTCGTTGAGCACGACCCCCAGGTCATGGTGGCGGCTGACCGCGTCCTGGACATCGGGCCGGGGCCTGGCGAACGCGGCGGCCGCATCGTCTTCGACGGCACGCCGGCGCAATTGCGCAAGGCGCCCACCCTGACCGGCGACTATCTGGGCGGCCGCGTGCGCGTGGAAGCACCGCGCCCCATGCCGGTGGCGGCCAATACGCCGCGCCTGCTGCTGGAAGGCGTGAATGCGCACAATCTGAAGAATGTGTCGGTGGAAATCCCGCTGGGACGCCTGGTTTGCGTCACCGGCGTATCGGGCTCGGGCAAATCGACGCTGGTGCAGGACGTGCTGTACCCGGCGTTGCTCAAATTGAAGGGCAAACCTTCCGAAGCCCCGGGCGCGCACGCGCGCCTGCTGGGCGCCGAACAGATCGCCGACGTCGTCATGGTGGACCAGGCGCCCATCGGCAAGACGGCCCGGTCCAATCCCGCCAGCTATGTCGGGGCGTTCGACGCCATCCGCAAACTGTTTGCCCAGGCGCCCCTATCCAAGGAGCGTGCATACACCGCGGGGATGTTCAGCTTCAACAGCGGCGAGGGGCGCTGCCCGACCTGTGGCGGCACCGGCTTCGAGCACGTGGAGATGCAGTTCCTGTCCGACGTCTACCTGCGTTGCCCCGATTGCGACGGCAAGCGGTTCCGCCCGGAAGTCCTGCAGGTACGCGTGGAGCACCTGGGCAAGAGCGCGTCCATCGACGAAGTGCTGGACATGACGGTCAGCGAAGCGCTGGAGTTCTTCAAGGGCCTGCGCGACGTGCAGACTGGCCTCGCGCCGCTTGCCGACGTGGGCCTGGAATATGTGCGGCTGGGCCAGCCCGTGCCAACCTTGTCGGGCGGCGAAGCGCAGCGCCTGAAGCTGGCCGGTCATCTGGCCGAAGCGGCGCGCAGCGGGATCTCGTCGGCCCGCGTGGCCAAGAAGGGCAGCCTGTTCCTGTTCGACGAGCCCACCACCGGCCTGCACTTCGACGACGTGGCGCGCCTGATGCGCGCATTCCGGCAGCTGCTTGCAGCCGGCCATACCTTGCTGATCATCGAACATAATCTGGACGTGATCCGCGCAGCCGACTGGCTGCTGGACCTGGGGCCGGAAGGCGGCGACGCTGGCGGCCTGCTGATCGGCACCGGCACGCCCGCCGACCTGATGAACAACCCGGCCTCTCACACCGGCGCGGCGCTGCGCGAATACGAAAGCGCCATCGTCCCGGCGGCCCGCGAGGAGGCGCTTGCGCTCGCGCATACCGCAGCGGGCGCCGCCCGCCGCGACACCGCCGCGGCGGCCGTCGCGGAACCCGCCCTGGCCTATGGCGATGGCAACGGCGCCGACGACGGCGGGCAGGACGAACCGGCAGACGCCGGCGTGCCGCTGCAAACGGCCGTGCGTCGCCGCGCCACGCAGGCGATCGAAATCCGCAACGCCCGCGAACACAATTTGAAGAACGTCAGCGTCGAGATCCCGCGTGACAAATTCACCGTGATCACAGGCGTCTCGGGGTCCGGCAAATCGACGCTGGCCTTCGACATCCTCTTCAACGAAGGACAGCGGCGCTACCTGGAATCGCTGAACGCCTACGCCCGCGCCATCGTGCAGCCCGCGGGCAAACCTGACGTCGACGCCATCTTTGGCATTCCGCCCACCGTGGCCATCGCCCAGCGCACCAGCCGCGGGGGCCTGAAGTCCACGGTCGCGACGATGACCGAAATCCACCACTTCCTGCGCCTGCTTTACGTCAAGCTGGGCGTCCAGTATTCGCCGGACTACAACGTGCCGGTGGAGCCGCAAAGCCCGGAGCAGATCATCGCCCGCATCATGCGCGAACGCGCCGGCGAGCACATCGGCATCCTGGCTCCGCTCGTCACGGCGCGCAAGGGTTACTACACCGATCTGGCGAAATGGGCGTCGGGCAAGGGTCACACGCATTTGCGCGTCGATGGCGCCTTCATTCCTGTCAGCCCCTGGCCGCGGCTGGACCGCTACAAAGAGCACACCATCGAACTTCCGGTGGCCGACGTCGTCGTCGATCCGGCAAACGAGGCCGCGCTGCGCGATGCCGTGCGCCGGGCCCTGGAGTACGGCCAGGGCGCCCTGAGCGTGCTGTGGCCGCTCGACAATCTGCGCGACAACCCGTCCACGCCGCTGGAACAGGCGCACTTCTCCACCAAACGGACCTGCCCGATCAGCGGCGTCAGCTTTCCGGAGCTGGACCCGCGCATGTTCTCGTACAACTCCAAGCACGGCTGGTGCCCGACCTGCTATGGCGCGGGCGTGGTCATCGCGGGCTTCGACGAGGAACAGACCGGCGAAGAAACCGCCTGGACCGACGATGCCGGCGAAGCCAGGATCTGCCCCGAATGTCACGGCCAGCGTTTGAACCGCGTGGCGCTGGCGGTGCGCTGGCGCGACCGTTCCATCGCCCAACTGGCAAGCATGTCGGTGGCCGAGGCCCATGCCTTCTTCGAAGGCCTGGTGGTGCGCGGGCGGGAGGCGGAGATCGCCCGCGACATCCTGCAGGAGATCCGCAGCCGATTGAACTTCATGAAGGAAGTCGGCCTGGACTATCTGGCGCTGGACCGCTCCGCGCCCACCCTATCGGGCGGCGAAGCCCAGCGCATCCGGCTGGCCGCGCAGCTGGGCTCGAACATGCAGGGTGTGTGCTACGTGCTGGACGAACCCACCATCGGATTGCACCCGCGCGACAACCGCATCCTGCTCGACGCGCTCGGCAAACTCGAAGGCAACGGCAACACGCTGGTGGTGGTGGAGCATGACGACGACACCATCCGGCGGGCCGCCCATATCATCGATATCGGACCGGGCGCTGGCGTGCGCGGCGGCCGCGTGGTGGCGCAGGGCACCGCCGACGACCTGATCGCGACGCCGGAATCCGTGACGGGCCGCTACCTGGCAAAGCCGCTGCAGCATCCCCTGCAGGGCCGGCGTCCGGTGGACAAGGACACGCGCTTCGTCGAGGTGCGCAACGCGCATCGCCATAATCTGCGCAATGTGACCGCGCGCGTGCCCATCGGCCGCCTGAGTGTGGTGACCGGCGTATCGGGTTCGGGCAAGTCCACATTCGCCCGCGACGTGCTGCTGGACAATCTGCTGCAAGCCGTGTCGCAAGGCAAGGCGCCGGCCTGGAAGGGCTGCACAGGAATCAACGGCTGGGAAGCGCTGGACCGCGTGCTGGAAGTCGACCAGACGCCCATCGGAAAGACGCCGCGCTCCTGCCCCAGCACCTATGTGGGGTTCTGGGACGAAGTGCGCAAACAGTTCGCCGATACGCGCGAGGCGCGCATGCGCGGCTGGACGGCGGCGCGTTTTTCCTTCAATACGGGCGATGGCCGCTGCCCCATTTGCGAGGGCCAGGGCATGCGCACCATCGAGATGAACTTCCTGCCCGACGTGAAGGTGCCCTGCGACGCCTGCAACGGCGCGCGCTTCAATGCCGACACCTTGTCGGTGAAGCTGCGCGGCAAGCACGCCGGCGAAGTGCTGGCCATGGAAGTGGATGACGCGCTGGCGTATTTCGAGGCCCATCCCAAGGTTCGCCGGCCGCTGCAATTGATGCAGGACGTGGGGCTTGGTTATCTGACGCTGGGCCAGCCCTCGCCGACGCTTTCCGGCGGCGAAGCGCAGCGCATCAAGCTGGTCACGGAACTGTCCAAGGCCCGTTTGACGGAAGGCGTGATCACCACCGGCCGCGCCTCGCGCATTCCGCATACGCTTTACGTGCTGGACGAACCGACGGTGGGTCTGTCGATGGCCGACGTGGAAAAGCTGATCCACGTGCTGCATCGCCTGGTGGAAGCGGGCAATACGGTTGTCGTGATCGAGCACAACCTGGACGTCATCGCCGAAGCCGACTGGCTGGTCGATCTGGGGCCCGAGGGCGGCACCGGAGGCGGCCAACTGGTGGTGCAGGGATCGCCGGAAGAAGTCATGGCTTTGCGCGAACGCTCGCACACGGGCCGCGTGCTGGCCGAATTCCTGCAACGGCAATAAGGGCGGCAGCGCATTCGTCGCAGCGAGAGGTCGAAGATGTTCTGCCGTTTCGAGGACCGCCTTGCGGGGCGGGCACTGCAGCTGGACGGCGCCCGCGGCCGCATCGCGGCATGGTCGGCGACCGAACTGGACGCCGCGTTGGCTGCCGTGGACAGCGCCCGGCGCCAGGGACGGTGGGTGGCGCTGCTGCTGGACTTCGAACTGGGCGAATGGCTGCTGCCTTTGCGGGCGGATACGCCGCAGCGGGCCGATACGCCGCAGCGGGCCGAAAACCGCGAGGGCAGCGCCGCACCGCATGCGCCCGGCATGCGCGATGGCGCGCCGGCGTCGCCCCCATCCGCCCGCCGCCCGCGCCTGCGGGCGCTGGTGTTCGATCGGGCGCGCTGGGAGCCTCCCTGGACGCTTGCGAGCAGCGATGACTTGGATGATGCGGCCGCCATCGCGCGGCCGGAACACACTACGGGCATCGGCGCAATCGCGCCGGGCCAATCGCGCCAGGACTACCTGGCGCAGATCGAAGCTATCCGCGAGGGTATCGAACGCGGGGATTTCTACCAGGTCAACTACACCTTTCCCCTGCAAATGGAGGTGCGCGGCGACCGCCGCGCGCTTTACCGGCGCATTGCGACGCGCAATCCGGTCGCCCACGCCGCCTACATCGAGGACGACGAAGAAACGATCCTGTCGTTTTCGCCGGAGCTTTTCGTGGCGCGTCACGGCGGCACGCTGGCCACCCGCCCCATGAAGGGGACGGCCCCGCGCGACGCCGATCCCGCCCGCGATCACGCCCTGGGGCAGGAGCTGCTGGCAAGCGTGAAGAACCGTGCCGAAAACCTGATGATCGTGGACCTGCTGCGCAACGATCTTGGCCGCATCGCGCGTCCCGGCGGGGTCCGGGTCGAATCCCTGTTCACGCTGGAACGCTATCCCACCGTGTGGACCATGACTTCTACCGTCGTCGCGGACGTACCGGACGCAACGCTTGCCGATGTCCTGCGCGCGCTATTCCCTTGCGGATCCGTGACGGGCGCGCCGAAAATCGCTGCCATCGAGTACATCCGCCGCAACGAAGCCGCGCCTCGCGGCCTGTATTGCGGCAGCATCGGATGGCTGGCGCCGGACGGCGATTTTTCCTTGAATGTGGCGATCCGCACGCTGGTGGTGGATGCCGCCGGGCGCGGCGTCTATGGCGTGGGAGGCGGTATCGTGCACGATTCGGATCCCGCGTCCGAATGGGAGGAATGTTTGTGGAAAGCAAGGGTGCTGAGCCGCACGTAGCGGCCGATATCGAGCTGATCGAAACCATGCGTGTGGAGCCGGACGGGCGAGTGCCGCTGCTGGCCGGGCATTTGGAGCGGCTGTGCCGGTCCTGCGCGGCGCTGGGGCATGTGTGGGATGAAGCGGACGTGCGCACGCGCATTCTGACCGCGGCGGGCGCGGCGCAGGGGCCGGGCCCTCACCGCCTGCGGCTCTTGCATCGCCGGGACGGCAGTGTCGCCATCCAGACCTCGCCGCTGCCGCCGCTGCCCGAGCCCCAGGGGGTGTGTCTGTGGACGACGCGCCTGCCGTCGGGCGAACCGCTGCTGCGCCACAAGACCACCCATCGCCCCTGGTTCGCAGGCATCGCGGAATGGCTGGCCGCACATCCGGATATCTTCGATGTGCTGTTCTGCAACGAGCGCGGCGAGCTGTGCGAAGGCAGCCGCAGCAACGTCTATCTGCTGATGGGCGGCACATGGTTCACGCCGCCGGTATCCTGCGGCTGCCTGCCGGGGGTACAGCGCGCTTCGCTGTTGCAGGCGGGAACGGTGCAGGAACGCATCCTGTACGAAGACGATGTGGCACGCGCCACCCGTATCCGCCTTTCCAACGGGCTGCGGGGATGGATGGACGTGGAACTGAAGCTCGGCGCGAAGGCCCGGCGTTAAGGACGCGCGTTAAGGACCCGCGTTAAGGACCCGCGTTAAGGCCGGGCGTTAAGGCGCTTCAGCGCCGGTCCATCGCCCACCGCAGCGCGATATCCGCCGCCGCCATGCCCATGGTCGCCGTGATGGTGACCGAAGACCCATAGCCGGCACAGGACAGGCCCTGCGGCGCCAGCGGCTGCGCCATCGCGCCCACATCGTCTTCCGCTTCACTGGCGGCCGTCCAGGCGGCGGGCAGGATGGCCGGCTGATCGAACCACAGCGCCGTCACGTGCATTTTCGGTGTGCGGGCCGGCGCCTTCCCGGCCTTGGCGGCAGCCTTGGGATAGCCATGCTCGCGCCGCAACTTGTTCCGCAGCTTAGCAAGCAAGGCGTCATTGCGGGCTTGCGACAGATCGCCCGCGCGCAGGGCAAGGGGATCCGTCTTGCCCCCGGCGCCGCCGCAGACCAGCAGTCGCAGGCCGCGCCGGCGCGCGTACAGGATCATGGCGATCTTGGCGGCCGCCTGATCGGTACAGTCGACCACGACGTCATGGCGGCCCGACAACACCTGCTCCACGTTGTCCGGCGTCACGAAGTCGTCGATGAGGGTAACGATGCATTCGGGGTTGATGCCCGCGATGCGAGCCGCCATTGCCGCGACCTTTGCCTGCCCCAGCGTTTCGGACAAGGCATGAATCTGGCGGTTCACGTTCGATTCGGCGATATGGTCCAGGTCGATCAGGGTCAGCGCGCCGACGCCGCTGCGCGCCAGGGCTTCCGCCGTCCACGACCCGACTCCGCCCAATCCCACCACCGCCACCCGCGCGGCGCGCAGGCGTTCCGGAGCCTGGGGGCCGTAAAGGCGCCCCAGGCCGCCGAACCGGCGTTCGGCGTCGATTTCACAGGCGATGGAGTCGGCGGACGGAATCATGACAGGCGGGATTTTCGCACGCCGGGCGCAAACAGGCCCTGGCGCTGGCCGTGTCCGCCCGGTGCGCGGGGTGACGTCAACCGGACGCCAGCCCGCCTTGCCTTGCCAACCGAAGATCGCAAGACCACCACGCGAGACGTGCGGACAGGCGCCGCAAGACGCGTCGCCGCTGCAAGTGGAAATTCCCGCGACGCGAGACGCCCTGCGCGGCGCAGACCGGAACATGCAGACCAACTGGCCTGCATCGACCCGCAATCGCGCGCGGCGCCTTGGCCGTGTAGAACCTTTCCTGCGCCGGGACAACGCCAGCGGATCCGGAATCAGTGCAACTCCAGCTTGTAGCCCACGCCGTAGATGGAACGGATCAGGTCGTGTCCCGGCAGCACCGCTTCAAACTTGCGGCGCAGGTTCTTGATGTGGCTATCGACGGTTCGGTCGGTAACGACCCGATGGTCCGCGTACAAATGGCTCAACAGGGCATCGCGTGAGAGGATCTTTCCTTCCGCCGCTGCCAGCGCCTGCAACAGGCGAAACTCCACTGGCGTCAGCGATAGCGGCTTACCGTTCAGGGTAGCCATGTGGTGCTCCGGCCGTATCTCCAGCAGCGATTGATGCGCCATGCCGGGCCCGGCGCCGCGCGCGCGCCGCAGGATCGCCTTGACGCGCGCCACGACTTCCCGGGGACTGAATGGCTTGCAGATGTAGTCGTCGGCGCCCATTTCCAGCCCGATGAGCCGGTCGATTTCCTCCACCCGTGCGGTGACCATGATGACCGGCACATCGCTGAAGGTGCGCAGCTCGCGGCAGACTTCAAGACCGTCGCGGCCGGGCAGCATCAGATCGAGCAGCACGAGTTCGGGCTTGAGCCGGCGGATCGTGGGGATCGCCTCGCGCCCGTCCGCCAGAGACTCGGTATCGTACCGGGCGGCGCGCAGATAGTCCGTCAAAAGCGAGGCCAGCTTTGGTTCGTCTTCTACGATCAGGATCATGATTTTTCTTCAGGATGCCGCGGTTTGCGCCGCGGGAAAGACAATGCGGATGCACAGGCCGCCCAGCGGCGAAGACATGGCCTGGATCGTGCCGCGATGCGATTCGACGATGCGCTGGCAGATCGCCAGCCCCAGCCCGGCGCCCCCGCTTTCGCGGGAACGGGACGGGTCCACGCGGAACAGGCGATCGAACAGCCGCGGAAGAAGCGCTTCCGGCACGCCCGGCGCGGAATCCTGGCACTCGACCGTCACGGTTTGGCCCTCGCCGCGCACGGACACTCGCACCAGCCCGTCGGGGTCGGTATAACGCAAGGTGTTTTCAAGCAGGTTGTTCATCAATTGCGTCAGCCGTTGCGCGTCGCCTTCGATGACGCATGGCGACTGCGCCATATCGGTTTCCACCCGCAGACGGCGCGATCCGAAGCGCTCGCGATACGCATCCACGCCCTGCTCCGCGATGCCGCACAAATCGACGTCCGCCATGCGATAGGACAATGCGCCCACATCGGCGAGCGACAGCTCGTACAGGTCGTCTATCAGTTTGCTCAGCAGCGAGACTTCGCTCTGCAGCGACGCCAGCGCGGCGGCGGAAAAAGGCCGCACGCCATCCTGCAGCGCCTCCATTTCACCGCGCAGGACCGCCAGGGGCGTGCGCAGCTCGTGTGAAATGTCCGCCACCAGTTCGCGGCGCAAGGCTTCGTTTCGCTCCAGCGTATGGGCCAGCCTGTTGAAGTCCTGCCCCAGCCTGCCCAGTTCGTCCTCGGAAGTGACGTTCACACGTGTGGCGTAGTCTCCAGCCGACAGGCGGTGCGTGGCGCTGGCCAGGCGCCTGACTGGCGCCAGGAAAATTCGCGCCAGGAAGATGCTGACGGCGGCCGCCAGCAGGGCTGCCAGCGCGCCGATGACCCACATGGCTTCCGACTGCTCGCGCTGGAATCGCTGATCGGCTTCGCTGGGCAAACGATCGGGCAAGGGCGCCACCAGCCAACCCACCGTCATCCCATCCACATCGATTGGACGACGCAAGGTGGCCGGCGCCGGGTAGGCGTACCCGGCCACGACCCGGTTCTGAGTGTCCAGCAGAGTGAAAGGCAGGGCGAGGAAATCCCGTCCGCGGGGCCAGCCCGGCTCGGGCGGTTCGAAGGGCGGCCCCGGGGGCGGCCCGCTGAGGCCCATGCCGGCATCGATCTCCGACAGCCAGTCCAGGGCGGCGCGATGCGCCGGCGGCCGATGCCGCGGCGGCTCGTCGGGAGGCACTGTCAGGATATGGTTCCAGAGCGACGTGTTGCCGCGCAGCGCATCCCAGTTGCCGTTTTCGCGGTAGATGTCCGCCAGTGATTGACGCATGCGCTCGATCCGCCGTGATTCGCGTTCCTTCACATACGAAAGGAAATGGCGCTCGAAGTTCCAGCGGACTGCCGTTCCCATGGCCAGCGTCACCGCCAGGCTGGTGGCGAGAATGGCCAGGAAAAGCTTGAACGTAATGCCTAGTCTCATGATGGGGCCGCGGCAACACGGTATTCAGGGAGCCGAGGCGGGAATGCCGACCGCATCTTAACTACTGAACTTGGCGGGTAACGGCAAGCAGCCCCTGGTTCCATAATCTTTTCGCATTGCCGGGGCGCTGTCTGCACCCTCTGCAAACTGTTGCATAAATGTTACTGCTTGCCGCCTTTAACCAAGGCGGCTCGACAGCACAAGGAGATAGGGACAGAATAGGACCAATTAACCGTGTCCCACACTGACCCCGCCCCTTCGATATCCCCCATTGCGGCCTCCGCCCCAGGCGCCGTGTCGCTGTGCCTGATCAACATGTTGAACCATGTGGCACTGACGGGCGGGCGCGTCACCGTCTCCCTCAGCGCGCTGCATATCGGCCTTTCGACCCTGACGGTCGGCATACTCATCGCCGTTTTCGCGGTCCTTCCCATGGTTTTGTCCGTCAAAGCCGGGAGATGGGTGGACCGGGTCGGCATACGGCGGCCCATGTACATCGGCACCGCCCTGATCGTTGCCGGCACCGTGGTTCCCGCTGTCGCGTCCACGCGCATTTCGCTGCTGCTGGCATCCTGCTGCATTGGCATCGGGTTCATGCTGCACCAGGTGGCGACGCAGAACGTGCTCGGCCAGACCCATGCGCCCGAGCGTCTCCGCAATTTTTCGTGGATGTCCCTGGCGCTTGCCGCGTCCGGGTTCAGCGGGCCGCTGGTCGGGGGATTGGCGATCGACCATCTGGGCAGCGACGCTGCGTTCGCACTGCTTGCGCTGGGCCCCATGGGCGCCGCCGCGGGCCTGTACCGGCTGCGCCGCCATCTTGCGGCAGGCGGCCGGCCGCGGGCCAACCTCGGCCAAACCCCCGCGAAAGTCACGGAACTTCTCGCAATCCCGTCACTGCGCCGCATTCTGCTCGTGAACACGATCCTGTCCGGCGCCTGGGACAGCCACCTTTTCATCGTTCCGCTGTTCGGCGTCGCAATCGGCATGTCGGCGACCGTGATCGGTGTTGTGCTCGCGTCGTTCTCCGCGGCGACTTTCGTCATCCGCCTCGGGTTGCCCTTCATTCAGCGCCGGGTGCGGTCCTGGACGCTGATCCGGGTGGCGATGGGGACGGCCGCGATCGACTTCATGGTCTACCCGCTGTTCACCGACGTTGCGGTCCTGATCGCGCTGTCCTTCGCGCTGGGGCTTGCGTTGGGGTCGAGCCAGCCAAGCATCCTGGCGCTGCTGCACGAGCATTCGCCGCCCGGCCGGGCAGCGGAGGCTGTCGGTTTGCGGCTGGCTCTGATCAACGGATCGCAGGTCTCGCTTCCCCTGACTTTCGGGGCGCTGGGTGCGGCCGTGGGCGTTGCGCCGCTCTTCTGGGCGTACGCCGTTACACTGGCCGCGGCCGGATGGTTCAATCGGAAGCCGCCCGGCGAAACCACGGGTCGATAACGCGGGAAGGAAGTTTTCATCGTGACGCAGTCATCCACCGGCCACGCCGCCGCGGAAGGTTCGCGCCTGCCCTTCAGACTATGGACGCCCGAAGAGCGGGAAGCCTCCATGCGCGAGGCGCTGGCCCACTGCCGCCCGGGCGAGGACGTCTGGATATTCGGTTACGGGTCGCTTATCTGGCGGCCGGAATTCGAGTACCGCGAGCGCCGCCTGGCCACGCTGCGCGGCCATCACCGCGCGCTATGCCTGTGGTCGCGCGTCAACCGCGGCACGCCCGAGTCCCCGGGCCTGGTGTTCGGGCTGGACCGCGGCGGCTCGTGCCGGGGCGTGGTCTACCGGCTCGCCGCGGCCGACGTACCGCGCTATTTCCCGGCGTTGTGGTCGCGCGAAATGTCGACTGGCGCATATCTGCCGCGCTGGCTTTCCTGCAGCACGGATGAAGGGCCGGTGCGCGCGCTGGTCTTCGTGATGAACCGCGCCAACCCGGCCTATATCCCCACGCTGCCGGAGCCGGAGCTGGTGGCCATCGTGCGGCGCGCCAGCGGCAAGTACGGTCCCTGCATCGATTATGTGCTTCAGACCGCCGAAGCCCTGGCGGCCGCCGGCATCCATGACCGCCGTCTGGCCCGGCTGTCGCGCGTTCTGGCGCACGAACGCCATACGCTGCCGGAGACCTGAGCGGCGGCGGCCCACCCGGGGCGGTAAACTGACGGCTTCGCCATCTTCCAGGCCGGCCGTGCTGCCAGCCTGCCGTGAGTTAGTCATGTCCCTCGCCGATCTGCGCCAAAGCTACGAGAAAAACGTCCTGCTGGAAAGCGACGCCGCCGCATCGCCGTTCGACCAGTTCGCCGTGTGGTTCGACGAGGCCCTGGCGGCGCAGGTTCCTGAACCGAACGCGATGACGCTGGCCACCGTCGACGCCCAGGGTCGTCCATCGGCCCGGATCGTGTTGGTAAAGGGCGCCGATGCGCGCGGGTTCGTGTTCTACACGAATTACGAATCGCGCAAGGGGCAGGACCTGGCCGCCAATCCGCGCGCCAGCCTTCTTTTCTTCTGGCAGCCGCTTGAGCGGCAGATCCGTATCGAGGGCACGGTGGAAAAAACCACGGCCGAGGAATCGGACGCCTATTTCCACAGCCGCCCGCTGGGATCCCGCCTGGGCGCGTGGGCGTCCCGGCAAAGCCGGCCGGTCAGCCGCGAGGCGCTGGAGGCGGCATTGCGGGAGTGCGAGCAGCGCTACGGCGACACGCCGCCGCGGCCGGCGCATTGGGGCGGCTATCGGCTGGTGCCCGACCGCTTCGAATTCTGGCAGGGCCGGCCTTCGCGCCTGCACGACCGGCTGGTCTACGAGCCGGATGCGGCCGCCGCCAGCGGCTGGCGCATCGTACGGCTGTCGCCCTGATCCGCACGCACTCCCCCGCTTCCGCCGGTTTCCGAACGCATCGCGCATGTCCGCATCTCCTCCCGATTTCGACGCCGCTCACTTTCGCACCGCCCTGGGTCGCTTCGCCACCGGCGTGACGGTGGTCACCGCCTCGGACCTGGACGGCACGCCGCTGGGCCTGACCGTCAGCTCCTTCAATTCGGTCTCGCTCTCGCCGCCGCTGGTGCTATGGAGCCTGTCCGCATCGTCCGGCTCCCGCGAAGCCTTCATGCGCTGCGAACGCTACGTCATCAACGTGCTCGCCGCTGACCAGTTGGCCCTGGCCGAGCGCTTCGCGCGCGGCAGCGTGCCGGAACGCTACGCCGGCATGCGCGACGTCCGCGCGCCGGGGGGCACCCGCATGCTGGATGAACATTGCGCAGCCTGGTTCGAGTGCTACAACCGCAGCCGCTATGAGGAAGGCGATCACATCATCATGATCGGAGAGGTGGAGCATTGCGGCCACAGCGGCGCCCTGCCTCTGGTCTATCACGCCGGCGGCTTCGACCTGACGCCGGCCGCCTCCGCAGTGGAACGGGAGTAATCGCAAGGATGAGTACCGATATCGATTGCGTGGTGGTGGGGGCCGGCGTCGTCGGCCTGGCCATCGCCCGCGCTTTGGCCCTTGCGGGCCGCGAGGTGCTGGTGGCGGAAGCCACGGAAGCCATCGGCACGGGCACCAGCTCGCGCAATTCCGAAGTGATACATGCCGGCATCTATTACCCGGCGGGCAGCCTGAAGGCAACGCTCTGCGTCCGCGGCAAGCACATGCTGTATGACTATTGCACGCAGCGCGGCATCCCGCACCGCCGGCTCGGCAAGCTCATCGTCGCCACCAACGCCGCGCAGAGCGCGATGCTGGACGACATTGCCCGGCGCGCCCGCGCCAATGGCGTCGACGACCTGGAGCGGATCTCCGGCCAGGAAGCCATGCGGCTGGAACCGGCGCTCCAATGCACGGCCGCGCTGGTGTCTCCTTCGACCGGTATCGTCGACAGTCACGCGCTGATGCTCGCGCTGCAGGGCGATGCGGAAAACGCGGGCGCCCAATGCGTGTTCCATACGCCGCTGCTGGGCGGCCGCGTGCGCGACGAAGGCGGATTCGAGTTGCAGTTCGGCGGCGACGAAGCCATGTCGCTGTCCTGCACGACGCTGGTCAATGCGTCGGGTCTGCATGCGCCGACGCTGGCGCGCACGATCGAAGGCGTGCCGGCGGCCAGCATTCCGCGCGAGTATCTTTGCAAGGGCAGCTACTTTACGTTGTCCGGGCGGGCGCCTTTTTCACGACTGATCTACCCGGTGCCCGAGCACGCGGGTTTGGGCGTGCACCTGACGCTGGACATGGGCGGACAGGCGAAGTTCGGTCCGGATACGGAATGGATCGAGAGCGAAGATTATTCGCTGGATCCGCGGCGGGCCGATGTGTTTTACGACGCGGTGCGCACGTACTGGCCGGCGCTGCCCGACGGCGCGCTGACGCCGGGCTACACGGGGATACGGCCGAAGATTTCCGGGCCGCGCGAGCCGGCAGCGGACTTCGTCATCTCGGGACCCAGGGATCATGGCGTGGCGGGACTGGTCAACCTGTTCGGCATCGAGTCGCCCGGGCTGACGTCATGCCTGGCAATCGCGGACGAGACTCTGGCCGCGCTGTCCAAGCCGCATACGGGCGCCGCGTCCCAGGCGTGAGTCCTTCGATTGCAATCATCCGGGCATGAACGCCATGCAGCACAACGACTACATCCTTACGCTTTCCTGCCCCGACCGCACGGGCATCGTTTATCGCGTCAGCGGCCTGCTGTTCGAGCTGGGCTGCAACATCCTGGATTCGCAGCAGTTCGGCGATGACGAGACCGGGCGTTTTTTCCTGCGGGTGCATTTCGATGTGCCCGCGGCGGTGACGGCCGAGGCGCTGCAAGCCCGTTTCGCCGTCCTGGCATCCGGCTATGCAATGGACTGGCAGATTCATGACGCGCGGCGCAAGGCACGCCTGCTGTTGATGGTAAGCAGGCAGGGCCATTGCCTGAACGATCTGCTGTTCCGGGTGCGCAGCGGCCAGCTGCGGGCCGAAGTGGCGGCGATCGTGTCGAACCATCAGGATTACGCCGGCCTGGCGGCTTCGTACGATATCCCGTTCCATTACCTGCCGGTGACGCCGGAGACCAAGGCCGCGCAGGAGCGCCAGGTTCTGGCGCTGGTGGAGCGCGAACGCATCGATCTGGTGGTGCTTGCGCGGTATATGCAGATATTGTCCGAAGACATGTGCCGGGCGCTGGCCGGGCGAGCGATCAATATCCATCACAGCTTCCTGCCCAGCTTCAAGGGCGCGCGGCCGTATCACCAGGCGCATCAGCGCGGCGTGAAGATCATCGGCGCGACGGCCCATTACGTGACGCCGGATCTCGATGAAGGGCCGATCATCGAGCAGGACATTGAGCGCGTGGACCACACGATGTCGGCGCAGGAGCTGACCCAGGTGGGGAGCGATGTGGAGTCTCTTGTGCTCGCGCGCGCGGTCCGGAGCCATGTGGAGCATCGGATATTGCTCAATGGGAATCGGACGGTGGTGTTTCGGTAGGGTTGTTTTTCGCTGCTTTTTCTGCGGGTGGTTGGTTGTTGGCTGGTGGTTGGTTGTTGGTTGTTGGTTGTTGGTTATTGCTGGCCTGGAGATGGGTTCTTTTGGCGTCCGGGGGGATTGGCGTGGGGCTTGGCCGGCCCGGTCGTCCGGTCCTGCGCGCGGGCGCAGGACACCGCATCGCTCGCTTCGTCCGGCGGCCGGTTGACGGTTTTTCGGTTTTGCGCACCTGTGCGGCTCGCCTCCCTTCAGCGTCCGCTCGCTCGGACTCCGACGGGCCGGCCAAGCCCCACGCCAACCCCCCGGACTCGTGCATCGCTTATTCGCGGGTGCTGGGGCGGGTGCGGTTCTTGGGCTTCGTGGCAGCGAAGGTGGCGGGGTGGAAGAGGTTGCGGGGCCCGGCCATTGCGTCCGCCCTGCGCGGACGCAATGGCCTTACGCGTTGTGGGTCGTGTGGCGGGGGTTGGGCCTTGGGCTTGGGGTTGGGCTTGGGGCTTGGGGCTTGGGGCTTGGGCGTTAGGCTTGGGGCTTGGGCTTGGGGCTTGGGGATGATCGATACGACAAGGGCGCCGTGAGGCGCCCTTGTCGTTTTGGTGGGTCCCGCCGGGGACGCCGGCGGGTTGAGCGGTCAGTGCGAGAGGATCTTCGACAGGAATTGCTGGGCGCGCGGGGAGCGCGCTTCCAGGTTGCCGAAGAATTCTTCCTTGTCGCAGTCCTCGACGATGTGGCCGCCGACGTCCATGAATACGACGCGGTTGGCCACTTTGCGGGCGAAGCCCATTTCGTGGGTGACGACCATCATTGTCATGCCTTCGCGCGCCAGGTCGACCATGACGTCCAGCACTTCGTTGACCATCTCGGGATCGAGGGCCGAGGTGGGTTCGTCGAAAAGCATGGCGATGGGATCCATGGACAGCGCGCGGGCAATGGCGACGCGCTGCTGCTGGCCGCCGGATAGCTGGCCCGGGAACTTGTCCTTGTGGGCGCTCAAGCCGACGCGGTCCAGCAGCTTCAGGCCGCGGGCGATAGCCTCGTCCTTGCTGCGGCCCAGGACTTTGACCTGGGCCAGCGCCAGGTTCTGCGTGACCGACAGGTGCGGGAAGAGCTCGAAGTGCTGGAAGACCATGCCGACCCTTGAGCGCAGCTTGGGCAGGTCGGTTTTGGGCGCGCCGACGGAGGTGCCGTCCACGGTGATTTCGCCCTTCTGGAACGGCTCCAGGCCGTTCACGGTTTTGATCAGCGTGGATTTGCCGGAACCCGAGGGGCCGCAGACCACCACCACTTCGCCCTTGGCGACGGAGGTGGTGCAGTCGGTCAAGACCTGGAAGTCGCCGTACCACTTGCTGACGTTCTTGATTTCAATCATTGCCATCGATAAACCCCTAATTGCGCGCGCTCAGCGAACGATCGCCATGCGCGTCTGCATGCGCTTGACCAGGCGCGAGAGCGTGAAGCAGATAACGAAGTACACGGCCGCGGCGAACAGATACATCTCCACCAGGCGTCCGTCGCGCTGGGCCACTTTCGACGCCGCGCCCATGAAGTCGGTGAGCGAGAGCACATAGACCAGCGACGTATCCTGGAACAACACGATGGTCTGCGTGAGCAGCACGGGCATCATGTTGCGGAAGGCCTGCGGCAGGATGATGCTGCCCATGATCTGGAAATAGCGCAGCCCCAACGCCTGGCCCGCCGAGACCTGGCCGCGGGAAATGGATTGGATGCCCGCCCGCATGATCTCGCAGTAATAGGCCGCCTCGAAAAGGGTGAAGGTGACCAGCGCGGACGTAAATCCGCCCACTGCCAGGGGCCGGTCGGCGCCGGTAATCCAGGCGCCGATGTACGGGACCAGAAAGTAGAACCAGAAGATGACCAGCAGCAGCGGCAGCGCGCGCAGGCCGTTGACGTAGACGGCCCCGATCGCGTTGAAAAGCCGGTTGTTCGACAGCCGCATCATGGCCAGGATGGTGCCCAGGACGAGGCCGCCGATGGCCGACAGAATGGTCAGCTTCAGCGTGAAGACCATGCCATCGCGGAACAGGTAGGGCAGCGAACGGACGATGACGTCCCAATCGAATGCGTAGTTCATCGCGTTCTCCTCAATGCCCGCCGCCGCCGTTGGCGCGCGATCCGACGAAGCCTGGCACCGAGACGCGGCGCTCCAGGGCGCGCGCGCCGAACTGCACCACGATATTCAGGGCGAAGTACAACAGGGTCGCGCCGGCAAAGGCCTCGAACACCTGGAAGCTGAATTCCTGCATGGAACGGGCGGCGCCGGTAAGTTCGAGCAAGCCGATGGTGAAGGCGATCGACGTGTTCTTGATCAGGTTCAGAAACTCCGACGTCAGCGGCGGCAGGATGATGCGAAACGCCATGGGCAACAGGACGTAGCGGTAGACCTGCACGGGCCGCAGTCCCATGGCGGTGCCGGCCATGCGCTGGCCGCGCGGCAGCGAGCCGATGCCCGAACGCACCTGCTCGGCGACGCGGGAAGAGGTGAAAAAGCCCAGACACAGTACGGCGGGCCAGAACATGCCCCAAGGGGGCGGCATCTGCTTGATGGTATCGCCGATCGACTGCGGCACCAGCTCCGGCATCACGAAGTACCAGAGGAACATCTGGACCAGCAGCGGCACGTTGCGGAAGATTTCGACGTAGACGGTACCGATGCGCTGCGCAATTTTGCTGTCGGTGGTGCGCATCACACCGATGACGGAACCCAGGGACAAGGCCAGCACCCACGCCAGCAGCGCGGTGGAGACCGTCCAGCCCAGGCCGCGCAGCAGCGCGTCCAGATAAGTGCCGGAGCCGTCGGGCGCCATCTCGAAGAAGATGGACCAGTTCCAGTTGTAATGCATGTGTGATCCTGCGGAAAAACCACGCCGGCGCGGTTGCGCCGGCGCAAAGAATCGGCATGGCGTCCGCCGCGGCGGACGCGGGACGAAAAAACGTCCCCTCATGCCCTTACATCATGTCGGTCAGCCCCAGCGCCCCACGAATCGCGCGGCGCCTGGGCAGCAAGCTTAACGCACCCCGCCAGCCCCGCAGAAAACCGCCCCATCGGGGCCGCCGCGGATCCGGCTGCATCGCCGCGCGAGAGCGAAGCGCGCAGCACTTCGGGGTGAGCTAAATCACAACAACCCGTAGCCACGAAGACCGCTGCCCCCCGACCGGGGACGCAGCGGATCCGGCTCCGCCGGTCCGCCAACGTCGCCCCCTCGAGGGCGAAGCGCGCCAGCGCTTCGGGGGTGGGCTGAACCACACCAACCCCTAGCCACGAAGACCGCTGCCCCCGACCGGGGACGCAGCGGATCCGGCTCCGCCGGTCCGCCAACGTCGCCCCCTCGAGGGCGAAGCGCGCCAGCGCTTCGGGGGTGGGCCTACTCCCAGCCACCGCTAGCCACGAAGACCGCTGCCCCCCGACCGGGGACGCAGCGGATCCGGCTCCGCCGGTCCGCCAGCGTCGCCCCCTTGAGGGGGAAGCGCGCAGCGCTTCGGGGGTGGGCCTACTTATACATTGCGGGATCGCCGGAGTCCGTGGGATTGGCGAGCACCTTCTTCAGCGCGGGGCTCATGGGCAGGTTCAGGTTGACGTTCTTGGGCGGGATCGGCGACATGAACCACTTGTTGTACAGCTTCTCGACCGTGCCGTTCTTGATCATCGCCACGACGGCATCGTCGACCACCTTCTTGAACGCCGGATCGTCCTTGGGTTCGATCATGGCATAGGGTTCGACCGAGTACGCCTGATCGCTGATCATCCATTCCTTGGGATTGCGCGAGGTGGCGACCAGGCCGGCCAGCAGCACGTCGTCCATGAAGAAGGCCGTCGCGCGGCCGTTTTCCACGGTCAGGAAGGCTTCGGCGTGGTCCTTGGCCGGGATGATGTTCATGCCCAGCTTGGGCACGGGCTTGTTGTCCAGGTACGAAGCCTGTCCGCCGTTGGCCTCGGTCACCCACTTGATGTTGCTGGTGCCGGCCGTCGAGATCACGGTCTTGCCCTTCAGGTCTTCCAGCCTCTTGACGTTGGAAGACTTCTTGGCGACGAAGCGGTTCGCGGTCACGAACGTCGTCGGTGCGAAGCTCACCTGCTTCTGGCGCTCCAGGTTGTTGGTTGTGGAGCCGCACTCCAGATCCACGGTGCCGTTGGCGACCAGCGGAATACGGGTGGAGGAAGTGACCGGTACGAGCTTGACGTTCAGCTTGTCCTTGCCGACAGCCTTGGCCACGGCGTCCACGATGCCGTAGCAGATGTCCATGGAATAGCCGATGGGCTTCTGGTTGTCATCCAGATAGGAAAACGGCAGCGAGGCATCGCGGTACCCCAGCGCGATCGTGCCCGACGATTTGATGTTGTCCAGACGACCCGCGTGCGCGCTCACGGAGGCAAGCGTCGTGGCAGCGGCGATAGCGGCGAAAAGCAGCGTTTTTTTCATGAAGTGAATTCCCATGGTCAGAGGACAACCCGGGCGGCATGGGTAATACCGTCCGAGACTAGCGCGCTATTGTTTCAGATTTGGCGGCAGATACAATCGGTATTACCCCTTTGAATCCACGGAAAACGGCCGCGCCCGAGCGAAGGTTTCAACGCCTCGGCGCGCCACGCTGGAAATCGCGCGCCCGATGCGGCCATGACTCAGCGGTCCACCGCCACGCCCTGCAGCCAGGTTTGGAATATCCGCAGCGCGTCGGCCCGCCCACCCCGGTCGGGGTAGCAGAAATAGTAGGCGTGCGGCACGGTAAGCACCGACTGTGTCGGCATCACCACCCTGCCTTCCTCCAGCGGCTCCTGCGCAAGGAAACGCGGAACGAGCCCAACGCCCAGGCCGGCCTGGGCGGCCGCCAACACCATGGAAAAGAGTTCGTAGCGCGGGCCGCCGGCCGCCCGGGGACCGAAAAGGTGGTTGTTTTCCGCGTACCAAAGCCGCCAGGCATCGGGGCGGGAGTTCAGATGCAGGTGCGGCATCCCGGCCAGCGGACCGCCGGGTTCTTCGCGGCTCCTTTCCGCCATGGCGGGCGCGCACACCGGCACCAGTTCCCGCTCGCGAAACAGCATGACGCCGCGGGTGCCCGGCCACAGATGATCGCCGTGATACAGCGCCCCGTCGAAAGGCTGGTCCTTGAACTGGAACGGCAGCGTGCGGATGGACAGACTGACGGTGATATCCGGATGCTGCCGGTTGAAGTCGGCCAGGCGGGGAATCAGCCACGTCGTCGCCAGGGTGGGGACCACGGCAATGTGCAGGCTGCGCCCCATGCCGGTACGGCTGACCAGGCCGAAGGTGTCCTTTTCGATCTGGTCCAGATGCTGCCGGATGCGGCCGGCGTATTCCGCCCCGTGATCGGTCAACGCGATGCGCCGCCGCACCCGCGTGAACAACTGCACGCCCAGACGGGCTTCCAGACTGGCCACCTGCCGGTACACCGCGCTGTGCGTAAGCGACAGCTCTTCGGCAGCGCGGGAAAACGTGCCCAGGCGCGCGGTGGCCTCGAAGGCCTGCAGCGCGCTCAGGTTGGGAATGCCTTTTCTCATGAGGCCCGCCGTAGCCGGGAATGTGCGTTTATGTCCGTGATGTTGTGCGTTTTTAGCACGATCCGCGGAACCGGCCCCTTCCCCCCAGGGCATCCTGGGCGGCAGGGTGCGCGCGCCGCCTTCTGCCGCAATGCAGCAAATCCGCATCGTGCGGACATCGCACTACGTTGTGCGTTTTTATCAATTGCCTTGTGCGCGTTTGGAACACTATCCTCACGGGTACCTTTGTCCGTACCGTGAAATAAAAGCCTCATGCCGACTTCGCACCCAGCCCGTCCTGGCGGGCACATTCTCGTCGACCAACTGGTCGCCCACGGCGTCAAACACGTGTTCTGCGTGCCGGGCGAAAGCTATCTGGCCGTCCTGGACGGCCTGCACGACGCCAACATCGACGTTACCGTCTGCCGCCAGGAAGGCGGCGCCGCCATGATGGCCGATGCGCACGGCAAACTGACGGGGGAGCCGGGCATCTGCATGGTGACCCGCGGCCCCGGCGCCTCCAACGCGATGGCGGGCGTCCATATCGCGATGCAGGACTCCACCCCGATGATCCTGTTCGTCGGCCAGATCGAACGCGGCATGCGCGAGCGCGAGGCTTTCCAGGAAATGGATTACCGCGCCGTCTTCGGAACGCAGGCCAAATGGGTTACCGAAATCGACCAGGTCGAGCGCATTCCCGAATTGGTGTCGCGCGCCTTCCACGTCGCCACGTCGGGCCGGCCCGGGCCCGTGGTCATCGCCCTGCCGGAGGACATGCTGGTGGAGACGGCGGCGGTCGCCGACGCGCCGCATTACGAGACGATAGAAACCGCACCGGCGGCGGGCCAGCTGGATGAACTGCAAAAACTGTTGTCGCAGGCGAAAGCCCCCATTGCCATTCTGGGCGGGTCGCGCTGGGACGCCGATGCGGTCGGCCGCTTCGCCGCTTTCGCCGAGCGGTTCCAGTTGCCGGTTGCGGTGTCCTTCCGGCGCCAGATGCTTTTTCCGGCGGAGCACCCCTGCTATGCGGGGGACGTGGGCATCGGCCTGAACCCCGCGCTGCTCAAGCGCGTACAGGAAGCCGATCTTGTGCTGCTCGTGGGCGGCCGCATGTCCGAGATCCCGAGCCAGGCGTATACCTTGTTCGATATCCCGGTACCGAAGCAGAAGCTGGTGCACGTGCATCCGGACAGCAGCGAACTGAACCGCGTCTACCGGGCCGCCCTGGCCATCAACGCATCTCCGATCGCCTTCTCGCAAGCCCTGGATGGACTGACGCCCGCCGCCAAGCCCGCATGGGCCGCCGGCACCGAATCCATGCACGGGTCATATCTGGCCTGGAGCGACCCCACGGCCGTGCGTACGCAAGGCGCGCTGCAGATGGGCGCCGTCATGCAGACGCTGCGCGAGACGTTACCGCCCGACGCCATCATGACCAACGGCGCCGGCAACTACGCGACATGGCTGCACCGCTTCCATCGCTTCCAGCGTTACGGCACGCAGCTGGCGCCGACCTCCGGCTCCATGGGCTATGGGCTGCCGGCCGCCGTCGGCGCCAAGCGGGTTTATCCGGACCGCACCGTTGTCTGCCTGGCAGGCGACGGCTGTTTCCTGATGCACGGCCAGGAATTCGCGACGGCGGTGCAGTACGACCTGCCGATTCTCGTGATCGTCATCGACAACGGCATGTACGGCACCATCCGCATGCACCAGGAACGGCACTATCCCGGCCGCATCTCCGCAACGGCATTGCGCAATCCCGATTTCGCCGCCTATGCGAAGGCCTTTGGCGGCCATGGCGAACGGGTGGAAACGACGGAAGCCTTCGCGCCTGCGCTGGAACGCGCGCTGGCCAGCGGCAAGCCGGCCATCCTGCACTGCCTGATCGATCCGGAAGTGATATCGCCCACCACCACGCTGGAAAAGATCCGCGAGACGGCGCTGAAAGCGCGCGCCTGACGCCGGGCCGCGCCGGCGGCGGACCGCGCGCGATGCGCCGCCGCAGCCGGCGTGCGCCACCCCTTGCCGGCCGGGATTGCGAAAGCTGTGCGGCGCGATCCCGCTCACGAACAATCACTCAACGAATACGGAGACCGCTCATGTCGTCCCATCCTTCTTTCAACTGGCAGGATCCCCTGCTGCTCGATACGCAATTGACCGAAGACGAGCGCATGGTGCGCGATGCGGCCGCCGCATACGCGCAGGACAAGCTTGCGCCGCGCGTGCTGGAAGCGTTCCGCCATGAGAAAACCGACCCGGCCATCTTCCGCGAAATGGGAGAACTGGGCCTCCTGGGCCCCACCATTCCGACCGAATACGGCGGCGCGGGCTTGAACTATGTCTGCTACGGTTTGATCGCGCGCGAAGTCGAACGCGTGGACTCGGGCTACCGGTCGATGATGAGCGTGCAATCGTCGTTGGTAATGGTGCCGATCAACGAATTCGGCAGCGAAGCGCAAAAGCAGAAATACCTGCCCAAGCTCGCAAGCGGCGAATGGATCGGCTGCTTCGGCCTGACGGAACCCAACCACGGCTCCGATCCCGGCAGCATGGAAACCCGCGCGGTGAAGACCAGCGATGGTTACCGGCTGACGGGCAACAAGATGTGGATTACGAACTCGCCCATTGCCGATGTATTCGTCGTTTGGGCGAAATGTGTCGGCGGCGAGCACGACGGCAAGATCCGTGGCTTCATCCTGGAAAAAGGCATGAAGGGATTGTCCGCGCCCGCCATCCACGGCAAGGTCGGCCTGCGCGCATCGATCACGGGCGAGATCGTCATGGACGAAGTGGACGTCGCCGAGTCGCAGATGATGCCCGGTGTCTCCGGCTTGAAAGGACCGTTCACGTGCCTGAACTCGGCCCGTTACGGCATTGCCTGGGGCGCGCTGGGGGCGGCGGAATTCTGCTGGCACACCGCCCGCCAGTACACCCTGGACCGCAAGCAGTTCGGCCGCCCCCTGGCGGCCAATCAGCTGATTCAAAAGAAGCTGGCCGACATGCAGACGGAAATTACGCTGGGCCTGCAGGGCTGCCTGCGCCTGGGCCGCATGAAGGACGAAGGCACCGCCGCGGTGGAAATTACGTCCATCATGAAGCGCAACTCCTGCGGCAAGGCGCTGGATATCGCTCGCATGGCGCGCGACATGCTGGGCGGCAACGGCATTTCCGACGAGTTCGGCGTGGCGCGCCACCTGGTGAATCTGGAAGTGGTCAACACCTACGAAGGCACGCACGACGTGCATGCCTTGATACTGGGACGGGCGCAGACCGGTATTCAGGCGTTCTGCTGATATGTGTTCCAGGGCGTGGCAACGCTCGGACTAGCGAGATGGACGCTCCGGCATGTGCGCCATGGGCGCCATGCCGACCGAGCGGTTCAAGAACTGCCAATAGCGCGCTCCGCGGCCATCATCGACCGCCAGCGTGCCGCCCACGTTCAAAAGCGGCGGCAAGGCGCAAGCGGCGCCGGCGGACAAGCGCACGGACAGCGCCATGCGCGGCGCGATCGTCTGCCATCGCGCGGGCAGATACCCTTCGGCAAGCGGGATACCCTCGGCCTGCACGCCGGTGCATGGTCCGATGTAGGTTTGCGTCCTCAATAAGGCCACCTGCACAGGCGCCGCGGCGTCGTTCTGGATGCGCACCATGACGCCGCGGCCGCCCTCGCCGTCCTTGACCTGGCCCAGGATCGTCATGCGCACAGGTCCTTCCAGCGCCGCGTCGCGCGGCCAGAAACGGTTGGCGCGCGCATCTCCAGCCAAGACCTGTTGCGATGTATCGGCCAGCCACGCGGCCCGGCCCCGCCATTGCGCCAGTTCGGGCGATTCGCATCCGCCGGCGTTGCGAACAACCCGGACGGCCTGTTCCGGGGTCATGAACACCGAAGGGCTTTGTTCATCCAATTGGGAGCGAAAGGCGTTGACGGACACTTTCAGGCGCGCACGGGCGATGCGCTCCAGATCCTTCGTGCGCGCCGTGTCGTCGCGTCCGCCGGGACAGATGGCGGTTACTTTCGCGAGCATGTCCAGGGCGATGACTGCCTGGCGCAAGGCGTATTGGCGCCCCTGCGCGACCGCGGTCGCCCTCGCCGAAGCGCCCGCGGACCCGGACGTATCCCGGATGGGAAAGGTGGCGTCCGCCAGATCGGGAGCGTCCGGCGCCTGCGGCTCGGCGGCGCCGCAGGCGGCCGCCCAGGCCAGGAAACCCGCCACGGCAAGCCCGGCCAGCGCGCTTGCACCGTGACGATGCCGGCGCAGGGTCAGCACGACGATGTCCGGCATGGATGCGACATCATCCCACGGACGGCGCCGGCGTCCCGTTTCCGCCCAAATCGAACAGGCTGGTGGCGTCCAGTTCCAGCACCGCCTCGTCGTGCTGATTCAATACGGTCCAGCTCCAGTTGATGATGCCCAGGTCATCCCGGCTGGAGGACACCCGGACGCCATTCACGCGGGCTTCCAGCCGCAGCCGGTCGCCGGGACGCACGGGCACACGCCATCGCACCTCGCCCAATCCCGGAGAACCGAAAGATTCGGAATCGTGCAGCGCGGCATCCACCACCATGCGCATCGCCATGGCGCAGGTGTGCCAGCCGCTTGCGATGAGCCCACCCCAACGGCCCTGTGCGGCTCGCTGGACGTCGGTGTGGAACCACTGCGGATCGTAGCGGCGGGCGAATTCCAGGATTTCGGCTTCGGTCACGTCGATAGGACCGGCGTGGATGACCATGCCCTGCTTGAAATCGGCGAACTTCATCGAAACGGTTTCCCCTCGGCGGCCGGAGCCATGGATAGAGCCAGGCCGGACCAACGGCCTGGCTTCAGAACGAACTTACCGGATGGGCCACGGATACATGACGCCGCCCTGATTCCACAGGGCATTCGCGCCGCGCGCCAATCCGAGCTTACTGCCCTTGCCGACATTGCGCTCGAAGATTTCGCCGTAGTTGCCCACCGCCTTGATGGCGTTGTAGGCCCATTTTTCATCCACGCCCATGTTCTTGCCGGCGCCCGGCGTGACGCCGAGGATGCGCGCCACATTGGGATTGCTGCTTCCGAGCATCTGGTCGACGTTGTCGCGGGTGATGCCGTATTCCTCGGCCTCCATCAGCGCGAACAGCGTCCAGCGCACGATACCTAGCCAGTTCTCGTCGCCCTGGCGCACCATCGGCCCCAGCGGCTCCTTGGACAGGCGCTCGGGCAGAATCTCATAATCGTTCGGATTGGCGACCTGGGAAGCCCGCACCGCCGCCAGCTGGGACGCATCGTCCGTGAAGGCGTCGCAGCGCCCCGACTCGAAAGCGCGCACCACCTCGGTGACCTTGTCGATCACCACCGGCGTGAACTTGATGTTGTTCGCCCGGAACCAGTCGGAAAGATTCAATTCGGTGGTGGTGCCTGGCTGCACGCAGATCGTGGCCCCATCCAGCTCCTTGGCGCTCTTGACGTTCAGCGCCTTGCGCACCAGGATCCCCTGACCGTCGTAGAAGCTTGCGGCCACGGCCGACAAACCCAGCGACGTATCGCGCGTCTCCGTCAGCGTAACGGTGCGCAGCAGGACATCCACCTCTCCGGATTGCAGAGCCGTGAAGCGCTGCTGGGTGGAAAGCGCCGTACCCTTGAATTTGCTCGCGTCGCCCAGCGCGGCGGCGGCGATGGCGCGGCAGATGTCGACGTCCATGCCTTCCCACTCGCCCTTGCTGTTGGTCGCGCTGAAACCCGTCACGCCGTCGCTCAGGCCGCATTGCACGAAGCCTTTCTTCTTGACGGCATCCAGGGTGGGGCCCGCCATCGCGGCCTGGCTTGCAGCCGCCAGCGCCAGGGCGCCGGCCAGCAGGGATAGCATCTTCTTCACAGGGTTCTCCTTGTGGCGGCTCCGCCAACCTTGTGGGCCGGGACGGAACCTGAGCGCCGGGTCAGGGCTTTGAGCACAGGGAGGCGAATGTATGGCGCGGGTTTGACGTGCGGGACACCGCAGCCTGCCCTGTGGACCGGTACCGCATACTGGTGGCGCAGCGTAAGGCGGGGGCAAGCGGAACAACAATTAGGTGGAACACTTAGCCGCGGCGCGCGTTCGAGACACGTGGCCGGGCCTCATGCGCCCTGCCGGCCTGTGCATGCACGGGTTTGCGAGGCGCAGGCCGATGCATGCCGCACCGGCGTTTGGCCGGCGCTTCAGCCGCGAGGTGTTTCCGGTTCGAAGGCCGCCGCCGCGCGTCCGATGCGGTCATTGACCGCTGCCCATTCCGGCGTGCGCGGCGGGGCTTCCACGAGAATGCGGCGATAACCCTTGCCGTCCAGTTCTCGCAGCAGGGCGTACAAGGCCTGCGCATAGGGTTCCGGCTCGGCCGCAACCGGTTGCCAGACCAGGCGGGCATCGACCTCCAGCGGACGGGGCGTATACGCGACCGCAACGTCGGCCCCGTGTTCGGGCAGTCCTATCCCGACCGCCGCCGCTTCCAATTGCTCGCGCGTCACGAGCAGCAGCGGCGTGCGCGGCGCGTAATGGGCGCGCAGCGTACCGGAGGCGCGCGGCGCCGCGGCATCCGGCAAGGCTGGCGGCCGGCCCAGCACGCGCGCGATATCATCGGCCGTAATATGGCCCGGACGCAGCAGCACCGGACCCACGCCTTGCGCCACGCGGGACAGATCGACAATGGTCGACTCGATGCCCACGGCCGACGCCCCGCCCTGCAGCACGGGCATGCCCTGGGCGACTTCGTCGGGAAACTCCGCGCGTACGTGTTCGGCGCGGGTGGGAGAGACATGGCCAAAGCGGTTCGCCGACGGGCCGGCCACGCCGCCCTGCCCGTTCGGGCGCAACGCGGCGAAAGCACGCAACAGACGTTGCGCGACAGGGTGCGACGGACAGCGCAGGCCGACGCTGTCCTGGCCGCCGCTTACCGCGGGATCGATATGGGCGGCGCGCTTGAGAATGATCGTGAGGGGTCCCGGCCAGAATGCATCGATCAGCGCGCGCGCCGGCGCCGGGATGTCGGCGGCCCAATAAGCCAGATCGGCGTCCGGGGCGACGTGCACGATCACCGGATGGTTGGAAGGCCGTCCCTTGGCGGCGTAGATGCGGCTCACCGCCAGCGGATTTTCCGCGTCGGCGCCGAGGCCGTAGACCGTTTCCGTGGGAAAAGCCACGAGTTGGCCCTGCGCCAGCACGCGGGCGGCGTGCGCGATCTGGGCATCGGTGGCTTCGGCTTCGATCTCGGGCGCCATGACGTATTCCTGGAAAAGACGGTGTGCGGGGCCGCGGCACGCGACACGCGCGCCGCGGCGGTGTCAACAGGGCGCGGGCAGCCCCAGCGCCTGCGCGACCCGGGCGGCATCGCGGCGCGCCTGGGAGAGCGTAGGCGCAACGATGGTCACATGCCCCATCTTGCGGCCGCGACGGGCCTCGCGCTTGCCGTACAGATGCAGCTTGGCGTTGGGCACCGCGAGCACCGCGGTCCAGTCCGGCTCGCGCCGGGTGTCGCCTTCCGGCGCATACCAGACATCGCCCAGGATGTTCAGCATGATGGCGGGCGCAAGCAGATCGGCGCTTCCCAGCGGCAGTCCCGCCATGACGCGCGCCTGTTGCTCGAACTGGCTGGTGACGCAGGCGTCGATCGTATAGTGGCCGCTGTTGTGCGGCCGCGGCGCGATTTCATTGACCAGAAGCGCACCGTCGCGCAGCACGAAAAATTCCACGCACAGTACGCCGTGATAGTCCAGGCCGGTGGCGATGCGCAGGGCGGCGTCGGCGGCCCGGCGCTCCAGATCGGCTTCGGGTCCGGACAGCGCGGCGCGATCGACCGTCGAAACGGCCAGGATACCGTCGCGGTGGACGTTGCGGGCCACCGGGAACATCACCGTCCCGCCATCGAAACCGCGGGCGATCACGACGGAAATCTCGTGGTCCAAAGGCAGCAGGGCTTCCAGCACGCAGGCCACGCCGCCAAAGGCGGCAAACGCGGCCAGCGCTTCGTCGCGCGATTGCACGCGCGCCTGGCCCTTCCCGTCATAGCCCAGGCGCGCCACCTTCAGAATCCCCGGGAAGAGGCTGTCGGGCGCCTTCCGCAGATCGTCCTCACCGCGCACAGGGACGTGGGGCGCGACCGGAATACTCTGCGCCGCCACGAACGCCTTTTCGGCGATGCGGTCCTGCACCACCGCGACGGCATCGGCGGCCGGGCTGACGCGACAGTTCGCCGCCAGCGCGCGCAGGCTGTTTGCGGGCACGTTTTCGAATTCGGTGGTCACGGCCCGGCAGGCGCGCGCCAGTTCGCGCAGCCCCGCTTCGTCGTCATAGGCGGACTGGATATGGCGATCCGCCACCATCGCGGCGGGACCGTCGGCGGCGGGATCCAGCACGGCCACCTTGTATCCCAGGCTTTGGGCGGCATGGCAAAACATGCGCCCGAGCTGCCCGCCCCCCACCAGGCCCAGCCAATCGCCGGGCGCGATGGCCAGGCCGGCCCCGGCAGCGTTTTTCGATTCCGTCGCGCTCATGCCTGGCCTCCCGGCGGGGGCACTTCCATGGCCCGCGCCGCGTCGGTCTGGCGGGCGCGGAAATCCTTCAGTTTCGCGTGCAGCCGGTCATCGGTGGCGGCGAGATTCGCGATGACGTGCAGCGCGGCGTTGGCCGCGCCGGCTTCGCCGATGGCGAAGGTGGCGACCGGGACACCCTTGGGCATCTGCACGATGGAAAGCAGCGAGTCTTCACCGCGCAGGTATTTCGAGGGCACCGGCACGCCGAAGACCGGAACCTCCGTCAACGCCGCCATCATGCCAGGCAGGTGCGCCGCGCCGCCGGCGCCGGCTATGATCGCCCGCAGCCCGCGCGCGCGCGCCGCCGCCCCATATTCGGCCATGTCCAGCGGCATCCGGTGCGCGGAGATGACGCGCGCTTCGTAAGGGACGCCGAAATCGTCCAGCATGGCGACCGCATGCTTCATGACTTCCCAGTCGCTGGAAGAGCCCATGATCACGCCGACCAAAGGCGTCGGCGCGGGCGAGGAATTGGAATTGGCTGTCATATCCGGGCTGAAGGTGGATCCGGCCGCGTCCGAGGAAATGCAATCGGGCCGGGAAAACCCACGATTTTACCCGGCATGGCGCGCAGCGCCTTATCCGCGCACGGGAACCGGCTGACCGGCCAACATGCCGGGCCGGTCAGCCGTCTCAGCCGCCGGGCGTCACCACCAGGACAGCAGGTCGTACCCGGTCGGATCGTCGGGACACGGTCCCAGGCCGCATTGGAGCGTCGTGCTGGCGGCGTTGGCCAGCACGACCAGGAAGAACACCCACATGATGACGCCCGCCAGGATGCCGGCCCGGCGCGGCTGCGCATTGTCGCCGGCCTTGCGATCGAGCGCGAGCATGACGGCGCAATAAGCGATCAGCGCAAGAAAGCCAGCCAGCGCCCAGGTATAGAAGTGCAGGCCCAGCAAAACCGAGCCGTAGCCCGGATCCCCCGGCGCCTGATGCAGCAGGATTTGCCGCGCCGAAACCGCAGCGCCGCCCAGCGAGGCGGCGATCACCATGGCATAGTGCGCCGGCGATGCGCCGAAACGCAGGTTCAGCAACAGCCCGGCGCCGGCCAGCACGAAGGCTGCCCGCTGCAGCAGGCACAGCGGGCAAGGCAGTTCATCGAAAAGAAATTGCCAGACGAAAGCCGCGATGAGCGCGGCCGTCACGGCCAGCAGGGCCACGGCATTGAGGAAGGCCGACGCCGGATGCGCGGCGCGCGAGGCGAATTGCATGACCGCCTCCCTCAGAGCGCCAGCGGCATCGCGTCGGTCATGTGATAACGGGCCCACGCCGCCAGCACGATAAGACTCAACACCCACAGCGCAAAGCATGCGCCGCGCTTGCCCCGTATCCCGAACCACACCGCCAGCATGCCGAGTACGAACGGCAGCATCATGATCATTTCCGTGCCCTTCCCTTTCCACGCCTGGCGCCCCAGGCGGAAATGCCCCGCGGGGCGGCCCATGTCACGCGGAGAACATTTCGATATGTTTCCGCGCGCGTTCGGGCGGCACTATAAATGATCCGGGCCGGAAAGACGACTTCACCGGGCGGCCGCGGGGCCGCCGTTCCGTCAGGCCGTCAGCCGGTCCAGCGCCTCGCGGTATTTTTCGGCGGTCTTCGAGATGACGTCGGCGGGCAGCCGCGGCGCCGGCGGCGTTTTGTCCCAGGGCTGGGTTTCCAGCCAATCGCGCACGAACTGCTTGTCGAAGGACGGCGGGCTGATGCCCACGCGATAGCTGTCGGCCGGCCAGAAGCGCGACGAATCGGGCGTCAGCACTTCGTCCATCAGGTACAGATTGCCGTCATTGTCCAGGCCGAACTCGAACTTGGTGTCGGCGATGATGATGCCCTTGGTCGCGGCGAACGCCGACGCTTCCGCATACAGCCGCAACGTGACGTCGCGAATGCGTTCGGCCATGTCCTGGCCGACCTCGCGCACGACGTGGGCGAAATCGACGTTTTCATCGTGGGTGCCGAACTCCGCTTTGGCGGCGGGCGTGAAAATGGGCTCGGGAAGCCGGGCCGCCTGCTGCAGACCGGGGGGCAGCGCGATGCCGCAGACCGCGCCGGTCGCCTGATAGTCCTTCCACCCGGACCCGATCAGGTAGCCGCGCGCGACCGCCTCGACCAGGATGGGCTTGAGCCGCTTGACGACCACGGCGCGTCCCTTTACCTGATCCACTTCGTCGGGCGCGACCACGTCTTCGGCCGCCACGCCGGTGGAATGGTTGGGAATGATGTGGGCTAGCCGGGACAGCCAGAACTCGGTCAGCGCCGTGAGCACCTGGCCCTTGCCCGGGATGGGATCGTCCAAGATGACGTCGAAGGCGGAAATGCGGTCCGAGGCGACGATGAGCAGCTTGTCGTCGCCGACGGCGTACATGTCGCGCACCTTGCCGCGCCCCAGCAGGGGCAGGGAGCGGATACTGGATTGATGCAGGGCAGATGTCACGGTAGACCTATCGCGCAAATAAACATTCCCGCGGGACATGACGTCCGGCGGGAATGTCCGGGGAAGAAAAGAGCCGGAAGATCCGCGCAGTTTACTGCACGACCTGCGCCAGCTGGCCGGCGGCGTAGCGCTGGGCCATTTCCTGCAGCGGAATCGCCTTGATCTTGCTGGCGTTGCCGGCCGTGCCGAACTCGGTGTAGCGCTTCACACAGATGGCCTTGGCGGCCGCGCGCGCCGGCTTGAGGTATTCGCGCGGGTCGAACTTGGACGGGTTTTCCGCGAAGAAGCGGCGAATGGCGCCGGTCATCGCCAGGCGGATGTCCGTATCGATGTTGACCTTGCGCACGCCGTACTTGATGGCTTCCTGGATTTCCTCGACGGGCACGCCGTAGGTTTCCTTCATGTCGCCGCCGAATTCGCGGATTTCCGCCAGCAACTCCTGCGGCACGCTGGAGCTGCCGTGCATCACCAGGTGGGTATTGGGCAGGCGGCGGTGGATTTCCTTGATGCGCTCGATCGACAGGATGTCGCCGGTGGGCTTGCGCGTGAACTTGTAGGCGCCGTGGCTGGTGCCGATGGCGATCGCCAGCGCGTCCAGCTGCGTCTTGCGGACGAAGTCGGCCGCCTGCTCCGGATCGGTCAGCAGCTGCTCGCGCGTCATGGTGCCTTCGGCGCCGTGACCGTCTTCCTTGTCGCCCTTCATGGTTTCCAGCGAGCCCAGGCAGCCCAGTTCGCCTTCCACGGTCACGCCGACCTGGTGCGCCATTTCCACGACCTTGCGCGTGACCTCGACGTTGTAGTCATAGTCGGCGATGGTCTTGCCGTCTTCCTTCAGCGAGCCGTCCATCATGACGCTGGAAAAACCCAGGTCGATGGCGCCCTGGCAGACCTTGGGCGATTGACCGTGATCCTGGTGCATCACGACGGGAATGTGGGGGTACGACTCCACCGCGGCCTGGATCAGGTACTTGAGGAAACCTTCGCCGGCATACTTCCGGGCGCCGGCCGACGCCTGCATGATCACCGGGCTGTTGGTTTCGTCGGCCGCCTCCATGATGGCCTGGACCTGCTCCAGGTTGTTGACGTTGAACGCCGGAATGCCGTAGCCGTTTTCGGCGGCATGATCGAGCAGTTGGCGCATGGAAACTAGGGCCATGATGGTCCTCCTGAAGGGGATGATTGAGTGATGTGCATGCCTGCGGAACGGGGCGATTTTAACGGGGTGCGAAGGAAAGGTCTTGCGGCGGACGGCCTAGGCCGCCGTAGCGATTGTTTCGGGGTATGACGCGTCACCCGCAGCCGGCAGGCGGCCCTGCGATGTGGTGGTACGCTGGAGCCCCGCCGCCGACGGCGGCGTTCGAGTTTGATTGAGGACAGCATGAAACGACGCGCACTATCCGCCCTCGCTCTCGCCATGTTGTGCGGGGCCGCCGCCACGGCGGCCGCCCAAGGCACGCAGGAGTTGCAGTTTCCGGGACACGACGGCAGCCTTTCGCCGCCGTCCACGCTGCGCATGACGGTGACGCCCGAGCCGGCGGCCGTGCAGCCGCCGCCGGTGCGCGACACGCCCGAAAGCGTGCGCATCTATCGCCAGTGCCGCGAAGACGCGGACCGCGAGGCGGTCAACTCGCAAAAGATGCGCGAAGCGGTCCAGCGCTGCCTGGACGAATTGAACCAGCGCAGGGCGCAAGGCCAGTAGACCGCTGCGGGTATACCGGCGGGGCGGCGCGCGGGCGACACAGGCCCCGCGCGCCGCCTTTTATACTTACGCCATGTCGCAGAATCACACGTCCGCCCCGCCCACCCTGTTCCTCTACACCGAGGAAAAGCGCGGCAACCAATGGGTCGAGTCCGTCATCGTGGGACAGATCACCGATTTCTCGGGCTCGGAGAAATTCATCGTCGTCCAGGATCCGCACACGGCCATCAACTTCGTCTACCGCATCGACGCCGCGACCAGCAACCTGGATGCCGTTTCCATCACGCCATTGACGGAAGCGGACTTCCGCACGCGCGCCACCACCACGATCAACGGGGCGACGTTCAAGCTCAAGCCGCCGGAAGAGGCCGTCAAGCTGTTGCGCGGCAAGCGGCAATGGATCCAGGACAAAGGCGCCATTCTTTCCGTGCTGCTGCAAGGCGCCGCCACCCGCAAGGTCGGCTTCGTCCAGCCCCGCATCCAGCGGGAACGCGTGACCGAAGTCATGCCCGGCGTGCCTGTGGAGTATTTGCGCGAACGCCGCGCCGAGCCGGACGGGGAGGCCACCGACGACAGCGGCGCCACGGCCGCAGCCGCCGGCCCGGCTTCCTGACCGCCGCTCAGTCGTTGACCGTGCACCCGACGGCTTCGCCGCCCTCGAACGCGACATCGTAGGTGTGGGCATCGTCCCAGGGGACGGTGAACCACAGTTCGAAATCCTCGCAGTCCTCGTCGAACAGCCAGAGGGCCCGCAGAACGGCCACTTCCGCCATGGCCGGGGCCGTTTCGGCGCGCGGCAGGCGGGCGGGGTCGATGCCGTGTTTCTCGCACGATTCGCGCGAATAGTGCTCCAGGAGGAAGTCGGCCGCGTCGAGCACCCGGTCGGGCATCGATGCGAGCAGCCGTTGCAGCCCCTTCTGGCAATCGCGCGAAGGGGATTCGCCATCGGTCTGGACCATGACGTGTATGGGCGGACGGTCCGCCGCGAAGCTGACGTTTTCGGCCGCCCAGAGTTCGGGCTCCTCGGGATCCTGCGTGAAATGGAAAGTCGCCATCGATCACCTCTGTGTCGGAACCATGCCAACCCCATGGTAGCGCGGCGGCGGAGAGTGATTCGCATTGACAAAAACTAACGAAACTAATCTAAACTTGCACGTCCTCCACCGGCTCCCGTATTCCGCGCTTCCATGATAGGTCGACACGCACGGCGGTTCTGGTTGCCTGCGCTGATCGTTCTGACCCATGCGACCGCCGCGGGTGCCGCGCCGCCCCCTCCGGCGAAAGCGGATGGCCGCGCGACGGCCGTCAGCCAGGTCGTCACGGGAATCCTCAGTTATTCGCGCTGGCCGGCGCCACCGCAGCCCGTCCGTTTGTGCGTCGTAGGCGACCCCGCCTACGCCGGCGAACTGCTGAAAGGCCGCGCGGGCACGCCGGCGCTCGCGGTGCAGGCCCGCCGCGCGGCGGACGACGGCACGCTGGCTGCCGAATGCGATGCGGTCTACCTGGGCGGCGTCAGCGAGGACGCCCGCCGGCATGTGCTGCAAGGCATCGTCGGCCGGCCCGTGGTGAGCATCGTGGAAGACGACCCCGAATGCGCCGTCGCCGCCATGTTCTGTCTCGACGTACAGCCCGACCGCGTGCACTTCCAGATCAATCTCGACTCCGTGGCGCGCAGCGGCGTTCGCATCCATCCCAACGTGCTGCAGCTTTCCCGTCGCAGGCCGTCTCAATGAAAATGAACATGCGCCCCGACTCCACCCGCCCAACGCTGCGTCAGGCACTGCGGCGGCTCCATCTGGCCGTCACGCTGGCCGCCGTGGGCCTGGTCGGCGTCGTCCTGACCGTGACGGGGCTGATCGCCCTGCGCGCCTACGCCGACCATCACCAGAAGCTGGTCGCCCGCTCCATCATGTACACGGTCGAAGCCGCCACGGTGTTCCGCGACCGCCAGGCCGCGCGCGAGGTGCTTGCGACGATCGGCGGCAAGGAAGATGTCACGTCGGCCGTGGTGTACGACGCGGACAATGCGGTCCTGGCCGAATGGCATCACCCGCCCTCCGAAAGCTTCGCATGGGTACGCCGCCAGCTGGAGCGGCTGCTCAATCCGCCGCCCGTCTACCGCGCCATCGAGCATCAGGGACAGACCGTGGGGTATCTGCTGCTGGTCGGCCGATCGGCGAGCCTGGTGGCGTTCCTGATCAAGGGCGCGGGCGGCGTGCTGGCTTGCATCGTGGTGGCGGCAGGGATCGCCGTCTGGCTTTCGCGGCGGCTTTCGCGGCAGATCGAGCGGCCGCTGCGCGATCTGGCCCGCGTGGCGCATGCGGTCCGCAACGACCGCGCCTTTTCCCAGCGCGTGCCGCCCGCGCGGATCGCCGACCTGCACGCCCTGGGCGAGGACTTCAATGCGCTGCTGGACGAGCTGGAATCGTGGCAGACCCAGTGGCAGCGGGAAAATGCGTCGCTGGCGCACAAGGCCGCCCACGACAGCCTGACCGGCCTGCCCAACCGGGCGCACTTCGAGGAACAGCTGGACCGCGCCATCCATGATGCGGCGGTGTTGAACCGCCGCGTGGCCGTCCTGTTCCTGGACAGCGACCGCTTCAAGGAAGTCAACGACGGCCTGGGCCACGCCGCGGGCGATGCCGTGCTGGTCAACATTGCCGCCCGCGTGCGCAGCCAGCTGCGCGAAGGCGACATGGTGGCCCGCCTCGGGGGCGACGAATTCGCGATCATGCTTTCGCCGCTGCGCGAAATCTCGGACGCGCAGCGGATCGCCGACGACATCCTGCTTGGCATGCGCGCGCCCATCCGGCTGCCCAATGGCGAAGACATCGTCTGCTCCCTGAGCATCGGCATCGCCGTGTTTCCGGATCACGCGGACAACGCCAACGATCTCTTCGATGCCGCCGACAGCGCCATGTACGCCGCCAAGCGGCGCGGCGGCGGCACGCAATCCACGGCGCAGCGGACCTATCGGGGCGCGCGCCGTGCCTAGAACGTCTACACACAGGAGATGACTTTCGTGCTTGCATTCCAGGCTCCCTCCCTTTCCCGCCCCGCCGCTCGCATGAGCCCGTTGAGCTGGACCGTTTGGCTGCTATGCGCAGCGCTGTTGCTGGCGGGTTGCCAGACGGTGCACAAGGGCCTGACGCCGGCGCAGATCGCCGTGCTGAAAGAGGAAGGCTTCAAGGAGACGGACGAAGGATGGGAGCTTGGCCTGTCCGACAAGGTGCTGTTCGACTTCGACGCCTCCACCGTGAAGCCCGAGGGCCGGGCGAACGTCGAACGGCTGACCCGCAATCTGCTGCGTGTCGGGATCGACCGCATGCGGCTGGACGGCCACACCGACAACGTCGGCCAGGCGCAGTACAACGACCAGCTCTCCCTGCGGCGCGCCCGTGCCGTGGCGGACGTGGTCACGGCCGCGGGCATGCCGGCGGCCAACGTTCAGGTGCGCGGCCTGGGGGCCGCGCGGCCCGTGGCGGACAACGGCACCGCGGAAGGCCGCGCGGAGAACCGCCGTGTCGCCATCGTGATCACGGCGGAATAAGCGCGTCAGTTGCGCATCCGGCGCAGCAGATTCAGCGGGTTGAAACGGCCCCGCGGCGGGGACTCGGATCGTGCGACGGGCTGCGCCGTCGCGGCGGCGGCCGGCGCGCCCGGCGCGGCCTGCACGGCGCGCGTGCGGCGAAGGGACGTCCCGCGGCGGGGCGCAGGAGGAGGCGGCGCCGGGTGGTCCGGTACCGCCAGATCGGCTGCCGGCCGGTCGGGGCGACGCGCCTCCAACACGTCGGTCAACGCCGGATGGCGCGCAGGCTCAGCTTCGGGCGGGGCTGGCAAAGGCACTAGTTGGCGCTTCTGATCGCCGCTGAGATGCCGGGCGATATTCGCATCGGCGAGCATGGCGTAATACGCGCTCAGTGCCGCGAAACGCAAGTCCTCCATTGCCGCCGCGAGCACCGTTTTGCCCTGATTGTTTTTTGCCGACAGCAGGTCCGGCAAGCGGTCCTTCACATGCGGCAGGATCACACTGTCCGCCAACAAGGCGTGATAGGCCTCGATGGCTTTGGCATGCCCGTGCAACGCCGCCAGGAAAAGCCCCGGTTCCCCGGTCGACCGCTTGGCGAGAAGGATGTCAGGCAATGCATCGACGATGTGCTGGGAAATCGACGCATCGGTGAGTAGTTCGCGATAGGCCTCGATCGCCTGCGTGCGGCCCCCTGCCATCGCCATCGCCAGGGCGGAAGACCCTTTGTTGGTCCTTCCCGCCACCAGTCCCGGCAATGCCGCCCTCAAGTGCGGCAGGACGGCCGGGTGTGTAAGCAAGGCCCGATACGACCGGACAGCGGCGGCGCGCCCGTTTTGCATCGCCAGCAGCAGCGCCGACGCCCCTGACGTAACGCTTCTCGATGCGACGAGGGTGACCAGCTCGCCTGCGATCGACGGTATGACGGAAGGATGGCTCAGGATGCCGCTGTACGCGTCGACTGCGTCGGCATGCCCTGCCGCCATCGCCTGCGCCAATGCCGGCAAGCCACTGTATTCGCTGCGAAGCACCAGCGGCAGCATCGGTTCGATATGATCGAAAACCATCGGGTCGGTCAGTAATTCGCCATATGCCTTCACGGCGTCCGCACAGCCCTCCTCCATGGCCAAGTGCAATAGTGGCTGGCCCGTTTCCTTGAGGCCCACCAGGGAAGCCATGTGCGCGCCAATGTGGGGCGCGATGCTGGCATCGGCCAATATGCGATGGAAGGCCCGTATCGCATCGCCGCGATTCTCGGACATCGCTACCCTGAGTGCTGTGCCCCCGCCGACGCGGGCAGTGAGCAACGCGTCCAGATTGCTTTTGACGCGACCCAAGGAAACCGCCGCCTTCAACAACCGCCCCCAGGCATCGATGCAGGCGATCTGGTCCTTACCGATGGCCATGTACAGTATCGGGTGCCCGTTCTCGTCGTACCCGCTCTCGTCGAACACACTCGCGCCGTGCAGCACCTGGTACACAACGTCCTGCTGCTCGGGGTCGAGCGCGCCGGTCTCCCCGCGCTCTTCAATCAAGCGGACGACCGCATCGAGGGCGGCCACGTTATCGTCCATGAACCACTGGCGAATGCGCGTGTGCAACGCGCCCTCCGGCTTTTCATTAAGGAAGGCCCATGGGTCCGGGCACAAATGCTTGATGAGCTCCAGCGGGGCATCGGCCCGCGCCATGATGCGATCCGCCAGCGCAGCCCGGACTTTTGGGGGACACTGGTGCTGGAAGAACGCCACATCGCTCTGCAGATAGCGTTGCAACTGGGTCGCGTCCATCCGGTCCGCCAACGCCAGCATGGATTCCTTATCGGCGAGCCAGCGGGGCGGAATCCGTGTCAGGTCATCCGCGCTTGCGCCTTTGATGGCCGGGGCCAGTGCGGCAGCCGGTGGAATGAAGGGCCGGCCAATCCCGCTCTGGACCTTGGACCACGCGAACAGCTCGGTAAGCCGCACCGGCTCCGGATCTCCGTTCCAACCGGGCTCGATCGCATCCTCGATCGTTTGCGGCAGCGACCATGCCAGGCTGTCGCCATAGGTGCATAAAACGTAGTGGCACCCATCTGCTGTCCAGCCTCCCCGGCTGACCGGCCGAGTCTCGAGCAGACCCTCGGCGTCCATGGCGGCGAGGATGTGCCACGCCAATACCGAAGGTTCGCTGCGGATTTCGTAGGCGTCGTATTTTTTGCCCGCATCTCCGTCATCGGGAAATTTGAGGAAGGCGGCTATCTTCAGCGGGGTTTGGCCGAGACCGATGTCGGCGCTCACCCGCTTGGCGATTTGTTCAAAATGCCCGTTCGCTTCGGAAGTCAAGGCTCCGGACAGGGACAGCCCACCTTCCGCGGCCAGTGACTGGAATGCACCCAGACAGTCTTCCGCCAACTTTGTCGCGATGAGGTCCGGCGCCAAGGCCTTCAGCGCTGCGAGTGCGGACGCGTCGAGCAGCTCCGGTTCCGGAGCTGCTTGCGCCAGCGGGTCGGGGTTGCGCGGCAATCCCAAGCCCAGGGCAAGATGATTCATCACCTGCTCCACCCGATGAATCTGCATGGCCTCGCTGTCAAGCCCTCTCCCATACTCTCGCTCCACCTCGTTCAGCACGGCGGCCCTGGCGACGCTCTCCTTGGCGCGCCATATGGCGGCCCGAAAGCCGCCGATGGACAACGACAGATCACGGTCGGCATCGACCAGGTTGGCGACCGCTCCCGCAGCGCACTTCGTCACGCCCTCGGACAGGTTGCGCACGGCGGCCTTGCGCGCATCCAGCGGATAGCGTTCGTCCGCGACCATCCGGCAGAAGCTGTCCAAGGACTGCTTGCCCGGGCCATCGACGTACTGGGCCTGCGTGCTGAAGAAGTGCCGCTGACCGAAGCGGTTGGCGAAGAACGTGTCGAACCGCTCCTTGATCGCGTCCGTGTCGGACATCCCCTCGCGGCGGCAGAAGGCGACCAGCGCATCGAAACGATTGCGCACCTCGTCGCGGTATCGCGCGAAGTCCGGACTGGACTCGAATTCGGCATGGGAACCGTAGCTCGCGGCGGTATAGCGGATGCCCGGTTGCGACGCGCCGGGCTCGCCGGGCGGCGCATGGTCCGGCTCCAACGGTTCGGGCTCGTGGCGCTCGAAAAAAGTCGCCGTGAAGTTGGGGGGCTGCGGCGTACGCAGGGTGGCGGCCAAGTTGGCGTATTGGACCAAGACAATGCTCCGTGGCAAGAAAAACGCCGCGATAAGTACCAGGGCATTGCACGGGTTCCGGGATTGCGGCGCGTCGCCGCACAATTCGGAGCGATCCGAGAGAAGGCGAGCCCACCCCCGAAGCGCTGACGCGCTTCCCCCTCAAGGGGGCGACGCCCGTGGACCGGAGGGGGAGGTCCACCCCCGAAGCGCTGACGCGCTTCCCCCTCGAGGGGGCGACGCCGGTGGACCGGCGGAGCCGGATCCACGGCGTCCCGGATCGGGGGGCACCTGTTTTTTGCGGTGGAGGTTGGGCTTGCGGCGAAGCGCTGACGCGCCCGCGCTTCGGGGGCGCTGTTGGTTGGGGTTATGCGGCGATGGCGGTTGGCGTGTCGATGGTTTGGGGCGCGACGGTGTTTGCTGATGGGTACTGCGCGGAGAATACGTGGCGGCCGGCGCTCCAGGTTTGGGTGACGAGGACCTGGGCTCCCACGTTGGCCACGGCGACCAGGTCTGCGCGCAGGCCGGCTTCAATCCGGCCGCGGTCGTGCAGGCCTGCCGCCTTGGCGGGGTTGGCCGTTACCAGCGCGACGGCCTGCGGCAGCGGAAGGGAGGCCTGCCTGGCCGCGACAAATGCCGCCGCGATCAGCGTGGACGGCTGGTAGTCGGAGCACAGGCAGCTGGCCACGCCGGCGCGAATCGCATCGATCGCCCGCATGGACCCGCTCTGGCTCTGTCCGCGCAGCACGTTGGGCGCGCCCAGTATGGTCGGCAGACCGCAGGACACCGCGGCCTTCGCGGTGTCGAGCGTAATGGGGAATTCGCTCATGGCCACACCCAGCGCCCGCATGGCGGCGATGCGATGCACGGAGTCGTCATCGTGGCTCGCCGTCGGAATGCCATGGCGGCGGGCGCGCTCCAGCAACTGCTCCACGCGGCCAACGGCGCCATCGCGCGCGTCGGCCTTGGCGCGGGCCGCCTCTTCGGCCTGCTCGCGGCTCATGCCGTGGTTGCCCATCATGTATTCCAGATACGCGTCCAGCGTCTTGAACTGACCCTGGCCGGGCGAGTGATCCATGACCGACAGCAGGTTCACCATGCCTTCGTCCATCAGGCCGGCCAGCACCGGCACGGCGTGCGGATCGGTGACCTCGTAGCGGCAGTGGACGCGGTTGTCCACCAGCCCGTGCGGACGGAAAGCGTGCAAGGCACGGATCACGGCGGCGGCCGTTTCGTTGTTGCGCACGCCCCATTCGCGATTGGCGAAGGAGACGGCATGATAAGGCGTGGTAATGCCGGCCGCGGCGTTGCGGCGGTCGACCTGCGCCACGGCGAACTCCAGCGGAAACAGCACCCGTGCCCGCGGCTCCGCTTCTTTTTCTATGGCGTCGCAATGCAGGTCGACCAATCCGGGCAGCAGGGTCTGGCCGCGCAGATCCACCACATGGTCGGCGCACGCGTTTTCGGGCTCGATGGCGGCGATGCGATCGTCCTCGATCAGCAGGGAAGCATTCTCCAGGACATCGTTGGCGAGCACGACACGGGCGCGGGTCAGCAAGGTGGTCGGCATGATTACTCCTGCACGGCGGCAACAGCGGGTTCGAGGGGGAGAATACGGGTGGCGACGGCGTCGCGGACGGCTTCGTCATGGAAGATGCCGACGACGCAGCGGCCGCCGGCCACGGCGTCGCGAATCAGATCCACCACCACCTGGCGGTTGCCGGCGTCCAGCGACGCCGTCGGTTCATCCAGCAGCAGGATCGGATGACCGCCGATCAGGCCGCGCGCAATGTTCACGCGCTGCTGTTCGCCGCCTGAGAACGTGGCGGGCGGCAGATCCCACAGGCGGCGCGGCAGGCGCAGGCGCTCCAGCAGTTCGGCCGCGCGTGCCCGGGCCGTCGCGGCGGCCACGCCTTGCTGGCGCAGCGGCTCGGCCACCACGTCCAGGGCCGCGACACGCGGCACGGCGCGCAGAAACTGGCTGACGTAGCCGATCACGTTGCGCCGCAGCCGCAGAATGCGCTGTTCCGGCGCGCCGGTCAGCGTCACCCATTCGTCGCCATCGCGCACGCGGATGCTGCCCGCCGTGGCCAGGTAGTTCCCGTACAGGCACCGCAGCAAGGTGCTCTTGCCGGTGCCGGACGGCCCGGCCAGCACCAGGCACTCGCCCCGCGCGGCGTCGAACGACACGTCGCGCAGCACGGGCAGCGTAATGCCGCCCTGGTTGTGCAGCGTAAAAAACTTGGAAAGCCCGCGGGCTTCGATCATGGTGGATGTTGGGATCATCTCGGTTCTACCCCTGGAGTATCGAGGACACGAGGAGCTGCGTGTAGGGGTGCTGCGGATCGTCCAGAATCTGGTCGGTCAGGCCGCTTTCCACCACGCGGCCGCCCCGCATGACCAGCGTCCGGTGCGCCAGCAGGCGCGCCACGGCAAGATCGTGGGTGACCACGATGGCGGCCAGGTTCAGGTCCGCCACCAGCTGGCGCAGCAGGTCAAGCAGCCGGGCCTGCACCGACACGTCGAGCGACGCGGTCGGTTCATCCATGAACACCATGCGCGGTTGCGTGACGAGGTTGCGCGCGATCTGCAGCCGCTGCTGCATGCCGCCGGAAAACGATGCGGGCGCATCGTCGAGCCGGCCCACGTCGATTTCCATCTTCTGCAGCCATCCGCCGGCGGCCTCGCGCAGGTCGCCGTAGTGACGCTTGCCCACGGCCATCAGGCGCTCCGCGATGTTGGCGCCGGCGCTCACCTGCATGCGCAGGCCGTCGCGCGGGTTCTGGCGCACGAATCCCCAGTCGGTGCGCGCCAGCAGGCGCAGTTGCGCCGTGGAAAGGGTGGACAGATCGGTGAGACCGGCGTCACGCAAGGCGTAGCGGACGGTGCCGGCACGCGGCGCTACCTGGCAGGACACCGCCTGCAGCAGCGTGCTCTTGCCGGAACCCGACTCGCCCACGACGCACAGGACTTCGCCCGGGTAAAGATCGAAAGCGATGTCGCGGCAACCGTGGACGCCGTCCCAGGTATGTGTCAGATCGCGTACGGAAAGCAAAGGGGTCGGAGGCGTCATGCCGGATTCTCCTCGGCGGGCGCGCCGTGGCCCGCGGCGCGGCGGTCCGCGCAGTACTCGGTATCGGAACAGACGAAGCGGCGGGCGCCTTCATCGTCGAGGATGATTTCATCCAGGTAACTTTCGCGCGATCCGCACAAAGCGCAGCATTCGTTCCACTTTTCCACCGTGAAGGGGTGATCCTCGAAATCCAGGCTCTTCACACGCGTATAGGGGGGAACCGCGTAGACGCGCTTTTCGCGGCCCGCGCCGAACAGCATCAAGGCGGGGCTGCCGTCCAGCTTGGGGTTGTCGAACTTCGGAATGGGCGATGGGCGCATCAGATAGCGGCCGTTCACCAGCACCGGATAGTCGTACGTGGTGGCGATGTGGCCGTGCCGCGCGATATCCTCGTAGAGCTTGACGTGCATACCGCCGTATTCGGCGAGGGCATGCATGGTGCGCGTTTCGGTTTCGCTGGGCTCCAGCCAGCGCAGCGGCTCGGGAATCGGCACCTGAAAGACCATGATCTGGCCTTCTTTCAGCGGCGTTTCCGGAATCCGGTGCCGCGTCTGGACGATGGTAGCCTCGTGCGTGGACTCCGTCGTCCGCACGCCCGTTACGCGCCCGAAGAAACGGCGGATATTGATGGCGTTGGTGGTGTCGTCCGAACCCTGGTCGATCACCTTCAACACGTCGCCGGCCCCGATGATGGCCGCCGTCACCTGGATGCCGCCCGTGCCCCAGCCATAGGGCAAGGGCATTTCGCGGCTGCCGAAGGGGACTTGATAGCCAGGGATCGCCACGGCCTTGAGCAGCGCGCGGCGCAGCATGCGCTTGGTGGACTCGTCCAGGTACCCGAAGTTGTAGTGCGGATCGCGCCTGGCTTGCGTGCGGGCCGCGGTGTCGGCGTGTTCGATGGTCGTCATGATGCAATGGCCTCATCCAGGGTGGAAGCAACGCCGGCGGACTGCGGGCGGTCCTGGGTGGCCGCCTTTCCGGCCGGAGCGGTGTCCGCGGCGCACCCGCCGCGATCTTGCCCGTGTTCGGCGCGCAAACGGCGCACGAGCTCTAGGTTGGCCTGGAAATCGACGTAGTGCGGCAGTTTCAGGTGCTGCACGAACCCGGACGCCTCGACGTTGTCGCTGTGATAGAGCACGAATTCGTGATCGTTGGCGGGCGCGTCCGCGGCTTCGCCCAGCTCGGCCGCGCGCAAGGCGCGGTCGACCAGGGCCATCGACATGGCCTTGCGCTCGCCATAGCCGAAGACCAGCCCATAGCCGCGGGTGAAGCGCGGCGCATCCTGTCCGCTGCCGGCGAACTGGCTGACCATCTGGCATTCCGTCACGTCGATTTCGCCAAGCGTCACGGCGAAACCCAGTTCTTCGACGAACATCTCGATTTCCACCGTACCGTAGCGAAGCTCCGCCGCGAACGGATGCGTATTGCCATAGCCGCGCTGGGTGGAATACCCCATGGAAAGCAGATAGCCTTCATCGGCGCGCGCCAGGTTCTGCAGCCGCGCCGCGCGCGATGCGGGAAACGTCAGGGGCTGCCGGGTCAGATCGAAGGGCGCCGGATCGCCCGGCGGCGCCGTCTCGTCTTCCACCAGCCCGTCCCGGGCCAGCAGATCCGTCACGCGCGGCATACGCGCGGCAATGGGTTCTTCGGCGGGCGGTAGCGGCGCGGGAGGCTGGGTGTCGTCTTCCAGGCTGAAGTCCAGCAGGCGTTGCGTGTAGTCGTACGTAGGACCCAGCACCTGCCCGCCGGGCACGTCCTTGAAGGTGGCGGAGATACGCCGCTGCAGCCCCATGCGCGCCGTATCCACGGGCTGCGTGTAGCCGAAGCGCGGCAAGGTGGTACGGTAGGCGCGCAGCAGGAAAACCGCTTCGATTAGATCGCCGGCGGCCTGCTTGATGGCCAAGGCCGCCAGATGCGGGTCGTACAACGAACCTTCCGCCATGACGCGCGACACCGCCAGCGGCATCTGCTCGCGAATCTGCGCCAGTGTCAGCGCCGGCACGGCGGTGTCGCCGCGCCGATAGCTGTCCAGCATCCGATAGGAATTCAGGATGGCGCGCTCGCCGCCTTTCACAGCTACATACATGTCAGTTCTCCAGCACGCAGCGGGCCGTGCGCGGCAGTCCGCATATCAGGTTGCCCTGCACCAGGAATACGTCGACGCCAAGCGGAAATCGCCCGTGATTGGCGGCCCACTGCCCGAGGAATCCCTCTGGCAAACCCGAGACCGCCAGCGAGCGGCTATCCGGGATGCCGGGCCCGGACAATCGCAACGGCGCACCGCCGCCCAGCGATTCGACCTCGATCAACATGGTCGCCGACCGGTCCGGATACGCGGGCTCCCCGGCATCGCAGTCCTCCAGCGCCGGACCGGCGCACCCAGCCGGCACCACAACGAACCGGGCCTGCGCCGGTTGGTCCACCAGCGGGCAGGCGCAGTGAAAACGCAGAAATGCGCGGGCGCCCTCACCCAGCGACGGCGGCAGCCACACCGCCGCATCGACGTCCGCCAGCGTCAGCAGCATCGCCGTCATTGCCGGCGACAGGCCGGCCGGCACACCTCGCGGCGGCTCGACCCGATGAACCGTGCCGGGATTCGCCAGCGCCTGCAGCGCCGCCCGGAACGTCGCCTGCGCGCCGCTCACCGGATCGTCGAACCCGGGCAACAGCGTCGGCGCACCCGACGTCCCATTCATCCATTCATGTACTGACATATCCATTCTCCATGGCGCCACGCGCCTACGCGTCCTCACCTCTCACCATCGTGAAGAAATCCACCCGGGTCTGCGCAGCCACGGCTGCTCGATTTGCCGCTTTCGCGGCATGGGCTTGCGCTAGGGGCTCGATCACGGCTTCGCGCACCCTCTCGTGCCAGGCGGGCATCTGCAGCAGGCCGTCGAGCACGGCCGCCTGTTCCGCGTGGCGCGGGGCGCGGCCGCGCACATAAGCGGTACCCATTACGCCGTCGTCGAAGGCCACCGTGCAACGCGTCACGGACACCTCGCCCACGTTGAACTGTGCGCCGGTTCCGCCAGCGCGGCCACGGACCATTGCCATGCCGGTTTCCGGCGCACGCAGCGTGCGGTAGGCGGGCAGTTCCCCCAGGGCGGCGCAGGCCTGCGCGAGGGCGGCCGGCTCGGCCAGCGCCATGACGCGCATCCATGCGGCGCGCGCCGCGTGCGGCGCCTGTGTGGCTTCGGGCGAAAGGTTCATCTTTACCTCTAAACGTCTATACGATCAGATGGGAGTATGATGCGCCGGCGGCGAAACTTCAATCGCAGTGAAGCACGCTTTCGATGAATTTTTTGTGACCACCCTCGCATAACGGAAGACGATCATGGTGGAACGAGGATCGGGCATTGCCGTGTGGCGCCAGATCGGCGAAGCGCTGGCGGCCGAGATACGCAGCAAGCGCTACGCGCCGGGCGAACAACTGCCGCCGGAACCGGAACTGGCGGCCCGCTTTTCGGTGAACCGGCACACCATACGCCGCGCCATGGGCGAGCTGGAGCAGCATGGCCTGGTGCGCATCGAGCAGGGGCGCGGCACCTTCGTCCAGGAACATGCCATTGACTACGCCATCGGCAAGCGCACGCGCTTTTCCGAAAACCTGGGCAGTCAGGGCATGTTGGGGCATGTCGAAGTGGTCGGCAGCGAAGTCCTGAAGGCGGCCGACATCGCGCATCATCTGGGCCTTGCACGCAACGCCGCCCTGCTTCGCGTGCAGTTGCTCGGCAAGGCGGAAAACCGCACGATCAATGTGTCGGAGCACTTCTTCGAGGAGAAGCGCTTTCCGGGCTTCGCCGACAAGCTGGCCGGCATCCGTTCGGTGTCGAAAACCTACCGGCACTTCGGCATCGCCGACTACACGCGCAAGTGGTCGCGCATCACCGCCACCTTGCCCAACGAAGAGACCGCGCGACTGCTCGGGCAGCCCAAGACACGGCCCATCCTGAAGGTGGAGGCCTTGAACATAGACCAGGACGGCGCGCCGCTGCAATACAGCATTACGCGCTTCTCCGGCGATTGGGTGCAGCTGATGGTCACCGACGATAACTAGGGCCGGCGCCGGCGCGCGCAAGCGCGGTCTCGCCTGCAGCGCACCCCGTGCCAGCGCGCCGGCGCGACGACGTGCGCGTCCAGGCTTCGATGCAAAAGCCGACCAGGCCAGACATCTAGACATCTGTTCGTCATGAAGGCCAGGTATCGTAGGCGGTCCTACAGGTTGAGTTCCTATGCACTTCGCCCCCTCCCCTTCCCGCGCGCTGCGCGGTATCAGCGGCCGCCGCGTCCTCACTCCCCACGGCTTGGGGCCCGCCTGCCTGGATTTCGATGAGGCCGGCCGGATCGCCCATATGGAGGCCGCCGGCGTCGCGCGCGATCAGGACTTCGACGCCGGCGACCTGCTGGTGGTGCCCGGCATCGTCGACCTGCATGGCGACGCCTTCGAACGCGCGATCATGCCAAGACCGCGCGTCATCTTTCCCTATGACGGCGCGCTGCTGGATGTGGACCGCCAACTGCTGGCGAACGGCATCACCACCGAATTCCACGGCGTGACCCTGTCCTGGGAAGGCGGCCTGCGCGGCGAGCCTTATGCGGTTCGCATGTTTGACGCGCTGGACCGCATGCGCGGCCTGCTGGGCGCCCATCACTACGTCCATCTGCGCTTTGAAACGCACCATATCGCGGGCGTCGACGTCGCGCAATCGTGGATACGCGAAGGCAAGGTGCGCTTCCTGGCCCTGAACGATCACCTGCCCAGCATGGCAAAGCGCCTGGGAGACGATCGCAAGCTGTTGCAATACGCCGAGCGCGCCGAATGCGATCTGGATACCTTCCAGGACCGCATCCGCGCCGCCATGGCCTCGGCCGACGACGTCGCCGGCGCGATGCGGGAACTCACGCGCAGCGCGCACGAAGCCGGATTGCAGGTCGCTTCGCATGACGACGGCGATGCGGCGACTCGCCGCTACTATCATCAGCTGGGATGCGAAGTGGCGGAGTTCCCCGTCGCGCTCGACGCGGCCCAGGTGGCCCGTTCGCTGGGAAATGCGATCGTTTTCGGGGCGCCCAACGTCGTTCGCGGCGGCAGCCACAACGGCTCGCTGAACGCCACGGAGATGATCGGCGCGGGCTTGTGCGATGTGCTGGCATCCGACTATTACTATCCGGCTCCGCTGGCCGCCGCGCTAAAGCTTGCGCATGCCGGCACCCTGCCGCTGGACCGGGCCTGGGACCTGGTGTCGCGCAATCCGGCGCGCGCCGCAGGGCTGCGCGACCGCGGTCAACTGGCGCCCGGCATGACCGCCGACGCGATCGTGGTGGACGACAGCGTCCCGGAAGTCCCCCACGTATGTGCGGCGATCGTCGGCGGACGGCTGCGCTACGCGACACGGCAGTTCGAGAGCCGGCTTGCGCGCGCCGCGGCCTAACCCCGCTGGCGACAAGACAACCATCATGCCGCAGGCTTATCGCTACGCAATCTATCTGGCGCCCGTGGGCCCCTGGCGCGAAATCGGCAGCGCCTGGCTGGGCCGCTGCGAAGAAACCGGCGAACGCATTGCAAGATCGCGGGCGGACGACCCGAGGCTGGACGCCTGGACGGAAGCGCCGCGCCACTACGGGCTGCACGCCACGCTCAAGCCGCCCTTCCGGTTGCGGCCCGGCACCACGGCTTGCGGCCTGGACGGCGCAGTCCGCACGCTGGCGCGTGCGCAGCGGCCCTTCGGGACCGCGCTCGAGCTGTGCGCGCTGCGCGGTTTCCTGGCCTGGTGCCTGCCGGACGAGGCGGGCGCGCACGCCAACATCCGCCGCGTCGCCGACCGCATGGTCCGAGACCTCGATGCCTTCCGGGCCGCGCCCACGCCCGACGAAATCGCGCGCCGCCATCCCGAAGGCTTGAATCCGGCGCAGCGGCGCATGCTGCAGGAGTGGGGTTACCCCTACCTCTTCGACACCTTCACGTTTCATATCACGTTGACGGGCATGCTCTCGGCGACGGATCTGGACCACGCCGGGGAGCTCCTGCGCGCGCGGGCCGGCAGCGCCCTGGATGGCGAAATGCCCGTGCAAGCGGTCAGCGTGTATGTGCAGCCCAGGCCGGGCGATCCCTTCGTCGTGGCGCGGCACTACGGTTTCGACGGGTCGACGCGGGATGCATCGGGTGCGCGCTTCCTGGACGACGATGCGCCATGAAAGACCGCGGCCGCAATCTCGTTTATGTGATGGGCGCGTCGGGCAGCGGCAAGGACACGTTGCTGCGGCACCTGCGCGCCATGACCGCCCCCGGCGATCGCTTGCTGATCGCACACCGCTACATCACCCGGCCCAGCGGCCCGGACGAAGCTTCCGTGGCGCTGGCGGAGGACGAATTCGAACGGCGCGCCAACCTGGGCTGCTTTGCGCTGCAATGGCGCAGCCATGGGCTGCGCTACGGCATCGGCGTTGAAATCGATGCATGGATGGCCGCCGGCATCACAGTCCTGGTGAACGGTTCCCGCGCCTACCTGCCCCAGGCGTGCGCCCGCTATCCCGCCTTGTGCGCGGTGGAAGTCACCGTGGACCCGGCGATGCTGCGCCAGCGCCTGCTGGGCCGGGGCCGGGAAAGCGGATCGGACATCGAGGCCCGGTTGACCCGGGCGACCGCGGCCTTCGACGTGCCCGCCGGCTGCGAATGCATTGCGCTGGACAATAATGGCGCGCCGCAGGACGCGGCATCCCGCCTGCTCGACATCGTGCGCAGCCGCCGGACGGCGTGACGCAAAAAAACCGCCGCGGCGGTTTGGATTGCAGGCGACCCCTGATCGGTATGGGGTTGCCGGCCCTGTGCCGAAAGCAGCCGCGCCGGTCAGGCGGCAACCGTCTCCAGCAGCTTCAGATAATGGGTCAAGGCAGGCGTTACCGCATCCGGCACCTTCGCCAGGTCGTCGTAGCGGCGCAGCCGCACGGCTTCGGCCGCATGCGGCAAGCGTTCGAAGGCTTGCGCCTCTTGCGCGGAGAACGGCCCACCCTGCAACACCAGAGAATCCTTGGACGCTTGGGACAAGGTATCCCAATACGCCGCATCGACGGCGCACAGATAACGCTTGGCCGGCACATGCAGACGCACCGGCGCGATCACCGCCTCGTCCACCAGGCCGGCCAGCGCACGGGCGCCTACATCCTGATGACGCTTGTCTTCGATCTGGCTCTCGGCCATCAGCAGATGGCCGACATCATGCAGCAACGCCGCGGCGATGACGGCAGCCGATTCGCCGGCCTGTTCCGCCAAGGCGGCGCACTGCAGCGCATGCTCCGTCTGCGTGATGGCTTCGCCGCCGTAGTAAGCGCTGCCATAGCCGGCGAACAATTGCTCGATGCGTTCAAGAGTCAATGTCTGTTGCGTGGTCATGGTGATGCGGCCAGCGTCTGCTGACACGAGATGAGAGCTGCCGGCTAGATGAAAACGCTGCGGATGCGCGAGGACAGGATGTCGATGGCGGTCACGAACGCGATGATGATCAGCATCACCGCGCAGGTTTGCGCGTACTGGAAGCTGCGGATGATTTCCCACAGCACCATGCCGATGCCGCCCGCGCCGACGATGCCGACCACCGAGGCGGACCGCACGTTGGATTCGAAGCGGTACAGCGAATAGGAAATCCACAGGGGCAGCACCTGCGGGATCACGCCGAACACGATCTCTTCGATGGCGCTGGCGCCGGTCGCCCGCACGCCCTCGACGGGACGCGGATCGATCGCTTCCACCGCTTCGGAAAACAGCTTGGCCAGCACGCCCAGCGTATGCACCCACAGGGCGAGCACGCCGGCGAAGGGGCCCAGGCCTACCGCCACGATGAACAACATGGCGAAGACCATTTCGTTGATGGCGCGGCATGCGTCCATCAGGCGGCGCACGGGCTGGTGGATCCAGGCAGGCACGATATTGGACGAGCACAGCAGCCCCATCGGCACCGCCATCACCACCGCCAGGAAGGTGCCCCAGATGGCGATCTGCACGGTCACCATCATTTCTTCCAGGTACATGCGCCAATCGCGGAAGTTGGGCGGAAAGAAGTCCGCCGCGAACTGCGACATATTCCCCGAATCGCGGAACAGGTCCATGGGGCGCATGTCGGCCCCCTTCCACGACGCGGCCAGGACGGCGATCAGGATCGCCCATACCAGCATGGTGGGCAGCGAGCCCTTGGGCGGTTGGGGCGCGGGCCGCGCCGGGGAGAGGGTTGCGCTCATGGTGTCGGACGGGTTCCTATGCTGAATGCCGCGCTTACTGGACCTTGGCGGCGGAGACCTGCTTCGCCAGCGATGCCAGCTGCGCATCCAGGTCAGCCAGCTTCTGCTGCTTGTCCTGGGCGCTCAGCGTGGTATCGCTTTCCACCTTGGCGCGTTCCCCGGCCAGTTTGATCTGGCGGATCGGCAGCAACTGCGCGTTGTCGGAAACCATGAAGCCCTTGTACGTCAGCGCTTGCAGGTTCTTGAGCGCCTGCGCGGCGTCGGGGCCGGACTTGCCGTAGTTCACGAAGAAGGCTTGGATTTTTTCCTTCATGCTGGCGGGCAGGTCGCTGCGCCATACCAGGGGATCGGCCGGAATCAGCGGCGATTTCCAGAGGATGTTGACCGAATCCGTGGCCACCTTGCCCGTGTTGACGCGGTAGCGTTCCAGGGCTTCCGTGTTGGTGATGGCGACGTCGACCTGGTTGTTGATGGCCGACAGCAGATTGGTTTCGTGATTGGCGATGCGGAAGTTCTTGAAGAAAGACTTCGGATCGATCTTGTTGGCGGCCCACAGGTAGTAGCCCGGAACGGCCGTGCCGGAAGTGGAGTTCGGATCGCCCGCGCCGTAGCTCATCGTCTTGCCGTTCTTGAGCACGTCGTCCAGCGTCTTCGCCTTGCCGTTCTTGTTGGCCACCAGCACGGACCAATAGCCCGGATTGCCGTCCTTGTCGATGACGTGGGCGAAGACCTCGCCCTGCGCACGATCCACCGCTTCGATGGCCGACGCATTGCCGAACCAGGCCACCTGCACTTTGTTGAAGCGCATGCCTTCGATGATGCCCGCGTAGTCGGAGGCGAAGAAAGGTTTGACCGGCACGCCGATGGCCTTGCTCAGGTCATCGATGACCGGCTGCCAGCCGCTGCGCAGGTTGGTGGAGGACTCGGTCGAGATGATGCCGAAATTCAGGCTCTTCACGTCCTGGGCAAATGCCGGCGCCGTCAAGGCCGCCGTGGCGATCAGGGCGCAAAAGGTTCTGCGGAACATAAGGGGTGACTCCGTGTCTTGCGGTAGTAGATGAAAGAAAGATCAGGCAACCGCCAACTGCGGCCGCCCCTGAGGGGACAACGGCGTCGCCGTATCGGCGGCCGGCGCGGGCATCAGTTCGTCCAGCTGCGCGCCATACAGGTCCTGCAGCATGCCGGCCGACAGCTCCGACGACGGGCCGTCGTAGACAACCTTGCCGTTGCGCAGCGCGACGACGCGGGGGCAATAGCGCATCGCCACATCGACCTGGTGCAGCGAGACCACGACGGCGACGCCGCGCGTGCGGTTGATATGCGCCAGCGTATCCATGACGCGGCGCGAAGACTCCGGATCCAGCGACGCGATCGGCTCATCGGCCAGAATCGTGCGCGCGTTCTGCACCAGCGTGCGTGCGATGGCGGCGCGCTGCTGTTGCCCGCCGGACAGATTGGCGGCGCGCTGGAAGGCGTGCGATTCGATTCCCACCTGCGCCAGCGCTTCCAGGCCCACGTCGATCTCGTCGCGGCGGAACCAGCGCAGCAGGCTGCGATACAGCGGCACGCGCGGAAGCATGCCGGCCAGCACATTGGTGATCACGGGCAGGCGGCCCACCAGGTTGAACTGCTGGAAAACGAAACCGATGCCGGCGCGCGCGCGCCGCACGTCGCGGCTGATGCGGCCGTTGCGCTGGATCAGCTCGCCATTGACGCGGATCTCGCCCGCGCCCGCGTCGGCCGCGACGAAACCGGCCAGGTGCCGCAGCAGCGTCGACTTGCCGGAGCCGGACGCGCCCAGCAACGCCACCATTTCCCCGTCCCGCACCCGCAGGCTCACGTCATCCAGGGCCTTCTGTCCCGCGCGAAAGGACTTGCTGACCCCGCGCACTTCGATTGCATACGTCATGACGACATTCCCGCTTTGTAGACCCGCGTAGTCTGGGCAGACGCCATGACAGCGTCATGACGATGTCATAAGCCGATCAGATGGTTTTTCGTGACCGTATGTGTGTTCGTCATCAAGATGAAATGACGCGCCGGGTGCGTTCCCCGCGTATTAGTTCGCCCGGCCGACACGCGGACCAGGGGCCGGCCGGAGCGCGCGCACGCCGCGCCAGGCCTGAAAGCGCCGCCATTGAAGCCGGTTTCGCCCGCAACACCGGCGAAAACCGTTGCGCTTCCATGGATGAGCATCCGACCTCGCCGGTGCATTCACGCTTCGCGCGGGCATGGCGGGCGTCGATCCAAAGTTCATCGAACGTATCCGGGCCGCATGGCCGACGCGAGGGTGCCTCCGCCAAGTGCAGAATCGAAACGACGGGGCAAGGTGGCAACCCCTCGTCCAGGAGGCGCACGAATGGGCTTGCTCAGAACGCTATTCGCTTTGTCGGTCGTGTTGGACCATTCCCCCTTCCATCAGGGCAATCTTCTGGTGGGCGGACGCCTGGCGGTGCAGCTGTTTTATGTCATCTCGGGCTTTCTGATCTCGTACATCCTGAACGTCAATGATGTCTACCGGAGCACCGGGCGCTTCTACGGCAACCGGCTGCTGCGCCTGTTTCCCTCCTATCTGGCCGTGGCGGCGGCCGCGCTGGTCCTCAATGCGGCCGCCAATCCGGAGTTCCTGGACGTGTATCGGCGCAGCCCGAACAGCGGCGACCTGGCGCTCGTGCTCGCGAACCTGTTCATCTTCGGGCAGGACTGGATCATGTTCGCCGGCATCAAAAGCGGCGTGCTGACATTCACGGGAAGCTTCGCCGATAGCGACGTGCCGCTGTACAAGGGCTTGCTGGTGCCGCAGGCCTGGACCCTGGGCGTGGAGCTGAGCTTCTATCTGATCGCGCCCTTCATCCTGCGGTCGATGCGCGCCGTCGCCGTTCTGTTCCTCGCCTCGCTGGCGCTGCGAGCGGTGCTGATGCATATGGGCCTTGCGCAGACGGACCCATGGACCTACCGGTTTTTCCCGCTGGAATTGGCGCTGTTCCTGGCCGGCGCGCTTTCGCATCGCCTGCTGCTGCCGTTATGGCAGCGCTGGAGCGCGCGCGTGCGCTATCTGCCCGAAGCGGCAACCGCGCTATTCGTCGTGTACGCGATCTTCCATTTCTCGGTCACCATCAACCACAACGTGCGAGACGCCTTGGCGCTGGCGGTGTTCGCCGCCATCCTGCCCCTGGCCTTCATCCACCAGGCGCGGCATCGCTTGGATAAAAAAATCGGGCAGCTGAGCTACCCGATCTATATCTCGCACTCCGTCGCCATTCTGCTGGTGCAGCAGGCGATGGAGAAGGTGGGCGTCACCGACGCCTTGACCATCTCGGCCCTGAATGTCCTGCTGTCGCTGATCCTGGCCGCGGCGCTCTGGTGGCTGATCGACAGCAGGATCGACCGCGTACGCGAACGGGTCAAGACGGCGGACGCCTCAGGCGCGCCGGCCGGCGCCCTGCGGGCTTGATCCAGGGCCCGGGCCGGGCTTGGTTTCTGTATCGCCATGCGATACAGTGCCGCATGATAATCGGCTTTCGTCACAACGGCCTCGAGATGTTCTATCGACCGGGCTCTACACGTGGAATCCAAGCGGCGCATGCAACCAAGCTGAGCCGAATCCTGGCGTTGCTCGACGTGGCGAAAGGGCCGCAGGACATGAGCCTGCCGTCGTTCAAGCTGCATTCACTGAAAGGCGAACTGGCCGGCCATTGGTCGGTTTGGGTCAATGGCAACTGGCGCGTGACTTTCCGTTTTACGCAGGCTGGTGCCGAGCTGGTCGATTACCAGGATTACCATTAGGAGTCGCACCATGATGCATAACCCTCCTCATCCGGGCGAGATTCTCCGGGAAGACGTCATTGTCCCCTTGGGCCTTTCTGTGACCGAAGCGGCTGAAAGGCTGGCGATATCCCGCGTGGCCCTCTCGCGCGTCCTCAATGGAAAGGCGGCCATCAGTCCGGATTTGGCTGTGCGTCTGGAGCAGGCCGGGGCAAGCACTGCCCAAGCCTGGGTGGCGATGCAGGCGAATTATGATTTGTGGCAGGCGTTGCAGCATAAGCAGCCGCCCGTGCAGCCGCTGGCCTCGCCGGCCGACGTTCACTGAATCGATAGCTCGGCTATCTTCCTGCGTACGTGGCAGCGTCCTTCGGAGCTGCCCGTCCGACCTCCGGACGGGCATCGAAACGGCCGATGACCGGCCGATGCCTCAGGCGCGCCGGCCGGCGCCCTGCGGGCTTGAGAACGCGCTGACAACCGCCTGGGCCGCCACCGCCACAATGACGTTGAGCACCAGCGCCGCCAGGCCCGTGTAGACCCCGTAGCTGTCGCCGCCGATGACGAACGCATGCACGGGCTTGATGCCGTCCATGTAGGCCAGGGCGGTGCCGGCCGCCAGGCCCGCGAGCCAGCCCAGCAGCAACGGACCGCCGCGGAACCAGCCGAAGAACAGGCCGAACACCACCGCCGGGAAGGTCTGCAGAATCCAGACACCGCCGAGCAGCTGCAGGTCCAGCGCGTACTGCGTCGGTACGAAAAGAATGAACACCAGGGCGCCGACCTTCACGACCAGCGAAACGATTTTCGCGACCTTGGCTTCGCCCTCCGAGCTCACGGACGGATTGACATAGGCCTTCCAGAAATTGCGCGTGAACAGGTTCGCCGCGCCGATCGACATCACGGCCGCCGGCACCAGCGCGCCGATCGCAATCGCCGCAAAGGCGAAGCCGGTGAACCAGCTGGGGAACAGCGCATTGAACAGCGCGGGCACCACGTCGTTCGCGGTCTGCGGATGCAGGTTGGCCGCGTAGGCCATGTACCCGAGCATCGCGATCAGGCCGAGCAGCAGCGTATACGCCGGCAGGAAGACCGCGTTCTTGCGGATGGTGTCCCCGCTCTTGGCGGCGAAGATCCCCGTAAGGGTGTGCGGGTACATGAATGCGGCCAGCGCCGACCCCAAGGCCAGTGTGGCATAGGGCAGGAACTGCGCGGGCTTCAGCGTCAGGCCGGTTGCGCCGCCCTTGGCGGCGAACCCCGCTCCGGCAGCGGAAAACACCGCGCCGTAGCCGCCCAGCTTCAGCGGTACGAGAACGATCGCGACCAGCACCACGATGTAGATCATCAGGTCCTTCACGAACGCGATAAGCGCGGGCGCGCGCAGGCCGGCGGAATACGTGTACAGGGCCAGGATGACGAAGGCCGCGGCCAGCGGCAGCTCGCCGGTCAGGCCCAATGCCTTGATGACGACTTCCATGCCGACCAGCTGCAGGGCGATGTACGGCATGGTGGCCAGCACGCCCGTGACCGCGATCGCCAGCTCCAGGGGACGCGATTGGAACCGCGCATACACCACGTCTGCCGAGGTGACATGACCGGCCTGGCGGGCAACCTTCCACAGCCGCGGCATGATGGCGAACACGATGGGATAGACCAGGATGGTGTAAGGCAAGGCGAAGAAGCCGTAGGCGCCCACCGCGTAGACCAGCGCGGGCACGGCGATCACCGTATAGGCGGTATAGAAATCGCCACCCACGAGGAACCAGGTGATCCAGGTTCCGAAGCGCCGGCCGCCCAGACCCCAATCGTCGAGATGCGAGGCCGATTCGCCGCGCTGCCAGCGCGACGCCGCGAAACCCATCACGGTGACCAGTACGAAGAAGAAAACGAACACGCCCAGGGCGGTCCAGTTGATCTGGTTGGCCATCATTCGTCTCCCCTGCCCCGGTGGCTGCGATACACGAGCCACGTCAGGAACGCGGTGATCGGCACCCAGAGAAGCTGATACCAGTAGAAGAAGGGAAAGCCGAACAACTCCGGCAGGGTGTCGTTATAGAAGGGCACCCACAGCAGGCCGATGAACGGCAGCAGTAGCAGGATCCACATGCCTAGTCTCGTTATAGGAAAGGTTGTCCGCGATTCTTGTCTCGCGGCTCGACATGACGCACGGGCGGCACATGGTGGCGCGCCGCTGGCGGGCGAAGAATACTGCGGGGAACCTGACGGCCCGCAAAACGCGCGCCAAGGAAGCCGGCTACGCCATGCGTTTGGACACCAAGGGTTTACCCCGGGTTAAAATAGAACTACAATCTATCAAGAGACAGTCATTGATAGCGGCATTGCGCGTCTGCGATGCCCGCATTCCGCGGCCTCGCCGCTCACCCGCTTCTTCCCGTCGCGCGCCCCCCGGCCGCGATGGCGACCAAGCACCCGCCTTTGCGGGTTAGCCGGCCTGGCGGCCAGCGTCCTCGCCTTCTTCTTCTCGCGTCCGCAGACGCGAACGGCCCGGTCGTTCGCCCCAGGTCTTTTGTTCCTGGACTGCCCGCCGGCATCGCGCCGGCGCGCCGCTGCGGCATGCGCGCACCGGGCCTTCCCCATTGGAGATTTTGATGGCGAAAGAAGAACTGATTGAATTGGATGGCATCGTTGACGAAGTCCTGCCCGACGCGCGCTACCGCGTCACGCTGGACAACGGCGTGGCAGTGGGCGCCTACGCCTCCGGCCGCCTGCGCAAGCACCGCATCCGCATCCTGGCGGGCGACCGCGTGACCCTGGAAATGTCGCCCTACGACCTGACCAAGGGACGTATCAACTACCGGCACAAGGACAGCGGACCTTCGCGTCCCGCCCCGACCGGCGCCCGGCGCTGACCGGCCCGCCGCGCCGGCGGCACGGCTCCCCGGGAAGCGGCGCCCGGGCGTGCCCATTGGGAAATGCCGGTTTCGGGCACCATTTCCGCGGAATGCGGGAGGCCTGGATCGGTTAAGGTGGCGCTGTTGGGTTTATTTGATATGCCGGCGCCGCACCATGGCACTCGAACAAGAATTGCGCGACGCATTGGCGCGCGTCACACAGGCCGAACAGCAACTGGCCGTCGCGGACAAGGGATGGGAACTGCTAAGCCGTTCCCGCGCCGCCTTCATCAGCAGCCTCCGCCACACCGGGCTTTCCTACGCCCACGCCCAGATGAAGTTCGACGACTTCGTCGAAGAACAGCGGCGTCTGTACGACCATCTGACCGAAGCGCTGGCGCAAGCCCAGCGCGACTACGCCGCCCTGCAATCCCGCGCGGACGCCCGGGCGGCAGGCCGCCCGGCCTAGCCTCACATGCACAGATTGGCGGCCTGTACCTGATCCTGCACGCCATAGGAAGCGCGCGCCGACATCCGGATCTCCACCTTGCCGCTGGCGTATTGCTGTACCCGCAGCACCGCCGCCATGCCAGTCGCCCCTGCATCGATCACGTCATAGCCGCTCTTGGTGGGCAGCATCTTGACCTCTTCGCCCTGACGGCGCCACGCGTCGGCCACGCATTGCGCGTAGGCCTGGGGCGGCTTGGACGTATGGCCGAAGAACACCGGATCCCGCTTCAACATATCGTCGGGGGTCGTACATCCGGCCAGCGCCAGCAAAGCGGCGGCCGTGAAGAGATGGCGCGTCATCGCAGCTCCCGTTCAACGTAAAGACCGCGACTATACCGTTTTTGCCCGGCCATACGGGCCTGGCGCGGCCCCCCGCCAGTCGCCCCTGCGGGGGCGCCGCTGCCTCAGAAAGACGCGCCAGCCGATCCAATGTCGCGTATGCTGATGCGGTCCCGCGCGGCCGCGGCGCGTGCGGCGCGGGGCGCGGCATTCCGATGCCGCGGTGTCGAACGTCCGCATCCTTATCGCACAAGGAAACTCCCATGAAACGTTCAAGACTCGCCCTCGCCCTTCTTTGCGGCGCGATGGCCGCTTCTTCCGTCCTGGCTCAGCCCGCCATGCAAGGCAAGACCGACAAGGGTCCCGCCCTGGTCGATCACAAGAACATGACGCTGTACGTCTACGACAAGGACGCGCAGGGCAAATCCAACTGCAATGGCCAATGCGCCGCCAATTGGCCGCCGCTCGCCGCAGGCAGCGACGCCAAGCCCACCGGCAAATGGAGCGTGGTGACGCGCGACGACGGCAGCAAGCAATGGGCGTATGACGGCAAGCCGCTCTACACCTTCAAGAAAGATACGAAGGCCGGCGACGCCACCGGCGAAGGCGTGGGCGGCGTCTGGCACATCGCCAAGCCCTGATACGGGGCCGCCCGGCGCGCGGCCAGGCTTCGCGCGGCCGTCACCGGGCGCCGGTTTCAGCCTTTGACGCGCGCGGTTCCCCTTCCCCTGGCGCAGGCCCGGCGCCTCACCCTTTGTTGCGCAACGCGGACTTCGGACGGAAGGCCTTGACGACTTCGGGCCGCGTTTCGATGTAGGGCCCGCCGATCAGGTCGATGCAATACGGCACCGCCGCGAAAATCCCCGGCGCCGCGACGTTTCCCTGCTCATCGCGCAAGCCCTCCAGCGTTTCCTTGATGGCCTTGGGCTGCCCCGGCAGATTGATGATCAGCGCCGCATGATCCGGCGTTTCGCGCAGCACCGCCACCTGGCGCGACAAGATGGCGGTGGGCACGAACCTGAGGCTGATCTGCCGCATCTGCTCGCCGAACCCCGGCATTTCGCGTGTCGCCACGGCCAGCGTGGCTTCCGGCGTCACGTCCCGGCGCGCCGGACCCGTACCGCCCGTGGTCAGGACCAGGTCGCACCCCACGCGGTCCACCAGCTCCGCCAGGGTCGCGACGATGACGTTCTTCTCGTCGGGAATCAGACGGGCGGCATCCTGCCACGGCGACGCCAGCGCCTGGCCCAGCCATTCTCGCAGCGCGGGAATGCCCTGGTCCTGATAGGTTCCCTGCGAGGCGCGGTCGGAAATGGAAACGAGGCCGACGATCAGTTCGTCGGCATGGCGGCGCGCAAGACGCCCATCGAAGTCGCTCATGAACAGCCTTTGGGAAAACGGAACACGACCGGGCACTATACCGCCGCTGGCGCAGGCGCGGCGCTGGCCTCAGCGTCCCGAGTTCGCGCGCGGGTCGAATGGCGCCTGGCGCTGCAGGTTTCTGTAGGCCTCGCGCGCAGCCGCCGTGTCGGCGGGCGGCAGCACCACCTCCAGCTCCAGGTACAGGTCGCCCGGCGGATTGCCGGGCATCCCTCGCCCTTTCAGCCGCAGCTTGCTGCCATTGCGCGATCCGGCGGGAATCGCGACCTCCACCGGCCCGCCGGGCGTCGGCGTCGTCACGGTGCCGCCCAACGCGGCCTCCCACGGCGCCACCGGCAGGGTCAGCGTGAGATCGCGGCCGTCCACCCGATACAGGCGATGAGGCCTGATCCGCACTTCCAGATACAAGTCTCCGGGAGCGCCGCCGGCGTAGCCGGCCATGCCCTGCCCCGCCAGGCGGATGCGCTGCCCTTCCCGGATGCCCTTGGGAATCCGCACGCTCAGCTTGCGTTCCTGCAGGCGCGGGCGTCCCTGCGGATCCATTTTCATGGACCGCAGACTGATTTCCCGCGTTGCGCCGTGCAGCGTGTCTTCCAGGTCCACCTCGATGGTGGCATGGTGATCCTCGCCGCGCGACCGGAAGCTGCGTCCGCCCCGGCGGCGGGCGGCGCCGCCGAAAAGCGAAGAGAAGAACTCGCTGAAGTCGGCGTCCTCGCCGCTGCCGGCGGTGTTGAACTCGAAACCCTGGTCCCAGCCTGGCGGCGGACGGAATCCCCCGCCCGCCGATACGCCCGCGGCCAGGTCGTCGTACGCCGCGCGCTTCTGAGGATCGCGCAACACCTCGTACGCCTCGTTGATGTCCCGCATGCGGGCTTCCGCATTGGGCTCCTTGCTGACGTCCGGATGGTACTGCCGGGCCAGCTTGCGGTAAGCGCGGCGGAGATCGTCATCCGACACTCCGCGCTCGACGCCGAGTATCTCGTAATAGTCCTTGAACTCCATATGGCCTGCTCACATGTTCTCGTCCGGCGCGCCCGGCTCGCCGCAGCGCGCCAATCGTTCGTCCGATAAGCCCAAGTTGGGGCCTATTCGCTTTTTCTCAACTTGTCAACTTGAAATCACCAAACACGTTCCTACATAGGTGTCAAGTCATACCAACACCGAACCCACATCGGACGATATGGAGAAAGCAGCCATGTACGAACCCCTGCTCCACTTCCCGACCGGCCTCTTTGCCGAGTTCGAGCGTCTGCAACGCGCGCTCAACCCGATCTGGGGCGCGCAGCCCAGCAGCATCCGGGCGGTGTCGCGCGCCTACCCGCCCATCAATGTGGCACGCGGCGGCGACGCCGTCCTGATCGACATCTTCGTGCCGGGGGCCGACCCCGCCAAGCTCGACGTGCAGGTGGACCGCGGCCTGCTGACCATCAGCGGCGAACGCGAAACCGCCCTGCCCGAAGACAACGGCAAAACCAGCACGTATGCCACCGAACGCTACACCGGCCGCTTCACGCGGGCGATCAGCCTTTCGGATGATGTCGACCCGGAAGCCATCACGGCACGGTACACGGACGGCGTGCTGCGCATCGCCGTGCGGCGGCGCGGCAACGGGCAGCCCCGCCGCATCGAAATCCAATGACGGCCCGAGGATCAAGGAGGCATCCATGAATTCGACCCTGACGAACAGCGCGGCCCCGGCTGTCTCGCCGCGCGTGGACGTATTCGAAGACGAGAACGGCCTGACCCTGCTGGCCGACATGCCGGGCGTTCCGCGCGACAAGCTGACCATCGACGTCGATGGCGACACGCTGCGTATCGAAGGCGAGCTTGGCGAGTCCGAGCCCGCCCAGCCTTTGCACACCGAGATGCCGGCGGCGCGCTACCGCCGCGCCTTCACGCTGAGCCGCGAGCTTGACAGCAGCCGTATCCAGGCGGAATCGCGCGACGGGGTGCTGAAACTGCGCATCCCCAAGCGGGAACAGGCCCAGCCGCGGCGGATCGAAATCGTCACGGCTTGAAGGGCGGCAGGCGGACCGGGCGATGTATCGCCGCCAGGCGGCGCGCTCTGCACGCATACAACAATGCCGAGCGCGCGGGCCCGCACCGGCGCACGATTGAGTGGCGCCTGGGAGGCCTTTGCGACAGAATGAGTGCCTTCCAATCAGCCAGGCACTGGTTTGCTTCGTCGCCAAGCCCTTACGATTCAGCAGCAGATCCTTCTGCTCGCCGGCACGCTGTGCCTGGCCCTGGTGGCCGCGGCGGCCGGCGGCGCCGCGTACATGGGCCAGCGCCAGACGCGCGACCTGATCGAGCAGCGCGTGGCCGACATCGCGGGCGCCATGGCCCACACGCTCGATCGCGATATGTTCGAGCGCTTTCGGGAAATCCGGAACCTGTCCGAAGCGCCGACGCTGCAGGCAATGGGGGCGGGCATCATCCGCCCGCTGCTCACCGGGCGGCAGCAGTCCATGACCGATTACGCCTGGATCGGCGTGGCCGACGCCTCGGGCACCATCATCGCGTCCACGCAGGGCCTGCTGGAAGGCAAAAGCGTGGCGGACCGGCAATGGTTCCAGCGCGGCCGGGCGGCGCCCAACATCGGCGACGTCATCGAGTCCAACATGCTGCCGGAACTGCTCGGCCGTCCACGGGGCAAGGGGTTTCGCTTCGTGGAAATATCGGCGCCCATCGTGCGTGACGGGCGGCTGGTGGGCGTGGTCGGCGCCCATTTGAGCTGGACCTGGGCGGCCGACGTGCGGCGCGCCATGCTGGAAACGGACAGCAGCCGCGGCATCCGCGATCTGTGGATCCTGTCGTCGGACGGCGCCATGCTGCTCGGCCCCCGTCTGGGCAGCCGGCCCTTCACCGATGAACAGGTGGCGCGCATGCGGGCCGCGCGCCAAGGCTGCTTTGAGATCGACGGCGACGAAGGCAGCATCCTGACGGGTTACGCGCTGGCGTCCGGCTATCGGGACTATCCCGGCCGCAATTGGATCGTCGTGGCGCGGCAGCCTGCGCGCGACGCTTACGCCGCGGTGCGGAATCTGGAATGGCGCGTCCTTATTCTGAGCGTGCTGATCAGCATCGCCGGGCTGGCATTGATGTGGACCATCTCCACGCGCATCGCCCGGCCGCTGCGCGCGCTGACGCAGGCGGCTTCGCACCTGGGCCGCGACGCCTCGGTCACGATGCTGCCGCGCCTGGCGGGCGCCCGCGAGATCGTCGATCTGTCGGCCGCCCTGCGCTCGCTGATCCGGCGCCTGGGAATCGAGCAGACGCGCGCGGATGACGTCCAACGGCGGGCGCAGATGGAAGAGCAGCGCTATGTCCGCGAGATCACCGAATTGCGCCGAGCGGCCGGCATCGACCCGCTTTCCGGCCTGCTGAACCGGCGCTCGTTCCTGTATGCGGCCACCTTGCTCATGACGGAGCAGGCCGCCCGCGGCGGCCAGGTCGCCATCATCATGGCGGACATCGATTTCTTCAAACTGGTCAACGACAACCACGGCCACGGCGCCGGCGACGCCACCATCCGCAAAGTGGGCGAGATCCTGACGGCCTCTGTACGCGAGCGCGACCTGGTCGCGCGCTTCGGCGGCGAGGAATTCGTCATCATGCTGGCCGGCGCCTCGCCCAACGCCGTGCTCGCCACCGCCGAACGCATGCGCCGCAACGTGCAGGAAACGCCAGTCCAATACCACCACGCCGTCATCCGCATCACCATCAGTCTGGGCGTGGCACTGGCCGACGCAATGGAAGGCGACATCCAGGCCATTATCGAAAGCGCCGACCATGCGCTGTATCGCGCCAAGCAGCGCGGCCGCAATCGCGCCGTGCTGTCCGCCTGAGCGCCGCCGCGCATTTGCACGCCCGGCGAAAAAACGCCACGATGCGGCTGTTGACCATCGAGGAGGAGACCGTGACAGTGCCGCTGACCTTATACGTCGATGCCCGCTTCCTGAGCCCCTACGCGCTGTCCGCCTACGTGGCGCTGACGCAGAAGGGATTGGACTTCGAGGTCAGGCTGGTGGACCTGGACCAGGGCGACCAGCGCACTGCGCCGTTTCTGCACCGCTCCCCCATCGGCAAGGTCCCCGTGTTGGCGCACGGCGATTTCTACGTGAGCGAATCCAGCGCCATCGCGGAGTATCTGGAAGAGGCCTTTGCCCCGCCGGCCTGCCCTGCGCTGTATCCGGAAGAACCGCGCCGCCGCGCACTGGCGCGCCAGGTGCAGTCCTGGCTGCGCACCGATCTGCAGGCCTTGCGCCGGGAACGGCCGACGGAAGTGATTTTCGAGGGCGCGCATGCCGCGCCCCTGTCCGACGCGGCCCAGTGCGAGGCGGCACGCCTGGTGCGGGCGGCAACGGCGCTGCTGCTGCATGGCAATGGGCATTTGTGCGGGGTGTGGACCCTGGCCGACATCGACCTGGCCCTGATGCTGAACCGCCTGATCCTGCCCGCGGACGAGGCCAGCGAGCTGGTCCCCCAACCGCTGCGCGACTATGCCACGGCGCAATGGTCGCATCCGGGCGTGAGCCGGTGGGTCGCCAGCCGGGGATGACGGCGGCCTCCCCCCGCAGACCGCCGGCGCCGCTGAATCGGGCCGGTCCTTTCGGCCTTGGCCGCTCCCCGCGCGGGGAGCGGCACGTCCGTGCGCCTCAGGCCTGGCTGGCGCGCTGCTGCAGGATTTCCACCGCCGGCAGCGTCTTGCCTTCCAGGAACTCCAGGAAAGCCCCGCCGCCCGTGGAGATGTAGCCCACCTTGTCAGTGATGCCGAACTTCGCTATCGCGGCCAGCGTATCGCCGCCCCCCGCAATGGAGAACGCCGGCGATTCCGCGATGGCGCGCGCAACCACTTCGGTGCCGTGCGAGAACTGTTCGAACTCGAACACGCCCACCGGGCCGTTCCAGACGATGGTGCCGGCCTTCTTCAGGATATCGGCCAGCGCCTGCGCGGTCTGCGGGCCGATGTCCAGCACCATGTCGTCCGCGCCGATGGCATCGGCCGGCTTGACGGTGGCGGGCGCGTCCGCGCCGAACGAAGGCGCGCACACCACATCGGTGGGGATCGGCACGTCCGCGCCGCGCTTGCGCATGATGTCGATGACCGCGGCAGCTTCTTCGCGCTGGTCGGGCTCGGCCAGCGATTTGCCGATGGATTTGCCGGCCGCCAGCATGAAGGTATTGGCGATGCCGCCGCCCACCACAAGCTGATCCACCTTGCCGGCGAGCGACTGCAGGATGCTCAGCTTCGTCGACACTTTGGAACCGCCCACGATCGCGACCAGCGGGCGCTTGGGTTCGTGCAGCGCACGTCCCAGCGCGTCCAGTTCGGCCTCCAGCAGCGGACCGGCGCAGGCCACGGGGGCAAAACGCGCCATGCCATGCGTCGTCGCTTCGGCGCGATGCGCGGTGCCGAAGGCGTCGTTCACGTACACGTCGCACAGCGCGGCCATCTTGCGCGACAGCGCTTCGTCGTTTTTCTTCTCGCCCGCGTTCACGCGGCAGTTTTCCAGCAGAACCACCTGGCCGGGTTCGACCTGCACACCATCCACCCAATCGCGGACCAGCGGCGCGGGCATGCCGAGCAGCTCGGACAGCCGGCGCCCCACCGGCGCCAGGCTGTCGGCGTCGGTCAGCACGCCTTCCTTGGGCCGTCCCAGGTGGGAAGTGACCATCACCGCGGCGCCGGCGTCCAGCGCCATCCGGATACCCGGCACGGAGGCACGGATGCGCGTGTCCTCGCTGATGTTGCCAGCGTCATCGAACGGAACGTTCAGGTCGGCGCGGATGAAGACGCGCTTGCCTTTCAAAGCGCCGGCCTTGGCCAGCGCGGACAGGGTATTCACCTTGGACATATCTTCTCCATGTAGTCTTGGGGCGGCGCCGCGACGGCGGGCCCGCGGCCGCGTCGCGACGCTGGCGGCGCGCCGGGCCTGCCCATCGTGCCCCGGCGTCAAAACAAAGGGGACGGCGCGCCGTCCCCTTCGTCACCGTGTCATGGCATCCGCCAGGCGCGGTTTTACTTGGCGGCCATCAGCGCAACGGTGGTGTCCAGCATACGGTTGCTGAAGCCCCACTCGTTGTCGTACCAGGAAGAAACCTTGACCAGCGTGCCCGAGACCTTGGTCAGCGTGGCATCCACGGTGCTGGAAGCCGGGTTGTGGTTGAAGTCCACCGACACCAAGGGCTCGGTGTTGTATTCCAGGATGCCCTTGAGCGCGCCCTGCGAAGCGGCCTTCAGGATGCCGTTCACTTCCTCGACGCTGGTTTCGCGCTTGGCGATGAACGACAGGTCGACGATGGAGACGTTGATGGTCGGCACGCGGATGGCGAAGCCGTCCAGCTTGCCGTTGAGCTCGGGCAGCACCAGGCCCACCGCCGCGGCGGCGCCGGTCTTGGTGGGGATCATGCTCATCGTGGCCGAACGGGCGCGGCGCAGGTCTTCGTGATAGACGTCGGTGAGCACCTGGTCGTTGGTGTAGGAATGCACGGTCGTCATCAGGCCGGAAACCACGCCCAGCTCTTCATGCAGCGGCTTGACCAGCGGCGCCAGGCAGTTGGTCGTGCACGAGGCGTTGGAGATGACCGTGTGCTCGGCCTTCAGGGTGTGGTGGTTCACGCCGTAGACGACAGTCGCGTCCACGTCCTTGCCGCCAGGGGCGGAAATCACAACCTTCTTGGCGCCGCCCTTCAGGTGGGCGCTGGCCTTTTCCTTGGAGGTGAAGAAGCCGGTGCATTCCAAAACCACATCGACCTTCAGCTCGCCCCAGGGCAGTTCGGCCGGGTTGCGGTTGGCCAGCACGCGGATGCGGTCGCCGTTGACGACCATGTAGTCGCCGTCGACTTCCACCGTGCCCGGGAAGCGGCCGTGCACCGTGTCGTAGCGGGTCAGGTGCGCATTGGTCTTGGGGTCGCCCAGGTCGTTGATGGCGACGATCTCGATGTCGTGCTTCTTGCCGCTTTCGTAGTGCGCACGCAGCACATTACGACCGATGCGGCCGTAGCCGTTGATGGCAACGCGTAGGGTCATGACTCAATCTCCTCGTTTACAAAACCTGTTTGACGGCCTCGGCGACTTTTTCCGCAGTCAGACCGAAGAAGGGGAACAGCGCGCCCGCTGGAGCCGATTCGCCATAGCGGTCGATGCCGACCACGGCGCCTTCCAGGCCCACGTACTTGTGCCACAGGCCGGTGGAGCCGGCTTCGACCGCGACGCGCGGCAGGCCCTTGGGCAGCACGCTGGTGCGCCACGCCGCATCCTGCCTGTCGAAGACATCGGTGGAAGGCATGGAGACCACACGCACGGGCACGCCGTCGTTGCTCAGCAATTCCTGCGCCGCCAGCGCCAGCGCGACTTCGGAGCCGGTGGCGATGATCACCGCGCGGGCGCCGTCGGCGTCGCGCAGCACGTAGCCGCCGCGGGCGATGGCCGCCAGGGTCGGTTCGTCACGAGGCACGAAGGGCAGGTTCTGGCGCGACAGCAGGAGCGCCGTGGGACCGCCATCGTGCACGGCCATGCCGACGCTGGCGGGACGCTTCACCGCCTCGATCCAGGCCACGGCCGTCTCCACGGTATCGCAGGGACGCCACACCGACAGATTCGGTATCAGGCGCAGGCTGTTGGTGTGCTCGATGGATTGGTGGGTGGGGCCGTCCTCGCCCAGGCCGATGGAGTCGTGGGTAAAGACATGCACGACGCGCTGCTTCATCAGCGCGGCCATGCGCAAGGCATTGCGCGAATAATCGGAGAAGGTCAGGAAGGTGCCGCCGAAGGGCAGATAACCCCCATGCAGCGCGATGCCGTTCATGACTGCCGCCATGCCGAACTCGCGCACGCCGTAATTGATGTGGCGGCCGAACTGGATGGCCTGCTCGCCGGCCCGCACCGGGGCAACGCCCTTCCAGTCGGTGTAGTTGGAGCCGGTCAGGTCGGCGGACCCGCCGAGCAGTTCCGGCAGGGCCTGCGCCAGCGCCGCGATGGCGTACTGCGATGCCTTGCGCGTGGCAACGGTTTCGGCCTTTTCCACGGTGGCGGCCAGGAAGGCGCCGGCCTTCTCGGCAAAATCGGCGGGCAGCTCGCCGCGCATGCGGCGCTGGAATTCGGCGGCTTCGGCCGGGAACTGCAAGGCATAGGCGTCGAAGCGCGCCTGCCATTCGTTCTGCGCGATGGCGCCCGCGCGGCGCGCATCCCAGCCCTCGTAGATATCGGCGGGGATGACGAAGGGTTCGTGCGGCCAGTTCAGCGCGGCGCGCGTCGCGGCGATTTCGTCCTTGCCCAGCGGCGCGCCGTGGACCTTGTCGGTGCCCGCCACATTGGGCGCGCCCTTGCCGATCACGGTGCGGCAGACGATGAGCGTTGGGCCCGAATGGCTGGCGGCATGCCCGCGCGCCTGCCGGATGGCGGCATCCACGGCTTCCACGTCGTGGCCGTCCACGCCGCGGATCACGTTCCAGCCGTAGGCCTCGAAACGCTTGGCGGTATCGTCGCCGAACCAGGCTTCGACCTTGCCGTCGATGGAAATGCCGTTGTCGTCGTACAGCACGATCAGCTTGGACAGCTTGAGCGTGCCGGCGAGCGAACAGACTTCGTGGGAAATGCCTTCCATCAGGCAGCCGTCGCCCACGAAGGCATAGGTGTGATGGTCGACCACGGCATGGCCGGGGCGGTTGAATTCGGCAGCCAGCAGCGCTTCGGCCAGCGCCATGCCGACGGCATTGCCCAGACCCTGGCCCAGCGGGCCGGTGGTGGTTTCGACGCCCGGCGTGATGCCGACCTCCGGGTGGCCCGGGGTACGCGAGTGCAACTGGCGGAACTGCTTGATTTCCTCGATGGGAAGGTCGTAGCCGGTCAGATGCAGCAGCGCGTACAACAGCATGGATCCGTGGCCGTTGGACAGCACGAAGCGGTCGCGGCCGGGCCACGCGGGATCGGCAGGGTTGTGGCGCAGATGGCGCGTCCACAAGGCCTGTGCGATTTCGGCCATGCCCATGGGAGCACCCGGGTGCCCGGAATTCGCCTGTTGCACGGCATCCATCGCCAAGGCGCGGATGGCATCCGCCAAAGAGGGTTGTCGGGCGGTCGGATTGCTCATTCTTGATGCACTCGTCTCCCGGCAGGCGTGGAAAAAAGGGCCGGGCATAGGGTTTGAAGAGCTCACGATTTTAGCATCCGGGCGTGACCGGCCCGCCGCGCGGCCGCTCGGCCAATCGGTGTAGGGCGGCCGCCCGGGCGCGCAGGCGCCGCGGCGCAAAGCCGGCGCCATGGGCATGCGAGCCGCGATGCAGCAGAATAGCGGCTCGCATTACCTTCAATATGCCGACATGCCGACTCCCCGCTTCCATTGCCCTTTCGCGCTTTCCGCGCACGCCCGCATCGAACTTCCCGACGCCATCGCGCACCATGCGGTGCGAGTGCTGCGGCTGCGTGACGGCGACGCGCTGGTGTTGTTCGACGGACAGGGAGGCGAGTATCCCGCCACCCTGCGTGTGGCCGGCAAAACCGCACATGCGGAACTCGGCGCGCGCGATGCGCGCGAAGCGGAGCTGGCCGGCAGTATCACGCTCGTACAGGGGCTGCCTTCGGGCGACAAGATGGATTGGATCGTGGAAAAGGCGGTGGAACTCGGGGTGCAGCGGCTGGTGCCCATCGCCGCGCAACGCAGCGTGCTGCAACTGAACGGCGACCGGCAGGACAAGCGCCTGGCGCACTGGCGCCGCATCGCGGCGGCCGCCAGCGAACAATGCGGCCGCAACCGGCTGATGTGCATCGAGCCCGTAACGACATTGACGAACTGGCTGACGGCCTCGTCGGCGGAACCCCGCCTGTTATGCCACCCGGAAGACGGCGCGTCGTTGAAGCCTTCGCTGGAACCCGCGCGCCGGGCCGGCGCCGTGGCGTTGCTGGTGGGGCCGGAGGGTGGCTGGACGGACGCCGAGCGGGACGCAAGCCGCGCCGCTGGCGCCACGCCGGTCAGCTTCGGCACGCGGGTGCTGCGCACCGAAACCGCAGGCCTTGCCCTGGTGGCGGCCGCCACGGCGCTTCTGGAATGGGATGGCCCCGCACCTGCCGGGCCGGCAGCGCAAAGCGAAACCGATTCGGGTCAGCCGGCCTCGCCGTAAGGTGCGGCCGCCACGCCGGGCTCGGCGGCGGGATGGGCGCCTGCATGCTCCACGATATAGGCGAAGGACCGGCCGTTTTCGCGCGCGTATTCCGCCACGTCCTGGCACACCGACACGATGCGCGCAGCGTCTTCTTCCAGCGCAGGATCGCCGGAATGCAGCTTCTGCAGCCACAACACGACGCCCACCTTTTGATCGAGCACCGTGTCGCAAAGGCAATCCGTCAGTTCGTCGTAACTGCGGAAATGCATGGGAAAGTCCACCGCCTTGGCGATGGCCCGGAAGACCGCCGATCGGCTGCGCGCCCGGTCGCAGTCGGCGACGAACAGCGCGGCGCGCAGGTCATTGGCCGCATCGATAACCGATTGTTTGTCCAGGGCAGCAGCATCGAGCTCGCCGCCGCGCTGCATCTGTCGCTGCAATGCGGGCTGACCGGTTCTGGCCATGCTCGGACCTCCTGCAAAAATACTCATGTCCACCGCGATCCGTCCGCGGGATACGCTGCATCGTATCGGCATAAACCGGAACGATCAATCGCCCCGCGAAAGGTTTTCGCGCACGTCCGTCACGCCACGTGAACGGCCGGCGCGCAGGATTCGGACGATACACCGGGCAGGAGAAAAACGGGAGACAAAAGCGACGCGCACATGCCCTGGCGCACGGCATGCGGCGCGCATGCAACGGATGCCGTGCGGCCGTCCGGGACCGGCGAGCTTCTGGCACGCAGGCCGGTGAGAACGGCCCGCGCAACCGCGCCCGCACGGCAGTCCGCGCGAGCGCGGCATGCAGGCGCCATCGTCGGCGCCCGCGTGCCGCGCAACATCGCCTAACGGCGATTGTTGGCGTCAACCACGGTCAGCGCCGTCATGTTGATGATGCGGCGTACCGTGGAACTGGAAGTAAGGATGTGCACCGGCGCGTTGGCGCCCAGCAGGAAGGGACCCACGGCAACGTTGCCGCCGGCGGCGGTCTTCAGCAGGTTGTACGCAATATTGCCGGCGTCGACATTGGGGCAGACCAGCAGGTTGGCGCTGCCCTTGAGCGTCGAGGACGGAAGAATGCGCAGGCGCAGCTCCTCGTCCAGCGCGCAGTCGCCGTGCATTTCGCCGTCGATCTCGATGTCCGGCGCGCGCTCGCGCACGATCTGCAGGGCCGCGCGCATCTTGGCGCCGGACGACGAACTGCCGGAACCGAAGTTGGAGCGCGACAGCAAGGCGACCTTGGGCGCGATGTTCAGGCGTTCCATTTCCTGGGCGGCGGCGATCGTGAATTCGGCGATCTGCTCGGCGCTGGGCTCTTCATTGATGTGCGTATCCACCAGCACCACGGTGCGCTCGGCCAGCAGCAGGATGCTCATGGCGGCGTACACGTTGCTGCCGGGCCGCTTGCCGATCACCTCGTCGATGAAACGCAGGTGATCGCCATACGCGCCCACGGTGCCGCAGATCATGCCGTCCGCGTCGCCCAGATACACCATCATCGCGCCGATCAGCGTCAGCCGGCGGCGCATTTCGACGCGCGCCATTTCCTTCGTGATCCCGCGCCGGCACATCAATTCCCAGTACGTGGTCCAGTAGCGATGGAACCGCTCGTCGTATTCGGGGTTGGTGACCTCCACGTCCTCGCCCAGGCGCAGGCGCAGGCCCAGGCGCTCGATGCGCTGGGCCAGCACCGCCGGGCGGCCGACCAGGATGGGCTTGGCCAGACCTTCGTCCACCACTGCCTGCACCGCGCGCAGCACGCGCTCGTCCTCGCCTTCGGTGAACACGACGCGCGATTTGCCCCCTTCGCGCACGAAACGCTTGGCCGCGGCGAACAGCGGCTTCATGAATGCGCCGGAGTGGTACACGAACTGCTGCAGCTGCTCGATATAGCTTTCCATATCGGCCAGCGGACGCGTCGCCACGCCCTCGTCCATCGCGGCCTTGGCCACGGCCGGCGCGATGCGGACGATCAGCCGCGGATCGAAGGGCTTCGGAATGAAATATTCGGGACCGAAGCACAGATCGAAGGTGCCATACGCGGCGGCCACCACTTCGCTCTGTTCTTCCTGCGCCAGCTTGGCGATGGCATAGACCGCCGCCTTTTCCATGCCGCGAGTGATGGTGGTCGCACCGACGTCCAGGGCGCCGCGGAAGATGTACGGGAAGCACAGGACGTTGTTGACCTGGTTCGGGTAGTCCGAGCGGCCGGTCGCCATCACGGCATCGTCGCGCACGCTCTTGACGACTTCGGGCAGCACTTCGGGCGTGGGGTTGGCAAGCGCCAGGATCAAGGGCCGGGGAGCCATGGCGGCGACCATTTCGGGCTTGAGCACGTTGCCGGCCGACAGGCCCAGGAACACGTCGGCGCCTTCGATCACTTCGGCGAGCTTGCGCTTGTCCGTCTTGCGCGCGAAGCGCGCCTTGTCGGGATCCATCAGCGTGGTCCGGCCTTCGTAGACCACGCCTTCGATGTCGGTGACCCACACGTTTTCTTCCGGCAGGCCCAGGTCCACCATCAGGTCCAGACAGGCCAGCGCCGCGGCGCCGGCGCCGGACGTCACGACCTTGACATTGCGGATGTCCTTGCCGACGACCTTCAGCCCATTGATGAACGCGGCGCACACGGTGATTGCGGTGCCGTGCTGGTCGTCATGGAAAACCGGAATCTTCATGCGCTCGCGCAGCTTGCGTTCGACGACGAAGCACTCGGGCGCCTTGATGTCTTCCAGGTTGATCCCGCCAAAGGTGGGCTCCAGGCCGGCGATGATTTCGACGAGCTTGTCCGGGTCGGTTTCACCGATTTCGATGTCGAACACGTCCAGGCCGGCGAACTTCTTGAAAAGCACCGCCTTGCCTTCCATCACGGGCTTGGACGCCAGCGCGCCGATGTTGCCCAGGCCGAGCACCGCCGTACCGTTGGAGATCACCCCCACGAGGTTGCCGCGGCTGGTGAAGCGGTAGGCGTTGACGGGATCGGCGACGATTTCTTCGCACGCCGCCGCAACACCGGGCGTATACGCAAGCGCCAGATCGCGTTGGTTGGTCAGTTGCTTGGTCGGCGTGACCGACACTTTGCCGGGGCGTCCCTGCTCGTGATACTCGAGCGCGGCCTTGCGCAGATTGGCGTCCATGATCGTGATACGTGTAAAGAAAGTTGAAAACCGAAACGCTGGATTCTAGTCCCTTAGCGCCGAAGCTGCCTGAGGCGCCCACAGCCGCCCGAGGGAGCGGCTATGTTACCCCGGTACACGCGTGTGCCCGTGATGCGGCGCGGAACGGACCGAATATTCCCGCGGGGTCGAAGGCTTCCTTCACGCGAGCATCGAGCGCACGCGCCTGCGGCGGCGGGGGCGGCGATGCCAGCGCAGGCCGTTCTTCGCCGGCCGGCACGGTAAGCGCCAGGCTCTCGAGCCATACGAGGGAGCCGCCGTGCCCGTGCAGGGCCTGCGCCAGATTGATGGAAGCCGGCGGACATGGAACGAGTGCGTCGATGCGATAACACGCGGGCCACGCGGGCTGCGTGCGGCACCATTCCGCCTGCGTGCTCGACGCCAGCCGGAACAATTCGGGCACCAGACGCTGCAGGGCAGCGGTGCGCAGCGGTTCCCCATCCTGCGCCCCAAAAGGTCCCAGGCGATCCACCGCCCCATCGGCCAGCATGACTTCCGCCGCGTGGATGCCGGAGAAATCCCCGCGCCCGGTCGGCCAGGCAGCGGCCGACCGGTCCGCAAACCAATCCGCCAGCATCCGGCCGGGCTCGGCATGGGTGAATTGCGGCAAGCCCGCCGCCGCCAGTTCGCCCAGCGTGACGCCAGGCTCGGCGCGCCAGAGCGGGCGCGGTCCGGGAACCCGCGCCAGGCGGTTCAGATGGCGTGGATCGATCCACAGGATGGGCCGGGCGTCGCCGGCTTCGGCCGGCACCCAGCGCCCGGCATCGCTGCGCTGCGCCGTCGCACAGGACGCCGACGGCATTGCACCGGCCGCCAGCGCCATCCGCACGCCGAACTCGGCGCAAAGCGAACGCGCAACGCGCACGTCGGCGCCATCCGCCGGCGCCCAGCGCAGGCCCGGCGGCTGCCCGCGCCCAGCTTCTTCGTCCCTGTTCCCGGCATCTGCTCCAACGCCGGCGACGCGCTCGAAATCGCCCGCGCACAGACGGCGCAGGCGATCGCCGAACGCCTGCCATGGCGTGCGCGGCGTTGGCCGCCCCAGCAGGAATGCGCGTCGCGATGGCTGCATGACTACAATCCCCTTTTTCGATGATCGGGCCCCGCCCGCCAGAGTCCAGTATGCCGCCCCTCGCCGACCGCACCGCCGAATTTCTCACCTTCCACGCGGTGGAGGTATTCAAGCAGGCGCAGGCGCTGCAGGCCGCCGGCCGCGACATCATCAGCCTGGGCATCGGCGAGCCGGACTTTACCGCGCCCCCACCCGTGGTGGAAGCGCTGGAGCGGGCCGCGCGCGCGGGACTGAGCGGCTATAGTCCTCCCGCCGGGTTATCCGCGCTCAGGGAGGCCATCGCCGGCTTTCATGCCAGGCTGGGGGCGGAGATCGACCCGTCGCGCGTCATCGTCACGGCCGGCGCGTCCGGCGCGCTGTCGCTGGCCTGCGCCGCACTGGTCAATCCCGGGGCCGAAGTGCTGATGCCCGACCCATCCTACCCGGCGAACAGCAATTTCGTGCTGGCGGCCGGCGGACAGCCGCGCCTGATCCCCAGTACGGCCGCCAAACGCTTCCAACTGTCGGCCGCCGACGTGCGGGCGCATTGGGGGGCGCGCACGGGCGGGGTGATGATCGCGTCGCCCAGCAATCCGACGGGCACCTCCATCGCCACGGATGAGCTGACCGCCTTGCTTGCCGAAGTCAAGGCGCGCGGCGGCTTCACGTTGATGGACGAGATCTATCTGGCGTTGTCGTATGCCGGCACGCCGCAAACCGCGCTCGCGCTGGACGACGACGTTGTCGTCATCAACAGCTTCTCGAAGTACTTCAATATGACGGGTTGGCGCCTGGGCTGGCTGATCGTGCCGCCGGCCATGGTGGCGCCCGTGGAGAAGATGGCGGCCAGCCTGGCCATCTGCGCCCCGACGCTGGCCCAGCACGCCGCGGTGGCGTGTTTCGCGGCGGAATCCCTGGAAATCTATGAAACGCGTCGCCTCGCCTTTCAGCAACGGCGCGACTTCCTGCTCGATGCCTTCGAACGGATGGGCATCGACGTGCCGGTCAAGCCGGATGGCGCGTTCTACATTTACGCGGACGTGTCCCGGTGGGGCATGGACAGCGCGGAATTCGCGACCCGTTTGCTGCATGAGGCCGGCGTCGCAGCCGTGCCCGGCCTGGATTTCGGTCCGGCGCACGCCAGCCGGACCTTGCGTTTTTCCTACACCACCGGCATGCCGCGCCTGGAAGAAGCGGCCGCCCGCATCGGGCGCTTCGTGGAGACGCTGCGCCGCTGAGCGCCCGCGCCGGGGGCGGCCGGGCGGTCACGGGTTGCGGGACCGGCAGGTCCAGGGTTGTGCCGGACGGGCGGGCCGGCAACGCGGACACATCAATCGCGGGCCAGCGGTATGCCGGACGCGACCGCCAGACGGCGGCGTTCGGCCAGCACCTTGTCGCCGTAGCCGCCGTCATTGGGACCGCTGGCGCCGACATAGCAGGCCAGGCCGCCGCTGATGGAGCCGCGGCGCTTGATGCAGTCCTTGAGGATACTGGCGCCAACGCGGATGTTCGCCACGGGGTCCAGGGCTCCTTTCTTGCCGTAGGCCTCGAACTTGGACTGATGCACGCTGGTCATCACCTGCATCAGACCCTGCGCCCCTACGCTGCTTTCCGCGAAGGGGTTGTAGCGCGACTCGATCGCGATCACCGCCAGCAGCAGCAAGGGATCGATCTTCAATTCGCGTCCGACCTTGTATGCCGTGTTGACCAATACCGCCGTGGCGTCGTACGCCACCTTGTACTTGCGCGAGATATAGTTGCGCAGCGCTTCCGTCTGCGCGTGACTGGCCGTATCCAAGCGCTGTGCGGGCTTGGGCTCCGGATGGGGCAGCGGCGTCAAAAAGGCCGTGGCATTGCTGGCCGCGTCCGGCACGGCCATGGCGACCGCCCCGGAGGCGCCGCCTGCCTTGTCCGTATCGTCGTCCAGGCTGGCGAGTGTATCGGCATCGGTATAGGCGAGTTCCGAACCGGTCGAGCCCACGGTAGCGGGCGCGAGCGCCGCCAGCAGGGCCTTATGTACCTGCAAGGCCTGGTCGCGCAACCCGGGCAGCGCGACGCCCATGCTGACGGTTACGATGACGGCGATGCCCAGATAGACCGAGCAGATCCGCAGCCATTCGCCCAGATAACGGTGAACGCCTTGCGCCAGCTGACGAAAGGCGAGACTGGCGACTGACGCATCGGGCATTTCCTACCTCCTGCGTTTTGAAAGGAAGGGGATGTTAACCTCATATGGCCGTTGCATATGTAACCAAACCCACAAACCCCGGCCAACTTTGCGTAATTTTGGCTAATTTCGGCGATTTACGGCCGCGCTAGTGTAGGACCCCTGTGAAATACCGAGATCTCAGAGACTTCATCGCCCAGCTGGAAGCGCGCGGCGACCTCAAACGCATCGCCGCGCCGGTCTCCACGCGGCTGGAAATGACCGAAATCGGCGATCGCGTCCTGCGGGCCGGCGGCCCGGCGCTCCTGTTCGAGCGTCCGGTCCACCATGACCGCGCGGCCGACATGCCGGTGCTGACCAACCTGTTCGGTACGCCGAGGCGGGTGGCCTGGGGAATGGGCGCCGAGCAGGTGGAAGCGCTGCGCGACACCGGTGAGCTGCTGGCTTCGCTGCGCGAGCCGGAGCCGCCCAAAGGCTTGCGGGATGCCTTCGCCAAAGTGTCCATGCTGAAAGCCGCGCTATGGGACATGAGCCCGAAAACCGTGCGCGGCCCCGCATGCCAGGAAATCGTGCTGGAAGGCGGCGATGTCGACCTGGCCCGCCTGCCCTTGCAGACCTGCTGGCCGGGCGACGTAGCGCCCCTGCTCACGTGGGGGCTGGTCATTACGAAAGGCCCCCGCGCCCGCCGGCAAAACCTGGGCATCTACCGGCAACAACCGATCGGCCGCAACAAGCTCATCATGCGCTGGCTTTCACACCGCGGCGGCGCCTTGGACTTCCGGGAGCATGCGCAAGCCCATCCGGGCCAGCCCTTCCCGATCGCCGTGGCGCTGGGCGCGGACCCCGCCACCATCCTGGGCGCGGTGACGCCAGTGCCCGACACGCTGTCCGAATATCAATTCGCCGGCTTGCTGCGCGGCTCGCGCACCGAAGTGGCCAAGGCGCTGGGCAGCGAGCTTTCCGTGCCGGCGTATGCGGAGATCGTGCTGGAGGGCCACCTGCTGCCAGCCTCCGATCCGCGCGCCGTCGCACCAACCGTACCGGACGGCGTACCGCCACCGCCGGACACCGGGTACGAGATGGCGCTGGAGGGCCCCTACGGCGACCACACCGGGTATTACAACGAACGCGACTGGTTCCCGGTGTTCACGGTGGATCGCATCACCATGCGCCGCGACCCGATCTATCACTCCACGTATACCGGCAAACCGCCCGACGAACCGGCGGTGCTGGGCGTCGCGCTGAATGAAGTGTTCGTTCCGCTGCTGCGCCGGCAGTTGCCCGAAATCGTCGACTTCTACCTGCCGCCGGAGGGCTGCAGTTATCGCCTGGCTGTGGTGTCGATCCGCAAACAGTACGCCGGCCACGCCAAACGCGTCATGTTCGGCCTGTGGAGCGTGCTGCGGCAGTTCATGTACACGAAGTTCATCGTGGTGGTCGACGAAGACGTGAATCCGCGCGATTGGAAGGAAGTCGTGTGGGCCATGACCACCCGCATGGACCCCGTGCGCGACACCACCCTGGTGGAGCGCACGCCCATCGACTATCTGGATTTCGCTTCGCCGGTATCGGGCCTGGGCGGCAAGATGGGCCTGGACGCCACCAACAAGTGGCCGGGCGAGACCGACCGCGAGTGGGGCCGGCCCATCGTCATGGACACGGCCGTCAAGCAGAAGGTGGACGCGATATGGGGGCAGTTGGGTCTGTGACGGCGGGGTTTTCCGCGCCGCCCGGCCCGCCCCATTCCGCGCCCCGGCTGCCGGCCGGCGGCGCGCCATCCTCCTGGCGCGCCCGCCAGCCGCGATAGACCTGGAAGCCGACCACCGCAGCGGTGGCCAGTTTCAGCAAGCGCGAGCGCTTTCCGCGCAGAAAGATCGCCGACACCGTGGACATGATGACGGGATAGCGGCGAGCCATGGAAAACGCCCGCCACGCCAGCATGGACGCGTTGCCCACGCCGACGCGCGGCATCATGCCTTTGATCAGGCGCGAGGGGGACAAGGACTGCGTGAGGTCCGACACGCAGTGCACGAGCGATTCGCGCTCGACCGCCGCCCGGGCGCGAAGCAGCTCGATGCGGACCTGGCGGTCGACCGCCGGAGATACTTTGTTCATGCGGAAGTCTCCCGTCGCCGCCCCGCGGGCGAGTGGCGCTCGGCTTCGGCCCGCCGTTCGGCTTCCTCTTCCTCTTGCGCCGCGGCGCGCAAATGCCCGAGCAATTGCACGTCCCGCTTCAATTCATCCAGGGTGGCAGCGAAAGGCTTGGGCCCCAGAACGAGCGTGCGGCGCACGAGATAGATGAGGATCAGCCCCAGCACGGCATAGGCGGCGGCAAGCACGCCCAGCGCGATGTAGCGCTGATCGGTCGGCCAGAAATAGACGGCGACCAGAATGGAAAACACCAGGACCGCCAGCGTCAGGAACAGCAGCGCCCCGAAAGCGCAGCCCAGCAGCCGAAGCAGCCGGGCCCACTCCGTGGACGCTTCCAGCGCCAGCAATTCGAATCGCGTCCGCCCCAAATCGACCAAACTGGAGGCGACGCCAAGCAAGGATCTGCGGATAGCCATCGTCGCGGAAGGCGGCCGGCCGGCGAGCCGATGGGCCCGCCGTCCCGTTCGCCCGCTCCGGTCAGCGACGCGCAATCAGCAGGCCGAGCAGCAGGCCGGTCACGCCTGCAATGCCGATGGCCTGCCAAGGATTGTCGTGCACGTAGTCGTCGGTGGCGCGAGCCGCCTTGCGGCCGCGTTCCATGACGGCGTCCTGCACTTCGTACAAGGCTTCGCGGGTGCGCTTGAGCGAGGTCATCGCCCGGTCGCGCAATTCCGCAGCCTTGTCCCCCGTGCTGGCGGCGGCTTCGCGCAACAGGTTTTCGGCGTCGTTCAGGCTGCTTTTTACGCTATCGATGAGGTTCTCTTTAGCGCCCTCGGCGGAAGATTTCATATTCATGATCGCTCCTTTCTTGTTGCATGACCTGGACGAAACAATGATACCAGCGGCGTTTGGTCTCAAGATGGGTATTGCTACCGTCTGCTACCGCACGCCGCGCGCCTGCCACGCTGTTTATTTGATCTTCGTGATTTCAACGGCGGACTTCGCGCCCTGCTGATCGATGTCCTGCCGCATGACCAGATTCACCGCCGGACAGTACCAGTCCGTGACGGTGGTGTTGAGCGCCGGAATGGGAATGGTCAGTCCCTGGAACGTCGCCATGGTCGGATCGGTGTCGCGGCGATAGGAAATGGGCCAGCACGACTGCTTGCCCAGCGCGGTATCCATGGAGCGCCGCGCGCCGACAGTTTTCTCGCCGATGCGTACTGTCGTGCTGGGGGCCCCGCCTACCGGGGCTTCCTTGCCGATTCGCAGGCGGAAGCTCGAGCCCGGCAGCTTCTGGCCGGCGCCGGAGATCTTGCCGTCGTATGCGAAAAGACCCAGCATGCGCAAATCGAACTGGCCATCCGAAGCGGGTTTCTCGCCGGCGTTTTCGTAGCGCACGAAAGTGGCCTTGCCGCTGCGCACGGTCATCAGGTAATCCAGTTTGGATTTACCCGGCGGCAGGCCCGCGTAGGAGAAAGTCGCCACGCCGGTCACCCGGGCCCGGCAATTCTCTCCATTGCTTTTGGTTACTTCGCTGAACGTCAGATCGGCGCCCAACTGCAGATTGCCTGAGCCGGTGAGCTGCACTTGCCCCCCATCGTGGATGAACTGCGCATCGCATACGCCCGCGCGGGCCGCGCCCGCCGTCAGCAGCGCCGCGCCCGCCACGGCGAGCCGCACAAAAATCTTCCTATGCACGGTAGAACCTCTCCTGAAAGCGCCCGCATCCCGGTGCGGCGCGCGGTCCGCCGATACTACACCCTGTGATGCCGGGGATCGTGACCGGAGTGCGCGGTCCGGACGCTGCCGACAGCCCCTTCTTCAGCGGTGCGAAACCGCCGTGGCCCGCCGCACGTGGGTGCCGCGCCGGCGAGCCATATATCGCGTATGCGCCCAAATCCAAGATATATATACAGATGAATAATATGGACATACCGAGTTATTCGTTCCAAGGCGGCTTGCACTCTCTCTAGAATGGCGGCTCGCCAGCTCCCGCGGCGCAGCCGCACTGCGGGCGATTTCCGCCTTTCCGGCTCCTCGCCCTCCGGGCCGCCCTTTCCCACGCCGACATGAAGCTCTTTCCCCTGTTCGCCGACCTGACCCAGCGGCTCGTCCTGGTGGTCGGCGGCGGCGCCGTCGCCGCTCGCAAGGTGCAAGCGCTCCGGGAAGCGGGCGCCAGCGTGCGCCTTGGCGCGCCGGAACTGCACGCCGAGCTTGCCGCGCTGGCCCGAGAAGGCGCCATCGCGCATGTGCCGGGCCGGTTCGAGGAAAGCTGGCTGGACGATGTCTGGCTGGTGGTCGCGGCGACCGACGACCGCGAGGTCAATGCTCAGGTCGCCGCCGCGGCAGGGCGGCGGCGCCTGCTCGTCAATGTGGTCGACGATCCGGGCCTGTCCTCCTTCCAGGTGCCATCCATCGTGGATCGATCGCCGCTGATCGTGGCGATTTCCTCGTCCGGCGTCGCGCCGGTCCTGGCGCGGCGGCTGCGCGAACGCATCGAATCCATGTTCGACCACGCTGTCGGTCCGCTGGCGGATCTGGCGGGACGTTATCGCGCGCGCATCCGCGAGCGCCGCCCCGAACTGGGCGGGCGACGCCGCTTCTACGATTGGCTGATGGACGGCCCTGTGGCGGCGCTGCTGCGGCAGGCCCGGCCCGAGGACGCGGCGCGGGCGCTGGAAGCCGCGCTGGATCGTCCGCAGGAGCCTGTGCGCGGAAGCGTGGTGCTGGTGGGGGCAGGCCCCGGAGACCCCGGCCTGTTGACGCTGAAGGCGTTGCGCGCGCTGAACGAGGCGGACGTGATCCTGTACGACCGGCTGGTCAGCGCCGACATTCTTTCGCTGGCGCGCCGCGATGCCGAGCGCGAGGACGTGGGCAAGCGCCCGGGCGAGGACCACGCGGCCACGCAGGCGCGCATCCATGCCCTGATGGTGGAACACGCCCGGCGAGGCCGCCGGGTGGTGCGGCTAAAGGGAGGCGATGCCTTCATCTTCGGGCGGGGCGGCGAGGAATTGCAGCATCTGCGCGCCCACGGCGTGCCGTATGAAGTCGTGCCTGGCGTCACGGCGGCGCTGGCCTGCGCGGCGCATGCCGGCATCCCATTGACCCATCGGGACCATGCGCAGTCCCTGCACCTGATTACCGCCCACTGCCGCGACGATGACGATGCGGTGGATTGGGGGGCGCTGGCCGGCAGCCGCCAGACGCTGGCGTTCTACATGGGCGTGAGCCAGCTGGACGCCCTGGCGCGCCGTCTGCAGGAACACGGACGGGCGGCGGACACGCCCTTCGCGCTGGTGGAAAACGGAAGCCGGCCGGAGCAGCGCGTCCTGACGGGCCGCTTGGCGGAATTGCCCGCGCTGGCCCGGGCGCACGACATCCGTGCGCCTGCCCTGCTGATCGTGGGACGCGTGGCGGCGCTGGCCAACGAACTGAACTGGTTCGGCCGCCATATCGATGGGACCGCCGCGGCCGGCGCGCCGGCCTGAGCCGCTACTCGGTCTTCTGCCGTGTGCCGAAAATCCGGTCGCCGGCATCGCCCAGGCCGGGAATGATGTAGCCGTCTTCGTTCAGGCCCTGGTCGATGGAGGCGGTATAGATCTGCACGTCCGGGTGATCCTTCTCCACGCGGGCGATGCCTTCGGGCGCCGCCACCAGGACCAGCGCGCGGATGTCCCGGCAGCCGGCCCGCTTGAGCATGTCGATCGTGGCGCACATGGAGCCGCCCGTGGCGAGCATGGGGTCGACGATCAAGGCCACCCGGCGATCGAGTTCGGCCACCAGGCGCTCCAGATAGGCCTGCGCCTGCAGGGTTTCCTCGTCGCGGGCAATTCCCACCACGCTGACCTTGGCGCCTGGAACCAGGGTGAGCACACCGTCCAGCATCCCGATGCCGGCGCGCAGGATGGGGACCACCGTGATTTTCTTGCCCGCCAGCTTTTCGACCTGCACCGGCCCGCTCCACCCTTCGATGGTGCAAGGCTCCAGCGGCAGATCCTTGCAGGCCTCGTAAGTCAGCAGCGCGCCCACTTCCTGGGACAACTCGCGGAAACTCTTGGTGCTCAGGTCGGCGCGCCGCATGATCCCCAGCTTGTGGCGGATCAAGGGGTGGCGGATTTCATGCACGGGCATGGCGATTCTCCAATTGCAATGGATCGAATCGTAGCGTGGCCGCGCGGCGCGGGCCAGTTGCCGGCCGCGATCAGCGATCCACCAGCCACTTGATCAGGGCGTCGTCGAAGGGCCGCACCGCGTCGGCCCGGTCGTCGTTGACGATGCTGACGACCGCGTAGCGCTTGCCGCTCGCGCTCAGCACGTAGCCCGCCAGGGCGCGCACATTGGCCAGCGTGCCGGTCTTCAGATGCGCCATGCCGCGCGTGTCCTTGTCGCGCAGGCGCCGGCGCACCGTGCCATCCACGCCGGCGATCGCCAGCGAGGACATGAATTCCGGCATGTACGGCGAATTCCACGCGACCGTCAGCAGCGACGCCAGACTGTCCGCGGAAATCCGGCCGATCCGCGACAGGCCCGAGCCGTTGTCGATGACCAGTTCCGGCATCGAAAGCCCCTGACCGGCCAGCACGCGGCGCACGACGTCGGCGCTGCTCGCCTCGTTCGCCGACCGCAGGCCCCCTTCGGCGCCCAAGGTCAGCAGAAGCTGGCGCGCCATGACGTTGTTGCTGCGCTTGTTGATGGTCCGGATGACGTCGCCCAGCGGCGGCGAATCGTGCGACGCCAGCGGCACGGCATCGGGCGGCACCAGGCCGGAGCGGACCTGCCCGGCGAACGTGCCGCCCAGCTCGCGCCACAGCAGGCGAAAGACCTCGGTGGCGAACTCCGGCTGGGACAAGGCCAAGCGGTACAGGCTGAATTCCCCGCATGAGCCGGCCACCTTGCCGGACAGGCGCAACGTGACGCCCTGCTGCGTAATGACCGGCTCCGTGGCGACCTCCGGCGAGCCGGGGCACGGCGCGTCGCTCCATTCGAGCTGGCCGCTGACCGACACGCCGGGCAAGGGCGGGTCGATGACCGGGCGCCAGCGCCGCGCGGCGGGATCCGGAATGAACAGCAGGCGCAGGGCGCCGAAGCCCACCATCAACGCGTCGGGACTGGCGTTATAAGGGCGATCCGGCGCGCCGTCGAAAGCGCCGGGGTCGCTGCCGACCGACCCGAAGATGCTGCGGTCGATCACCAGGTCTTGGATCTGCCGCACGCCGTGCAGCCGCAGGTCGCGCAGCAACGTCCAGAAGTCCTGCAACAGAAAGAAGGGATCGCCGCTGGCGCGCAAGTACAACGGGCCGGACAACACGCCATTGGCGAGCCGGGCGCCCGGGTCGGACAGGAGCTCCGTGCGCCATACATAGTTCGGTCCCAGGCTGGACAGCCCGGCCCAGGTCGTGACCAGCTTCATCACCGAAGCGGGATTGCGCGGCGCCTTGGCGTTGATCGAAAGCAGGCGTTGCCCGCCCAGTTCCTGTACGACGAGGGACAGCGACGACCCGGGCAGCTTGCTGGCGCGCCATGCCGCGGCCAGCTCGTGCGGCAGCGCGTTGGCCGAGGACGGCGCCAGACCCTGGGCCCGGACGGCTGCCGGCGCCAGCAGGCCGCCCAAGGCAGTCACGCCGGCCAATGGCGCCGCGGCGGCCATTGCCGACGCGGCTGCCGCGGCCGCCAGCCGCCGCCAAAAACGTTTTCCGACCAGGCCCAACCATCCGCTCATTCGCTGTCCGTACTCGTTGCCGGGACGCCAACACGTCGGCATGAAAAATCAACAAGGAATCGTGAAACGGCCCCGCGACGGGGGCCGTGATCGCGGCGCCGCGCCAGCGTCGCGATGTCGGACGGCCGGCCGCCAAAAGCGCCAAGCATACCGTGAAGCGCCGCCGGAACGGCTGCGCGGCCGCGCGGGGACTGCCCGCTCCGGCACGGGCGGTTCAACGGTCTACTACAATGGCGGGTTGGCTTTCCATCGTTTCCTGAAACGCGTGACCTCCCCGTCTCCCTCCTACACCCTGGCCGATTTCGATTACGATCTGCCGCCCGAACTGATCGCCCAGCATCCCAGCGCCGAGCGCGCGGGCAGCCGGCTGCTGCACCTGGATGCGCAGGGCAATCTGCACGACCGCCGCTTCGCCGATCTGGGCGAGCTGTTGCGTCCGGGCGATTTGCTCGTGTTCAACGATACGCGCGTCATCAAGGCGCGCCTGCTGGGGCAGAAGGCGACGGGCGGGCGGGTCGAAGTGCTGGTGGAACGCATCGTGGCGCCGCGCCGGGCGCTGGCGCACGTGCGCGCCAGCAAGTCCCCGGGACCGGGCACGGTGCTGCGGCTGGCCGACGCCTTCGAGGCGGTGGTCGAGGGCCGGGACGGCGATCTCTTCGAACTGGCCTTTCCCGACGATGTGCTGACGCTGCTGGACGCCCACGGCGCGACACCGCTGCCCCCCTACATTACCCATGCGCCCGACGCGGGGGACGACGCCCGCTACCAGACCGTCTACGCGCGCGAGCCGGGCGCGGTCGCCGCGCCGACCGCCGGCCTGCATTTCGACGAGCCGATGCTCGAGCGGCTGCAGGCCATGGGCATCGGCCGGGCCTTCGTCACCCTGCACGTCGGCGCGGGGACGTTCCAGCCCGTGCGCGTGGAAAAAATCGCGGACCATGTCATGCACGCGGAGTGGTACACCGTGCCGCAGGCCACCGCGGACGCCATCGGCCGCACCCGTGCGGCCGGCGGCCGCGTCGTGGCGGTGGGCACCACCAGCGCCCGCGCGCTCGAATCGGCCGCGGCGCTGCACATGCCGCTACGCGCCGCCCAGGGCGACACCCGGCTGTTCATCACGCCGGGCTACCGCTTCCAGGCGCTGGACGCGCTGATCACGAACTTCCACCTGCCTCAATCGACCCTGCTGATGATGGTCTCGGCGCTGGCCGGCATGGGACCCATCCGCCGCGCGTACGCACACGCGGTGGCGCAGCGCTACCGCTTTTTCAGCTACGGCGACGCGATGTTCATCGAGGCAGCGGCTTGACGACTATGACGACCGGACTCCAATTCGAACTGCTCGCCACCGACGGCGCCGCGCGCCGCGGCCGCGTCACCCTCAACCACGGCGTGGTGGAAACGCCCATTTTCATGCCGGTGGGCACGTACGGCAGCGTCAAGGCCATGCTGCCCCACGAGCTCGAGGAGGTCGGCGCCCAGATCGTCCTTGGCAACACATTCCATCTGTGGCTGCGCCCCGGCACGGAGATCATGCAGGCGCATGGCGGCCTGCACGGCTTCATGGGATGGAACAAACCCATCCTGACCGACTCGGGCGGCTTCCAGGTCTTCAGCCTGCAAGGCATGCGCAAGATCACCGAGGAAGGCGTGCGCTTCGCCTCGCCCATCGACGGCGCCCGCCTGTTTTTGACCCCCGAGGAATCCATGCGCATCCAGCGCGCGCTCAATTCCGACATCGTCATGGTGTTCGACGAGTGCACGCCCTATGAAATCGACGGCCGCGCCGCAACCCAGGAAGAGGCCGCACGCTCGATGCGCATGTCGCTGCGCTGGGCGCGGCGGTCGCGCCAGGCCTTCGATCAACTTGGCAATCCGAACGCGCTTTTCGGCATCGTGCAGGGCGGCATGTACGAAAACCTGCGCGACGAATCGCTCGCCGGTCTGCAGGAGATCGGTTTTCACGGCTATGCGATCGGCGGCCTGTCGGTGGGCGAGCCGAAGGAAGACATGATGCGCATCCTGGCGCACGTGGCGCCCCGGCTGCCGGCGCAGGCGCCGCGCTACCTGATGGGCGTGGGCACGCCTGAGGACCTTGTCGCCGGGGTGGCCGAGGGCGTGGACATGTTCGATTGCGTCATGCCCACCCGCAACGCCCGCAATGGATGGCTCTTCACCCGCTATGGCGACATCAAGATCCGCAACGCCCGCTATCGCGACGACACCCGGCCGCTGGATCCGAGCTGCGCCTGCCACACCTGCCGCCATTTCACCCGCGCCTATCTGCACCATTTGCAGCGGGCCAATGAAATCACCGGCGCACGGCTGAACACGCTGCACAACCTGCACTTCTACCTGACGATCATGCAAGAGATGCGGGAAGCGATTGCCGCCGGCCGTTTCGCCGCCTGGCGGGCGCAGTTCGCGGCCGACCGGGCGCGCGGCGTCGACTAGGTGCGGCGAGCCCTGGCGCACCGCCTTCCCCGGGCGGACAGCTTCGCTACAATAGCGGGCTGCTCAATACGCAGGCTCGCGCAAAAATAAGCGAAAACCATATCAAAAATCCTCAAAACCGGATTCCGGCAGCGGATCCAACCAGGAGAATTCGATGCAACTTACCGACACCCTAGGCGTTGTGGTCGCCCAGGCCGCCCCCGAAGGCAACGCGTTGATGGGCATGCTGCCCATCATCCTGATGTTCGTCATCCTGTATTTCCTGATGATCCGGCCGCAAATGAAGCGCCAGAAGGAACACCGGAACCTGCTGGCCGCGTTGGCGAAGGGTGACGAAGTGGTCACCGCGGGCGGCCTGCTTGGCAAGGTCACGCGCGTGACGGACACCTATATCACCGTCGAAATCGCCGAGGGCGCCGACAAGCCGGTCGAAGTCGTGGTCCAGAAGAGCGCCGTCTCCGCGGTTCTGCCCAAAGGAACCATCAAGGCGCTGTAACGTCAGAGAGGCTGGGCCGCGGGCGGGCGCCGCCACGACGGCCGCCCTTCCCGCATTCCGGCTTTTCGCCGCAACGTCATTCGTCAAAAGTAGCCGGCCATGAACCGCTATCCCCTCTGGAAGTATCTTACGGTCCTGATTGCGGTCGTCATCGGCCTGCTCTACACGCTGCCCAATTTCTACGGCGAATCCCCGGCGGTACAGATTTCGAGCGCCAAGGCCACGATCAAGGTGGACAACGCGCTGCTCGGTACGGTTGAACGGACCTTGTCCCAGGCAAGGATCCCGACCGAGGGCGTGTATTACGAACAGAACGGCCCGCTCGGCACCATCCGGGCGCGCTTCGCGTCCACCGACCAGCAGCTGCAGGCGCGCGATCTGCTCGACAAGACTTTGAATACGACACCCGGCGACCCGCATTACACGGTGGCGCTGAACCTGCTGCCCGCCTCGCCCGCCTGGATGCGAACCCTGGGCTGGTTCGAGCCCAAGCCCATGTACCTGGGCCTGGACCTGCGCGGCGGCGTGTACTTCCTGCTGCAGATCGACATGCAGGGCGCGCTGAACGCCCGCTACGACGCCCTGGCCGCCGATGTGCGCAGCGTGCTGCGCGACCAGGACATTCCCGGCGCCACGGTCGAGCGGACAGGCCAGTCGGTGACGGCCACGTTCCAGAACGCCGACAGCCGCGACAAGGCGGTGTCCGCGCTGCGCGCGCGGGTGCCGGACCTGCAATTCACCGACGAAAACGGCGGCGGCAAGCCGCAGCTGGTCGGCACCATGAACGCGGCGTCGGTCACCCGCGTGCAGGAAAACGCGCTGACCCAGAACATGAACACCCTGCACAACCGGATCAATGAGCTGGGGGTGGCCGAGCCGGTGATCCAGCAGCAGGGCACCGACCGCATCGTCGTCCAACTGCCCGGCGTGCAGGACGTGGCCAAGGCCAAGGAACTGCTGGGCCGCACCGCCACGCTGGAAATCCGCATGGTGGACGATTCGCCGGCGGCGCAGGCGGCCCTGGCCGCCAACACCGTGCCGTTCGGGCTGGAACGCTATACCGACCGGGACGGACGCCCCCTGCTGGTGCGCCGCCAGGTCATCCTGACGGGCGAAAACCTGCAGGACGCTCAGCCCGGCCGCGACCAGCAGACGCAACAGCCGGCCGTGCATCTGACGCTGGACGCCAAGGGCGCGCGCATCTTCCGCGACGTCACGCGCGACAACGTCGGCAAGCGCATGGCCATCCTGCTGTTCGAGAACGGCAAGGGCGAAGTGGTCACGGCGCCCGTCATCCGCGGCGAAATCCCGGGCGGGCAGGTGCAGATTTCCGGCAGCATGACCGCCGAGGAAGCCGCCGACACCGCCCTGCTGCTGCGCGCCGGCGCGCTGGCCGCGCCGATGGCGATCATCGAGGAACGGACCATCGGGCCCAGCCTGGGGGCGGACAACATCGCCAAGGGCTTCCATTCGACCCTGTGGGGCTTCGTGGCGATCGCCGTCTTCATCGTGCTGTACTACCGGCTGTTCGGCGTCTTCTCCACGATCGGCCTGGCGGTGAACGTGCTGCTCCTGCTCGCGCTGCTTTCGATGCTGCAGGCGACGCTGACGCTGCCCGGCATCGCGGCCATTGCGCTGACGCTGGGCATGGCGATCGACTCCAACGTGCTGATCAACGAGCGTATCCGCGAGGAATTGCGCAACGGCGCCACGCCGCAACAGGCGATCCATCATGGCTTCGAACGGGCGTGGGGCACCATCCTGGATTCGAACCTGACGACGCTGATCGTGGGCCTGGCGCTGCTGGCCTTCGGATCGGGCCCCATCCGCGGTTTCGCGGTGGTGCACTGCCTGGGCATTCTGACGTCGATGTTCTCCTCCGTGGTGGGCGTGCGCGCGCTGGCGAACCTTTGGTATGGCCGCCGGAAGAAGCTGACGAGCGTGTCGATCGGCCAGGTGTGGAAGCCGAGTGAGTAGGGACCACCCCCGAAGCGCTTCGCGCTTCCCCCTCAAGGGGGCGACGCTGGCGGACCGGAAGGGGAAGTCCACCCCCGAAGCGCTGACGCGCTTCCCCCTCGAGGGGGCGACGCTGGCGGACCGGCGGAGCCGGATCCGCGGCGTCCCCGATCGGGGAGCACCGTGGTTCATGGGGGGCGGCGTTGGCGTAGCGGCGGGGAAAGTCCACCCCCGAAGCGCTTCGCGCTTCCCCCTCGAGGGGGCGACGCTGGCGGACCGGCGGAGCCGGATCCGCGGCGTCCCTGATCGGGGGGCACCGTGGTTCATGGGGAGCGACGCTGGCGGACCGGCGGAGCCGGATCTGCGGCGTCCCTGATCGGGGGGCAGCGGTTTTCTCGGGGCTGCTGGTGGGCCTTTGGAAGTGCTGGCGAGCGAGATTCGCGAGTAGTGGTGATTGATTCATAAAAGGCCCCTAGGGCCCACGAGCAAGGCGAAACATGGAATTTTTCCGTATCCACCGCACCATCCCGTTCATGCGTCACGCGCTGGTGCTGAACATCATCAGCGCCGTGACCTTCCTGGCGGCTGTGTTCTTCATCGTCACGCGCGGCTTTCACCTGTCCATCGAGTTCACGGGCGGCACGGTGATGGAGGTCAGCTACGCGCAGACGGCGCAGCTGGATTCGGTGCGCGGCGCGGTCTCCAAGCTGGGCTACGCCGACTTCCAGGTGCAGAACTTCGGCACCTCGCGCGACGTGCTGATCCGGCTGCCGCTGGCCGAAGGCCAGACGTCTTCCGAACAGAGCGACGCGGTGCTGAAAGCCTTGAAGGCCGAAGACCCCTCGGTGGAGCTGCGCCGGGTGGAATACGTCGGTCCGCAGGTCGGGCAGGAACTGGTGCACAACGGCCTGATGGCGCTGCTCTTCGTGGTGCTGGGCATCGTCGTCTATCTGGGCATCCGCTTCGAGTGGAAGTTCGCCCTGGCCGGCGTGGTCGCCAACCTGCACGACGTGGTGATCATCCTGGGCTTCTTCGCCTTCTTCCAGTGGGAATTCTCGCTGTCGGTGCTGGCGGGGGTGCTGGCGGTGCTGGGCTACTCGGTGAACGAATCCGTGGTCATCATGGACCGGATCCGCGAGAACTTCCGCAAGCAGCGCAAGGCCCCGGTGCAGGAAGTGATCAACAGCGCGATCACGCAGACGATTTCCCGAACCATCATCACGCACGGCTCCACGCAGATGATGGTGCTGTCCATGCTGTTCTTCGGCGGCCCCACCCTGCACTATTTCGCGATGGCGCTGACCATCGGGATCTGGTTCGGTATTTATTCTTCGGTATTCGTGGCCGCCGCGCTGGCGATGTGGTTCGGCGTGAAGCGCGAGGACCTGGTGAAACCAGCGAAGAAGGACGGCCCGGAAGTAGCCTAGCGGCGGACGCAGCGGACGCCGCGGCCGGCGGCCGCGGCCTGAAAGGCGCTATCCCCGCCCGGCCACGGCTCGCGCCAGCAGGCACAAGCATTCGTACATCAGCGTAGCCCCCAGCAGCGCGGTATTGCCGCTGGGGTCATAGGGCGGCGCCACTTCCACCACGTCGGCGCCGCGCAGGTCCAGCCCGTCCAGTCCGCGCAGCAAGGCCAGCGTCTCGCGCGTCGATAGGCCGCCGATCTCCGGCGTCCCCGTCCCTGGGGCGTACACCGGATCCAATCCGTCCACGTCCACGGAAAGATACGCGGGCCCCTCCCCCACCACCCGGCGGGCCTCTGCGATGGCGGCGTCCACGCCCATCCGGTCGAACTCCTCGATGAATATCACCCGCATACCCGTGTCGAGCGAGTAGCGCCACCCTTCGTCCGAGTTCTGCGCGCCGCGAATGCCGATCTGCACGGTGCGGCGCGGATCGAGCAAGCCTGCTTCCACGGCGCGCCGGAAGGGCGAGCCGTGGCTGAACTTGGACCCGACGAAGTCGTCCCAGGTATCCGTATGGGCGTCGATATGCACCATGCCCAGCGGCGGCCGCGGCGCCATCGCCTGGAAGATGGGAAACGTAATCGAGTGATCGCCCCCCGCCACCAGCGTCCGCTTGCCGGCTGCGTACAGCGGCTCCAGGAAGCGCCGGATATCCGCGTGCGCATTCTCCAGGTGGAACACATCGGTGAAGGGCACGTCGCCCACATCGGCCACGCGGCAGGCGGTGAATGGATTGAAGCCGGTCACGTGATGGATCGCCCTGGTCATGGACGACATATTGCGCATTTCGCGCGGACCATAGCGCGCGCCCGGGCGCGCCGTCACGCCGCCGTCGAACGGCACGCCGACGATGGCGATATCGAAATCCTCCAGCCGCGTCGCATGGGGCACGCGCATGAAGGTCGGGATGCCGCTGTACCGGGGCAGTGCCTGGGCGCGGGTATCTGTGGCAGATAGGGACATGGGCTCAGAAAGTCGTGGGCGTGTTCACCCACAGCACACGCGTCACCGTCTTGCCCGGGTTGCGATAGCTGTGCGGAACGTCGCTGGAAAAATAGAACGAATCGCCGGCTTCCAGATGGTGGGTGTCCGCGCCCAGCCGCAGCTCGAAGCGGCCTTCGATGACATAGCCCATCTCCTCGCCGGCATGCGCGATCTGCTCCAGGCTTTCGGCCAGCGGCTCCAGCACGTGAATGTCGGCTTGCAGCAGCTGGCCGCGCATCGGGACGATGACCCGTTCCAGCTTGACGCCGCCCTTGCGGCCGCGCGCGGGGCTGAAGGCCAGCACCGGGCGGTCCGCCGCGCGCGTGACGGGCGAGGCCGGCGGCGCGTCGGCGGCGGTGAGCTCCGCCACGTTGGTTTCCAGCGCGCGCGCCAGCCGATGCAGCGTGGCCAGGGACGGCATGGCCTGGCCGCGTTCGATGCGGGAGAGCAGGCTTTCCGAGCACCCGGCGGCCTGCGCCAGCGCCTTCAGCGTCATGTTGCGCACCATGCGGGCGTGCTTGACGCGTGGACCCAGCGCGGCGAGCCCGCGCTCCGGCATCGACGGAACGGGTGTGGGGGTAGCCATGGCCGATGCTATGCCTGCGCCAGCACCTGGAAATGCACTTCAACCGGACGGTTGTCGTTGATCGGGATGATGTCCTGCGGGCAGGCCGACATAACGACCACGCAATCCATCTCCGCCCGCAGATCGACGTAGTCGCCAGCCTTGGACACCGGCGCCAGCCATTGCACGCCGCCGTCCTGGCCGACCGGGATGTTCATCCACAGGTTCAGGGGCTGCGGCACCTCGCGCGCCCGCAGCCCGATCGCCTTCAGGGCCATGCGCATGTTGTCGGCGCAGTTGTCGTGATAGTGCTCGACGCCCAGGTTGCGGTAGCGGTAGGCGTCGCAGGCCGCCATCAAGGTGTCGTGCACGCCGGGGGAGGTGTCTGCGATCAGCGTCATGATGGGGCGGCGCCGGTTGCTGCCCAGCGGGTCGCCGACCTTGGGAACGATGCGGTCGATCATCGCGCGCGCATGTTCCATCGACATGAATTCGCTCAGGTCGTCCGCCTTGAAGGCCCAGGTGTCGCACACCTGGCTGCCATGGGTGTTGATAATGCGGATGACCTGTCCCTTCGACAGCCGGACGGCGCGCCCATGCCGGGCCGGGACCTCGTAAACCTTGCCCGGCTCCGCCCGCCCGTCGGGCGAGATCGGCTCCAGATGGGTATTGTTCAGGCCGACCGGTTCGCCGTTGTCGGGGACCTGCGTGGTGCTGGATAGCGTTTGCATGGTGATGATTCCTAGCGGGTGGAGGTGAACGAAGCGTTTGCGGGCGGGGCATCGGTCTGCCCCGCGAGATCGGTCAGGCACCACGCCAGCGCGCGGGTGCACGCGGCGAGGTCCTCGATGGCGGTGTGTTCTTCGGGGTGATGGCTGATCCCCGCGATGCTCGGGGCGAACAGCATTGCCGTCGGACAGAAACCGGCCAGCGGCATCGCATCGTGAAAGGCGCCCGATAGCATGTCCTGGTGGGTCAGCCGGAGCGCGCGGCACGCTTGCCGCGCCAGCGCCGTCAGGCCCCCGTCGAACGTGACGGTGGGCTTGTTCTGCAAGGTATCCATCGTGGCGCCCGGGGGCAGCAAAGCCTGCAGCCGCGCCTGCAGCGCGTCCAGCACCCGCGCGTCCGGGTGCCGCGTATCGACGGTAAAGACCACCTGGTCGGCGATCGTGTTGATGGAGTCCGGCCTGCACTGCCAGCGGCCGATGGTCAGGCGCAGCGCTTCGTCGTCCTGGGCGCGGCCGTATTCGAGCAGGGCGTGGGCCAGCGCGATCGCCTTGGCCTGCGCGTCGTCGCGCGCCGATGCCGGCGTGGTGCCGGCGTGGGCGCTGCGGCCGGGCACCGTCACGCGGAACCAGCGCACTCCTTGTATGGCGGTGACGCAGCCCACCTGCAGCCCGCGCGCTTCCAGGATCGGCCCCTGTTCGATATGCGCCTCGATATAGGCGTGCAACGGCCGCGCCAGCGGCGTGTCGAACCACTGCCAGCCCGCTTCGCGCGCGGCGGCGGCGAAGTCCGCACGGGCCTCGGCGCAGGCCTGTCCGAACGGCACGCCTTGCGCATCGCGCGCGTCTTGGAATTCCGCCAGGCGATCGGGGCAGACATAGGACAGCGAGCCCATCAGCCCGGGCGCGAAGCGCGAGCCTTCCTCGTTGGTCCACATCACCGTTTCGATGGCGCGGCGCGTGTGCACGCCCGCCGCATCCAGTGCGGCGAATACTTCCAGGCCCGCGGCCACGCCATAGGCGCCGTCCAGCCATCCTCCCAGCGGCTGGGTATCGACGTGGCTGCCCGTCATGACGGGCGGCGCGCCGGCGTCGCTGCCCTGGCGCCGGACGTACACGTTGGCCGCGGCATCGATACCGACCGCATAGCCGGGGCGGCCGGCGAACTCGGCAGCCAGCCAGCGGCGCGCAAGCCGTTCCTGCTCAGTCAACGCCTGCCGCGCCACGCCGCCACGCGGCTGCCCCGGCTGGACCGCGCCGAATTGGGCCAGCCCCTCCAACCTTGCCTGCAGGCGGGCGTCATCGACGGCGCCGGCCACGCGGTCCCGCGCGTTATCAAGCGCTTGCATCGGCGCCTCCCTCGGGCAACGCCAGGCTGCGCCGTATCCAGGGTTGCAAAAAGGCCTTGATGCGCGGATGCGAGGGCCGGCGGATGATGTCCTGGGCAGAGCCGGTGGCCAGGATGCGCCCCTGTTCCATGAAGACGATGCGGTCGGACACTTCCGCGGCGAAGCTCATTTCGTGCGTGACCATTACCATCGTCATGCCGTCGCGCGACAGCGACTGGATGACCGCCAGCACCTCGTCCACCAGCTCCGGATCCAGGGCGGACGTCGGCTCATCGAGCAGCATCGCTTCCGGCGATACGGCCAGGGCGCGGGCAATGCCCACGCGCTGCTGCTGGCCGCCGCTCAGGCTCGCAGGCAGCACGCCGGCCTTGCCGGCCAGCCCGACGCGGTCCAGCGCCTCCATGGCGATCTGCCGCGCCTGGACGGCCGGTTTCGCGCGCGCCAGCGTCAGCGGCGCCATGACGTTGGCCAGCACAGTCATGTGCGGCCATAGGTTGAAATGCTGGAACACCATCGCCAGCGGCGCGCGCACTTCCGCAACCGCGCGGTCGCTGTCGCGCACCAGGCGGCCGCTGGCGTCGCGCCGATAGCCCAGCAACGCGCCGCGGATATGGACTTCGCCCTCGTCGTAGGCGTCCAGGAAATTCATGCAGCGCAGAAGCGTGGTTTTGCCGGAGCCGGAAGGTCCGATCAAGGTCACCACTTCGCCGCGCGCGATGTCCAGGTCGATGCCGGCCAGCACGCGATGGCTGCCGAAGGTCTTGCCGACGCCGCGCATCGAAATCATCGGCAGCGCGGCGCCGGTATGGATGGTGTCGGTCATGGAAGGATCCGGTTTGCGGGGTGGTCGGTCGGCGGGCTCACGCCAGGCGGCGCGCCAGCAAGCCCGCCAGGCGGCCGATCGCCAGCGCCAGCAGCCAATAGCAGGCGGCGAGCGCCACATAGGGTTCGATGTAGACGAACTGCGCCGAGACGATGCGGGACGCGGTCAGCGTGAGTTCGGGATAGGTGATCACCGAGGCCAGGGCGGATTCCTTTACCAGCAGGATCGTCTGGTGCGCGATCAGCGGAAGCGCCGCCCTCATGGCCTGAGGAAGCTGGATCCGGCGGAAGACCTGCCCGCGATCCAAGCCCATGACCAGCGCCGCCTCCACCTGTCCGCGCGGAATCGCTTCCCAGCAGGCGCGGAAGATTTCGGCGAAGTAGGCGCCGCTGTAGATCGACAAGGTAAGGGCTGCGGCGGCGTAGGGGTCCAGCGAGATCCCGGCGCTGGGCAGGCCGAAGTAGACGATGAACAGGTGGATCAGGAACGGGACGCCGCGCCACATCACCGTGTACGCCCAGTAGCACCAGATGAACGGCCGCAAGCCGGTCTCGCGCAGCACATGCGCGATGAAGCCGGTGAGCAGGCCGCCCGCCAAAGCGGCGGCAACCAGACCTACCGTGTGCAGCAGGCCGGGAGCGAATTCCGGCAGCAGCGATAGCAGCAAATGAAAATCCATCATGACTTCCGGATGGCGTTGCGCCGGACGACGACACGGCTGGCATGGCGGCTGCCGGCCATGCGACGCGCCAGCCAGGTTCCGAGCAGGAATACCGCCGCAGTCAGCGCCAGGTACATCAGTCCCGTGGCGGCATAGACCTCCAGCGGACGGTAGTTCGACGCCACGATCTGCCGCGCCGCGCGCGCCAGGTCCGCCACCGCGATCACCGATACGATGGCGGAGTTCTTGATGACGTCGATGGCTTCCGACACCACCGCGGGCCACACGGCGCGAGCCATTTGCGGCAACTGGATATGGCGGAACACCTGGCGCGGCGTCAGCCCGAACACCGCGCCGGCCTCGAGTTGGCCGCGTGCGACCGCCGCCAGACCGCCGCGCAGGATCTCGCACTGAAACGCCGCCGAGTTCAGCGACATCGCCAGCATGGCGGCGAACAGGGGCGGCAGGTCCACGCCGAGCGCGCTGGGCAGGTAGAACAGCATCAGCAACTGCACCAGCATGGGCGTGCCGCGAAAGAAGCTGACGTAGGCGACCACCGCGAGCCGCAGCGGGCTGCGCCGGCTGCCCGTCAGCGTCAGGCCCAACAGCGCGGCCCCCAGCAGGAAGCCGCCGGCAATGGCTACCGCCGCGACCAGCACGGTCATGACGGCGCCGTTGCCCAGGACGGGCGCGTAGGCGGCCAGGCGCTCGAACAAGGTGGCGTCGTTCATTGCAACGGGCTCACATCTCGGGCGTCGGAACCTTGTCGGTGGGCACGCTCATGGTGAACCCGAACCACTTCATCTGCAGCTTTTGCAGCTCGCCCGTCTGCTGGGCGCGGGCGATGCCGTCGCTGAAGAACTTCACCAGGCTTGCGCTATCGGCTTCCTTGCGGCCCACCCAGCCGAAGTAAGTCTTGGGCCCGATCGGCTGGTCGATCACGGCATAGACGTCGCCCCGGGTCTTCACCAGCGTGGCCAGGTTGGCCAGCGATTGCGCCACGGCGTCCAGGCGGCCGGCGGCAAGGTCGGCATAGGCCTCGTCGAAACTGACGTACTCGCGGATGTTCACCGCCGGCTTGCCGGCAGCCTTCAGCTTGTCCGAATACGCCTGCAGGGCCTTCAATTGCGCCGAGCCGGTCTGCGATCCCACCGTCTTGCCCGCGATGTTCTCGGCGCCGGCCAGCGCGGTGTCGGCTTTGCGCTTGACCAGGGCCGTCGTCGCGTCCGCGATCGGCACCGTGAAGGCGAACTTGGCGGCGCGCTCGCCCGTCATGGTGACGGAGGTCACGATGAAGTCGAACTTGCGCGTGGCCAGGCCCGGCAGGATGCCCTGGAACGGCACGTCGAGCTGTTTGACCTTGACGCCCGGCAGGCCGCTCATGATCAGGTTCATCAAGTCGGGCCCGTAACCGACGATCTTGCCGTCCTGCAGGTACTCGAAGGGTGCGAACTGCGCTTCGGTCCCGATGACGATTTCCTTCTTCTGCCGGATGTTGTCCAACAGATCCGCGTGCGCGGCACCGGCCGCGGCGAAAGCCAGTACGGCCATGATCAAACGACTGCGCAGCATGAATAACCCCTTGATAGCGATGCCCGCCAGCGGGCGGTAGACGTGGAACCGGTGCAAGTGAAGTGCTTTCCATGCAAGTCACTTGCATGGCTATCAAGCAACATGCATGCCAATTCCAGGCGCCAGGGGCTGCGGGATTACGAAGGGCGAGCAAGCGCCATTGGCGGGCGCGACGTGCGTCGCGATGGTGCGTACGCACCGAGATGGCTCATGAACCCAGGCGGCAAGCGCATGCGTGCCGCCTTGCGGGCGCGCATGCCTGCGCCGCGCCTCAGGCCGGGCAACCCAGCCGCGTGGCCAGGGTTTCCAGATCGTCCACCACCCAATCCCAGTCCTGCTCGGCGCGCAGATTGGTTTTTTGATTGGGGCCGTATTCCGTCGCCCGCAATACGAAAGCCGTCCTGAAGCCGCATTGACGCGCCGCGGCCAGGTCGCCGTTGTGGGCGGCCACCATGCAGATTTCCTGCGGCCGCATGCCGAGGACGTCCGCGGTGCGCTGGTAGACCTCGTGCGATGGCTTGTACGCCTGGACGACTTCGGCCCCCAGGATCGCGTCCCACGGCAGGCCGGCGCGCTTGGCGACATCGGTCATCAGGCGAATATTGCCGTTGGAAAGCGGCGCGATGATGAAGCGCTGCTTCAGCCGGCGCAGGCCCGGCACGGAATCGGGCCAGGGGTCCAGGCGGTGCCAGACCAGGTTCAATTCATCGAGTTCCCCGGCGGGAATCGATGCGGGGTCCACGCCGACGTCGGCCAGGGCGCTTTCCAGGTTTTCACGATGCAGCACGTCCAGGCGTACGAAGGGCCGGCGCCCGCCGCGGATCTCGTCGAGCGCCGGCTGATACTTCCTGCGCCAGGCATGGGCAAGGTCGTAAGGGTCCGCGCCGATGTTATGGCGCGCAAGAAAGGGCCGCAGCTGGGCGGCGACGCTGGTGCGCCAATCCACCACCGTGCCAAATACGTCGAACAAAAGCGCCTGGATTGCCGTGCTGTCGGACATGGTCGATACCTGTGGATGAGTGGGAAAAAACGCTGCCGTGCCAGCGTACCGCCCGCTCATCCGCCCGGCAACGACCGGTTCAGCGAACCTCCTGCCAGGCAGCCGACTGCCCCGGATACACCACGCCGTAGCGTTCGATTGCAGCGGGGTCGAACAGGAACCCCAAGCCTGCCTCGCGAGGCAGCAGCAGATCGCCCTTCTCCGCGACCAGTTGACGGTCGATCAGGCGGCGGAAGTTGACGATGTGGTCGTCGGGCATCCACTCCACGTAGGTGGCGTTGGGCGTGCAGGCCACCAAGTGGACATGGACGTCGTGCCATGCGTGCGGCGCCACGGTTATGCCATGACTCGCGGCCGTGGCCGCGATGCGCCGCCATTCCGTGATGCCGCCGCATACCGTCGCGTCGGTTTGCAGCAGCGTTGTAGCGCCGCTCACGATCAGGTCCTTGAAGCGCCAGCGGCCCGCCTCGACTTCGCCGGTGGCCACAGTCAACGGGGTGGCGCGCGCCAGGCGGGCGTGGTTGTCGATATCGTCAGGGGAAAAGGGTTCTTCGATCCAGAAGGGCTGATAGGGTTCGAAGGCGCGCACGTACTCCAATGCCGTGGGCAGGTCCCGCCAGGCGTTGTTGGCGTCCAGCATCAGGCGCACGTCTTCGCCAATGGCTTCGCGAACCGCGGCGATGCGGCGCCGCTCGCCGGCAACGCTTTCCAGACCTACCTTCATTTTCACCGCGCGAAAGCCTTCCTTGACATGCCCCGCCATCTCGGCGGCCAGCTTGTCGGGCGTCTTTCCGGGCAGGTAATAGCCGCCGCTGGCATAGGCCGACACGCGGTCGCGCACGGTGGCGCCCAGATATCGATACAGCGGCAGCCCGGCGCTGCGCGCGTTCAGGTCCCACAGCGCGATGTCGATGGCCGACAGCGCACGCATGACGCCGCCGGCCCGGCCCAGCAGCAACGCCTCCTGGTAAAGCTCCGACCACAGGCCCTCCACCCGCAGCGAATCCTCGCCCACCAGGCGCGGCGCCAGCAGGTCGGCGGCGGCCACCGCGAGCAGGCGGCCCGCGCTATTGACGGCGTAGCAATAGCCCAGACCCTCCTGTCCGTCCGTGGAGCGGATGCGGATCAGGCAGTACTCGCGCGCCGTAACCTGGCGGGTGGAAAAGGTGACCGGCTTGTCCAGCGGGACGCGGGCGATGCAGACGGAAACGGACTCGATGATAGGCATGAGGTGCGGACTCCTGATTGGCCCCGATCGGCGGGCCGGTCAATCGAACTTGATATTGCTCTGGCTGATGACGCGCGCCCATTTGGCTTTTTCGCTGTCGATCAGCTGCTGGAATTGGGCGGGCGGCTGGTCCAGCAGGTTCAGGCCGAGCTCGTTCAGCTTGGCCTTGATTTCGGGGCTCTGGATCACGCCGGAAATCTGCTTGTTCAGGTAATCCACCCGCTGCGGCGGCGTGCCGGCCGGCGCGATGATGCCGAACCACACATTGGCCTCATAGCCGGGCACGCCGGACTGGTCCAGGGTGGGTACGTCGGGCAGTTGCGGCAACCGTTCCTTCGACGTCACGCCCAGGGCCTTGAGTTTGTGCTGCTTGATGAAAGGCAAACTTTGCGTGGGCGTCGCGAAGATCAGGGGAATCTGGCCGGCGATGACGTCGGTCTGCGCCGGCGCGCCGCCCTTGTAGGGGATGTGGTTCATCCTGATGCCGGCCATCTGGTCGAACAGTTCCAGCGCGATATGCTGCGTCGAGCCCTGCCCCGGCGTGCCGAAATCGATACCGCCCTGGCGCGCCTTCGCCATCGAGATCAGGTCGCGCGCATTATTGGGCGCGAATTTCGGATTGGCGACGAGCACGAACGGCGTGTCGGCGATCAGGGACACGGGCGCGAAATCGGCCAGCGTGTAATTCAGATTCGGATAGAGCAGCGTGTTAGTGACGTGCGAGGAAATCACCAGCATCAGCGTGTAGCCGTCCGGGGTGGCCCGCTTCAGTTCACTGGTGGCGATGGTGCTGTTCGCGCCCGGCTTGTTCTCCACGATCATGGGCTGGGGCCAACGCTTGGACAGCTCGGCCGCCACCAGGCGCGCCACCGTGTCGTTCGATCCGCCCGGCGCCATGCCGACGATCAGGCGGACCGGTCTGGCGGGATAGTCGTCGGCCGTGGCGGGCCCCGCGAAAATGCCGAGCGCGGCCGTCAGGCAGGCGCCGGCCAACGCCGTTGCGATGCGTTTCATGGCGGTTGTCTCCTCGCATGATTGGCTGTTCTGCGTGCATCCTAGACCCGCCATCTCAGTCGATGAATGGATAATTTCTATAGACTGAGAAAGAAAATCGCTGAATCGGCGAGAAGCGCGATTCAGCGATCCATTGGCCGCTCGCGATCATTCCGCATCCACTGGCGCCCCCTTGCGCGGACTGACGCAAGCCAGCGCCGCGAGCGCCAGCAACGCCGCCGGGATGCCGTAGATCCAGATCGGCGAGGCCATTGGCAGCACCAGACCGGCCAGCAGCGGTCCCGTCCCGGCCCCGATGTCGCGCCACACCGACCGGGCCGCCAGCGCCTGGACGCGGCCAGGCCCCGGCGTGCGCATGGCCACGATCGGCGGCAAAAGCGGCAGCTGCAGCGCCCGCAGCACCACGATGGCGGCCGCGCAGCTCCATACCCAGCCCGCGCCGAACCCCACCAGCACAACGGCGGTCAGCAGCGACAGCCACACGAGCAGACGTTCGGCTCCCACGCGCTCGGCCATCCTGCCGCCCACCGGACTGAGCACGATCTCGCCCAGATAGCGCAGCGCAAGCACGGAACCCGCCACGATCACCGACCCGGCGGGCATCAGGTCCTTGCCCAGATAGGCCAGCCCGATGATGAACAGCCCGTCCAGCGTGAAGCCTTCCAGGAAAGACCAGGTATCCAGGCTGCCGGGCAGGCGCAGGCGCCGCCGCCCGGCGGGCGCGGGGTGCGGATGGGAGGGAAGCCCGCGCGCCACCGCCACGCCGGCCAATGCCGCCGCACCCAGCAGCAGGAAGATCGGACGCGGTCCGAAGGCGGATGCCGCCCAGGCGCCCACCGGCAGCGCCGCCACCGGTCCCATGGCGATGATGGCGCGCGAGCGGCCGTTGCGCCGCGCCGCGCCATTCGAATCCGCCGTGGCCATGGCCTGGGTCGACAGGTTCAAGGCGGCGAACGCCAGTCCCCACAGCAGACGCAACGGCAGCAAGGCCCAGAAACCCGACAAGGTGGCGTAGCCGACCGCGCTCAGGGTCGCCGCCGCCGCCGCCAGCATGCAGGTGGGCCGGTCCCCGTGCCGGGCGTAGAACCGCGCCACCGAGCCGTAGCCCGCGATGCGGACCAGCCGGTTCGCCGCGAGCAGGACGCCCGCCTCCGCCAGCGACACGCCGAACTGTGCGGCATACATCGGAAGCAGCAGATAGAGCACCGTGTCGCCGGGCAGCGTCAACGCCAGCGTGGCGGCCGCGCGCGCGGAATGCGCGTCGGTGGCAGCGTCCGGCGGCGGGGGATGGGGCGTGCGCGATTGCGGTTGTTCAGGGGCGTCGCGATGCGTCGCTTCGAGGGTGGGCCGATGCGACGCTTCTGGATGCCGGCGCGTCGCTTCGGAGGTATGCAGGGGCGTCATGGCGCTTATCGTCCGCAGGTTTCCATCCGATGACAATCGAAATTCCCGCGCCGCATGGGTGATAAAATCTCACGCATGCCCTCCCGCCTGCCACCTCTGAATGCCGTACGCGCGTTTGTGGCGGCGGCGCGCCGCCTCAGCTTCACGCTGGCCGCGGAAGACCTGCACGTGACCCACGGCGCCATCAGCCGACAGATCAAGACGCTGGAGGAATACCTTGGCGTCGCCCTGTTCGAAAGACGGGTTCGCCAAGTTCGGCTCACGCCAGCCGGCGCGCGCTTTCTTGCCGAAACCGCGCCCGCGCTGGACCAGATCGCCGCCGCTTCGCACGACGTGATGTCGCACGCGCCGGCACGGGCCGTACGGATCAACGTTCGCCCCTCCTTCGCGGTGCGCTGGCTCATCCCCCGGCTGTCCGATTTCGTGCGCCACTATCCGGGCATCGAGCCGCAGGTCATCACGAGCACACGGCCGCCGGACCTGGCCGGCGCGGCCTTCGACGTCGCTATCCGCCGGGGACTGGACGACTGGCCCGCGTCGCTGGAAATGCACCCCTTTCTGCAGGACGAAGCCCTGGTGGTGGGCGCGCCCGCGCTGATGCGCGGCATCGGCGAGCCGCGATCGCTCGGCTCGCTGACGCTGCTGCTGTCCAAGACACGCAGGAACGACTGGGACGACTGGAAAAAGCACGCCGGGATTCTGCAGCTGCAGCCGCGGCACCGGATTTTTTTCGATCACCTGCACTTCGTGCTGCAGGCCGCCGTGGATGGACTGGGCTTCACCATCGCGCCGATGTCCCTGTTGTCCAACGATCTGGCCACCGGCCGGCTGGCATGCGCGCTGCCCCATCTGCGCCTGCCCTTGATGCGCTACTACTACGGCCGCGCGCCGAAAGCCGCGCGCGAAACCCGGTTGTTCACCGAATGGCTGGAAGCGCAGGCGCCCGTTTCAGCCCCCGTACCGCCGCTTCGAAGTTTTCCCGCAGCAAGGCGATGAAGGACTGCGCGGCCAGCGAACTGGTGGCGTCGCGCCGCCAGGCCAGGCAGATATCGCGCTCGTTGATGGGCAGCGACAGCGGCACCGCGCGCAGGCCTGCCAGGCGGAACTGGAACAGCGCCAGCGTGGGCGCCACGGTCGCCCCCAGTCCCGCGGCGATGAAGCCCGCCGCTGTCGACAGGCTGTTGACCTGGTGCGACCGCAGCCACTGGCGCGGGTAGACCGCCGCGTCCAAGTGCTGCCGGATGCTGCTGTTGCCTTCGAAGCTGATGATCGGATAGGGCAATACGTCGCTGACCGCCAGTTGCCGGCGCTTCGCCAGCGGATGGTCCTGGCGGCAGATGAAATAGAAGCTGTCGCGCGCCAGCACGTCGATGTCGATGTCCACGCTGGGCGACACCGCGGCGCAGAGCGCGAAGTCCACCTGGCGGTTGCGCACCATGTCGATACAGACGGTGCTTGCGACATCGTGCACCTGCACGGCGATGCCGGGATACGCCGCGCCGAAACGGGCGATAAGGCCGGGCAGGATGCCGGAAGAGATCGATGGCAGCGCCGCCAGGGCCACCCTGCCTTTGCGCCGTTCGACGTGGTCGCGCACCTCGGCCAGCGCGCGTTCCGTCTCGGGCAGCAGATGGCTGACGATGTTCAGGAACACCTCGCCTTCCGCCGTGAGTTCGACATTGCGCGTATTCCGGGAAAAGAGCCTGACGCCGAGATCGCTTTCCAGGTTGGCGATGAGCGCGCTGAATGCGCTTTGCGTCAGGCAGCAATGCTCGGCGGCGCGCGTGAAGCTGCGCTGTTCGGACAAGGCCATGAAGGCCTTCATGTGGCGCAGGGAGAAATTCATGCGCCGCGCTTACTTGCCCCGCAGCAGATCGATCAGCCGGCGGTCGCGCTTGGTGGGCCGGCCCGCCGCAATGCCGTGGGCGGGCTCCGGCGCCAACCGCCGCATTTCCGCGGCACGCTCGCGGGCCGCGACGCTTTCCGGCGTCTCCTCGTAGAGCTGCCGCGCCACCGGTGCGGGACCGCGCACACTGCTGACGCCGCGCACCCGCACCTGGATGGGCGGTTCTTCCTTGCGGATGGTCACCAGGTCGCCCTCGCCCACTTCCCGGGCCGGCTTGGCCGGATGGTCATTGACCAGCACCCTTCCCTTGCCGATTTCTTCCACCGCGAGGCCGCGCGTTTTGTAGAAGCGCGCAGCCCACAGCCATTTGTCGAGTCGTATCTTGTCCGTCATGGCGCTCTCCGGCGATTTGCCGCATGGATGGAAATGATAACGGGCCGCGCCGCATCGCCGGGCGCTTGGCAAGCCGTGCAAACCCGCAATGAACAATGCGGCGGCTCCGTTTAAATTCCCCGCAACCCGCCCAATCGCAACAACGGACTCCATCCATGAAAATTCTCGCCGCCCTGATCCTGACGACCGCCCAGACCCTGGCCTTTGCCCAGGACGCCCGGACGGCGCCGGATTCCACGCTCGGCCGCGTCGAACAAAGCGGCGTGCTGCGCGTCTGCACGCCCGGCGACTACAAGCCTTTCAGCTTCCAGCGCGCGCCGGGCGAGTTCGAAGGGATCGATATCGACCTGATGCAGACCCTGGCCGCCGCGCTGAAAGCCAAGCCGCAATTCGTCAAGACCACTTGGGCCAATCTGCTGCCGGACTTCGTGGCCGGCAAGTGCGACATCGCCGCGGGCGGGATTTCGGTTTCCCTGGAGCGCCAGAAGCAGGCGTATTTCAGCAAGCCTTACATGGTCAACGGCAAAACGCCGCTGACGCGATGCGAGAACGCCGCCAGGTTCCAGACCATCGAAGCCATCGACCGGCCGGAAGTGCGCGTCATCGCCAATCCGGGCGGCAGCAACGAGCGCTTCGCCAAGACGAAACTGAGCCACGCCAGGCTGACCATGCATCCGGACAACCTGACCATCTTCGATGAGCTCATCAAGGGGCAGGCAGACGTTTTCGTGACCGAGGCCGCCGAAGCCATCGTGCAGAGCAAGGCGCACCCCGAACTGTGCGCGGTCAATCCCGACAAGCCGCTGCAGTACGCCGAAATGGCCTATCTGCTGCCGCGCGGCGATGAAGTCTTCAAGCGCTTCGTCGACCAGTGGCTGCACTTGAGCGAGGCCAGCGGCGAATACGCGCAGATCCGCGCGAAGTGGCTGGGACAGTAAGGCCGGCCAGGCAAAGGAAGGGCCTTGGAGCAGATCACCGAACACAAGCTGTGGACCTTCACCGGCGCGGGGCCGGCGGCCACCGTGGTCCAGGGCCAGAACTTCCGCAAGGCCGACGCGCATCCCGTCGCCTCGTACTTCGACCTGGCGACCAAGGTCGCGGAGTTGCAGTTCCGCAACCGCGACCACGTGCTGCTGTTCCGCGGCCAGGCCAGCGACCATCGCAACCAGCGCGGGTATACGTCGCTGAAGCCCAGTCTGCTGCGCGGCGCGGCGGGCAGAAACCCCGGTGTGGCGGAACTTCGCCAGCGCTTCGCCACGCTCGAGGCAGCCGAAGAAATTCTGGCGCAGGAGTATGCCGACGCGGGGCTGCTGGGGCGCGACCGCGTGCAGCGCCAGCGCATCGTGCGGTGGTCCATCCTGCAGCATTACGAGGTATGCGCCACGCCGCTGCTGGACGTCACCCATTCGCTGCGCATCGCGGCGTCCTTCGCCAGCCATGGCGCGAAGCAGGATGCCTATGTCTTCGTACTGGGCGTGCCCAACCTGAGCGGCGGCATTACCGCCAGCGCCGAAGCGGGCCTGCAGGCGGTGCGGCTGTCCAGCGTCTGCCCGCCGTCGGCCGTGCGGCCGCATCTGCAGGAAGGCTATCTGCTGGGCGAATATCCGGAGATGTCGGGCATCGGGCAAAAGGCACTGTACCTGCACCATGAAACCGACTTCGGGCGCCGGCTGATCGCCAAGTTCCGCTTCGACCCGACGCATTTCTGGGAAGGCCACAGCTTTCCCATCGTGGGCAAACAGGCGCTCTATCCCAGCGCCGATCCGATGCTGGAGCTGGCGCAGCGGGTCAAGGACCGCCTGGACGCGGCGCAAGCGCCGCCGGCGCGAGCGTCACGCCGGATCCCCTGAGGCCGCCACGCGGAATCCGCAATTGCCCGACGTGCTGTCCGGCGTATTGGAATTGCGCGCGGCCACGCGATAGCGGTTGCAGTACGACGCATGACACAGGAAAGAGCCGCCGCGCATGGCGCGCCGTCCGGTCGGGCGCAGATGAACCGGATCGTCGCTTGCCGTTTCGGCGTGATAGCCCGGCGTGAACCAGTCCTCGCACCATTCCCACACGTTGCCGGCCATGTTGTACAGGCCGTAGCCATTCGGGTCGAATGCCGTCGCCGGCGCCGTTCCGGGAAGCCATCCCGGTGCGGGCCGGGCGGGAAACTCGCCGCGCCAGATATTGCAGCGCGGCCGCCCGTCCGGTTCCAATTCGTCGCCCCAGGGGTATCGGGCGCCGGTCAGCCCGCCGCGCGCCGCGTATTCCCACTGCGCCTCGGTCGGCAGCCGCGTCCCCGACCACGCGCAATAGGCCTGGGCGTCGAACCAAGAGATATGCACGACGGGGTGATCGAGCCGGTCGTAGATATGCGAGCCCGGCCCTTCCGGCCGTTGCCAGCATGCGCCTTCGACCGCCAGCCACCAAGGCAGGCCGGCGGGCACGCGGCGGACGGCGCGGCGCAGGTCTTGCGCCGCCTGCAGGTAGAACACGAAGGACGCGCCCGCCCGTTCGGCATCGGTGACGTAGCGCGTGGCGCGCACGAAGTCGCCGAACTGGCGATTGGTCACTGCCGTGGCCGAGATCGAAAAGGCGCTTACGCGGACCCGCCGCGGCGGCCCCTCGCCATCGCCGGCGAAGCCGTCGCGATCGTCGCCCCCCATCAGGAATTCCGCGCCCGGCAAGGCGACCAGGCCGCGATGGGTATGGCCGTTTTCGCCTTCATGCCGCAGACATCGGGCCGTGCGCATGGCCCGTGTATCGCCATTCGACGGCCCGGCGTGCGGCCTTGCCCCTGCGCCGCCATGCGGCGCCGCGGGCGTGCAGCACGATTTGCCGGACGAATGTTCCATGGAAACTCCAGGGCGGCGCCCGGCCTCAGTGTTGCGCGTCTCTTTCCCAGAACGCAGGCGAGGTCTGCTGCTTCATCAATTCCAGAATCTTCTCGCGCGGGATCACGCCGCAGCGGCGCGCCCATTCGTCGTAGCGCGCTGCCATGTCGCGCACCCGTTCCGGATGGTCGCCCGCCAGGTCGTGCAATTCGGTGCGGTCCGCATCCATGTCGTACAGCTCCCACGGCCCGGGATACTTGCGCACCAGCTTCCATTTGCCGATGCGCACCGCCGCGTTGCCCTCGTGTTCCCAGAACATGGGAGGCCGGACGCCTGCGCCCTGGCCGTCGTCCGCGTCGCCCTCGAACGCCGGCCGCAGGCTCGTGCCCTCCAGCGGCGCGATGGGGTTGCCTTCCCATACGCTGGGATAAGCCGCGCCCGTGATGTCGAGGATCGTCGCCATGATGTCGGGCAGATAGCCCGGCGTGTGGCGGATGCCGCCCTTGTCGGCGATGCCTTGCGGCCAGTGCAGGATCAGCGGCGTTGAAATGCCGCCTTCGTGAATCCAGTGCTTGTACAGGCGGAACGGCGTGTTCGACAGGTTGGCCCACGCCGTGCCGTAGCTTTGGTAGGTGTCCTCCGGCCCCGGCATGATCGACGGATCGTTGCCGAAACGCACCGGCTTGCCGTCGCGCGTATGCGACTTGGCGATCATCAGCTTGTTGACCAGCTCGTCGACGGTGACGTCTTCCGGAATGTCTTCCGCGCACGCCCCGTTGTCCGCCAGGAAAATCACCAGGGTGTTGTCGAGCTGCCCGGTCTCCTCCAGGGCGGCCAGGATGCGCCCGATGCCTTGGTCCATGCGGTCGATCTGCGCCGCATACACCTCCATGCAGCGCAGCAGCCAGGCTTTCTCCTGCGCTTCGTCCCAGGGCGGCTGGGTCGGATCGCGGTCGCTCAGCTTCCAGATATCCCGGAGGATGCCGCTTTGCACCAGGCGCCGCAGCCGCTGCGCGCGCAAGTCGTCCCAGCCGGCGTCGAATCGGCCCTTGTACTTGGCGATGTCCTCGTCGTGCGCATGCAGCGGCCAGTGCGGCGCGGTGTAGGCGACATATTCGAAAAACGGCCGGTCGGGGTACTCGCGGCAATGCTCGCGGATATGGCTGGCCGCCTGGTCGCTGATGGCGTCGGTGTAGAAGAATTCGCTGTCCCGGGCCTCGTGCTCGATATTGTCGTTGCCGCGCGTAAGGGTGTTGGGATCGTAGAAGCTTCCGGCGCCGATGATGGTGCCGTAGAACGCATCGAAACCCCGCTGCATCGGCCAGGTATCGGTGGGCTTGACCAGGCTGCTCGCCACGTGCCACTTGCCGCTCATGTAGGACCGGTAGCCGCTGGCCTTGAGCGCCTGCGGAATGGTCACGCACTGCTTGTTCAGATTGCCGGCATAGCCTTCCGGGCCGAAATCGTAGGTCAGGATGCCGACGCCGGTCTGGTGCGGATGCAGGCCGGTCAGCAGGGACGCGCGCGAGGGACTGCAGCGGGCGGTGTTGTAGAACTGGGAAAAGCGCAGCCCGCCGGCCGCCAGGCGGTTCAGGTTGGGCGTGTCGATTTCGCCGCCGTAGCAGCCGATGTCCGAATAACCCATGTCGTCATTCAGGATCAGCACGATATTGGGTTTACGCTGCGTGTCGCTGTTCATCCCTGCCTCGCAATGTGAGCGTCAGATTCTGGTTCCCGATGCGCGGTCGAACAGATGCATCGCCGCCGGCGCGAAGGACAGGCTCACGGCCTGGCCTTCGGCCCACTGCGCGCCGCTGCCGCACCGCGCCTTCAGGCGCTGGTCCCCGGCCTTCAGGTTCACGATGGCGCTGTCGCCAAGGTCTTCCACGAACTCCACGGTTGCGGCGATGCCGGGCGGCCCTTCTCCGGCAGCCGCGATGCGCAGATCCCCCGGCCGTACTCCCACGGTGACGTCGGCATCCGGACGGCCCGGCGATGGCGACGGCGCCGCGAAACTGGCGCCGGCGGCCTGCACCTGGCCGGCATGCAGCCTTGCGGGGAGCAGGTTCATCGGCGGCGTGCCGATGAAGGCCGCGACCTTGACGTCGGCCGGGCGCGCGTAGATTTCCTTCGGGGTGCCGATCTGCACCACCCTGCCTTCCATGAATACCGCCATCCGGTCCGCCACGGTCATCGCTTCTTCCTGATCGTGCGTGACGTACACCGCGGTAACGCCCAGCGAACGCTGCAGGCGGCGCAGCTCCGCGCGCGTCTCCACCCGCAGTTTCGCGTCCAGGTTGGACAAGGGCTCGTCCAGCAGGAACAGCTTGGGCTTGCGCACGATGGCGCGCGCCAAGGCGCAGCGCTGCTGCTGGCCGCCGGACAATTGCCCGGGGCGGCGCGCGAGCAGATGCGCGATATCGACCTTTTCGGCGGCTTCGCGCACGGCGCGCGCGATATCGGCCGCAGGCGTTCGCACCATCTTCAGTGGAAAACCGATGTTTTCCGCCACCGTCATGTGCGGGTACAGGGCGTAGCTTTGGAACACCATGGCCACGTCGCGCTCGCCGGGCGGGGCGTGCGTCATGTCGGCCTCGTCCAGCAGCACGCGCCCCGCATTCACCGCTTCCAGCCCGGCCAGGATGCGCAGCGTCGTTGTCTTGCCCGAGCCGGACGGCCCCAGCAAGGCAAAGAATTCGCCAGGCGCGATTTCCAGATCGACGCCATGCAGGGCGGTAAAGGCGCCATGCCGTTTCACCACCCCCTGCATGCGCACGCGTCCCACCTGACTCATCGGCGTCCTCCTCCCTTGACCGCGCCTACGGTAAGCCCCTTGACGATATGGCGCTGCGCGGCCAGGCCGAGCAGAATGACCGGCGCCATCGCCAGCATCGCGCCGGCGGACAGCCGCGCCCACTGCGTCTGTTCCACCGAAATGAAGTTGAACATCGCCACGGTCACGGGCCGCACGTTGTTGCCCGCCAGCACCACCGCGAACAGGAACTCGTTCCAGGCGTTCAGGAAAACGAAGATGGTGGTCACCGCGATGCCGCCCCGGACCTGCGGCAGGATGACGTACCAGAAGGTGCGCAGGCGGCCGGCGCGATCGAGCAGCGCGGCTTCCTCCATCTCGAAAGGAATGTCCTCGAAGTACGACACCATCAGCCAGATGGCGAACGGCAGCGAAAACGTCAGGTACAGGGCGGTCAGGCCGCTATAGGTGTCCAGGCCGCCGATGCGCTGCAGGACCAGATAGAACGGAATGATCAGGCCCACCGGGGGCAGCATCTGCGTGGCCAGCACGTAGAAGCCCGACGCGCGCTTGCCGGGATAGCGCAGCCGGGCCAGCGCATACGCGGCCGGGACGGCGACCAGCATGGTCAGCACGGTGGTCCAGACGGACAGCACGATGCTCGACCAAAGATTGGGCACGATGGAAGACGGCCCCGAGATCACCGCGCGGTAGTTGTCCAGCGTGGGCGTGAAGAAGACCTTGGGCGGATAGGCCAGCACGTCGCGCTCGGTCTTGAACGAGGTCAGCAGACCCCACAGCACGGGAAGCGCCCATACGGCCAGCAGCAGCGCAGCGCCCGTCCAGGCGGCCGTCCGGCCGGCGCGGATGCGCAGCATGGCGGGATTCATCGCGGCCTCCGCAGGCGGAACATGAAGTAGGAAATGAGCAGCGTGATGATCATCAGCACCACCGCCAGCGCCGATCCGTAGCCGATGTTCAGCTCGGAAAACGATGTGCGGTAGGCGTACAGGTTCAGGATCTCGGTGGCCGAGCCGGGGCCGCCGCCCGTGGCCGCGAAGATGGCGGCGAAGGCCGACAGCGCGGTCATCATGCGCATGATCATCACAACGACGATCGCCGGACGGATCAGGGGCAGGGTGATGTAGACGAAGCGCTGCCAGGGTCCGGCGCGGTCCAGCCGTGCGGCTTCGTACACATCTTCGGGCAAGGTGCTCAGCGTGGCCAGCAGCACCAGGAAGGCGAACGGCGTCCATTGCCAGGTATGAATGGCGATGACGGAGATCAACGCCATGCGCGGATCCCCCAGCCAGTTGTAGCTGCCCAGCCCCAGGGCCTGCGTCACCAGGTCCACCAGGCCGACGTCCGGGGCGAGCACCAGGGTGCGCCAGAACAGGCCCACCACCACCGGCGCCAGCACGATGGGAAGGATCGCGGCTACCCGCAGCACGCCCTGCCCCTTCGGGATGCGCAGCACCAGCAGGGCCAGCGACAGGCCCACCACGATCTGCAGCACGACAGTGCTGCTCGTGTAGACGAAGGTGAGCCACAGCGAATTCCAGAAGCGCGGGTCGCTGCCCATCTTGGCGTAGTTGTCCAGGCCGGCGAAGCCCGACAGCCACGGCATGCTCATGTCGATGCGCTGCAGGCTGTTCCACAGCAGATAGACGAGTGGCGCCGTGGTGACCACGAACAGCAGCAACAGCGCGGGCGCCAGCAGCGCCAGGGCGAAGCGGTTTTCCTGGGCGGCCAGCGTACGCGGCGCGCGCTGCGCCGCCAGCGCGGCGGTCATGGCCACGGGCGCGGCCCGCTCTGCGTTCTTCATCCGGATCAGCTCTTGACGATTTGCGCGATGCGATTCTGCGCTTCGGCCAGGGCGTCCTTCGGCGACTTCTGGCCCACGAGCGCGGACTGGATGGCCGTGGCCATGGTTTCGCCGATGGCGGGCCATTGCGGCACGCGCGGACGCCAATCGACGTCCGTGTCGTGCTCCAGCGATTCCAGCGCCGCCGGAATGAAGTTGTCGCCCGCGCCCGACATGGCCGCGGCGAACTCGGCCGACTTCCATGAGGACAGGCGGTTCAGTCCGGAACGCTTGGCCGGCCCCGGAAACTTCCACGACGTGCGCGCCTGTGTCTCTGCCGACGCCGCCCAGGTGATGAATAGCCAGGTCGCCGTGCGGGCGCGCGGCTTGAGCGCCGCATTGATCGGGAAGCCCCAGTTCCAGATCGAGGTCACGCGCCGGCCGTCGGGCCCCTTGGGCCAGCGCGCGTAGGCCACCTTGCCCACCACCCGGGATTTTTCGGGATTGGTAATGACGGCGGCCGAGGAATGGGCGTCGATATAGCAGCCGAGCGTCCCCTGCGAGAATGCGTCCGCGATGTCGGGCCAGTTCCAGTTGCGCACGGCCGGCGGCGCGTACCTGGCCAGGGCGTCGACATACCAGGCCAGGGCCTCGATGGCCTGCGGGCTGTCGACCTTCAGGGTGTTGCCCTGGAACCAGCTGCCGCCAAAGCCCCGAAAGAGCGAGGGGTAGATGTACATGTTCTGGCCCGCGCCGGCGAAGCCGCGCAAGGCCAGGCCATACATGCGCGCCGAGGGATCGGTCAGCGCCTTGGCGTTGGCGAGCAGCTCGTCATAGGTCTGCGCCGCTTTCAGGCCCTTGGCGTCGTACAGGTCCTTGCGATAGACCTGCACCGTAACCTCGCCGTCGTAGGGAATGCCGTAGGGCTTGCCGTCGATGGAATCGGCGTCGCGCCAGGCCTTGAAGATGTCGTCGTAGTCGAACCACGCCTTGTCGGTCAGCGCCGGATCGTTCAGATAACGGTCCAGCGGCTCCACCCATTTGTTGGCGACGTAGAGGGGGTAGTACATCGGGTCCGCGGCATGGGTCGCGTAGGTGCCCGTGCGCGAGGACAGGTCCAGCATGGCCTTCTGGCGGATTTGCCCCGGCGGCACTTTCTCCACGCGAACCTTGACGCCGGTCAAAGCCTCGAACTGCGGCAGCAGCGTGACCAGATTGTCGAAGTAGCTGGCCGGAATGACGGCGACAGTGATGGACTCGCCTTCGGCCTGCCGCCAGTTGATCCTGGCCTGCTGGTAGGGGCCCAGGTCGCCGCCGGCCTGCTGGGCGCGGGCGGCTGCCAGGGGCCACATGGCCGTGCCGCCCAGCGCGAAGGCGCCCAGCGTGGCGGCCTGTTTGATGACCGTGCGCCGGCCGGGATCGCGTAGCACGTCCGGACGGGTGGAAGCGGGAGGTGTCTTCAAGAGCGTCTCCTCATGAATCCTCGCGCGGCGCCGTGGCCGCGGCGGCGCTGCTTCCAATCCGTGCGAGGCGCGCCGTTTTATGTAATCGATTACACCGAGCAGATTATCAGCGCCACTCCACAGAAACAACCTCAAAACATTGGTGCTTACCCTTGGTCCCGCTGTCTGCTTGTCGTTATGATGAAATCGATTGCACAGCCGAAGCGGTTATAATGCGGCCCCATGCGTGCGCCGCCTTCCGACTCCTTGCCCGAAGAAACCAAAGGCCGATCGGCGGCCCGCGACGTGGCGCGGCTGGCGGGCGTGTCCACCGCCACCGTGTCGCGGGCGCTGAACAATCCCGAGCAGGTCGATCCGGACACGCGCCGGCGCGTCCTGGAAGCCGCCGCGAAGCTGCGCTACGTCCCGCACGGCGCCGCCCGTTCGCTGCGCAGCCATCGCAGCAAGATGATCGGCGCCGTGGTCCCGTCCTTCGACTACGCGCTGTATGCGCGCACCACCAGCGCCATTCATCAATACCTGGACGAGCGCGGCTATTCCCTGGTGCTGGCGGAACAGCATTACGACCTGTCCGCGGAAGTGCGGGTGGCGAGCCAGCTCATTCAGCACGGCGTCGATGCCTTTGTTTTCGTCGGGCTGGATCATGACCCCGCCCTTTTCACCCTGCTGGACGACTATGGGCGGCCCTATGTCCTGACCTGGGGGGTGGATCCGCTGCGGCGGCATCCGAGCATCGGCTTCGACAATCAGGCGGCCACGTATGCCGTTACGCGGCATCTGCTGCAGCTGGGCCACCGGCGTTTCGGTTTGCTCAGCGCGCCGCTGCCCGGCAACGACCGCGCCCTGGCCCGCGGCGCCGGCATGCGGCAGGCGCTGGCCGAACACGGACTGGAACTCGATGAACGGTGCGTGCAGTACGCGCCCATTTCCCTGAAAGCCGCGGAAGACGCCATGGCGCGCCTGCTCGCCCTGCCCGATCCGCCCACCGCCGTGGTCGCCACCAACGACGTATTCGCGGTAGGCGGCATGATGGCCTGCCGCCATGCCGGCGTTCGCATCCCGGATGACATATCGATCACCGGCGTGGACAACACGGATCTGGGGGCGACGCAGACGCCCGGACTGACCAGCATCCGCACGCCCATCACAGAGATCGGCCACGCCGCCGCCGCCCAGCTCGTGGCGCGGCTGAACGGCCAGCCCTACGAGGCCTTCCAGTCCTTTCCGATCGAAGTCGTGCATCGCGGCAGCACCGCGCCGCCGCGGCGGGAATAGGGGGCTGTTTGGGCTCATGCGGGGCTCCTTCCAGCGTTGACAGGCCCTAGGCGGGCGCCCCGCCGCCGCGCACGGCCTGCGCAATGAGTTCGGCGATACGGCGCTGCCTGGCGGCCGGCATGCGATCGACCAGACTGGAGACGCTGATCGCCAGCGTCGGCCGGCCGTCGGCATCGCGAATGGCCACGCCCACGCCGATGACGCCCGGCACGGCGCTGTTGCCGACCACCGCCCAGCCGCGGTCCCGGGCGCTGTCGATCAGCTGGCGCAACCGGCCCGGCGTCATGCGGCCATACGCCCGCAACGCCGGCGCGTTCTCTTCGACGATGGCGGCGGCCTCCTGCATCGGCAACGCGGACAGGAAGGCCAGGCCCGCAGCGCCGACGCCCAGCGGCTGACGGTGGCCCACCGTGACGGCCAGCACCTGGACCGGATAGTTGCCCACTTCGCGGTGCAGGCACAGCGAATCGTTGCCCGCGCGGCAGATCAGAAAGGCCGAGTCGCCCGTTTCGTCGCTGATCCCGCGCAGCACCGGCGACCATCGCGCCACGGCCGCGGCGTGCACGTCGGGGGTTGCGCCCAGCTTGCCGGCGGCCAGCCGGTAGCGTCGCGTCGCCGGATCCCGCATGGCGTAGCCCGATTCGATCAGCACGTCCAGGAAGCGGTACACCGTGCTGCGCTGGATGCCCGACGCCTGCGCCACCTCGACCACGTGCAATCCCTCCGGTCCGGCGGCGCGCAGCGCGTCCAGCACACGGAGACCGCGGCGCAACGTATTGGGACCGCTTGCGCCCCGGTCGCCCGCGGCCGCGACGGCGGCTGGCGATTTGTTCATTTTCTGGACAACCAAGCTTGGATCTCCCTGACAACCGCGCCATGATACCGGGGACAGGCGATGCACCTGTCCAGAAAATAGACAACGGAGACAACATGAACCGCACAACCATGCGAGGCCTCGCAGCTTCGCTGCTGGCCCTCGCCGCGTCGCTGGCGCAGACCGGCCCGGCCGTCGCCGCTTCCGATTCCCGCTATCCCGCGCGCCCCGTGACGCTGGTCGTCGGCTACGCCGCCGGCGGCGCCACCGACATCGTGGCCCGCCTGGCCGCCAAGGCCCTCACAGAGACCCTCGGCCAGCCTTTCGTGGTCGAGAACCGGGCCGGGGCCAACAGCAACATCGGCGCCGAAGCGGTCTATCGGGCCGCGCCGGACGGCTATACGCTGTACGTAGGCTCCATCGCCAACACCATCAACCAGACGCTTTATCCGGATCTGCCTTACGCCTTCGACAAGGGATTCGCGCCCATCGGCATGCTGGCCACCGTGCCGAACATCCTGGTGGTCAATCCCAAGGTGCCGGCGAACAACGTGGCCGAATACATCGCGCTGGCGCGCAAGAACCCCGGCAAGGTGACGTGCGCTTCTTCCGGCGCCGGCTCGTCCATCCACATGTCGTGCGAAATGTTCAAGCTGGCCACCGGAACGGAGATCCTGCACGTTCCCTACCGTGGCAGCGGTCCCGCCGTCACGGACCTGATGGGCGGCCAGGTGGATTCCATGTTCGACAACATGCCTTCCGCGCTGCCTCATGTGCGCGCCGGCAAGCTGCGGGCGTTGGGCGTCACGTCGCCGCAGCGCGCGCCCTTCGCGCCCGACGTGCCGACCTTGTCGGAGTCGGGCGTCAAGGATTTTTCCGTGCAGTCCTGGTTCGGGCTGGTCGCGCCCAAGGGCACGCCGCAGCCGGTCATCGACCGCCTGAATGAAGCGCTGAACCAGATACTGCGCTCGGATGCGATCAAGACGGCCTACGAAAAAGGCGGCTTCGTGATGCCGCCGCAACCCAATACGCCGGCCGCATTCCAGTCCTGGATCGACGAAGAAACCGGCAAGTGGGCGAAGGTCGTCAAGAGCGCCGAGATCAAGGTGCAGTAGACGCCCGCAACAACCGGCGGCTTGGGCGGCGCATCGGTTTTCGCGCGCGTCGCACGCAAGCGGCCAGCACTATGGAGCAAGCGTGTTTCCCATCGACTTTTTCTTCCGGGCGGCGCGCCGCCATCCCGGCCGCATCGCGCTGGAAAGCCCATCGGCGTCCGTGACTTACGCGCAACTGGACGCGGACGTGCGCGCGCTGGCCGCGGCCTTGCAGGGTCTGGATCCCGCGCCGCAATCGCGCGTCGCCATCTGCGCCGGAAATTCGGCCGAACATATCCTGGCGCTGCTGGCGGTGCTGGCCGCGGGCAAGATCTGGGTGCCGCTGAACACGCGCAGCAGCGCGCTGGAAGTGCAGCGCATCATCGACGCCACGGAACCGGGCATCGTGTTCGCGGACGCCGGGGGCGCCGCGCTGGTGGGCGATTGCAAGGCCCGGCGCATCGCGCTGGGCGATGCCGATCTGGGCGACCTCGGCTTGCAGCCGTTGGTGGCGGCCCACCGGGGCCAAAGCCCGGTGGGTCACGCCTTGTCGCGCGACGATGTGCAGGCCATCAAGTTCACCGGCGGCACCACGGGGCTGCCCAAGGGCGTGATGCAGCCGTACCGAGCCTGGAACGCCGGCATCATCAACCAGATTGCCGCGTGGGGCCTGACGGAGCACGACCGCTATGTCATGGCCGCGCCCATCACCCACGGCACGTCCACCTACGTGCTGCCGGTGCTGGCGCAGGGCGGCACCCACGTGCTGCTGGACGCGGCATCGCCGGCCACGATCACGCAGGCCTTCCGGGAACGCGGCGGCACGTTGTGCTTCATGCCGCCCACGCTCATCTACATGATCATGGCGCAGCCCGGGGTCAGCCGCGCCGACTTCCCTGCCCTGCGCAACCTGATCTACGGCGGCGCGCCGATGCCCGCCGACAAGATCGAAGAGGTCCAGCGCTTTTTCGGCCCGGTGCTCGGCACCACCTACGGGCAGACCGAAGCGCCGCAGATCGTAACCGTGCTGCCTCCCGCCGAACTTGCCGACCCCGCCAATCGCGGCTCGGTGGGGCGCACGACCTGGCTGTCCGAAATGGCCATCATGGCGCCGGACGGCCGGCTGCTGCCCGAAGGGGAACTGGGCGAAGTGGTGGTGCGCGGCGACCTGGTCATGGCCGGCTACTGGCGCCTTCCCGAGAAGACCGCGGAGACCATCGTCGACGGCTGGCTGCATACCGGCGATGTGGGCATGGTGGACGCGCGCGGCTATCTGTACCTGAAGGATCGCATCCGGGACGTCGTCATCACGGGCGGCTTCAACGTCTACCCGGTGGACGTCGAAAACGCCTTGTCGCTGCATCCCGCCGTCTACGAATCGACGGTGTTCGGCGTGCCGGATCCGAAATGGGGCGAGGCAGTCCACGCCGCGGTGCAGTGCCACGCCGGGGTCAGCGTCACCGCGCAGGCGCTGATGGCGCACGTGCGCGAGCGCCTGGGCCCGGTGCAGACGCCGAAGCAGATCCATTTCTATGAATCGCTGCCGCGCTCGACGGTCGGCAAGGTGCTGAAGACGGCCGTGCGTCAGGACGCGTTGAAGGCATTGCAGGCCGCGCCCGATTCGCCGGCATCGTCCGCCGCCACAAGCCAGGCTTCGACCCCAGCCGCGTCCTGATGCGCGGCATCGCCTTGGCGCAACGACTACAGGAGATTCCATGGCCACACCCGTCACCCGCCTCTGCGCGCACGACCTGACCAGCATGCACTACCGCGACGCCAATCTGGTGGACGACCTGATCGGGCAGCGCAGCTTCACCGAAGTCATGTTCATGCAGATCATGAATCGGCCGGCGCGCCCGGTCGACATGCGCATCGTCGACGCCGTCCTGATCACGCTCATGGAGCACGGCCTGACACCCAGCGCCATCGCCACGCGGCTGATCTACATGAGCGCCCCCGAGAACCTGCAGGGGGCGGTCGCGTCAGGCCTGCTCGCCGTCGGCAGCCAGTTCGTCGGCACCATGGAGAATTGTTCCGAGCTGCTAGACCGCATCATCGCGGCCGGCGATCCGGCGCAAACGGCTCGCGGGATCGTCGAGGACGCGCGCCGCCGCCGCGCGCATCTGCCCGGCTTCGGCCACCATCTGCACAAGCCGGACGACCCGCGCGCCATCAAGCTGCTGGCCTTGACCGAAGCCGAGACCGAACTGAAAGGCGATCATGTGCGCGCCCTGCGCCTGCTCGCCGGCACGGTGGACGAGGTGTACGGCCGCCACATCACCATCAACGCAACCGGCGCCGTGGCCGCGATGCTGGGCGAGATCGGCGTGCCGACCCGCCTGATGCGCGGGTTCGCCGTGATCTCGCGGGCTGCCGGCCTGGTGGCGCACATCGCGGAGGAGCAGACGGACCCGTCCGGGCGTTTCATCTGGGAAACCATCGACCACGCCATACCCTACGTCGGCAAGGGCCGCAGCGCCCATGGCGCGGCGGACGCCGCCTCGCCGCAACCGGGATCAACAGACGCGCGCGACGGCAAGGAGCGGCCATGATCGCCGACCGTGTTCGACAGGATCCGCTTCACGCGTCCGCGGGCGGGCACCGCCATGTGCTCGTGACGGGCGGCAGCCGCGGCATCGGCCGGGCCGTCGTCGCGCGATTGCTCCAGGATGGGTACACCGTGGCGAACTTCGATCTGGCGGCGCCCGCGGGTCCGATGGGAGAGCGCGAACACTTCGTGCAATGCGACATCAGCGACGAGCGCCAGCTTGGCGCGGCGCTGCAGACGCTGCTGGACCGCCAGCCCGTGCTGAGGCTGGTCAACAACGCAGGCATTGTGCGCCCGGCCACAGTGGAAGCCGCCACGGCCGACGACATGGCGGCGGTCACGGCGCTGAACCTGGTGGCGCCCATGCGCATCGTGCAGGCGCTGCTGCCCGGCATGCGGGCGGCGGGTTTCGGCCGAATCGTCAATATCAGCAGCCGCGCGGCGCTGGGCAAGCAGGCGCGCACCGTCTACGCCGCCACCAAGGCCGGGCTGCACGGCATGACCCGCACCTGGGCCCTGGAACTCGGCGCGCACGGAATCACCGTGAATGCCGTCGGCCCCGGTCCCATCGCCACCGAACTCTTCGACCGCGTCAATCCGCCCGGGCATCCGGAGACCGAACGCATCCGGCAGGCCATCCCGGTGCGGCGCATGGGCACGCCGGACGACGTCGCCCACGGCGTGGCCAGCCTGATAGACGATCGCGCCGGCTTCATCACCGGCCAGGTGCTCTACGTCTGCGGCGGCATGACGGTGGGCCTGGGGAACGCGGCATGATGCCCGCGCCATCCAACCGCCTGGCCGGCAAGGTCGCGCTGGTGGCAGGCGCGGGCTCGAGCGCGCCGGGATGGAGCATCGGCAAAGCCTGCGCCGTCACCCTGGCCCGCCAGGGCGCCATCGTGGCGGCCCTGGACCACGACGCAGCGGCGGCCGAGGATGCGGTGGCGGCCGTGCAGGCAGCCGGCGGCTCGGCCTTCCCGCTGCACGCCGACGTCGCCGATGCGGCGTCCATGCGCGCCGCCGTCGCCGATACGCTCGCCCGGCACGGCCGCATCGACATCCTGCAGGCGAACGCGGGCATCGGCAAAGTCGGCGGCCCGGAAGATATCGATATGGAGGACTGGCACCGCATCCAGCGCGTGAATGTGGACAGCCTGCTCATCGCCGCTCAGCTGGTGCTGCCGCATATGGTGCGGCAGGGCGGCGGCGCCATCGTCACCGTATCGTCGGTGGCGGGCCTGCGCTATATCGGCTATCCGCATCTGGCCTATAGCGTGACCAAGGCCGCCGCCATTCATTTCACCCGCATGCTGGCGCAGCAGTACGCGGCGCAGGGAATCCGCGCCAACACGGTCGTGCCGGGCCTGATCGATACGCCGCGCATCCGCAGGAATGTGGCGCACATGTTCGACGCAGAAGATCTGCAGAAGGCGCGCGCGGCCCGCGACCGGCAAGTGCCGATGGGCCGCATGGGCACGCCCTGGGAAGTCGCGCAGGCCGTCGCCTTTCTTGCGTCGGACGACGCTTCCTACATCACCGGAACGGAACTCGTGGTCGATGGCGGCATCATCGGCAAGTACGTGTAGCCGTGACGCGTGCGTTGGTTCGCGCCGCTATCGCCGCCCGAACCACTGCCACGGCAGGCGCTCCGGCCAACGGTAGCGCTCGTCCAGGAAGCGCGCTTTGAGCAGGTGCACCGCCGTCACCGCGATCAGCGCCGACGTGGCCACGTCGGACGCGAAGTGATCCAGGTTGACTACGCGGCTGACCGCCGCCAGCACCGCCAGCGTATAGACGGCCCACCGCAGGCGCGGCGCCGTCGCCGCGATGGCGGCGGCCAGCACAAAGGCCGTCAGCGTATGACTGGAGGGAAAGGAGTTGAAGGGCTTCCCGGCGAAGGCCTCGCCCAGGCCATAGAACCCGTGCTCGAAGTACATCTCGGGCCGCGCCCGGGCCACCACTTTTTTCAGCACGCCCACCACGATCCCGCCCGCGATCCACGCAGCCATCAACAGCAGGGCGCCGCGCGCCACGCGCGCATAGCCGCCGATCCAGGCGCCGGACGCCCCGCGAGCCAGGCCGATCAGCGCGCCGATATAGACCAGCAGCACGATCCAGGAATAGTTGTCGCTGTCGCCGATCTCGCCGATCCACTCAAAGGCGAGGTCCACACCGGACGGAACATTGGCTTGGAGGTAACGGGTCAGCGGCAGGTCCACGAACATCGCCAGACACGCGATGCCCAGCACCGCGAGGGCCCACCCTGCCAGCCAGCGCGTACGCCTGTCGAGACGCCGCCGCGACGGTCCGGATGGCGATGCCGGATCCGCGTGGCCCGCGCCCGCGCGATTGGCGGTTTTGTCCAACCTATCCCCCTGCTTGCTCGTTCATGAAACGGTCGCGCATCCGCCCCGCGCGGGCCGCGCCGCCGGCCTCATGGTAGGGCCGGGCCAAGACAATACCAAGACAATGCGCCGTCCGGGGTAAAATTCTGTTTTTCCTTCGCCCCCGGGATCTACACCCGTCACGGCCCGCCATGCAAGAAATCCCCATCGCACGCGATTCCGCGGCGCCCGCTCCGGCTGCCGCACCCGCCGCCGCCGAACCGGCCGCCGGCGCTCCCCGCAAGCTCTTCATCCGCACCTTCGGCTGCCAGATGAACGAGTACGACTCCGACAAAATGGCCGATGTACTGCGCGAATCGCAAGGCGTGGAGCTGACCGATACGCCGGAAGAGGCCGACATCATCCTCTTCAATACCTGTTCGGTGCGCGAAAAGGCGCAGGAGAAAGTGTTCTCCGACCTGGGCCGCGTGCAGCATCTGAAGAAAACCAAGCCGGGGCTGGTCATTGGCGTGGGCGGCTGCGTCGCCAGCCAGGAAGGCGAGGCCATCGTCAAGCGCGCGCCCTATGTCGACGTGGTCTTCGGCCCGCAGACCCTGCATCGCCTGCCGGAGCTGATCCAGCAGCGGCGCGCGCAGGGCCGCGCCCAGGTGGACATCACCTTCCCCAGCATCGAAAAATTCGACGCGCTGCCGCCTCCGCGGGTGGAAGGCGCGACGGCGTTCGTGTCCATCATGGAAGGCTGCAGCAAGTACTGCAGTTTCTGCGTCGTGCCGTATACGCGGGGCGAGGAAGTATCGCGGCCGTTCGACGACGTGCTGGTGGAAATCGCCGACCTGGCCGACCAGGGCGTGAAGGAAGTGACGCTGCTGGGGCAGAACGTGAATGCCTACCGCGGGCGGCTGGGCGACGGCGAGGAAATCGCCGATTTCGCCATGCTGCTCGAATACGTGCACGAAATCCCGGGCATCGAGCGCATCCGGTACACCACCTCGCATCCGAAGGAAATGACCCCGCGCCTGATCCAGGCCTATGCGCGGCTGCCCAAGCTCGTCTCCTTCCTGCACCTTCCCGTACAGGCGGGCAGCGACCGCGTGCTGGCCGCGATGAAGCGCGGCTATACCACGCTGGAGTTCAAGTCCATCGTGCGCCGCCTGCGTGAAGCCCGGCCCGGCCTGACGCTGTCCTCCGATTTCATCGTTGGCTTTCCCGGCGAGACGGAAGAGGACTTCGAGAAAACCATGAAGCTGATCGACGACGTCGGCTTCGACACGTCGTTTTCCTTTGTCTATTCCCGCCGTCCCGGCACCCCGGCCGCCGATCTGGCCGACGACACGCCGCAGGCGGTCAAACTGCAGCGCCTGCAGCGGCTGCAGGCGCGCATCGCCGAGCAGGCCGCCGCCATCGGCCAGGCCATGGTGGGCACCACCCAGCGCGTGCTGGTCGAAGGTCCGTCGCGCCGCGATCCCGGTGAGTTGATGGCGCGCACGGAAAACAACCGCATCGTCAATTTCCCCGGACCCGCCCGGCTCATTGGACACATGATCGACGTAGTGATCACGCAGGCCTACCCCAACTCCCTGCGGGGCCGCGTGGCCATCATCGACGACCGCGCCGAGGCCGCGCAATCCGAGGCCGCGCAATGACGGGGCCGCGGCGTCATCCCGTGTCCACCGTCAACGTAGGCGGCGACAACGCCCATCTGGCGAATCTGTGCGGCCCGCTGGACGAGAACCTGCGCCAACTGGCCGACGGCCTGGGCGTGAAGCTGTCGCGGCGGGGCCATCGCATCGTGCTGGAAGGCGAGCAGGCCGAACTCGCCGCGCAGGTGCTGCGCCGCTTCGACGAGCAGGCGCAACGCAAGCCGCTATCGGTGGACGACATTCAGCTGGGACTGGTGGAAATCGGCGTCGGCCGCACGCAGGACGCGCCGGGCCGCCAGCCGGCGCTGGACCCGGGCGCCCTGCCGCCGCTGGACGACTACGCCGAAGGCCTGGCCCTGCGCACGCGCCGCACCGACCTGCGTCCGCGCACGCCGCGCCAGCGCGACTACCTGGACAACATTCTCAAGCACGACATCACCTTCGGCATCGGACCCGCCGGCACCGGCAAGACGTGGCTGGCCGTGGCCTGCGCCATCGATGCGATGGAGCGCGATACCGTGCAGCGCCTGGTGCTGACGCGCCCGGCGGTGGAAGCCGGGGAGCGGCTGGGTTTTCTCCCCGGCGATTTGGCGCAGAAGGTGGACCCGTACCTGCGGCCGCTGTACGACGCGCTGTACGACCTGATGGGTTTCGAGCGCGTGCAGCGCCTGTTCGAAAAGCAGACCATCGAGATCGCCCCGCTGGCCTACATGCGCGGCCGCACGCTCAACCACGCCTTCGTCATCCTGGACGAGGCGCAGAACACGACGCCCGAGCAGATGAAGATGTTCCTGACCCGCATCGGCTTCGGCAGCAAGGCCGTCATCACCGGCGACCCGTCCCAGGTGGACCTGCCGCGCGGCCAGCAGAGCGGCCTGGCGCACGCCGTCGGCGTGCTGCAGGACGTCCAGGGCATCGCGACCACGCGCTTCACCAGCCGGGACGTGGTGCGCCACCCACTGGTGGCCCGCATCGTGGACGCCTACGACAAAGCCGCAGAGGAATGAAGCCCACCCCTGGGCGGGCGCCCACCCCCGAAGCGCTGCGCGCTTCCCCCTCAAGGGGGCGCGCCGGCGGACCGGCGGAGCCGGATCCGCGGCGCCCCGGTCAGCGGAGCTTCTTGAGTGAGGATGGGGGCGCCGCCGATGCGCTGCGTGGTTCCCGCTCGCAAGGGCGCGTTGGCGGGTCGGTGGAGCCGGATCCGCGGCGCCCTGGTCAGCGGAGCTTCTTTAGTGAGGATGGGGGCGGCGCCGATGCGCTGCGTGGTTCCCGCTCGCGGGGGCGCGTTGGCGGGTCGGCGAAGCCGGATCCGCGGCGCCCCGGTCAGCGGAGCTTCTTGAGTGAGGATGGGGGCGCTGGCGGGTCGGCGAAGCCGGGTCGGGGGCGAGGCGGTGAGGCGGGGTCGCGGGAGATGTCGCCCACGTTGTCGCTGTCGGTGCAGTACGCGGTGCAGGCGCCGGAGTTGCCGCGCTGGCGGCTGCGGCGGTGGATCGAACGCGCCTTGCGGGCCGCGCGCGTGGATGGGCTGGCCGCCTTCCTGGGCGCCGAGATCAGCCTGCGCGTGGTGGGACTGGCCGAAGGCCGGCGGCTCAACCATGGGTTTCGCGAGCGCGATTACGCGACGAATGTGCTGACCTTCGAATACGGCGTGGGGCCGGACGGGCTGGCCAGGGGCGACATCGTCCTGTGCCTGCCGGTGCTGCGGCGGGAGGCGCGCGAACAGCGCAAGACCGTTCTGGACCACGCCGCGCACCTGACCGTCCACGGCGTCTTCCACGCGCTGGGCTATGACCATATCAAGGCGCGCGACGCGCGGCGCATGGAGGCCCTGGAAACCCGCGTGCTGGCCGACATGGGCATTGCCGATCCCTACGCCCCGCGTTGAAACGGCGCGGCGCGCGGCTTCGGGAAATCCCCGCCGCAGCGTTACAAAAGCGCCATGAAACTTCGGTTATGCTGATTTTTTTGTAACTTGTCCTCTGGACGATGCCTGACCCCTACCCTGCGAACGACGCGGACCACGCTCCGCGTCAAGCCAAACCCGCCAACAAATCCCTGCTCGACCGCCTGCTCTCCCTCGTACGACGGGAACCCGAGGATCGTGAGGGCATCAAGGCCATCCTCGAAGCCGCCCACGAGCGCGAACTGCTGGATGCCGAATCCTATGCCATGATCAAGGGCGCCCTGGCGGTGTCCGAACGCACGGTCGGCGACATCATGGTGCCGCGCTCCCGCATGGATCTGCTGGACATCGCCGACCCCCTGCCCCACCACCTTTCCATCATCATCGAGACCGCGCACTCGCGCTTTCCGGTATTCGAAGGCGACCGCGACAACATCATCGGCATCCTGCTCGCCAAGGACCTGCTGCGCTGCATGCTCGATACCCACATCGAAGTGCGCTCGCTGGTGCGTCCGGCGGTCTTCATCCCGGAATCCAAGCGGCTGAACGTGCTGCTGCATGACTTCCGCGAAAGCCGCAATCACCTGGCCATCGTCATCGACGAACACGGCGGCATCGCCGGCCTGGTGACGATGGAGGACGTGCTGGAGGAAATCGTCGGCGATATCGAAGACGAGTTCGACGAGGACGAAGAAACCACCATCTTTGCCGAAGGCGAAAACCAGTGGCGTGTCCTGGCCATGACGGACATCGACCGGTTCAACGAAACCTTCGGTGTGTCGCTGCCGGAAGACGAGTACGACACCGTGGGCGGCTGGCTGGGCGGCGAACTTGGCCGCATCCCCCGGCGCGGCGACTTCACCGAGCGCGACGGGCTGCGCATCGAAGTGGTCCGCGCGGATCCGCGCCGCGCGCTGTGGCTGCGCGTCAAACGCCTGCCTCCGGCGCCTGCCGCTCCCATGTCCACAGACGAATGACGAGCTTTACCCTGCGCCATCCCCGCGCCGCGGCCGCGGCGGGCGTCTTCGCGGCCGGCGCGGTCCAGGCCATGACCTTCGCGCCGGGGCCCTTGCCCGATGGCGCCCTGGCGATCGTCCAGGTTTTGACGCTGGCCGTCCTGGCGCGCCGCCAGCTGACGGCGCTTACGTGGCGCCGCGCGCTGTGGGAAGGCTGGCTCTACAACTTCGCCTGCTATGCGCTGGGCCTGTATTGGCTTTACGTCAGCATGCATTACTACGGCGGACTGACCCCGCCGCTGGCGGCTGCGGGCGTGCTGGCCTTGTCGGCCTTCCTGGCGCTGTTTCCGGCCTCGGCGGGCGTGCTGGGGCGCTGGCTTCAACCGTTGACGCCGGGCGCTACGCCGGGACGCCGCCTGCGATCGGCGCTGGCGTTCGCCTGCGCGTGGACCGCGCTGGAATGGGTGCGGGGCACCCTGTGGACCGGCTTTCCGTGGCTGAACATCGGCTACGCGCAGGTGGACAGCCCCTTCGCCGGCTGGGCGCCGATCGTGGGCGTCTACGGGGTGGCATGGCTGGCGGCGTTCGCGGCCGCGGCATTGGCGGCGCTCTGGCGCCCGGCCGATGCGCCGCGCGATCCGCGCCACGCCATGGCTGCAGCCCTGGCGGCGATCGCCGCACTGGCTGGATGGGGCGCGTCGCAAGTTCGGTGGTCGCACCCCGAAGGGGCCGCCCTGCAGGTGCGGCTGATCCAGGGCAACATCGAACAGTCGCAGAAGTTCGACCCCGGCCTGATGGAACGCGGCCTGCTGCAGCATATGAACCAGGCATCCATGCCGCCCCAACCTGGCATGCCGGCGCCGCGCGTGATCATCCTGCCCGAGACGGTGCTGCCCGTATTCCAGGATCAGCTTGCGCCAGGCGCGTGGGACGTGTGGCGGCGTATTGCCGCCGAACGCGATGCAACCATCGTCATGGGCGTGCCGCTGCACCGCCGGGTGGATGGCGTGGACCGCTATACCAACAGCGCCATCGCGTTCGACGGCAATACGCCGGTCGAGGCCCTGCGATCGGGCGAGGTGCCGCGCCGCTACGATAAGTACCACCTGGTGCCCTGGGGCGAGTTCGTGCCGCCCGGCTTTCACTGGTTCGTGCGCATGCTGGACATCCCGCTGGGCGATTTCGACCGAGGCGATCCGCGCCAGCCGCCCTTCGACATCGACGGCCAGCGCCTGGCCCTGAATATCTGCTACGAAGACCTTTTCGGCGAAGAGTTGCTGCCCGCCGTCCGGCCCGGCGCCAACGGCGAGCCCGGCGCGTCCATCCTGGTCAATATCAGCAACCTCGGATGGTTCGGCGATACCTGGGCGCTGCGCCAGCATCTGCAAATCGCCCGCATGCGCGCGCTCGAAACGGCGCGCCCGCTGCTGGCCGCCACCAACACCGGCATAACGGCTTCCATCGACCCGCAGGGCCGGGTGGTCGCGCAGCTTCCCACAATGCAGGCCACGTCGCTGCAGACAGCGGTGCAAGGCATGACGGGGCTGACGCCTTACACGCGCACCGGCAATGCCGCCGTCATGGGCCTGGTGGCGGCGGGCCTGCTGCTGCTTGCCGCGTCGCGCGCGGCTGCGGCCCGGCAGATGGCGCGCGCCGCGTCCTGACGCGGCGGCGTGCGGCGGTCACGCGCTGCGCAGCGGCAGATCGTCGCCCGCCTGGCGCGCCGGAGACGAGGGCCCGGTGCCCACGCCGGTCGTCTCGATAAAGGCGGCGATCCGCGCCATATCGTCATCGTCCAGTTCCAGAGTCGCGGCGCCCAGCCAGCCGTCCACTTGCGCCGGGTCCCGCGCGCCCACGATGGCGCCCGTGACGCCGGGCCAGGCCAGCGTCCACGCGATGGCTGTGGCGGCCACCGTGGCGCCGTGCCGCTGCGCCACTTCTTCGAGCGCCTGAGCCAGCGCCAGATTGCGCCGCAGGTTTTCACCGGTGAACTCGGCATTGCGCGACCGCCAATCGTCGGCAGGCAGCGAGGCGGCGCGCGCCTCGGTAAAGCGGCCGCTCAACAGGCCGGACTGCATGGGGCTGTAGACGATGACGCCGGTCTCGTGTTCGGCGCACCACGGAAGCAGATCGGCCGCCGCATCGCGGCGTATCGCGGAAAACGGCGGCTGCAGCGTATCCACGTGCCCCAGCTGTTCCGCAAGCTCCAGTTGGGCGACGTTGTGATTGGACAAGCCCACCGCGCGCACTTTGCCTTCCCGTTTCAGGTCCAGCAGCGTCTGCCAGTACTCGTCCAGCGCTGTGCCGTCGTTGGCCGGCCAATGCATTTGCAGCAGGTCGATGCGTTCCACGCCCAGGCGCTTGAGCGAGGCTTCGGCCTCGGCGCGCAGGCTGCGCGCGGCGCCCACCCGGCGCGGCGGCGCGGTGCGCTGTTTCTCGTCCCACACCAGCCCGCACTTGGTGAACACATAGGGCCGTTCGGCAGCCGGCATGCCTTTCAGCGCCTGTCCGACCAGCTCCTCGGAGTGGCCCAGCCCATAGACGGCGGCCGTGTCGATCCAGTTGATGCCGCGCGCCACGGCATGACGGATGGCGGCGATGGAATCGGCGTCGTCCTGCGCGCCCCATCCCGCCGCCCAGCCCGCGCCGCCGATGGCCCAGGCGCCGAACCCGATGCGGGTGATGTCCATGCCGGTGCGGCCCAACGACCGTAGCGGGAATGCGGTGGGACTCATGGGGAACCTCCTGGGATGAAAATTTTTTGGCGGCGAGTTGCACGCCAAAAAAAACTCGTGCATAATCTCGTTTCTTCGCCAACGGCACAAACGAAAAAGCCGGCAAGAACAGTGAGCGGTGTATGCACAGGTATTGCACTAAGCGCTGATTTTGCAGGAATTTCGCTTGGTGGATACGGGGGTATAGCTCAGCTGGGAGAGCGCTTGCATGGCATGCAAGAGGTCAGCGGTTCGATCCCGCTTACCTCCACCAGTCGAAAGCGAAGTAGCAAGTTCAGGTCCCCTTCGTCTAGAGGCCTAGGACATCACCCTTTCACGGTGAGTACAGGGGTTCGAATCCCCTAGGGGACGCCAGCTTCGATGCAAATCATGCTGGCAAGGTAGTAGGTTCAACATCGCGGGCAACCGCATGTTGGTCAAATACACCGCTGCGGAGCGGTAGTTCAGTTGGTTAGAATACCGGCCTGTCACGCCGGGGGTCGCGGGTTCGAGCCCCGTCCGCTCCGCCAGAATTCACAAGCGTTGCCCACGGCAGCGTTGCAGCGAAAGCCCCGAGAAATCGGGGCTTTTTGCTTTGGGTTTTCCTTTCCAGCAATTCCCTTATGTCTCGGCGCTCGCATCCGCGGGCTGCGTCGCCTTCGTCTTGAAGACGCCGCGGATATTCGTCAGCGCCAAACCCACCTGCAGTGCGATCAGGGCATAGGCATCGTCGTGCCAGCCCCAGGCAATCCACAGGACATTGCTCAGCAGAAAAACCCAGAAGCCCGCGTTGCGTTTGCCCTTCCTTGTCGATGCGACCAGCCAGGCGGCCGCAAGCGATGCCGCCATGGCGGGCCATTGCAGCAGTTCCAGTATGTCCAACTCCATGCTTGTCTACCCCTGCGTTCGCTACGCCGCGCCGCGCGGCGCGTGTCGGCGCGCCGGGACGCAAGCGGCGCTCCGGGTGCGTCCGCAACGGGCATGGCGGCCGCCGCACCAGCGGCGCCAGCGAGTCCGCCTGCATCGGCATGCCGCGTTTCGCCGCCACACACGTGAGAACGCCGCTTGCTGACAAGGTTCGCTCTGCCTTGCCCTCTGTGCGCGGGACCGCAGCGCCACGCATCACGGCGGGTATGATGAGGACCATGCCGTACGCCCGCGCCGCCGCCGACCATGCCTGACGCCGACCCGCCGCCAAAGAACAACCAAAACATCTCACCGAGCCACCTGTCTTTTCCCGTCGTGGGATTGGGCGCATCCGCAGGCGGCGTGGAGGCGTTGACCACGTTTTTCCAGCACACGCCCGAAAACCCCAGCATGGCCTTCGTGGTGGTGGTCCATCTTTCCCCGGAGCACGAAAGCGCCCTCGACCGCATTCTGCAGAACGCGACGCGCATGCCGGTCGTGCAGGTGAAAAGCGACAGGCCGATCGAGGCAAACCACGTCTACGTGATTCCGCCCGCCTCCAAGCTGGAGATGAACGACAGCTATCTGCGCATCAAGTCGGTGGCGCGCGGCCGTGGCCCGCTCATTGCCATCGACGGGTTCTTCCGCACGCTGGCCGATGCGCACAAGTCGCGCGCCGTGGGGGTCGTGCTGACGGGCGGCGGATCGGACGGCTCGGTGGGCTTGGCGCGCATCAAGGAGCAAGGCGGCATCACGCTGGCGCAGCAGCCCGAGGACGCCGAGCATGACACCATGCCGCGCAGCGCGATCGCGACGGGCATGGTGGACATCGTCCTGCCCGTTGCCGAGATCCCCGCGCGTTTGTTGTCCATCGCCGATAACCTTGCCCGCATGCAGGTGCCGGCGCCGACCGACGACCCCGTGGATCTGGACACGCGCCGCCCCGACGAAACAACGGAAGAACGCGCGGCCTTGCGCGATATCCTGACGCTGCTGCGCGCGCGCACCGGGCACGACTTCAAGCACTACAAGAAGGCCACCGTACTGCGGCGCATCGAGCGGCGCATGCAGGTAACCGGCGTGCCGGACATGCCGGCCTATGCCAGCATGCTGCATGACAACGCCGAGGAAACGCCCAAGCTCCTGAGCGACATGCTGATCGGCGTGACGCAGTTCTTTCGCGACCGCGAGTCCTTCGAAACGCTGGAGCAGCGATGCATCGCGCCGATGTTCCGGCACCGCGACGGCGACGGCCCGCCGCACATACGCGCATGGGTGGCCGGCTGCGCGACGGGCGAAGAAGCGTACAGCGTGGCCATGCTGCTGTGCGAATACGGCGAGTCCGCCGCCAATCCCGCGACGCCAAAGATACAGGTGTTCGCCACCGACATCGACGAACCGTCGCTGTCCGCCGCACGCGCGGGGCTGTACCCCAGCGCCATCGAAACCGATGTGTCGGCGACGCGGCTGCAGCGGTTTTTCACGCGCGAAGGTTCGAACTACCGCATCAAGAAGGAATTGCGCGAACGGGTCTTGTTCGCGCCCCACAACATCCTGCGCGATCCTCCCTTCTCCAGGCTGGACCTGGTGACATGCCGCAATCTGCTCATCTACCTGGACCGAGAGGTGCAGGTAGACGTGCTGCGCATGTTCCATTTCGCGCTCAAGCCGGGCGGCTACCTGTTCCTGGGCAGTTCGGAATCGGCGGATGCGTGCGAGAATCTGTTCTCGGTTGTCGACAAGCGCCACCGGATTTACCAGGCAAAGGACACGGCATCGCTGCATCGCCCTGTACCCGTATTGCCGCTTTCGGGTTTCGACCGGCCCCAACAAACCGCCGTTCAGGCCACCGCCGTGCGACGCAGCAAACTATCTTTCGCCGAGATCCATCAGCGCGCGCTGGAGTTGTATGCGCCGCCCAGCGTCATCGTGGACCACGAATCCAACATCGTCCACATGTCCGAGCGGGCCGGGCGCTTTCTGCGCTATGTCGGCGGCGAGCCGTCCCGCAACCTGCCGTCGCTGGTCTATCCCGACCTGCGCATGGAGTTGCGCACCGCCCTCTTCCAGGCGGTGCACTCGCGCAAGAGCGTGGAGGCGCGCCGCGTCGCCATGACGCTGGGCGACCGCCAGGTGTACGTCAATATGGTGGTGCGCCCCTTCCGCCATGAGGATTCGGGCAACGACTTCATGCTGGTGATCTTCGACGAAGTCGAGGCGGTGATGAGTCCCGCGGGCGAGCAGGCGCCCCACGTGCCAAACAGCGTGCTGGCGCAGCTCGAGGCCGAGCTGCAGCGCACCAAGGAGCAGCTGCAATTGACGATGGAGCAGTCCGAGACGTCTACGGAAGAGCTGAAGGCGTCCAACGAAGAGCTGCAGGCGATCAACGAGGAACTGCGCTCCACCACCGAAGAGCTGGAAACCGGCAAGGAAGAGCTGCAGTCCGTCAACGAAGAGCTGATCACGGTCAATTCGGAGCTGAAGAGCAAGGTCGAGGAAACGGCGAAGATCAACGACGACCTGCAAAACCTGATTGCTTCGACGGATATCGCAACGGTTTTCGTCGATCGCAGCATGCGGATCAAGTGGTTCACGCCGCGCGCCAAGGACATCTTCAGCGTCATCGCCAACGATGCGGGACGTTCCCTGCTCGATATCACGCATCGGCTCGACTATCCGGACCTGGCGCAGGACGCCGCCGCGGTATTCGAATCGCTGCGCACCATCGAACGCGAAGTGCGCAGCACGGACAACCGCTGGTATCTCGCGCGCCTGCTGCCCTATCGCAGCGCCGAACACCGCATCGAGGGCGCCGTGCTGACGTTCATCGACGTCACCGACCGGCGCTATGCCGAAGCGCGCATCAACGCCATTGCCCAGAGCACGCGCGACTTCGCGATCATCACCCTGTCCAATGGCGGCACCATCACCAGTTGGAACCTGGGCGCGCAGCTGCTGTTCGGCTATACCGAGACGGAAGCCGTGGGCCGCGACTTTTCGCTGATCTTCACGCCGGAGGACATCGAGGCCGGCGCGCCCGCGCTGGAGCTGCAGCGCGCGCGCGAGCAAGGCTATGCCTCGGACGAGCGCTGGCATCTGCGCAAGGACGGGTCGCGCGTGTTCTGCGCGGGCGGCATGAATCCCATCGACGATCCCGTGTCCATGGGCTTCGCCAAGATCGCCCGCGACATCACCGCGCAGAAGCAGCACGAACAGGAACAGGAAAACCGGCTGGAGACCACGCGTGCGAACAGTACCTTGAAGGACGAGTTCTTCGCGGTGATGTCGCACGAGCTGAAGCACCCGCTGAACCTGATCCAGCTGAACGCCGAACTGCTGGTGCGCACGCCTGAAGTGCGCGCCGTATCGGTGGCCGCGCGCGCCGCCGACGCGATCCAGCGAGCGGTGCGCAGCCAGGCCCGCATTATCGAAGACCTGCTGGACGTGGCGCGCGCCCAGACCGGCAAACTGAAACTCAACCGTTCGGTGGTGAGCCTGACCGCAACGGTGGACAGCATCGTGCGCGTGATGACGCCGACCGCCGCGGAAACCGGCGTGACGCTGACCACCGGCTACGACATGGCGGACACGCTGTACATCGACGCGGATCCCGTGCGCGTGGAACAGATCGTATGGAACCTGATGAACAATGGCATCAAGTTCACGCCCGCCGGCGGCATGGTTACCGTGGAACTGGGCCGCGACAACCAGATGGCGCGCGTGTGCGTGCGGGATACGGGCGAAGGCATCGACCCTGACTTCCTGCCGCGGCTCTTCGACATGTTCAGCCAGGCTGAGATGCGCAGCGGCACGCAGCCCCGCATGGGCCTTGGCATCGGCCTGGCCGTGGTCAGCCAGCTGGTGCACGCCCACGGCGGACGGGTCGAGGCCGCCTCGGAAGGCAAAGGCCGCGGATCCTGCTTCACGGTATGGCTGCCGCTGGCGTCGCATACCTTTACGGGGACGGCGGACATCCCGGAGCGCGAGAGCGGTCAATTGGCCGGCGTGAGGGTTCTGCTCGTGGACGACTCGCACGAAATCCTGGACACCTTCTCGGCGTTGCTGGAGCTGGAAGGCGCGCAGGTGGAAGCTGTGGACAGCGGCAAGCGCGGGCTGGACGCGCTGGACAGCATGGCTTTCGACGTGATCATTTCCGATATCGGCATGCCGGGGATGGACGGCTACGCCTTCCTGGGCGAAACGCGGGCACGCGGCTGCGACACGCCGGCCATCGCCTTGACCGGCTACGGCGCAAAACGCGATATCGACAAAGCCCTGAGCGCGGGATTCACCGCGCACCTGAGCAAGCCCATTTTGCTGGACGATCTCGTCGCGATCGTGCGGCGCACGCTGGGCCGCGCGGAGCCGCGCTGACTTACGCGGATTCGAAGCCCGCTGGCACGGCGCCGCGGGCCTGGGCGCGACTCACCGACCGGCTGCCGTCAGGGCGCCAGCACCAGCACCTTGGGCTGCGGCGAGAACACCTGCATGCCGACCGTATTGATGGTGTTCTGCACCGTCAGCGAAGTCATCCTGACGATGGGCGTGCCGCGCACCAGGACGGTGAAGGCGCCGGTCATGTAGCGCGAGCTGCCCATGAAGGTCTGCGAGATCAGGCCGCCGCCCACGCCCGCCGTGTCGCCCAGCGTAATCGGCACGACCGTGGCCATGTTGTGCACCGGGGCCGCCAGCAGCAGCACGTTCCAGGCGACGGGGATGCCCATGCTGGACGTGGCCACGTCCACGTGGGGCAAGGGCGGTATGGGCGTCTTGCAAACGTCGGGAAAGCCCAGCGCGATGCCGGGCAATTGGCAGACTGCGAGCATGTCGGGTCTCCTCCGGGGCGGAACGGTTCATCGCCCGCCGCATGGGTCCATCAGGTTTCCGCCTCGCCGCGGGCGCGGCGGGCGCGGCGGGCGCGGGGCGCGGCGCCTCGATAAGGCCTGACGCGCCGTCATGGCTTGCCTGCCGACCACAGCTCGGCCTCCAGCAGGGCGGGGTCGTTTTCGATGATGCCGTTGCGGTGCGACAGCCGTGCGCCATCCTGGATCGCTCGATGAAAGCGCGTGCGTTCGAAGCGGGCGTCGCGCAGGTCGGCATCGCGCAGGTCGGCGGTGGAGAAATCGGCGTCCGCCAGGCTGGCGCCGCGCAGGTCGGCACGCGCGCAGCGGGCCCGGTGAAAGACGCACAGATTCAGGCTGGCCGATGCAAAGACGGCCTCCTCCAGACTGGCGTCGGCCCAGATGGCGCCATCGAAATGCGCGCCCCGCAGCGTGGCCTTGGTCAGGTCCGCCTCCGGAAACAGGCACTGGGGGCCCGAAGCCGCGTCGAACGCCGCGCCGCGCAGGGACGCCCCCTTGAAATTGGCCTGCCGCAGGTTGGCGCGGCTGAAATCGGCGCCGTCCAGCTTGCTGTCGGTGAACTGGCACAGCACGAACGGCTGGCCGGCGAAGCGATGTCCGGTCATGTCGCACTCGATGAACATGACGCTTTCGCAGGCAGTGCCGGCGAAGCTTGCGGTTCGCAGGTCCAGGCGATGGAAGGTCACGAAGGACAGCGCCGTGCCGCCGAAGTCGGCCTGCTCCAGGACGGTCTGCGAGAACACGGCGCGGTCGATGCGTTGCGTGCGCAGCACGGCGCCGCGCAGCGTGACCGCATGGAAGCTGGCATGGTCGATGACCGCGTCCGCGAAACGCGCGCCCGACCAGTCCGACTCACCGCTCATGAGCGCGCGCGCCGAAACGCCGTTCAGATTGACGTTCTGCACGCTGCAGCGCACGATGCGCGCCTCTTCCAGCCTGGCCGCGTTCAGGTCCGCGCCGTCGAAGCGGCAATGGGTGAACTGGCTGTCGTCCAGACGGCAGCCAGCCAGGCGCGCGCCGCTGAAATCCACTTCGTCGAAGAAGCCGCCGGCCAGGTCCAGGCCGCTCAGGTCGGCGCCACGCAGGTCGGCGTTCTCCACGGGCTCGCCGTGACGCACTTTGTCCAACAGGGTGCCGATGTTCATGCCGTGGGTTCCGCGCGATACAGGGGATAGCGCTTGGCGCCTTTCGTATAGGCGCCGCGCAGGGATGTGGTGGCGTCCATGCGGGCCATGGCCACGTCGGCGCGAAACAGATTGGCTTCATCCAGGCAGGTCCCGAGCAGGATGGACTTGGGAAGCACGGTTTCGATCAGCCGCGCGCCCCGCAGGGAGGCGTCACGCAGGTCGGCGCGCACGAACAGGCTGCGCGGCGCCTCGGCATGGGACAGGTCCGCGCCGTGCAGGCGGCATTCGGAAAAGTCCGCCGCTTCCAGACGCGCGCCGGAGAGATCCGCCCGGTCCAGGACCGCGCCGCGCAGGCTGCTGTGACGGATGCGCGCCCCGGCAAAGCAGGCATCCGACAGATCCGCGCCGCCAGCGAAGGCGCAGCCTTCCAGGTCCGCGCCCGCGAACTGCTTGGCGCCGGCGAACGCGCATTGCGTGAAGCCGGCCCGCGTCATGCGCGCCCCCGCGAAATCGCAATCCTGCACGGCGGTTTCCATCATTACGCACTGGTCGAAGCGCGCACCCGCGAAGCGGCAGCGTTCCAGGATCGTTCGCATGGCGGTCCATTGCGTCAACGAGGCTTCGCCGAAATCGCAGCCGCGGAACAGCGCGCGCGACGCGGCGCCGCCGTCGATGCGCACGCCGCGCGCATCGCAGCCGTCGAACACCGCCTCATCGACGCGCGCCTGGCTCAGGTCCGCGCCGCGCAGATCGGTGGCGCCGCAGCGCACGCCGCCCAGATTCGCGCGCACGAAACTGGCCTCGCGCGCCGAGGCGCCATCCAGGCGCGCGGCGGCGAGCACGGCTTCGCCGAAGTCGCACTGGTCCAGGCAGGCGCCGGACAGATCGGCCCCCGCCAGGATCGCGCCGCGGAAATCCATGCCGCGCAGATCCATGCCGGAAAGATCCGCGCCGGCAAGATGCAAACCCCTGGCGTCGCGCGTGGCGCGGGCGCGCGCCTGCAGGCTGGCGCGCGTGCGCCGGGCGCGATGCGGCGGCATGGGCGGCGGCGCCAGGTACTGGCCGGCGTGCAGCATGCCCTGGCGTGCCATGGCGTCCCATTTCGCGCCGCCCGCCTCGGCCGCCCAGGGCTGCGCCTGCGCCTGGCGCAACTGCCGGCGCAGCGCGGCGAAATCGAAGGGGGGCGCCGGCGTGCCGGCGTCCTGGGCGCGCAACGCTTTCATGTCGACGCCCGCGACGGCTGCCAGATCGTCCAGGCCGGCCTGGGCATACGCGGCGGCCGTCACGCCTTCGCCGCGGCGCGCCTGCGCCATTTCCATTTCCATGCGTTCGATGCGGTCCGGCAGATCGGCCAGGGATGGCGGCGGTTCCTCCGGCGGCAAGGGCGCCAGGTAGCGGTCGGGATCCAGGCCCTGCGCCACCAGGTCCGCGCGGGCGGCGGCATGGCGCCGCTCGGCGCCCTTGCGCAGATTGCGGCGCGACGGCCGATCGGCCTCGCTGCGGCCCTCGCCGTCCAGCCATGGATCGCACAGGCCGGCGGGCACCAGATCGGCGTTCACCATGGCGTGCAGGGCGCCGCGCCCGGGATCCAGGCGGCGCGCGAGCACCGATTCGTAATGCGCCGTGGCCCGCGGCTGTCCCGCGCATTCGAGCGCGGGCATGATCAAACGGATATCGGCCGCATCGTCCTCCTGCAACGGCATACGGCCATGCCAGATCAGGACCACGCAATCGCGATGCGGAAAGAACCATGCGGTGGAAAGGCCCAGGCCAATCTCTTCCAGGCCGGCGCCATCGGCGGACCGGCTGGCGAAGCAGCGCGCGCGCCAATCGGGCAGCCGGCCGCGCAGGACCTGGCGCTCGGGGTGCATGTTCCAGACCTCGTAGGCCGCACCGGCCAGCACCGCCTCGGGGCGCGCCGCGCGCTGGTCTTCGGGCGCGGCGTTGAAATAGCGGGGGTCCATGTCCGGCGCAAATCCGGGGAAGTCGTTCTCCAGCCATTCCTGGTCGTAGCGGCTGCCCATGTGCCGCGCGCGTTGCGGCCAGTCCATGCCGTAGGGGCCATAGCCGGCCGGCGCGGGACGTTGCGACGCGCCGGACAACCGCGCATCGGGCGACTCGATATTCGGCACCCGGCGCACGCGCACGCCGTTGACCATTTCATCGGCCGCGCCGATACCCAAAGGGTTCTCCGGGACGCCGGGGCCGCCGTAGGCGCGGCTCCAGTCCAGCCGCATCGCATCGAAGGGGCGGGGCGCGTCCGGTCGCCCATCGAGCCAATAGCGGTCGCCGAAAACCAGCAGCGCCTTGTCGGCGATGCCTTCCACTTTCAAACGCACCGCGCACGATGTGCGGTCCTTCTGATGAGCGGTATACGCGTAGCCGGTGGCCAGTACTTCCGGATACGGTTTGGGCATGCCGATATCCAGCAGGCCGCCCGTCTCTTCGCCGGCGAGTTTCCACAGCGCCTGTTCGGGTAGCAGGCGCGGCGCATCGCCCAGCCGCGCCAGCGCCAGCACGGCCACGCCCAGATGGTCCTGGCGCTGCCAGCGGTAGGGCCGGGTCAGCACGCTGAGCCGCAGCGGCTTGATCGTCTTCATTCGGTGCGCTGCGCGATGGCGACGTCCCGCGTGGCCGGGTCCACGCGCACCTGGATGGTCCGGCCTTCGGTGAAGTCCGCCAGCCGCACGGGCGACAGCGGCACCCGCACCGTGGCATCGAAATCCGGCACTACCGTATCGCCCTGCACGTGCAGCGCCAGCTCGATGACGAAGGACTTGACCGCCCCCATGCGGATGCCGGTATCGGTGGTGCGCAGGACGATGGCGCTGTACGGACGCCCTGTCTGCCGCACCTCGTTCTGCCGCGCCGCGACGGCGTTGTCCTGCGCACGCCGCCGCAATTCCGCGCGCAGATGCCAGCCGGCCTGCAGCAGCGACAGCAGCACGATGGCGGCGATCACCCAGGTCCAGCCGGACCAGTTCCAATCGGGAAACGACGCCATCACAGTATGCTCCACAGCCCCTGCATGGACGTCCTCAGGCCGACCTGTTCCGCCTTGATGGCGTCAAAAGCAAAGCTCTGCCCCGACGTGCGATAGGACGTGAAGGCGCCGATGTTGCTGATGGCTGAATAATTCGTGAACGAGACGTTGATCATGACCGTGGTCCGGTACAAGGCCAGGCGCCAGCCGCCGAACTCCGCCTTCATCCCCGAAATGTTCAGGCCATAGGGGGTGGTGGTGAACCATTGGCCGTGCGCCAGGTTCTTTACCTGCGGTGCATCGAGCACGATGTTGGCGGGCGTCTTCAGCGTGATGTCGGATTGCGCCTGCAGGTCGATCGCGTCGCCGCTGGACTGGACCAGCACCTTGGCCTTGGCCTTCAGGTCCATGGCATCGCCCGTGGACTCCACCAGTACCTTTTGAGGCGCGGTGGCGTCCAGCGCGTCGCTGACCGACTGCACCGTCACCTTTCCCTTGGCCTTGGCCGTCCACGCGCCGGCCTGCACGTCGTGCAGGGAGTCGCCGCTTTCGACCTTGATCGTTTCGCCGGACTTCAGCGTCTCATCGAAGGCGCCCTGGATGCTGCGGGTTTCGCCGCCCGCCGCGACGGTGGTCTTCAGGCCGTTGTCGAACTTCTCGTCCATCAGGCCGCCTTCCACGTGCACCGTCCGTGAGGACTTGACGGTGTAGTCCTCGTGGCCCGTGATTTCAACCGTGCGCGTGTCGCCCACCGTCAGCTTGTCGGTGCCGGTAACTTGGATATCGCGGTTGCACAGCACGCGCTTCACGTCGTTGCCGCCGATCACGGTGGTGCGATGGCCGTCCGTGTTGTGAAACTCGTCGCACTCCACTTCGGTGTGCATATTGCGCTCGGCGTGCAGCCAGATGCGCTCGGCCCCGGGCCGGTCTTCGAACATGAGCGCATTGGCGGTGGCCGGCGTGCCGTTCTTGGAACGGCTGAGGAAGCCGCTTTGCGTGGCGTTGTCCGGCAGATCCCAGGGCGGCAGATTGTTGGCGTTGTAGACCCGGCCGATGATGATGGGCCGGTCCGGCTGGCCGCCGATGAAGTCGACCACCACCTCGTCATTGACGCGCGGCAGCTGGATGCCGCCGAAGCCGCCGCCCGCCCAGGGGCTGGACACGCGCACCCAGCAGGAGCTGTTCTCGTCCTTCTGCCCATAGCGGTCCCAATGGAACTGCACTTTCACGCGTCCCATTTTGTCCGTCCAGATCTCCTCGCCCTGCTTGCCGACCACGGTGGCGGTCTGCGGTCCGTGGGTGCGCGGAATCGGCGTGACGCGCGGGGCGCGGAACTGGACGCTGGACGGCAGGACGACGAAGTCGACGTCGAAGGTGGCCGGCTCGCCGGTGCCGCTGGTATAGCCGGATTCGCGCGCGCGGTAGTAGGTGCTGACGACCAGGTACTCTCGGTTCTCGGCCTGCCGCGGATGGTTGGCCAACGTGAAGAGATGGCCGGTGGCCACACCGCGCGCATTGCAGGATCCGCGGCCCTGTTCGCGCTGGCATTGCAACGCTTCCAGCCGCACGCGCGTGTAGCGCTCGGCGTCCTCGGGACTGGTATAGCCGCCCTGCCACTCGAACATCTCCAGGTCGCCGTTGTCGTGCGGGCCGGGATTGTCGCGCCGGGCTTCCAGACTGGCCGCGGGTGTCAGGGGATGGTAGTCGGTGGTGGCGAAGGCGCCGGGGGTGATCTGCTCGGCCACCTCCCATTCGTAGATGTAGTCCTCGCGCGGGACCGTATTGCGGTCCGGCCCGTAATACACGATGCGCGCGTAGCCCGGCACGGGTTCGTGCTGCGTGATGTCGTCCGTGAGCACCAGGATGTGCCTGCCCTTCTCGTGCCGGAACCAGTAATAGATGCCTTCGTGCTCCATCAGCCGGCTGATGAAGGCGAAGTCCGTTTCCTGGTACTGGACGCAGTATTCCCAATTGCGATAGCGATCGACCAGCTTGAACTCGACGGGATACCGGTAGTCCTTGAGCACTTCGCGGATCACGTCCGGCACGCTTTTGTTCTGGAAGATCTTGTTGTCGGAGGTCTGCGTCAGGTACCACAGCCAGGGCCGCAGCGTGGCGCGGTAGACGTAAAAGCGCGCGCTGGCCGGATCGCGCCCCACCAGCACGCAGCGCGTGATTTCGCCGCTGAGGAAACGCGGCTCGGCCGACGTCTGGATCTCCAGGGTCATTGTTTTGCCGAGCAGGGCCTTCATATCGATGGCGTACGACTCCGCCACCAGGTCCACTTCGAACTCGAACAGCTGGGATAGCGATTCCGCGCCATGCATGGCGCGGAACTGCAACTGGCCGGGCGGCAGGGGCGTGTGCGCCGTGATGATCCGATCGCTGCTCACCATGCGGTCCATCTCGTCTCCTTCCGGGAAGACTTCCGTCCGCGGATGCCGCATTCCTGCGATGCGCCGCGTGGACGTCTTGTGTTCAATGAATCGCCGCACCCATCGCTGCCCGATGCGCGAGATCGGCGATTCTAAACACCATGCCAGACAGCGAGAAGTCGGCTCACAAGCATTTGTCTTTCTTACTTATTTGAAATGGCTGGAAACTTCTAAATGTGAAGCGCCGTAAAAATCAAAATACAGGTTCGTTGCACGGCATTGTCCGCATCCCCATACCAAGCCGCTATCTACGTAAGTTCCATTACAAGACGTCAATTTTCGGGCGTGAAAATTGTTCTAAATCTTTCTGGACTGTTAGCCAAACGTAAGAAAAAACAAAGCCTGTGAGTTGCAATAGTCAGACTAATCCGAGTGCATAGAATGCGCATTCCGTGAACGAGCAGCACGGGCGGAAAAGATCCGAATGGACGTCCGTTCATAACGCGGCAACGCCAAGGCGAGGCAACGGCCCCGCGGGCAACGCCCGGAAGAACACCATGGAATTCGCCGAAATACTGAGTACGCTCGACCCTCGGCTGCCATGCGGAGAGGACCTGGAATACGACCCGGACTTTCTGCAGTTGCAGCAGGCGGCGGCGGAGCGCGGGGAGCAGCAGTTCGGGACAACCATCATCCCGGCACAACCGCCCGATTGGCGCGAGGTCGAAAAACAGGCGCTTGCGCTGCTGGAGCGCACGCGCGACATCCGCGTGATCAGCCACCTGACCCGCGCGTGGACGGAGATACGCGGCCTGCCCGGCTATGCGGACGGCCTGACCCTGTGCGCGGACGCTTTGGAGCGCTATTGGGATGCGGTGCACCCAAGGCTCGACAGCGTGGGCGAAGACGACCCCTTGCCGCGCATCAATGCGCTGGCCTCGCTGGGCGAAGTGCAGGGCTGCGCGCGCAGCGCGCGCTCGGCGCGCCTGATCGACGGCGTGCATGGACATCTGACGCTGCGCGAAGCCGAAGCCATCCTGGACGGCAGCCGCGCGCAGAACGACGCGTATCCGGGCGGACGCGCGCGCCTGGTGGAACACCTGCGCCAGGGATGGACCGCGCGCGACCCGCATCTGGGCGCGCTGCTGGCCGCGGCGGCCGCGCTGCGCCGCATACAGACGCTGGTCGCGGAACGGCTGGGGCGCGAATGGATGCCGGACTACACGGCGATCCTGCGCGCGCTGGATATCGTCGCGGCGTCCTTCCAGGACGCCGCCGGCGAAGGTGCGCCGGACAGGGACGCGCAGGGCGATACGGACGCCGCCCATGCCGCCGCGGGAACATCCCCTTCCCTGGCCCATGACGGCGGCGCCTTCGCGGCGAGCGCGCAGACCGCGCCCGCCATGCGCTGGCAGGACGCGCAGATTCAGTCGCGCGACGATGCGTCGGCCATGCTGACCAAGGTCTGCGCCTACTTCGAAGTCCATGAGCCCGGCCATCCCGCGCCCTATCTGATCCGGCGCGCGCAGCAGCTTATCCCGCTCAGTTTCCACGACATCATCCGCAACCTCGCGCCCCAGGGACTCGAACAGTTCGAGTCCTGGCTGCCCCGCGACGCGGATGGCCGTCCCGCGCCCTGAGGCCGGCAACCGCAAGACAGGAGACCCGCATGGCAACCACACTGAAAGGCAGCGGCCAGAAATTCATCGCGCGCAACCGCGCGCCGCGCGTGCAGATCGAGTACGACGTGGAAATCTACGGCGCCGAACGCAAGGTGCAGCTTCCCTTCGTCATGGGCGTGCTGGCCGACCTGGCCGGCCGATCGGATACGCCGCAGCCCGATATGGCGGAACGCAAGTTCCTGAACATCGACATCGACAACTTCGACGAGCGGATGAAATCCATCCGCCCGCGCGTGGCCTACCACGTTCCCAACACGCTCACCGGCGATGGCGAGCTGAACGTCGATATCACTTTCGAAAGCATCGACGACTTTTCTCCGGCCACGGTGGCGCGCAAGGTCGGGCCGCTGAACGAGCTGCTGAACGCCCGCACGCAACTGGCCAACCTGCTGACCTATATGGACGGCAAGACCGGCGCGGAGGAGCTCATCGGCAAGGTCCTGGCCGACCCCGCGCTGCTGAGCGCGCTGGCCGCCGCCCCCAAGCCGCAGGATGATGCGGCCGCGCCCGCCGTTGGCAGCCCGGACCCCGCCGCGAACTGATAGACGATGGAGAACGCGATGACCGCCATGGCCGAACGCGCGCCGAGCCGCGCCGACGCAGCGCTGGAAGCGGACGACCTGTCCGCCTTGCTGAAAAAGGAGTTCAAGCCCAAGACCGAGCAGGCGCGTGAAGCGGTGGAGCATGCCGTGCGCACGCTGGCGCACCAGGCGCTGGAGAACAGCGGCGTCGCCGTGTCCTCGGACGCCTATCGCACCATCCAGGCCATCATCGCGGAAATCGACCGCAAGATGTCCGAGCAGATCAACCTGATCATGCACCACGCCGAATTCCAGCAACTGGAAGGCGCATGGCGCGGCCTGCATTACCTGGTCTCCAACACCGAGACCGACGAGCTGCTCAAGATCAAGGTGATGTGCGTGTCCAAGCAGGAGCTCGGGCGCACGCTCAAACGTCACAAAGGCGTGGGCTGGGACCAGAGCCCCATCTTCAAGCGCGTCTACGAAGAGGAATACGGCCAGTTCGGCGGCGAGCCGATCGGCTGCCTGGTGGGCGACTACTATTTCGACCATAGCCCGCCGGACGTCGAGCTGCTGGGCGAGATGGCGCGCATCGCCGCCGCGGCGCACTGCCCGTTCATCGCGGGGGCCTCGCCCAGCGTCATGCAGATGGACTCCTGGCAGGAACTGGCCAATCCGCGCGACCTGACCAAGATCTTCACCAACACCGAATACGCCGCCTGGCGCAGCCTGCGCGAATCCGAGGACTCGCGCTACCTCGGGCTGGCAATGCCGCGCTTCCTGGCGCGCCTGCCCTATGGGGCGCGCACCAACCCGGTGGACGAATTCGACTTCGAGGAAGACACCGACGGCGCCAATCACGACCGCTACACCTGGGCGAACTCGGCGTACGCCATGGCCGCCAACATCAACCGGTCCTTCAAGCTGTACGGCTGGTGCACCTCCATCCGCGGCGTCGAATCGGGCGGCGCGGTGGAGAACCTGCCGTGCCACACCTTTCCGACCGACGACGGCGGGGTCGACATGAAGTGCCCGACCGAAATCGCCATCAGCGACCGGCGCGAGGCCGAGCTGGCCAAGAACGGGTTCATGCCGCTGGTGCATCGGAAGAACTCCGATTTCGCTGCCTTCATCGGCGCGCAGTCGCTGCAGAAGCCGCACGACTACTACGACGCGGACGCCGCCGCCAACGCCAAGCTGTCGGCCCGGCTGCCCTATCTGTTCGCGTGCTGCCGCTTCGCGCATTACCTGAAATGCATCGTGCGCGACAAGATCGGCTCCTTCCGCGAGCGCAACGATATGGAGCGCTGGCTGAACGACTGGATCATGAACTACGTGGACGGCGATCCCGTGAACTCGTCTCAGGAGACCAAGGCGCGCAAGCCGCTGGCCGCCGCCGAGGTCCAGGTGCAGGAGGTGGAGGACAACCCCGGCTATTACGCAGCGAAGTTCTTCCTGCGGCCGCACTACCAGCTGGAGGGGCTGACGGTTTCGCTGCGGCTCGTATCGAAACTGCCTTCGCTCAAGCAGAACGAAGGCTGACCGCGCCGCAGGGCCCTCCGGCATCGCCGGAGCGGCGGGCCGATCGCCTCGGCCGGGCTCCCAAGTGTTTTTTCATCGCCGATTCCGCCGGGTTCGTCTCGCGCAGAAGGCCCGCGGCTTGGCTTTTTTTCGAGAACGCAGCACTTTTTTGACTGGGATTCAGTTTAGGAGAGGGATTGTGGCTGTTGATATTTTCATGAAGATCGACGGAGCCAATGGCGAGTCGAAGGACGCCAATCACAAGGATTGGAGCGACGTGCTGTCGTTTTCGTGGGGCGCCACGCAACCGGGCAATCTTTCGAGCGGCGGCGGCCTGGGCGCGGGCAAGGCCAGCTTCAACGACCTGCACGTGGTCGCGCGCATCGACAAGGCAGCCCCGGCGGTGATGAAGCACTGCGCCAGCGGCAAGCACCTGAGCATGGTGCAGCTGTCCATGTGCAAGGCCGGCGGATCGCAGGTCGAGTATTCCAAGATCACCCTGGAGGACGTGCTGGTGTCTTCCGTGCAACTGACCGGCGACGGCGGCTCGGAGTCGGGCGTCATCGTCAACTACGCCTTCCAGGCGGCCAAGGTGAAGCAGCAGTACTGGGAGCAGACCGACCAGGGCGGCAAGGGCGCCGAAACCCTGGTGGCCTGGGACATCAAGCAGAACAAGGAAGTCGGCTGATCCCATGACGACCGGCGGCTTTGCCCTGCGCTCGGGCAGCCTGGCGCAGCACCTGGACGCGGTCTCCGCGCAGATCCGCCGCCATCCCGGCGACGCGGATCTGCGCGCGCGGCTGTTCCAGCTGCTGGCCGTGCAGGGCGAATGGGAGCGCGCGGCGGAACAGATCCGCCTGTGCGCCGAACTGAATCCGCAGTCGGCGCCCATGGCGCTGACGTACGACCGCGCCATCGCCGCCGAGCGGCGGCGCGAGACCGTGCTGGCCGGCCAGGCCGAGCCGCACGTTCCGGGACCGCGGCCGGCCTGGCTCGACATGCTGCTGGATGCGCTGCGGCATGACGCGGACGCGCCGACGGCGGCCAGCGAGTTACGGGGCCGCGCGTTCGACGCGGCCCAAACCGCCGCGGGGACGCTGTCCTGCGCGGGATACGAGACGCCAGCGGCGTTCAACTGGATCGCCGACGGCGATAGCCGTCTCGGTCCCGTCTTCGAATTCATCCAGGACGCGAACTATGCCTGGCTGCCCTTCTCGCACGTGCGGCAGGTGCGCCTGCTCCCGCCCGAAGGCCTGAGCGATGTGCTGTGGGCGCAGGCGGAAGCGACCCTGGCCGATGGGCGCGTCCTGCACGTGCTCGTGCCGGCCCGCTATCCGGCCCCGTCCGGCGTGCGTACGGCCGACCAGGAAGAGGCCGTGAAGCTCGGCCGCCTGACGCAGTGGACGCCGCTGCATGACGATACCTATGCCGGCGTGGGCCAGAAGATGTGGGTGACGGACCAGGGCGAGTACGGGCTGCTGGATATCCGCTTGCTGGAGCTTGCCTGATGGGCCACAGCGAGTCCGACGCCCTGCACGCGCGCGTCCCTGCCGGACCGGCTGCCCGCGCCAGCCGCGCGCCGGGCCAGCACGCGCTGAGCGCGGACGAGCGCGCCGCGCGGGACCGCCTGCAGCCTTCCCTGCTGGACCGGCTGATGGACGACGCGCCGCACCAGCGCGAGGAACCGCGCGAATCGGCGATGCTGACCCACGCCCAGTTGCGCCAGGTCGTGCTGCGCGACCTGCGCTGGCTTCTGAACACCGTCAGCCTGGAGAGCACGGACGATCTGTCCGCGCACCCGCACGCCGCCGCATCCGTGGTGAACTTCGGCGTGCGCGCGATGGCCGGCAAACGCATGTCGGAGATCGACTGGATCGACGTCGAGGATGCCCTGCGGCGCGCCATCGCCGCCTTCGAGCCGCGCATCCTGGACTCCTCGGTGGAGGTGCGCTGCGTCACCGACACGGGGACGCTGGAACATCACAACGTGCTCAGCCTGGAGATCAAGGGCATGCTGTGGTGCGTGCCGCATCCCCAGGAATTCCTGTTCCGCACCGATATCGACTTGGAAAGCGGCCACATGGACCTGCGCGACCTGGGAGGCGGCTGATGGACGCCCGGCTGCTCGACTACTACAACCGCGAACTCGTCTATCTGCGCGAACTCGGCGCGGAATTCGCGCAGCAATATCCCAAGGTGGCCGGCCGCCTGGCCATGCATGCCACCGAGGTCGCCGACCCCTATGTGGAACGGCTGCTCGAAGGCTTCAGCTTTCTGAGCGCCCGCATCCACATGAAGATGGATGCCGAATTCCCCCGCTTCACGCAGCGTCTGCTGGAGGTCGTCTATCCCAACTACCTGGCGCCCACGCCCGCCATGGCGGTGGTGCGCTTCGACCCCAGCATGAACGAAGGCACGCTGGCGGGCGGCTTCGACCTGCCCCGGGGCACGCTGCTGCGGGGCAAGGTGCCGCGCGGCGAACAGACGCCGGTGGAGTTCATGACCGGCCATGCGGTGCGGCTATGGCCGCTGCGGGTGGCCGAAGCGTCCTTCGGCGGACCGCCGCAAGACCTGCCGCTGGCCCGCCTGGGCTTGGGCGGCCGCGCCGCCCGCGTGCTGAGCGCGCTGCGCCTGCGCATCGAAGTGTGCGGCGGCGTGCGCCTGGAGGACCTGGATCTGGACCGCCTGGTGTTCTACCTGAACGGCCAGGACCTGCAGATGCAGCGGCTGCTTGAAATCGTCATGGGCCATACGGTGGCCGTGCTGGCCCACGACAGCGCGCGCCCCACGGCCTGGATACACCGCTTGCCGGCGGATGCCGTGCGCCACGAAGGTTTCGGCGACGACCAGGCGCTGCTGCCCGCCGACAGCCGCGTCTTCCAGGGATATCGCCTGCTGCAGGAATACTTCGCCTTCGCGCGGCGCTTTCTGTTCTTCAGCGTGAACGGCCTGAAACACGGATTGCGCACGGCGCCCCGCGACGGCAAGCCGCCGGAGACGCGCGCCTTCGATCTGACGCTGCTGTTTTCCGCGGCGGCGCCCGAACTGGAAGGCGCGATTTCCGCGGAGAACCTGCCGCTGCACTGCGTGCCGGTAATCAACCTGTTCCCCAAGCGCGCGGACCGCGTGGCCATCACGCCGCGCACCTCGGAATACCACGTGGTGGTGGACCGCACCCGGCCGCTGGACTTTGAAGTCTTCGCCGTCACCGGCGTCACCGGTCACGCTTCCGCAGAACGGCCGGAGCAGACCTTCCGTCCTTTCTACGGCTCGGTGTTTTCGGACCCTGACGACTATGGCGCCTACTACGCCGTGCGGCGCGAGCCGCGCCTGGTTTCCGATACGGCGCGGCGCAATGGCACGCGCACCGGCTACACGGGCAGCGAGGTCTATCTGTCGCTGGTCGACCGGCACGAGGCGCCGTTTTCCGGCGAGCTGCGGCACTTGACGCTGGAGACGCTATGCACCAATCGCGACCTGGCGGTGCTGATGCCGCTCGGTACGCAGACCGACCTGACACTGCGGATTTCCGCGCCGGTTGCGTCCATCAAGGTGCTGCACGGCCCGACCCGGCCGCATCCGGCGCTGGCCGAGGATGCCGCCGCCTGGCACTTGATCAGCCACCTCGGCCTGAACTACCTGAGCCTGACGGACCTGGACGAGGAAGCCGGCGCGCAGACGCTGCGCGAAATGCTGACGCTGTACGCCAACCTGGCCGATCCGGTGGTGCGCAGGCAGATCGCCGGCGTGCGCCACGTGCGGGCCACGCCCATGCATCACCGCCTGCCCGTGCCCGGGCCCATCGTGTACGGCCGGGGCGTGCGCATCGACCTGGCCGTGGACGAGGCGGCCTTTTCCGGCATCAGCCCCTATTTGTTCGGCGCCGTGCTCGAAAAATTCTTCGCGCGGCACGTCTCGATCAACGCGATGTCGGAGCTCGCGCTGTCCACGCTGCAGCGGGGCGAAATCGCCCGCTGGAAACCGCGCATGGGCGCCCGTCCGGCCGTATAGACATCGTGAACAGCATCAACATGAACCCGCAGCATTGCCGATAGGAAAAGCCGCCATGAACGCCGCCACCGCCGCCCGCCGCCTGCCCGCCTACGACCCGGTCCACCTGATCGGACGCGTGATCGCGCACGAAGAAGGCGACGGTTACTGCGTGGATTGCGACGGCTTCGCGTGGCGGGCGCGCCGCGCCGCCAGTTGCCTGCTGGTCCCGCAGCCGGGCGACGTGGTTCTGATCAGCGGCCCCGACGCCGGCCGCGTCTACCTGATCGCGGTGCTGGAACAGGCGGATGCCGGCCATACGCGGCTCGAAGTGGCCGGCGATGCCGTGCTTGCCGCCACCGCGGGCAGCCTGGCGCTGGAGAGCGCGAAGGAAGTCGCGTTGCAGGGACGCGAGGCCGTGCGCATCGAGACCGGGGAAATGTCGGTGCGTGCGCGCGAAACCCGCTGCGTCGCCGAGCGCATGCGCTACGTCGCCACGGAACTGCAGGCGACCGTGGGCGCCACGCGCCTCGTCGGCAAGTCCTACGAGGCGGTGCTGGACCGGCTGCAGCTCATGAGCCGGCTGAGCTTTCGCACGACGGAGGAAATCGAACAGGTGCGCGCCGGCACCCTGGATTACCAGGCCGAACAGGCTGCCCGCGTCCATGCCGAGTACACGCTGGTGACGGGCGGCGAATTGGTGAAAGTCGATGCCAGGCAAATCCACATGGGCTGATCCCGCGCGTCCTGCCGCGCCGCCCCTGCCGGACGCCTTCTGGCGCCGGCTGCAGGACGCGCCCTACGCGCACGATCTGTTCAATACCCTGCGCTGGATCGATGCGCGGGCCGGCGCGCGTGCGCCATTGGGCCGGGACGCGCTGCCCCGCAACGAGCCGGTGCGGTTGCGCCAGGAGCCGTCGATGGCCTTCGCGCCATCGACGCTCGCGGGCGCCCGCGCCCCGGAAGCGGGCCGGCCGCCGGAGCTGTCCATCTACAGCTTCGGGCTGTTCGGCCCCAACGGTCCGCTGCCCCTGCACCTGACCGAGCATGCGCGCGAACGCATCCACCATTTCCGTGATCGCACGCTGGCGGCGTTCGCCGACATCTTCCATCACCGGCTGATCCTGCTTTTCTACCGGGCCTGGGCCGACGCGCAGAGCACGGTCAGCCTGGACCGCGGCGAGGAACGTTTTACCCGCTACGTCGCGAGCCTGCTGCACATGGGGCAACCCTCCATGCGCCGGCGCGATGCGGTAAGCGACCACGCCAAGTACCACATGGCCGGCCATCTGCTGCGGCAAACGCGCAACCCCGAAGGCCTGAAGCACATCCTGCAGTCGTACTTTCGCGTGCCGGTGCGCATCCGCGAATTCGTCCCGCAGTGGATCCGGCTGGCGCCGGCGCAGCGGCTGGCCCTGGGCGGCGCCATGGGGCTGGGCCGCGACACCGTTCTGGGCGCGGCGGTGCGCGACGCGCAGCACAAGTTCCGCATCGAGCTGGGCCCGCTCGATCTCGAGACCTACCGCGGTTTCCTGCCCGGCGGACGGCGCGCCCGCCAGCTGACGCACTGGGTGCGGCACTACACCGGGCGCGAGTTCGCGTGGGACGTGCGGCCCGTGCTGCGCGCCAGCGAGGCGCGCGGCGTCAGGCTGGGCGATCCGCAACCGCTGGGGCTTGCCGCCTGGCTCGGCCAGCGGCGGCCGGCGCAGGGCGACGCCCGCGACCTGCTGCTCGATTACGAAAGCCGCGAGCGGACCGATCGCGTCCCCGCGCCCTTCCAACCTTCCACCCCGGAGATCATGCAGTGAGGCACGATATGTTCTACGACGGCCAGGTGCTGGACTGGCCGGGCCATGGGAAGTTCCGCGCCACCAGCGGGCTGCCCGGCCACCAGATGCCCGGCGACTATTGCGTGCCCGACAGCGGGCCGATACCGCCGGGCCTGTACAAGGTGCTGCTGACCGACCGCGGCCAGGCCGCGGACGACGGCCGCGACCTGTGCGCCCTGAAGCCCGCCTGGGGCGTGCAGGCGATTCCGCGCGGCGCGGCCGCGGGCGACTGCGAACCGTACTGGGCGAATTGGGGCTGGAACCGCGCCCGCATGGAGCCCGCGGACGCGGCCACGCGCAACCGCTGCGCACCGGTCCGCGGCGGCTTCTACCTGCACGATTCGGTCAAAGGCTTCAGCCATGGCTGCATCGAAGTGGAAGGCCGCATCTTTCCGCTGCTGCGCACCTACGCGCGCAGCAGCAACCGCAACGCGATGATCCTGAAGGTCGAGTACGTCCCGGGCCGCGCCACGTACGGAGGCACGCGTGTCTGAGTTCCGTCGCGCGATAACGGTCCTGACGCTGGCCGCCGTCTCGGCCCTGCCCTGCCTGCCCGCGCAGGCCGCGGGCAGCCTTACCGTGGAGAACGGCCTGGCCGCCTGCATGACGGTGCAAACCGGCGCCCGCACGACGGCGCATGGCACGACGCTGCTGGACGTAACCCTGGATATCCGCAAGCCCATCGGCGAATGCGGCTGCACGTCGGCCATCGTCGCCTATGCCGCCTACGCAAATGCCGAAGGCGGCGCGCGCAGCCTGCTGCTGCAAGGACGCATAGGCGCGCGCAAATCCGGGCCGATCAGCCTGCCGCTGGCCGCAGACGCCACGCTGATCGGCGACCGGCCGGCGACGCTGTCCCTCGGCTGCGCGGCGCCGGACTGATTCGCGCCGCAGGCGCCAGGCGATCCTTCCTCCACACCGACACGCACCCTTTTCAACGTTCCAGCCAACATGTCAGACATCGGCCGCCTCGATCTCTTCGGCAAGCTCGCGCCGCTGCCCTACCAATGCCTGGAGGGCGCCACGGCGTTCTGCAAGCTGCGGGGCAATCCCTATGTGGAGCTGGCGCACTGGCTGCATCAGATCCTGCAATGCCAGGACAGCGACGTGCACCGCATCGCCCGCCGTTTCGATCTGGACCTGCCGCGCCTGCAGGCCGACCTGACAGGGGCGCTGGACCAATTGCCGCGCGGCGCCACGTCGGTGTCCGACCTGTCGGAACATATCGACCACGCCGCCGAACGCGCGTGGATCCTGGCCTCGCTGCGCTACGGCCGCGCGCGCATACGCAGCGGCCATCTGCTGCTGGCGCTGGTCAAGACCTATGCGCTGCGCGGCGTGCTGCTCGGCATGTCGGCGCAGTTTTCACGCATCGTGCCGGACGTTCTGCTGGAAAGCTTCGCGGATGTGGTGCAGGGCTCGCCCGAGGAAGCGGGCGACCTGGCCGGCGCCGGCGCCGGCACGCCCGCGGGGCCGGCCCACGCGCCGCGCGGCCAGGCGCTGGCGCGCTACGCGGTTGACCTGACCGCGCGCGCGGCCGCCGGCGAGATCGACCCGGTGACGGGACGCGACGAGGAAATCCGGCAGATCGTCGATATCCTGATGCGGCGGCGGCAGAACAACCCGCTGCTGACGGGCGAGGCCGGGGTCGGCAAGACCGCCGTGGCCGAAGGACTGGCCTTGCGGCTGGCGTCCGGCGACGTGCCGCCGGCCTTGCGCCATGTGTCGCTCTATCAGCTGGATCTGGGCTTGCTGCAGGCCGGCGCGGGCGTAAAAGGCGAATTCGAGCAGCGCCTGCGCGCGGTGATCGACGAAGTGCAGGCAAGCGAAAAGCCCGTGGTGCTGTTCATCGACGAAATCCACACGCTGATCGGCGCGGGCGGCGCGGCGGGCACCGGCGATGCCGCCAATCTGCTCAAGCCGGCGCTCGCGCGCGGCCTGCTGCGCACGATCGGCGCCACGACCTGGTCGGAATACAAGAAGTACATCGAGAAAGACCCCGCCCTGACCCGCCGCTTCCAGGTCGTGCAGGTGAACGAGCCCGACGAAGGGCGCGCGCTCGATATGCTGCGCGGCCTGGCGGGCGTGCTGCAGCGGCATCATCGCGTGCTGCTGCTGGACGAAGCCATCGATGCCGCGGTGCGCCTGTCGCATCGCTACATTCCCGCGCGGCAGTTGCCGGACAAGGCCGTCGCCCTGCTGGACACCGCCTGCGCGCGCGTCGCCGTGAGCCAGCATGCCGTGCCGCCGGTGCTGGAAGACGCGCGGCGCCGCATCGGCATGCTGGAAACGGAACGCGAGATCGCGGAGCGCGAGGCGCGGCTGGGCGTGGGCGACGGCGCGCGCGTGAATGGCCTGGACGATAGCCTGCGCAAGGCGCGGGAAGAGGAAGCGGCGCTGGCCGCGCGGTGGGAATCGGAACGCTCGCTGAGCGCGCGTGTCGGCGAACTGCGCGAGCGCCTGGACGACCCGGCATTGCCGGACGGGCAGGCGGAGGGCCTGCGCGAAGACCTGGCGCAAGCCGCCGCAGCGCTGGCGCGGGCGCAGGGTGAAAGCCCCATGGTGCACCCTGCCGTCACCGCCGCCGCGGTGGCCGCGGTGGTCGCGGATTGGACCGGCATTCCGGTCGGCCGCATGGTGCGCGACGAAGCGCGCGCCGTGCTGGAGCTGGCCGATACGCTGGAGCGGCGCGTCATCGGCCAACGCCACGCCCTGGACGCTGTGGCAAGCCGCATCCAGACGGCGCGCGCCCGGCTGACGGCGCCCGACAAGCCGGTGGGCGTCTTCCTGTTGTGCGGTCCCAGCGGCGTGGGCAAGACCGAAACCGCCCTGGCGCTGGCGGAAACCCTGTACGGCGGCGAGCAGAACCTGATCGTCATCAACATGAGCGAGTTCCAGGAGCCGCACACCGTGTCGACGCTGAAGGGCGCGCCGCCCGGCTACGTGGGGTACGGCGAAGGCGGCGTGCTGACCGAAGCCGTGCGCCGGCGACCCTACAGCGTGGTGCTGCTCGACGAAATCGAAAAGGCCCACGCCGACGTGCACGAAATCTTCTTCCAGGTGTTCGACAAGGGCTGGATGGAAGACGGCGAAGGCCGCCACATCGATTTCCGCAACACGGTCATCCTGCTCACGTCCAATGTCGGCGCGGATCTGATCGCACGCCTGTGCCGCGATCCCGCGCTGGCGCCCGAGCCGGAAGCCCTGACCGCGGCCCTGCGCGAGCCGCTGCTCAGAACCTTCCCCGCGGCGCTGCTGGGACGGCTGACGGTGGTGCCCTATCTGCCGCTTTCCGACGCCATGCTGGCCGGCATCGTGGATCTGCAGTTCGCGCGCATCCGGCAGCGGCTGCACGACAACCACGGCATCGCGCTGGACGTGCGGCCGGCCGCCACGGCGCTGGTCGCCGCGCGCTGCACCGAAACGGAGTCGGGCGCGCGCATGGTCGACGCCATTCTCAATCACACCGTTCTGCCGCGCATCAGCCAGGCGCTGCTGACCGCGTCCACCGAGGACCGCGGCATCCGCAGCGTCGTGCTGGATGCGGCCGGCGGCGAGTTCCGCTACGAGTACGCATGATGAAAAGGTTCCGGACCTTACTGATTTTCCTGCCCGTAATCGCCGCGCTGGGCGGCTGCGCCGGTCCCACGCCGGCTGCCCGGCAGGCGCTGCAGCAAGTGCGCGACGACTACGCGGCCGGCGACTACGGCGGCGTGATCCGCGCCGTGGCCACCTCCGACGAACTGGCGCGGGCGCCGGACGCGCTGCGCGTCGAGGCGTTGAAGCTGCAGTCGTTCAGCTACTGCGCAAGCCGGTACACGCGCCTGTGCGAGGACGGCTTCGTGCGCATTCTGCGCATCGATCCCGATTTCCGGCTGGCGCCGAACGAGGCCGGCCACCCGATGTGGGGGCCGGCCTTCGAGCGGGCGCAGACGATGGCCAGGGCGAGCTGAACGCCGCGGCCTTCATGTATCACCGCTTCATGGTCCAGGACGTTATCGCATGACTTCGCAAACGCTTCACGCCGCCCGGCGCCCCTGCCCGCGCAAAGACATCGTCGCGCGCGCCGCCGCTTTGATGGGGGCGGCGGCCGTCGCCATGACGCTGGCGGCCTGCTCTTCCACGGCGCGGCAGGTGCCGGTTCCCTACGCCATCGCCATGACCGCCGATACGAAGGTCAATCCCGATGCCAACGGCCGGCCATCGCCCATCCAGGTGACGCTGTACGAGCTGAAATCGCCGGGCGCTTTCGAGTCGCGCGATTACTTCTCGCTGCAGGCCGACGCGCAGGCCGCGCTTGGCCAGGATCTTCTGGGCAGCGACCAGGTCATCCTGAAGCCCGGCCAGACCCACATCGTGCAGCGGCAGGGCAATGCCCAAGCCAGGGTCCTGGGCATCGTCGCGGGCTATCGCAATCTCGAAAACAGCCGATGGCGGCTGGTCATACCGCTGCCGGAGGCCCAGAACACCAACATCTACAAAGTCTGGCAGTTTTCCCCCAACGAAGAAAAGATCCAGATCGCCGTCGGCGCGCAGGGTCTGAGCGAGACGGACCGCGGCCGCTCGTGGTGGCCGTTCTGAAGCCGCACCGTCCGGACGCCGGCAGCCGCGCAATGCGATAGCGAAGCACACACATGGCACTGCACAACAAAGTCATCTGGTCGGAGGGGATGTTCCTGCGTCCCCAGCACTTTCAGCAATTCGAACGCTACCTGGAACATGCCGCGCGCCAACGCGCCAACGCCGGGCAGACGTTCTTCTGGGGGTTCCAGCATCTGGCCCTGGACCGCGATGCGCTGGCGCTCGGCAAGCTCGCGCTGACCGAGGCGCGCGGCGTGCTGCCCGACGGCACGCCCTTCGAGTTCTGGCAGGCGGCCGATGCCCCGCCCGCGCTCGACGTGCCGCCCGGCACGGCGGGTATGCGGGTCATGCTGGCCCTGCCGCGCGCGCGGGCAGGCGCGGGTGACATCACGTACGAAGACGACCGGGCATCGCTTGCCCGCTACGCGGTGCACGAAACGGAAGTCGAGGACAGCGGCGAAATGGGCCTGGAGCCCGCGCTGCTGCAGGTGGGCAAGCCGCGGCTGCGCCTGATGCTGGAAAGCGAGCTGGGCGACGAATGGCTGGGCCTGGGCGTGGCGCGCGTCGTCGAACGCCGCGCCGACAACCGCGTGGTGCTGGACGAACGTCATATCCCGCCCTGGCTGGCCGCGGGCGCGCATCCGGTGCTCCTGGGTTTCATTCAGGAGCTGTACGGCCTGCTCGACGCGCGCAGCGAAGCGTTGGCCCAGCGCCTGTCGCAGCCCGGCCGCGGCGGCGTGGCCGAGGTCTCGGACTTCATGCTGCTGGAAACGGTCAACCGTTACCTTGGCGCGCTATGGCACGCGCGCCAGACCCCCGCCCAACATCCCGAGCGGCTTTTTCACGACTGGATGATGCTGGCCTGCGATCTGGCGACGTACACGTCGCCGTCGCGCCGGCCGGATGTCTTTCCCGATTACGCGCACGACGACCTGCAATCGACGTTTCTTCCGCTCATGGAGGAACTGCGCCGCTCGCTGTCGGCGGTGCTCGAACAGCGGGCGCTGCAGATTCCGCTGCAGGACCGCGGGCAGGGGGTGCGCGTGGCGCAGGTGCCCGACCTGGAGCTGTTGCGCAGCGCCGGCTTCGTGCTGGCCGTGCGCGCCGACATGCCCTCGGACACGATCCGCAGCCGCTTCCCCGCGCAGGTCAAGATCGGCCCCGTCGAAAAGATCCGCGATCTCGTGCATTTGCAGCTGCCCGGCGTGACGGTGCGCGCGCTGCCGGTGGCGCCCCGCCAGATTCCCTACAGCGCGGGCCACGTGTATTTCGAGCTGGACAAGAACGGCGACTTCTGGAAGCAGCTGGAGCGCACGGGCGCGCTGGCGCTGCATCTGGCCGGCGAGTTCCCCGGACTGGCGCTGGAATTCTGGGCGCTGCGCGACTGACGCGCCGCGCGACAAGGAGAAACGCATGCATGCATCCGAAGGCGTCCTGCCCGCGGCGCCTGGCGACCCCGGCGATGGCGCCGCGGCGGGCGGCCGCCTGCGGCCGCAGGAATACGTCATCAGCGGATCGAATCCGCTGGTGGCGGCCGCCAATCCGCTTCTGGACCTGATCCCGCAAATCCGCGCCACCGCCAGCCACCCGGCGCCCGCCATGCTGCGCGAACATCTGCTGGACGAAATCCGGCAGTTCGAGCTGCGCGCCCAGCAGGCCGGCATTCCGAACGAAACGATACTGGGCGCGCGTTATTGCCTGTGCACCGCCCTGGACGAAGCGGCCGCCCTCACCCCTTGGGGCGGCAATGGCGTCTGGTCCGCGCACAGCCTGCTGGTGACCTTCCACAACGAGACCTGGGGGGGCGAGAAATTCTTCCAGTTGCTGAACCGGCTGTCGCAGAACCCCAGCCAGCATCTGGATTTGCTGGAACTGCTTTACTACTGCCTGCTGCTGGGTTTCGAGGGCCGCTATCGGGTCATCGACAACGGCCGCTCGCAACTCGAGACGCTGCGCCAGCGCCTGCTGCGGATTCTGCGTTCGGCGCGCGGCGAGTACGCCCGCGAGCTGTCGCCGCATTGGCGCGATGCGCCCGCGCAAACGCCGCTGCGCCGGCTGCCCGTGCCGTTGTGGGCCTACGGCGCGCTGGCGGCCGTGCTGGCCCTGGCCATTTTTTCCTTATTGAGCTGGCGCCTGGGCGGGCAGTCCGATGCCGCCTTTGCCGCGGTCAGCGCCATCAAGCCGCCCACTGTGCAGGTCGCCGCGCCGGCCGCGCATCGCCCCGCGCCGTCGCCGCGGCTGGCCCTGTTCCTGGCGCCCGAGATCCGCGACGGGCTGGTGACGGTGCGCGACGAAGTCGACCGCAGCGTGGTCGTCCTGCGCGGCGACGGCGCCTTCGAATCGGGCTCGGCCGATGTCCGCGGCTCGTACATGACCGTCCTGACCCGCGTGGCCGACGCCTTGCGCGAAACGCAGGGCGTGATTCTGGTGCGCGGCTATACCGACAACATCCCCATGCGCAGCGCCCGCTATCCCTCCAACTGGCACCTGTCCCAGGCGCGCGCGGATTCCGTGAAGACACTGCTGGAGCAGCGGCTGGACCGCCCCGGACGGGTACGCGCGGAAGGCCGCGGGGATGCCGACCCCATGGCGCCGAACGACACGCCGGCCGGCCGCGCGCTGAACCGGCGCGTGGAGATCACGCTGATGATTCCGCCCGTGCCGCGCGAAACCACGCTCGAGGGTGTGCAACCATGATCGGTTCGATCTTCTATCGCCTGTTCGGCTTTTTCTTCAGCCGCGGCCTGTGGAATTTCCTGGGTGTGGCGGCACTGGCCGTCCTCGTCTGGATCGCCGGCCCGCTGGTGGCCATCGGCGCCACGCGGCCGCTGCACAGCGAGACCGTGCGCATCGTCGTCATTGCCGCGCTGTTCGGCATCTGGCTGCTGCGGCTGCTGTGGCGCAAATGGCGGGAAGGCCGCTTGAACGCGCAGCTGCTCGGGCAGCTCCGGCGCCCCGCGCGGGAGCCGGCGGCCGCGCCCGCCGCGCCGGAGGACAACGGCACGCTGCGCCAATTGGAAGCGCGCTTCGACGAAGCCGTGTCGCTGCTGCGCAAGACGCGCTTTCGCGAAGGCGGCCGCTTCGGCCTGCACCGCTACGGCAAGCAGTATCTGTACCAGTTGCCTTGGTACGTCATCATCGGCGCGCCGGGCGCGGGCAAGACCACCGCGCTGGTGAATTCGGGCCTGAACTTTCCCCTGGCCGACCGCTTCGGCAAGGTCGCGCTGCGCGGGGTGGGCGGGACCCGGAATTGCGATTGGTGGTTCACCGACGACGCGGTGCTGCTGGACACCGCCGGCCGCTACACCACCCACGAAAGCGATCCCACCGGCGACGAGGAAGAATGGAAGGGCTTCCTGGGGCTGCTGTCGAAGTACCGCGGCCGCCAGCCGATAAACGGCGCCATGCTGACCGTCAGCGTCGAGGACCTGTTGGGCGCATCGGACGCCGAACGCGTGCAGCACGCCGCCGTATTGCGCCGCCGCCTGCAGGAGCTGCGCGAGCAGCTCGGCATCCAGTTCCCCGTCTACGTGCTGGTCACCAAGACGGACCTGCTGGCGGGCTTCGAGGAGTACTTCTCCAGCTTCAGCCGCGAAGACCTGGCGCAGGTCTGGGGCTTCACATTGCCCTATGCGCGCACACAGCAGCCGGACTTCGACCTGTATCAGGCCTTCCATGCGGAATACCGCCTGCTGCAGCGGCGGCTGGACGACGCCTTGCCGGAAGTGCTGGCGGCCGAGCCGGACGCGGCCCGCCGAGCCCTGGCCTACATGCTGCCGCAGCAGTTCGCCGGCCTGCAGTCGGTGCTGGGCCACTTCCTGAGCGACGTCTTCGCCTCCTCCAAGTTCGAAGCGCGGCTGTTGCCCCGCGGCGTCTATTTCACCAGCGGCACGCAGGGCGGCGAGACGTTCGACCAGGTCACCGGGCATTTGAAGCGCTATCTGCGCATCGACACCGGCACGCCGGCCGCGGACGCCGCCCCGGCGCCAGCGGAGGGCCGCAGTTATTTCCTGAAGAACCTGCTGCAACAGGTGATCTTTCCGGAAGCCGGCCTGGCAGGGCGCAACCTGCGATGGGAACGGCGCTACCGGCAGCTGCATTGGGCCGGCTACGGCATCATCACCGTACTGTTCGTTGCCCTGCTGGCCGGCTGGATCGTCAGCTACCGCAACAACAGCGCCTACATCGAGGAAGTCGCGCGCCGCGTGCCCACCGTCGAAAAACTGGGACGCGACATCAAAATCACGCAGGCGGGCGACGTGCTGGGCCTGATGCCGTTTCTGGACAGCCTCTGGTACCTGCCGCGCGACGCCAGCTTCGAGCTGGACAATCCGCCCCTGGGCTACACCTTCGGCCTGTACCAGGGCCGCAAGATGGAAGCGGCCGCGCAGGGCATCTATCGCGCCACGCTCGAGCAGACCCTGCTGCCCCAGGCCGCCCGCCGCGTCGAGGCCGCGTTGCGCAATGCGCCGGCGAACGATCTGGAGTTTTCCTACGAAGCGCTGCGCGCCTATCTGATGCTGTACGACGCCGATCGCTACGACGCCGACTTCATGCACGCCTGGCTGCTGTCCGACATGCGCAAGACCCTGCCGGAGGGCTATACCCGCAGGCAATACGAGCAGATGTCGCTGCACCTGCGCAACCTGGCCGGCGATCGCGTGCTGGCCTCGCCCTTCGCCCGCGACGACGATCTGGTCCGCAACGCGCGCGAACGCCTGGCGCGCTACACGCTGGCGCAGCGCGCCTACAGCCGCCTGCGCCGCATGCTGGCCAACGGCGAAGAAATCCCGGACCACACGGTCGTCACGCTGGCCGGCCCTCAGGCCACGTCCCTGTTCGTGCGCAAAAGCGGCAAGCCGCTGACCCAGGGCATCCCTGGCTTGTACAGCTATCACGGCTATTGGGACGTGTTCAACAAGCGGGCCGACCGGGTGGCCGAAGTGCTGCGCAGCGACGACGCGTGGGTGCTGGATATCCCGCCGCCCGGCATGCTGGACGACGCCGCGCGCCGCCAGCTGGTCGTGGACATCAAGCGCCTGTACCTGAACGACTTCGTTGCGCAGTGGGACGCCTATCTGAACGATCTGCGGCTGGCGCCCACGTCGTCCCTGCTGCAGAACATACAGATGGCGCGCACGCTGTCCGCGCCCGACTCGCCGCTGGCGCAGCTGGTGCGCGGCGTGGCCCGCGAAACGACCTTGCTGCGCGACAGCGGCACGGATGCGCGCTCGCTGATGGATCAGGCGCGTGAACGCGTCAGCAGCACCCGCGACGCGCTCGAGCAGATGTTCGGACCGGCCGGCCCGGGAGCTGCGACGCGGGCCGACGCCAGCGACGAAAAGCTGGAACGCATCGTCGACCAGCACTTCGAACCCTATCGGCGGCTGACGCAAGGCGGCGGCGCCGGCGCGCCCGCGCCCATCGCCGCCACCACGGGGCTAATCAATGAGCTGTACACCTATCTGACCGCGGCCGACGCCGCCTTGCGCAGCGCCAGCCCCGCCCCGGCTTCGGACGTGGTCACCAAGCTGCAGGCGGAAGCCGGACGCATGCCTGAACCGGTGCGGGATCTGCTCAACACGCTTTCGGTCAACGCCTCGGGCCAGGTATCCGGCGTGGCGCGCGAACGCATGGGCGAAACCGTATCGGCGACCATCGGGTTGTTCTGCCGCCAGTCGATCGCCGGCCGCTATCCCTTCGCGCCGCAATCGGCGCGCGACGTGGCGCCCAACGACATGGCGCGCCTGTTCGCGCCCAACGGCATGATGGACGATTTTTTCCAGAAGAACCTGGTCAGCCAGATCGACGTGTCGGGGCCACGCTGGCGCTTCAAGCCCGGCATCGACGGCAAGGCCGGACCCACGCCGTCCTATCTGGACGCCTTCCAGAAGGCCGGCGTCATTCGCGACGTCTATTTCACCGCGGGCAACCCCATGCCCTCGTTCCGGGTCTCCATCCGGCCGCTGGAGATGGATGCCGGCATCACGCAATTCCTGATGGACGTGGACGGCCAGACGGTGCGCTACGCGCACGGTCCGCAAATGGCGACGACGGTGCAATGGCCCGGGCCGCGCGGTTCCAACCAGGTTGCCATCGAATTGACGCCGCAGACGGGAACGGCCGGGATGACGACATCGGGGCCGTGGGCGCTGAACCGGATGCTGGACAAGGCGCAGCTCAGCCGGGGCAAGTCGCCGGAAACGACGATCGCCACCTTCGACTTCGGCGGCCGCAAGGTCGTGCTGGAGATCACCGCCAGCAGCGTGAAAAGCCCGTTTCATCTTCCCGAGATGCAAGGCTACGCATGCCCGGGGCGGACCTGATGCGTGGCGCGGGCCATGGCGGCACGGAACATCGGACAGGAACCAAGGGGATGACAACGGTGAGCGGCGCGGAGCTGAGAGGGCGGCTGGGCTGGTACGGCAAGATCCCCGCCGCGGGCGATTTCGTGCATCGGCGGCTGTCGCGCGAGCTCATCGGCTGGTGGGACCGCTGGCTGCAGCACGGCGTCGCGGCGATCAGGCAGACGGCCGGCGTCCATGCGGCGCGGGGCTTCGCCGCCGCGCCGATCTGGAACTTCGCCATCCCGGCCGGGCTGGGGGCCGGCGTGGCGCAGTTCGGCTGCATTGCTCCCAGCCGCGACCGCGTGGGACGCGGCTATCCGCTTTGCGTCGCCCTGCCGCTGCGCGAGGACGAATATCACCGCGCCCTGCTGGACGGCGCCGACCCCTACTACCGCGAAATCGGCGCCAACGTGCTGGCCGCCGTGCGCCACGGCTGCACGGCGGACGTATTCGACCGCTCCCTGATGGTCGTGACCCTGCCCAGCACGCCGCCCGCGCGCGCGCGCGCTTCGGCGGGCAGCGACATCATGGAGATCCTGAACGCCGGCCTGGAGCAGGCCCCCGCGCCCCTGACGCCGGTGTCGGCGCTTTCTGCCTGGCCCGATCTTTCCTTCTGCTTCAACCCCAGCTCGCACACCAGCTACTGGTGGACCAACCAGGCCGACGGCGCCGCGCTGCAGACCTATGTGCATGGCGGCGCGCTGAACGCCACGCTGTTCACCCGCCTGTTTTCCTCGCTGCCCACGTGGCGGCCCTGACGCGCAAGATCCGGAGTCCGAAGATGGCCTTGTTCCGCGACCCCTCGTCCTCGTCCTCGTCCTCGTCCGCCCCCCATCCGCTCGCGGCGGGATCCGAGCCGCCGCCGGGCGATGCCCCGCTCGTGCATGGCGCGCAGGAAAGGGCCCAGCCGTCGCCGGCGCCCGACGCAACGCGCCATACCCTGGAACGCCATGCGGCAACGGGGGGCATGACCCCGGACCGGGTCCGCGGCATCCTTGCCGACCTGACCGCCGGCCTGGCCGAGCTGCATCGCACCGGACGGGCCCACGGCGATATCGCGCCGGCGACGATCGCCCTGGACGAAACAGGCCAGGCGCGCCTGCTCACCCGGCCCCTGCAGCGCCCGCTCAATGCGGACGACGCGCCGCGCCGTGCGGGCTACGCGGCGTTTGAACAGTACACGGACGACCCCGATACGCCTTGCGGCCCATGGACGGATGTCTATGCGCTGTGCGCCACCGCCTGCGCGCTGATGACCGGGTCGCCCCCGCCTGCCGCGCTGGCGCGCTGCGTGATCGACGACTACGTGCCGCTGGCGCAACGGCACGGGCCGCAGGAACAGGCGTTCTGCGCCGTCATCGATCAGGGGCTGGCGCTGGATCCCCATGCGCGGCCGCGCACCGTCGAGGCGCTTGCAGAGGCTTTGCAGCTCGTCCCGCGGGGCGCGGCGGCCGTGCCGGCGGCGGCGGTGGTGCCAGCGGCGGCGGCGCCCGCGGCGGCGGTGGCGCCAACGGCGGCGGCGGTGCCCGCGGCGGCAGCGCCCTCCGCCGCCCATGCGCCAACGGCATCGCCCGCCGCGATGGCGCAATCCGCAACGGTCGCAGTTGCGCCGGACCGCCCGGTTTCCCCCGCCGCCCGCGCCATCCCCGTCGCGATGGCGCTTGCCGACCCCGCCGGCGCGCCAGGCAACGGCGATGGCGATGTCGGCGTGGCGCGCGCGCAGCGTTTCGGGACAGGGACAGGCGGCCCCGAAGGCGGCAAGCGGCCAGCGCTTCTGGCGGCGCTGGCGGTCGCCGCCGCGGCCGCGCTCGCCTTCTACGTCTGGCTGCGCCACACGCCCGATACGCCGGCGCCTATCGTGGCGGCCACGGAAACCCGCGCGGATGCGGGGCCGCGCGCGCCAGCACCGGACGCCATGCAAGCGCCGGCGGCGATGGCCGAGGGCCGGATCGGCGCAGATGCGACCGACTCGCCCGGCGCCGCCGGCCCCGCCGAGCGGGTGACCTCTGCGACGCAGGCGCCGCCGGTCTCGGCGCCGGGAACCGTGGAAGGCGCCTCCATCGCCGCCAATGCGCCTCCGTCGGCCTCGCCCGGTCCAATGGCCGCGACGCCGGCTTCCCAAGGGCCCGCGGCCGCAGACCTGAACCCCACGAATCCCGCCAATCCCCCCCATCTCGCCAATCCCGCGCCGCCCATGCAAACCGCTTCCGCCGGCGCCCCGGCCGAGTCGGGAATCCCCAGCCCGGCCCCGGCCCCGACCGCCACTTCGCCCGCGAAGCTTTCTCAAACGGCCGGCGCGCCGGCCGCCCGGCCCCCGTCCAAAACCCCGGTAGCCGTATCCGTCTCCATCCGGCCGTGGGGCGAGATCCTGGTCGATGGCCGCTCGCGCGGCGTCAGCCCGCCCTTGAACAGCCTATCGCTCCCCCCCGGCGAGCATCGCATCACGCTGCGCAACAACGCCAACCCGGACTTCCACATGACCCTGACCGTCAAGCCCGGACAGCCCGCGTCGATATCGCACACGTTCCAATAGCGCGATCGGCGGGCGCGATAGGCATGCGCCGCAGCGGCATCCGGATATCGCCCGCGCCTCGTTGACGATGATTGACCGGGCGCAAACAAAAAAAGCCCCGCAATGCGGGGCTCATCATCCTTCCGACAAAGCGCGGCGGCGTCTGCCGCTGGCGCGAGCGAACGCGATCGCCCGCCGGTGCTTACACACCTTGGAAAGGCTGGTTGTTCAGATCGCCGAACGCGATGCTGGTCGAGGTATTGCCGCGGTCGATGTCCGCCACGACTTGCGCGCGGGTGACGCCGCTGTCCGCCTGGGCGGTGAACGGCACGTTGTCGATGTCGCCGTTGTTGCCGGCGAGACCGGCGGCGCGCGCCTGTTGCAGCTCGGCGATCACCTGGTCGCGGCTGACGCCGCTATCGGCCTGGCCGTACACGCCCTGGAACGGAACATTGTTCGGCTCGCTGTTGGCGGCCTGGGCGGCGCCGATGGCGGCAAAGGAAAGGACGACGGCGGAAATGATGGTCTTGGCTTGCATGGCAGTACTCCTTAGTCCTGTTGATGGTCGGGACGGACACCGCGAAGGGGAGGGAGAGGGGTTTCGCGATGTCCGTTGCTGTTCCCGATGGACTGCATTCTGCGCCGCCAAGCCCTAGGGATAAACCCTAGGAATACGAAATGATATTTCCATTGAAATGAATAATCGGCCCGGCATAGGTCGCGTCTATCGGGCCGATAGATAGAATGCGGCTGGGTGCCCGGCGGGCCCGGCGCCCCGGGCGGGGACGCCTGCGGCAAGCCAGCGGCGGTACCGCCGTGTCAGGCGCCGCCCGCCCGGCGCGCCTCGCCCGTCCAGGCGCCCTCCTGCCCCATCGCGGCGTCCTCGCCGGCCTCGGCCTGCACCGCGAATCCGGGCGCGGCATCGCCTTCGTTCGCGGGGGCGGGGTCGGCCCCGGCCGCCGGCTCCGGCCCGGCGGGACGCGGAGGCTCCACCACGTCGGGCTGCGGCTCCACCATGCGCAGGGTCTGGTCGACGTCCGGATCCACCCGCGGGTCGAGCGTCGCGACAGCGGCGGGCGAGCTTTGCAGCGTGTCCGGCATGGCGACGAAATGCACTGGCGCCTCTTCCACCTGGTGTTCGTGCGTCACGCGCATCGGGCGCACCGTCAGGACCAGCACCAGCGCGCAGCCCGAGATGAATACGTAGTACATGTTCGGCCCGGCCAGCGACATCATGCCGCCGGCGATCAAGGGGCCGATGCAGGCGCCGATGCCGTAGGCCATCAACAGGATCGCGCTGAGCCCGACCCGGCGCTCGGGTTCCATGTGGTCGTTGGCGAACGCCGCGCCCAGCGGATACAGCGTGAACTGCAGCACGCCGAACACGCAGGACAGCAGCAGCATCAGCGCGAAGGGCAAGGCGATCCAGCCCCACATCAGGACGGGCAGCACCGTCAGCAGGGCCGCATTGAAACGGATCAGCCCGGCCCGGTTCACGCGATCGGACAGCCAGCCCATGGGGAACTGCGACAGCAGGCCCGCCGTGACGGTCGCGGCAACGAAAACGGCGACCTCGGCATTGGAAAACCCGTGCCGCGCGGCATACACCGGCGCGAGCCCATAGAATCCGCCCGACAACATGCCGGCCACGAACAGCACGGTGAGCGAGAGCGGCACGCGGCGGGCGAAGAACTTCAGGTCCAGCGGCGCGGGCACCGGCGTGGCGGGGTGCGATCGGGCCGTGAGCGCGATGGGAACCAGGCACAGAATCTGGAACACCGCCACCAGCGTCAGGGGCCGCAGATCCAGCGTCGGAAACAGCGTCAGGCACAGCTGCCCCAGCACCGTCCCCAGGCCGGACACCAGCATGTACACGGAAAAGACCCGCCCGCGCAGCCGGTTCTCCGTCTGCTCGTTCAGCCAGCTTTCGATCACCATGAACTGCGTCACCATCGCCACGCCGGCAATGATGCGGAACGCCAGCCACAAGGGCAGCAGTTCCAGCGACGCCTGGGCCAGCACCATCACGGCGGCGATGGCGGCGCAGGCAACGAAGGCGCGGATGTGGCCCACGCGGATCAGCAGCCGGTGCCCCAGCCGCGCGCCGCAGACCAGACCCAGGTAATAGCCGGCGATCAGCAGGCCCACCCAGAAGGCGCTGACGGACTGGGCGGTGAGCCGCAGCCCCATGAAGGTATTGAATAGGCCGGTACCGCACAACATCAGCAGCGCGGCGGCATACAGCGAGGAAAACGACGAGATGGTGGCGTACATGGTGCCAGGAGAAAGGCGAGAGCCGCGCGAGGCGGCTCTCCGATGGCGATACTCAATAAAGCGGGGAACGCGGCGTCAGCATTGCGCCAGCATGGTTTGGGCGTCGCTGACCTCGAATTTGCCCGGGGCCTCGATATTGAGTTTCTTGACGACGCCGTCTTCCAGCACCATGGCGTAGCGCTGCGAACGCACGCCCATGCCGCGCGCGTTCAGGTCCAGCTCCAGGCCCAGCGCCTTGGTCCAGGTGGCCGAGCCGTCGGCCAGCATGCGGACCTTGCCGGCGCTCTTCTGCTCGCGGCCCCACGCGCCCATGACGAAGGCGTCGTTCACCGCAACGCACCAGATTTCGTCCACGCCCTTGGCCTTGAAGGCGTCGGCGTTTTCGACGAAGCCGGGCAGGTGCTTGGCGGAGCACGTCGGCGTGAAGGCGCCCGGCACGGCGAACACCACGATTTTCTTGCCCTTGACCAGGTCGGCCACCTGGAAGCTGTTGGGGCCCAGGGTGCAGCCCTCGGCCTCGATTTCGATGAATTCGGTCAGGGTGCCGTCCGGAACCCGGTCGCCGACTTTGATGGACATGAACGATCTCCAGTTAAGGAAGGAAAGAACCAATTTACCGCTTCAGGGAGAACTCTACCCGGTTCGGGGCGCCGTCGTCCTTGATTCCTTCGGCGGAAAGGTTGGGCGCGACCATGAAAATACGGTCCATCGGCGCGCCGTCCTGCTGCAGCTGCTCGTAGGCCGCCTGCGCGCGCGCGTCGGCCAATTCGCGCAAGGCCTCCTCCCCGACCGGCGCGGCCGCGCGCATCAGCGCTTCCATCTGGTCGGGCGGCAGCGACTTTGCGATGCCGATGAAATTGCGGGGCTTGTTCTCCATCTTGGTGTTGTCGTAGGCGGCCTCCAGGTACTTGGCCCGGTCGGCCGCCGACAACGGCGCGTCCGGATCCAGCCGGCCGCTTTTACCGGTGGCGCGCGCGCGGGCGGCGCGGATCCGTGCATCGACCCACGCCTGGCGCAGCCCGGCTTCGTCGGTGGCAGGATCGGCGCGGCCGGCGATGTCCATCTTCAAGGACGGGCGGTCGTTCAGCGCGGTGGCCAGTTTCTTCAGCTTTTCCTTCGCGTCGTCGCTCAGCGTCGCGCGGCCCGGTTCGAACGCGACATAGGACAGCTCGTCGCCCCCGCCGAAGGCGGAGGTAAGCAGACTGAACGGTGACGTCACCGCCTTGACGATGAGGTTGCCGATCACCCGCACGATGATGCCGCCCACCGAGAAATTGGGATCGTCGAGCGAACCCGACACCGGCAGGTTGATGTCGATATTGCCGTTCCTGTCTTTCAGCAATGCGACGGCGAGCATCACGGGCAAGGTAGTGGCCTGCGGGCTGTTGCTCTTGGGACCGAAGGTCAGCTGATCCAGCTGCACGCGGTTGCTGGCCTGCAGCTCGCGGTCCTTGATGCGATATTCGACGTCCAGCGAGAGCTTGCCGCGCTCGATGGGGTAGCCGACATACTTGGACGAGTAGGTGGTGAAGCGCGGCAGATCAACCCCGCGGGCCGACGCCTTGATGTCCAGCGTCAGGTATTTGGCGAAGGGCTGGACGATACCGCTGATGGAAAGCGGCGCGGTGCGATACACCCGCCCCTTGACGCTCACCTTGGCGGGCCGCGGATTGGTGGAGGACACGGCCGACACCGACCCTTCGATGGCGGAAAGCTCCGCCGTGTAGTTGGGACGGACGAATCGGTCGTTGAACGTGGCGCGGCCGTTCTTCAAGGTGACGCTGCGCACCGCGATATCAGGCATCGCGCCCTGCCTGGCTGGCGAAGGCGGCGGCGCCGCGCGGCTCTGGGTGTCCTGGGTGATGGAACCGCCCGCCTTGCCGGGCTCGGCGATCAGGTCGAGCACATTCAGCCGGCCCTGCGCATTCAGCAGCACGTTGCCGTAGAAGTTGTCCAGCGTCACGTCTCCCAGATCGATGTCGGGCTTGCTGCCCGCCAGCGAGATCGCCATGTTGCGCAGGCTCAGCGTTTTCCAGGCCAGAAAATCGGCGCGGTTGACGCGATCCTGAAGATTCAGGTCCGACACGTCCACCCCGCCCTTCCACGACACCTTCATCGGGGAAGCGCCCTGGGCGGCGGCGAAATCCACGTCGCCCTTGGCGCCAACGCGGACGGACCGCACGGTGGCGTTCAGGCTCGACGCCGCGTACGGCGCCAACTGCGCGACATTCAGATTGGAAAGGTCGACGCGGGCCTTCACCCCGAGCGGCTGCAGGGTGAAGCTGCCTTGCGACGACAGGGCGCCTTCGCCCAGGATGCCCGTGCCGCGCAGATCGAACTTCGATGCGCCGGGACCCAGCGCGAAGCGATCGACGCTGGCCGACAAGGTCTTCAGCGCGACGGTCACGGACGGCTTCAGGGACTCGTCCCTGGCCGAGACATCGGCCAGGTCGAGCTTCACCCCCGTGGCCTGGAAGGCATAAACGCCATTGCGGTCGGTCACGTCGATCCTGGCCGACGCCCCTGCCCGCCCCGCCAGCAAGGTCACCGGCGCGGCCTGTCGCACGGCATTGGCAAATGGCGCAAGCGGCAGCTGCGCTGCCTTCACATCCAGGTTCAATGCCAGCGGCTGCAGGATGACGCCGCCGGACGCCTGCAGCGTCGCGCCGTCGGGATTCTCCATGCCCAGCTGCATGGCGATGGGCTGGTCCTTGGGCTGCGGCAGCTGGACGTGCGTGATCGCCACGGCGAGCTTTTCCAGCGTGTAATCGGTGCCCGTGGGCGCGTCTCGCAAGCGGACCTGCCCATTGACCACGGATACCTTGTCCACATTGACGCGCCACGGATCGGCCGCCACGGCGGCTGCCGTGGGAGGCGCCGCGGGTGCCCCGGGCGTTGCAGATGTTGCAGGCGCCGCAGTCGTTGCGGGCGTCGCAGTCGTTGCAGGCGTCGCGGTCGTTGCGGGCGTCGCAGTCGTTGCAGGCGTCGCGGTCGTTGCGGGCGTCGCGGGTGTTGCGGGGGCCGTCGACGTCGCGCGGGTTGTGGGTGTTGCAGGCGCCGGGGACGTCGCGGACGTCGCGGACGTCGCGGACGTCGCGGACGTCGCGGATGCAGGCGCGGCCGATTTCTCTGCCGCGGCGGGGGCTGCCGCAGGCGCCGCGCCACCCGAGCCGTCGGTGGCGATTCTGGGCGCCGCGGCGGTCTTGACCGTTGACACCGTGGCCGGCCCGTCGGTGCTCGCCCCGGCGCCCAGCCGCTGCAGCTTGTCGATGACGTCCAGCCAGTTGATGCGCTGGTCGGCATAGCGCTGCGTCTGGATGCGCGGGTCAACCCATTCGACTTCGCCGACCTGCACCTGGCGGTCCAGCGGCAGCGCATCGATGCCGCGCACGTTCAGCGCTTGCCACGCGGCCAGGTTTTCGCCGGAGGCCTCGCGCACGTCGATATCCCGCAGCGTCACGCCGCCCGTCACGCGCAGCTTCGGCGCCGCGTCCCTGGGCTGCTCGAACGCGATGCGCAGGTCGGAATCCAGCATGCCGTGCGCCAGCTTGACCGGCAGCGGCACGCCCCAGGCGTCGGCCCACTTTTCCAGGTCCAGGCCGGAAAAGACGACATCCAGCGTGGACGACGGCACCACGTCGAACGGCCGCGCCGTGCCGTTCAAGTCGAATGGGCTGCCATTGATGCGCGCATGGAACTTGGGCAGCACGTCGATATCCGTCGCGTAGCCGAAGTTCGAAATGAACGGCACGCCCAGGGCGATTTCGTCGATGACCTGCTTGCGGCCCGTGACCTGGTCGTCCAGGGTGATGGCGCCGTTCTCCAGCCGCATATTGTTGAGCGAGAACCGGGGCAGTCCCTTGTCCTCTTCCTTGGGCTCGGGCTGCGGCTCGGACGCCGCCATGGAGGCAAGCTTTTCCTGCACATCGGAGAAATTGAAATGCGCGCGGGCGTCGCGCACCAGGGCCAGCCGCGGCTCGCGCAGGATCAGGAAATCCACCACCGGCGCGAACCGGTACAAAGACTTCCACGATGCGCTGACATCGGCTTGAGCCAGGGAAAACAAGGGCTGCGCCCCGCCCGGCTGCGCAATGGACAAGTCATGCGCCCGCAACGTAAGCGTGAACGGATTGAAGGTGATCTTGCCGACCTGGACCTCTCGGCCCAGCATTCCCGCCACATCGCGCGTCAGGGCGCGCCGCGTGAATTCGGGAACCTGCCATGCCGCCAGCGCCATCAGCAGGACTATGCATCCCACTACATACCCCGTTATCCGCAAAAGACGCCGCGTGATTCGGATACGGGGCAAACGCAAGGGCATCGAGGGACCTCCTATCAAAGTTGGCGGCATTATCGCCCCCGCGCCTGGTGGCGTCCATTATCATAGGCGCGCCGCAAGGCCCTGATGGCGGCGGTTGGCGTCGCGGCGCATCATGAATTACGGGGTGGCCGCGATTTCGTTTCAAATCTTGAACAGGCCCGGCGCACGGGCGCATCAGCATGCCGAATCCGCTTCCCGCCTTGAGCCATCTCGATGAATCGGGCCAGGTCCGCATGGTCGACGTCGGCGGCAAGACCGTCACCGCCCGCGTCGCCATCGCCGCCGCCCGGGTACGCATGAACGCCACCGCCTACGGCCTGCTGACGCAGCCGGGGCAGGGCAAGGGCGAAGTGTTGAACACCGCGCGCGTGGCCGGCATGCTGGCCGCCAAGCGTTGCGCGGAATTGATCCCCCTGTGCCACAGCCTGCCGCTGTCTTTCGTGGGCGTGGACTTCGCCCTGGACGACGCCGCGCACAGCATCGATATCCGCGCGACCTGCCGCACCGATTTCCGCACCGGCGTGGAAATGGAAGCCATGACCGCCTGCAGCGTCGCTGCGCTGACCATCTACGACATGTGCAAGGCGGCCGACAAGGGCATCGTCATCGAGCAGGTGCGCCTGGAATACAAGGCCGGCGGAAAAAGCGGGGAATGGCACGCCCAGCCCTGAAGGGCCGGATGCCGGGATCCGCGAGCGCGGGGCGCACGGCGAACCCGCGCAATACCGTTTCGCGGCCCTGCGCTTCAGCATCGCGCACTGCCCGACGGAGTAGAATGCTTCAGTTCCGCCGGCGCCGCCCTCATGGCTGGCGCAGCGCTTGCACCGCCGGCGCGAGGCCCTGGCCGCGCGTGCGCCGACGGCGCCGAAGCGGCGTGCGGATTGAATTCTGGCCCACGTCCCAGGGGTGCGCGGTGAGCGGATCGAACATAGAACCCGGCCTGAATCCGGCCATCAACATTCTGTACTTTGCGCGCGTCGCCGAACTGACCGGCCGCCGTGCCGAGCCCTGGCCGCTGCAAGGCGCCACCATCACGGGCCACGCGCTGCTGGACAGCCTGGAGCGGCGCTACCCGCAGCTGGCGCCCGCCACGCGGCTGAAACTGGCGGTCAACCAGACGCACGCCAAGCCCGGCGTCACCATCCGCGCGGGGGACGAAGTGGCCGTTTTCGAACCCGTTACCGGAGGCTGAGGCCATGGTCGTCGTACAGGAAGCCGACTTCGACGCGGCGGCCCTGATGGCCGAATTGCGCCGGCGCGCCGGTCCCGCCGCGGGCGCGATCGTCACCTTCACCGGCTACGTTCGCGATTTCTCCCCAGAGGAAGCAACCGAAACGCTGTTCCTCGAGCACTATCCCGGCATGTGCGAACGCGAGCTCGAGGCCATCGGCGTGCAGGCCATGTCGCGCTGGCAGGTCATCGATTTCGTCATCGCGCACCGTGTCGGCGCGCTCTCGCGCAACGCGCAGATCGTCTTTGTCGGCGCGGCCAGCGCCCACCGCGGCGATGCCTTCCGGGCCTGTGAATACATCATCGACGCGCTGAAGACGCGCGCGCCATTCTGGAAGCGCGAAACGCTGGCCAGCGGACGCAGCTTCTGGGTCGAACAACGTCAATCCGACCAGGACAGGACCGATTCGTGGGACGCCGGCGCCGCCGGCTGATTCATGGAGACCCGGCACGGCCGGCAATTCGTGGGACGCCGGGGCGACCGGCTTAAAGGAAAGCAGATGAGCGAGCTGAAAGACGACAAGAAGGTATCACTGGCTTGCGCGGTTCTGACGGTCAGCGATACGCGCACGGCCGGCAACGACACCAGCGGCAACTGGCTGGCGGAAAACCTGGCGCGCGACGGGCACGATTGCGTGCGGCGCGACTTGGTCAAGGACAACGTTTATCTGATCCGCCGCGTGCTCAGCGACTGGATCGCCGACCCCGAAGTGCAGGTGATCCTGATTACCGGCGGCACCGGTTTTTCGCATCGCGATTGCACGCCGCAGGCCGTGACCGCCCTGCTGGACAAGGAAATCCCGGGCTTCGGCGAACTGTTCCGGCACATCTCGCACCAGGAAATCGGCAGCTCCACCATCCAGTCGCGCGCGCTGGCGGGCGTTGCCAACGACACCCTGATCTTCTGCCTGCCCGGCTCCACGAGCGCCTGCGAAACCGCCTGGAAGCACATCCTGCGCGAACAGCTGGACAGCCGCCACAAGCCGTGCAACTTCGCCTCGCATCTGAGCAAGGTGAAGGAAGCGCTGATGAAGGACCGTGGACATTGAGATGCTGGAATTCGACGACGCCCAGACGCGCCTGGCCAACGGCGCACCCCTGCCCACCGCGGCCGTGGACCTGCCGCTGCGCGACGCCATGGGGCTGGTGCTGGCCCGGGACCTGACCGCAACGCTGGATCTGCCCCCGGCCGACAACAGCGCGATGGATGGTTATGCCCTGCGCCATGCCGACTTCCGCGACGGCGCGCGGTTGCCGATCGGCCAGGTCGTCTATGCCGGACAGGCGCCCGCCCCCCTGAAGCCGGGCCATGCCGCCCGCCTGTTCACGGGCAGCCTGCTGCCGCCGGGTGCGGATACCGTAGTGATGCAGGAGGACACCCGCGAGGCGGATGGTCACGTGGAGATCCTGCAGCCGCCGCGTCCGGGTCAGCACGTGCGCCGCCGGGGCGAAGACACCGCCGCCGGCACGCCCCTGCTGCCGGCCGGCACACGGATCGGCCCCGCGCAGATCGCCCTGCTCGCCTCGCAAGGCGTCGCGCGCATCCCCGTGCACCCGGCCGTGCGGGTCGGTATCCTGACCACCGGCGATGAACTGGTCGAGCCGGGCGCGCCGCGCGCGAGCCACCAGATCTACAACTCCAATGGCGCGATGCTGGCCGCGCTGGTCGAGAACATGGGCGCACGTGCCGAACAGGTGCTGCACGCGGCGGACAATGAAGCCGCGCTGAAGTCGGCCTTCCAGACGCTGACGCGGGAGTGCGACCTGGTCGTCAGCATCGGCGGCGTATCGGTGGGCGACAAGGACCTGGTCAAGCCCGTCCTGGAGAGCCTGGGCGCGTCGCTGGACCTCTGGCGCGTGCGCATGAAGCCGGGCAAACCGGTTGCGATGGCGCACGTCGAGGGCAAGCCCATCGTCTGCCTGCCCGGCAATCCGGTATCGGCCTTCGCGGTCTTCGCCGTGCTGGTCTCGCCGCTGCTGCGGCGCATGCAGGGCCGGCGCGATCTTTTCCCGCAGGTCAGCCACCTGGCGCTGCGCACCGAGACGCCGCGTCAGGATAGCCGCGAGGAATTCCTGCGTGTGCGCCGTATCGTGAACGCGGGCGGCGTGGGTGAACTGCATGCCTTCGAAAAGCAGGGGTCCGGCGTCGTGAGCTCCCTGCCCTGGGCCACCGGGCTGGCCCGCATCCCCACCGGCCGCGCCGTCTACGATGGCGAAAAAGTCGCCTATTACGACTTCCAGCACTGGTTGTCCTGACCGCGAGCCGCGATCAGGTCGCCCGGCGTGTTCACGTTCATGAACGCGCCGGGCGCATCGTCGAAAGGCACTTCCACGCAGCCGGCACGCGTTTGCCATGCCTCGACCTTGCGTCCGCCCGAAGCCAGGAAATCAAGAAGATCGGGCAGCAGCGCGCGCGGCAGCAACATGCAGACTGCCTGCCTGCGTCCCCCCGCGCTTGCCACGGCGATGCGCGGCGCGGTATCGGGGTCGGCATCCGAATGGGTATCGCCACGCGCGTTTTCCCATGACCGCGCCAGGCCTTGGGCCAGCCGCGACACCAGATCCGGCGGCAGGAACGGCGTATCGCACGGCACGGTGGCGATCCATGGCAGCGTCGCGGCGGACAGGCCCGCCGCCACCCCGGCCAGCGGCCCCTGCCATCCGGCATGCGCCGGCATGTCGGCCACGACCCGCCCGTATTCGGCGTAGCGGTCGGCATTCCGATTGGCGCTGACCCAGATGGCGCCGACCTGCGGGGCCAGGCGGGCCCGGACGTGCGCCACCAGCGGACGGCCGTCCAGCGGCACCAGTCCCTTGTCGACGTCCCCCATGCGGGCGCCGCGGCCCCCGGCCAGGATCAGACCGCCGATTTCCGCTGCCTTCACAGTCTGCGCTCCCGGCCCTAGCCGCCGATGTAGCTCATTTCGATTTTTGGCTCGGCCTGCGCGTCGCGGGTCGCGAGCACCCGCCGCTCGGAATAGTTGTCGGCGCGGCCGGACCAGATGCCGGCGATCGCCGCGGCCAGGCCTTCGTCGTCCGCGCCGCCGCGGATCAGGGCGCGCAGATCGTAGCCGCGGCTGGCGAACAGGCAAAGGAACAGACGCCCCTCCGGCGACAGCCGCGCCCGCGTACAGCCTTCGCAGAAGGCGTGCGTGACGCTGGAGATGACGCCGATTTCGCCCGCGCCGTCCGCGTAGGCCCAGCGTTCGGCGACTCGCCCCATGGTTTCGGTTTCCAGCGGCGTCAGCGGATGCTCGGCGCCGATGCGGGCCAGCACTTCGGCGCTGGGCAGCACTTCCGCCATGTTCCAGCCGTTGGTGCTGCCCACGTCCATGTACTCGATGAAGCGCAGGATGTGGCCCGTTCCGCGGAAATGCCGCGCCATGGGCAGGATCTGGTCGTCGTTCATGCCGCGCCGCACGACCATGTTGACCTTGACCGGGGCCAGGCCGGCTTGCGCCGCCGCATCGATGCCGCGCAGGACTTCCGCCACGGGAAAGTCGGTATCGCTCATGCGCGCGAACAGGGCGGGATCCAGCGCGTCCATGCTGACGGTCACGCGCGTCAGGCCGGCGGCCTTCAGCGCGGCGGCCTTGCGCGCCAGCAGGCTGCCGTTGGTCGTCAAGGTCAATTCCAGCGGTTGGCCATCCGGCGTACGCAGCGCCGCCAGCATGCCGACCAGCGCTTCGATATTCTTGCGCAGCAGCGGCTCGCCGCCCGTCAGGCGGATCTTGCGCACTCCCAGCCGCGCGAACACGGCGGCGGTGCGCGCAATTTCCTCGAAGGAAAGCAGTTGCGCGTGCGGCAGGAACACATGGTTGCTGTCGAAGGTATCGCGCGGCATGCAATACGTGCAGCGGAAGTTGCAGCGGTCTGTGACCGAGATGCGCAAATCGCGCAGCGGACGGCCGCGCGCGTCGGTGGCCGCCTGACCGGGCGCCGGCAGGCTCGCCGCGCCGGCAATGCCGTCGGCCGTGCCGGGCGCGCGCTGATCGGTCAGGAAGATCACTTTCGACATGGTGTCTCCATCATAGCGCCATCCCCATCCCCGGCGATCAGCCGAACGCCTCGCTCACGGTCTGGATGCGGCCCGTCTCGGTGGCGTCGTATCCCACCAGCTGTCCCACATAACCCTTGTAGTCGGCGCCGCGCATGATGGCGAGCAAGGCCTGCATCGCGGGCTGCTCCAACGCGGTCTTGCGGATCGCGAAGAAATAGCGCTCGCGCGCCAGCAGGATGAAATCCAGGCCGAAACGGTGCGCCGCCGTTTCCACGCCGATGCCGGCATCGGCCATGCCGCTTGCGATATGGGCGGCCACGGCCATGTGCGTGAACTCGCTGTTCTCGTAGCCGTGCACGCGGGTCACCGGAATGCCGAGCTGCTTGAGCATCAGTTCGACCAGGTGCCGGGTGCTGGAGCCGATCTGGCGGTTTACGAAACGCACGTCTGCGCGAGCCAGGTCGGCCACCCCGTGGATCTTCTTGGGATTGCCGGCCGTCACGAACAGGCCGGTATTGCGCACCGCCAGATGAATCAGCAGATGTTCCGAAGGATTCAGCCATTGCGAGTAGTGCCGCAGCATGGCTGGCTCGAAGTCGCCTTGCGGCACCTGGAAACCCGCCAGGTCGCACTCGCCGGCATCGAGCGAGGCAAGCGCTTCGGTGCCGGTCCGATAGCGCAATTCCAGTCCGGGCCGGCGGTCGCTCATGTGCTGCATCAGCGCTTCCACGGCAAAGCCATGGCTGGCGTGCAGCCGCAGGTGGGGCCCGCTTTCGGGCAGCAGCCGCTCCAGGTCTTCCTGCAGCTCGGAGGCCAGGCTGTCCAGCATGGGCATCAGGCGCGCCTCGATGCGGCGGTTGGCCCACAGCAGCCGCTGTGCGAAGGGCGAAAGCTCGGTCCCCTGCCGCCGCCGCGTGACCAGCAGCGGCGTCCCGAACACCGTTTCGAAATGGCGCAATATGCCCCATGCATGCCGGTACGACACCCCGCACGCCCGGCACGCGCCCGCGATATGCCCTACGGCGTCGATGGCGGACAGCAGCGCCAGCACTTCCTGCAGCGGCACGCCGTCATGGCGCTCGTCGTGCATCAGCCACCACCCCGGCCGCAACGCAATGCGGAATCCGCCCGCGCTCATGCCTCACTTCTCCGATTGCGGCGCAGCCTGCACTTACCTGCAATTCTTTTCATATTGAACCCCTCTACTTTCAGTGTTAGCGTGCCGCCCAAGAGACGACGGCGCCAATAGGGCCATCCATATTATGTTCCAAAAAACATATTAAGGAGCTCGGCGCACAAAGGTAAGCAGTCGCCACCGAAGCGGCGCAGCGGATCCGGCCCCGCCGGCCCGCCAGCTTCGCCCCCTGGAGGGCAAAGCGCGCAGCGCTTCGGCGGCGATCCGGCTATCTACAGGAGTGACCATGCGAGAAGGCCAAGCCAGGGCGGACCTGGCATCGAATGCAGGCGCCCGCGGAGGAGAACTGGCGCACGAGATCGCGGCGCAGTCCGATCATCCCGCCATCGCGGCGGCCGCGCGCGCGGTCGCCGCGCACAAAAACATGCCGGGCGCGCTTCTGCCCATCCTGCACGCCGTGCAGCGCGAGCTGGGCTGTATCCCGCCCGAGGCCGTGGCGCCTATCGCGGAAGCCCTGAACCTATCGCGCGCCGAAGTGCATGGCGTGATCACGTTCTACCCGCTGTTCCGGCAAACGCCGCCGGGCCGGCATGTAGTGGAAGTGTGCCGCGCCGAATCCTGTCAGGCCATGGGCGGCGAACGCATTGCCGACCATGCGCGCCAGAAGCTCGGCTGCGATTTCCACGCGACCAGCAGCGATGGCGCGTTCACGCTCGAACCGGTCTATTGCCTGGGCCTGTGCGCGCAATCGCCGGCCATGCTTGTGGACGGCGTGCCCTACGCGCGCCTGACGCCGCAGCGCTTCGATACCATCCTTGGCTATGTGAAGGAGGCGTCATGACCGCCGCCTCGCCCGCCACGGCCCAGCCCGTCACCGTCTATGTCCCCCGGGACGCCGCCGCGCTCGCCGTAGGGGCGGAAGACGTCGTCCGCGCCATCGAAGCGGAATCGGCGCGCCGCGGCCAAGCCGTGCGCATCGTGCGCAACGGCTCGCGCGGACTGCTCTGGCTCGAACCCATGGTCGAAGTCCTCACGCCCGCGGGCCGCATGGCCTACGGCCCGGTGCAGGCCGACGACGTGCCCGCCCTGTTCGAGGCGGGCTGGCTCCAGGGCGGCAGCCACGCCTTGGGACAGGGTCTGACGGAAGACATCCCTTATCTGAAACGGCAGGAACGCCTGACCTTCGCGCGGGTGGGCATCACCGACCCGCTGAGTCTGGACGACTATCAGGCCCACGGCGGCCTGCAGGGCCTGCGGCGCGCGCTGGAAATGGCGCCGGCCGCCATCGTCGAGGAAGTGCAGACCTCGGGCCTGCGCGGGCGCGGCGGCGCGGCCTTTCCCACCGGCATCAAGTGGAAAACCGTGCTGACCACGCCGGCGGAGCAGAAGTACATCGTCTGCAATGCCGACGAAGGCGATTCGGGCACCTTTGCCGACCGCCTGCTGATGGAAGGCGATCCCTATGTGCTGATCGAAGGCATGGTCATCGCCGGGCTGGCCGTGAACGCCACGCAAGGCTACATCTACGTCCGCGCGGAGTATCCGCACGCCATCGCCGCGCTGCGCGAAGCGATCGCGCGCGCGCAGCGGGCCGGATGGCTCGGCGCCGACATCCTGGGCAGCGGACGCCGCTTCGACCTGGAGGTGCGCGAGGGCGCCGGCGCCTATATCTGCGGCGAGGAAACGTCGCTGCTCGAAAGCCTGGAAGGCAAGCGCGGGGTGGTGCGGGCCAAGCCGCCGCTGCCCGCCATTTCCGGCCTGTTCGGCAAGCCGACGGTCATCAACAACGTAATTTCGCTGGCTTCCGTGCCGGTCATCCTGGCGCGCGGCGGCGCCTGGTATCGCGATTTCGGCGTGGGGCGTTCGCACGGCACCCTGCCTTTCCAGCTCGCCGGCAACCTCAAGCACGGCGGCCTGGTGGAAAAGGCCTTCGGCCTGACGCTGCGCGAGCTGCTCTACGACTTCGGCGGCGGCAGCGCCTCGGGCCGCCCGCTGCGCGCGGTGCAGGTGGGCGGACCGCTGGGGGCCTACTTGCCCGAATCCCAATGGGATGTGCCGCTGGACTACGAAGCCTACGTCGGCATATCGGCAATGATCGGCCACGGCGGGCTGGTGGCTTTCGACGACACCGTGGACATGCAACGCATGGCGCGCTACGCCATGGAGTTCTGCGCCATCGAGTCCTGCGGCAAATGCACGCCGTGCCGCATCGGCTCCACGCGCGGGGTGGAGACCATCGACCGCATCGCCGCCCGCGGCGCCGACCACGAACGCCAGGTCCATCTGTTGCGCGACCTTTGCGACACCATGCTGGGCGGTTCGCTGTGCGCCCTGGGCGGCATGGCGCCCTACCCCGTTCTTTCGGCCTTGAATCATTTCCCCGGGGATTTCGGCATCGCGGCGCCCGAGACGGCGCAGCCGCAGCACCCCGAGCGTCCGGCGCGCCTGAGCTAAGGCAGGCGCGCGGGTAAAAACAGTTTTGGAGACGCCACCATGTTGGAAACGGTCATCAAGCGAGAGCGGGACTACGGCACGCCGGCGCGCGTGTCGGCGCAACTGGTCAGCCTGACCATCGACGGACAGACCATCCGCGTACCCGCCGGCACGTCGGTGATGCGGGCGGCGGCGGAAGCCGGCATCAATATCCCGAAGCTCTGCGCCACCGACAGCCTGGAAGCCTTCGGCTCCTGCCGCCTGTGCCTGGTGGAGATAGACGGCCGCCGCGGCTATCCGGCATCCTGCACCACGCCGGTGGAAGAAGGCATGGTGGTGCGGACGGAAACGCCCAAGCTGCACGACCTGCGCCGCGGCGTGATGGAACTCTACATCTCCGACCATCCGCTGGATTGCCTGACCTGCCCCGCCAACGGCGATTGCGAACTGCAGGACATGGCTGGCGTGGTGGGGCTGCGCGAGGTGCGCTACGGCTATGCCGGCGAAAACCACCTGAGCGACGCCAAGGACGAGTCCAACCCCTACTTTTCCTACGATCCGTCCAAGTGCATCGTCTGCAGCCGATGCGTGCGCGCCTGCGAGGAAACCCAGGGCACGTTCGCGCTCACCATCTCGGGCAAGGGCTTCGCTTCGCGCGTGTCCGCCGGCCAGGACCAGCCCTTCATGGACAGCGAATGCGTATCGTGCGGCGCCTGTGTGCAGGCGTGCCCCACCGCGACCCTGCAGGAAAAGACCGTCATCATGATGGGCCAGGCCGAGCATTCGGTCGTGACCACCTGCGCGTATTGCGGCGTGGGCTGCGGCTTCAAGGCCGAGATGAAGGGACAGGAAGTGGTGCGCATGGTCCCGTGGAAAGACGGCCAGGCCAACCGCGGCCACTCCTGCGTGAAAGGACGCTTCGCCTGGGGCTACGCGACGCACAAGGAACGCGTCACCAAGCCCATGATCCGCAAACGCATCACCGATCCGTGGCGCGAAGTATCGTGGGAAGAAGCCATCGCCTACGCCGCCTCCGAGTTCAAGCGCATCCAGGCCGAGCACGGCCGCGATTCGATCGGCGGCATCACGTCTTCGCGCTGCACGAACGAAGAAACGTGGCTCGTGCAGAAACTGGTGCGGGCCGGTTTCGGCACCAATAACGTCGATACCTGCGCCCGCGTTTGCCACTCGCCGACCGGCTACGGGCTGAAGCAGACGCTCGGCGAGTCGGCCGGCACGCAGACGTTCGACTCCATCATGCATACCGACGTGGTCATGGTGATGGGCGCGAACCCCAGCAGCGCCCACCCGGTGTTCGCGTCGCGCCTGAAGCGCCGCCTGCGGGAGGGCGCGCGCCTGATCGTCATCGACCCCCGCCGCATCGAACTCGTGAATGCGCCGCATGTCAAGGCCGATTACCACCTGCAAGTCCGTCCAGGCACCAACGTCGCCCTCTTGTCCTCGATGGCCCACGTCATCGCGACCGAAGGCCTGATCGACGAAGCGTTCGTCGCCGCGCGCTGCGAAGCCAAGTCGTTCCAGCAATGGCGCGACTTCGTGTCCCTGCCGGAAAACTCGCCCGAGGCCATGGAGGCCGTCACCGGCGTGCCGGCCGCGGCGGTGCGCGGCGCGGCGCGGCTCTACGCCACCGGCGGCAACGCGGCGATCTACTACGGCCTGGGCGTCACGGAACACAGCCAGGGCTCGACCACCGTAATGGGCATCGCCAACCTGGCCATGGCGACCGGCAACATCGGCCGCGAAGGCGTGGGCGTGAACCCGCTGCGCGGCCAGAACAACGTGCAGGGCTCGTGCGACATGGGGTCCTTCCCTCACGAGCTGCCGGGCTACCGCCATATCTCGGACGACACCGTGCGCGGTGAGTTCGAGCGCGACTGGGGTGTGACGCTGCAGCCCGAGCCGGGCCTGCGCATCCCGAATATGTTCGACGCGGCGCTGTCCGGCACGTTCAAGGGCCTGTACGTGCAGGGCGAGGACATCGTCCAGTCGGATCCGAACACCCAGCACGTGGCCGCCGCCCTGGCCGCCATGGAGTGCATCGTCATCCAGGACCTGTTCCTGAACGAAACGGCCAAGTACGCGCACGTCTTCCTGCCCGGCTCGTCCTTCCTGGAGAAGGACGGCACCTTCACCAACGCCGAACGGCGCATCTCGCGCGTGCGCAAGGTGATGGAGCCGCGCAACGGCAAGTCGGACTGGGAAATCACCATGGATCTTTCCAACGCCATGGGCTACCCGATGCACTACAGCCACCCGCGCGAAATCATGGAGGAAATCGCGCGGCTGACGCCCACCTTCGCCGGCGTCACGTACGAGAAACTGGATCGCCTGGGCAGCGTGCAGTGGCCCTGCAACGACCAGGCGCCGGAGGGCACCCCCATCATGCACGTGGACGAGTTCGTGCGCGGCAAGGGCCGTTTCATGATCACGAAGTACGTGCCCAGCGAGGAACGCAGCACGCGCAAGTATCCCCTGCTGCTCACCACCGGCCGCATCCTGTCGCAGTACAACGTCGGCGCGCAGACGCGCCGCACCCCCAACGTCATGTGGCACAGCGAGGACCTGCTGGAGATCCATCCGCAGGATGCCGAAGACCGCGGCATTGTCGATGGCGACTGGGTCGGCGTGCAAAGCCGGGCCGGCGAAACCGTGCTGCGCGCGGTGCTGACCGACCGCGTGCAGCCGGGCGTGGTCTACACCACCTTCCACTTCCCGGAATCGGGCGCCAACGTGGTGACCACGGACAATTCCGATTGGGCCACGAACTGCCCGGAATACAAGGTGACGGCGGTACAGGTGATGCGGGTGTCTCAGCCTTCGGAATGGCAACGGCAGTGGACCCGATTCAGTGAAATCCAGCAGAAGCTGCTTTTGGGATAGACCCACCCCCGAAGCGCTGTCGCGCTTCCCCCTCAAGGGGGCGACGCTGGCGGACCGGCGGAGCCGGATCCGCGGCGTCCCCGATCGGGGGCAGCGCTGGTGGACCGGCGGAGCCGGATCCGCGGCGTCCCCGATCGGGGGGCAGCGCTGGTGGACGGGCGGAGCCGGATCCGCGGCGTCCGGGATCGGGGCGGCGGCGTGCGCTGAGTGGGGTGGGCGGGTGATTTCGACTGGGCGTGGGCGGTGTCTGGGGCGATGGATGGATATGGATACAGAGGACACAGCGGCTCCTTCGACGGCCGTGCGCGCGCGGGTGCTGCGCATCCGCCGGGGCGTGCTGGACGCCGCGGCGCAGATCGATGCGCTGGCGCAGGAGACGCCGATTGCGCTCGAGTACAACGGAATCAGCCACGCGACGATGCTGGCGACGCCCGCCGACCTGGAGGACTTCGCCATCGGGTTTTCGATCACCGAGGGCATCGTGGACAGCGCGCGCGACGTGCGGGACATCGAGCTGCGCGCGGACGAAGACGGCGTCGTGGTGGCGCTGACGATCTCCAGCGCCTGCCAGGCGCGGCTGAAGGAACGCCGGCGGGCGCTGTCCGGCCGGACCGGCTGCGGACTGTGCGGAGTGGAAACGCTGCCCGAGGTGCTGCGCGACATCCCGCCAGTCGCGGCCGCTCCCCGCGTGGCGGCGGCCGCCGTCTTCAAGGCCATGCGCGCGATGCGCGATCGCCAGCCGCTGCACGGCCTGACCGGCGCGACGCATGCGGCGGCCTGGGCGGATGCCGGCGGGGAGGTCATCCTGGTGCGCGAAGACGTGGGCCGGCACAATGCTTTGGACAAGCTGATCGGTGCGCTGGCCCGGCGGCCCGGACAGGACCCGGCGCGTACGGGCGCCGGAATGATCGTGGTATCCAGCCGCGCCAGCTTCGAAATGGTGCAGAAAACCGCCGCTGCCGGCGTAGGGGTGCTGTCCGCGGTGTCGGCGCCCACGGCACTGGCGCAGCGGCTGGCCGAACGGCTCAATATCGCGCTGCTGGGTTTCATGCGCGACGACGACGCGACGTTGTACGCGCACCCGGAACGCATCGCGGCATAACGACGAGGACAGGAACAGGCATGGACATCGGCAATCTCATACGCATGGCCAACCGCATCGGCGACTTCTTCGACGCCATGCCGGACCGCGAGGAAGCCATCGACAACGTAGCGGGCCATATCCGCAAATTCTGGGAGCCGCGCATGCGCGCCGAATTGCTCGACTTCCTGTCGCGCCAGCCCGACGGCATGCTTGGCGAGACCCGGCTCAGCCCCATCGTGCTCGAAGCGGTCGCCCGCCATCGCGAGGCGCTGACCCCGAAGACGGCGGTCCACTGACGCGGCGGGGTCGGGAATACGATCCGCCGGCGGATTCGCATCGCGGCGGGGACATAAGAAAACGGAAAAGGCGCGCACTTTTCGCTATCGTTCGACGTCGTTCCGGTCCAACCAAAGACCAAGAGGAGAAGACATGAGCACAGCCACTACGCTGGACATACCGGCCCGCAAGCCGGGCTTTCTGGACAAGGAAAGAACCATCGCGGGACCCGGCTACAACCGCTGGCTGGTGCCGCCCGCCGCGCTGGCGATCCACCTGTGCATTGGCATGGCGTACGGCTTTTCGGTGTTCTGGCTGCCGCTGTCCAAGGCGCTGGGCGGCACGGCGCCGCTGGCCTGCCCGGCCGACATGAGCCTGGCCGCGGAGCTGTTCACCACCAGCTGCGACTGGCGCATCTCCAGCATGACGATCACCTACATCCTGTTCTTCGTGCTGCTCGGATGCTCAGCCGCCATATGGGGCGGCTGGCTGGAACATGCCGGCCCGCGCAAGGCGGGCATCGTCTCGGCCGTGTGCTGGTGCGGCGGACTGGTCATCTCGGCGATCGGCGTGTATCTGCACCAGTTGTGGATGCTATGGGTGGGCTCCGGCGTGATCGGCGGCGTGGGCCTGGGGCTGGGCTATATCTCGCCGGTGAGTACATTGATCAAATGGTTCCCGGACAGGCGCGGCATGGCCACCGGGATGGCGATCATGGGCTTCGGCGGGGGCGCGATGGTCGGCGCGCCGCTGGCCAATCTGCTGATGCGCCATTACGCCACCGCCAACTCTCCGGGAGTGTGGGAAACCTTCCTGACCATGGCCGTCATCTACGCCCTGTTCATGACGGGCGGCGCGCTGGCGTATCGCGTGCCGGCGTCGAACTGGAAGCCCGAGGGCTGGACCCCGCCGGCAACGCAAACCAAAAACGCCATGATCACGCACGGCCACGTCCACGTGAAAAAGATCTGGGGCGTGCCGCAGTTCTGGCTGGTGTGGCTGGTGCTGTGCCTGAACGTGACCGCCGGCATCGGTATCCTGGGCATGGCCTCGCCGCTGCTGCAGGAAGTCTTCGCCGGCAAGCTGATCGGGCAGGACAGCCTGACCTTCTCCCAATTGAACAAGGAGCAGCTCGCCGCCATCGCGACGATCGCCGCCGGCTTCACGGGCCTGCTCAGTCTGTTCAATATCGGCGGGCGCTTCGCATGGGCCAGCTTTTCGGACAAGCTCGGCCGCAAGATGACCTACTGCGTGTTCTTCGTGCTGGGCCTGATCCTGTACGCGTCGATTCCGTGGTCGGCGCACGCGGGACACCTGGCGCTGTTCGTGGGCGCCTTCTGCATCATCCTGTCCATGTACGGCGGCGGCTTCGCCACGGTGCCGGCCTATCTGGCGGACCTGTTCGGCACCCAGATGGTCGGCGCCATCCACGGCCGGCTGCTGACGGCCTGGTCCGCCGCCGGCATCTTCGGGCCCATCCTGATCAGCTACCTGCGCGAGTACCAGCTATCCATCGGCGTGCCGCGCGCCCAGGTGTACGACATCACCATGTACATCCTGGCCGGCATCCTGGTGGTAGGTCTGCTGTGCAACCTGGCCGTGCGTCCCGTCAATCCCAAGCACTTCATGAGCGAGGAGGAACTGGCCAAGGAAAAAGCCCTGGCGCACGAGCGCGCCATTGCGGCCGAGGCCGAAACGCAGGCCGGCGGGATCAATGGCGGGCGCACGCCCACCGTGGTTGTCGCCCTGGCATGGGCCTGCGTCGGCATTCCCCTGGCCTGGGGCATCTGGGTGACCCTGCAGCAGGCGGTGGTCCTGTTCCGCTGATGAAAAAGGCGCTGGCGCGGATTGCCCGCTCCAGCGCCCTGGACGCTGCGACACCGGATCGCGCGATCCGGCGCGTCCGCCGATTACTTCTCTTCTTTCACGCGGTAGACCAGTACCGCGACATGGGCCAGCGAAAGCACCTTGGCCGTGACGCTGCCCAGAAGCAGCCGCGACAGGCCGCTACGCCCGTGGCTGCCGATGAAGATCAGGTCGCAGCCGCAATCGGTGGCGGCCTGGACGATGCCTTCGGCCACATTGAAATTGGAAACGGCGCGCGAAATCGCCTTCACGTTGGCGGTCTCGGCCCGGTCCATGACGTGCTTCAGATAGCGCTTGGACTGTTCGGCCGACGCCTTTTCGTAGTCTTCGTCCGTGATGGCATAGGCCGCGGCCATGCCGTCGAAACCGATGGTCGCCGCGAAAGGCTGCGTGACGTGCAGCGCGACGACCTCGGCGCCCGTCGAACGGGCGAAGCACACCCCCGCATTCGCCGCCTGCGCGGACAGCGGGGACCCGTCGGTGGGAATGAGGATCTTCTTGAACATGGCCTTTCTCCTTACGGGGTATTGGTGTCCCCATCCTACCGGAAAAGCCGCAACTGCAGCGCATCGGAACGGGATGCCACCCTCTACCCTTGAGCGCCCATTTGCTGGGCCGCCATAAACAGGTTCGTGCAGCGCGTACCCGTCCGGCAGTACGCCAGCACCGGCGCCGGCAGGCTCTGCAGCAGCTTGCTGAAACGCACGACGTCGTCGGCCGTCATGCCGCCGCTGACGACGGGCTGATACTCCACTTTCAAACCGGCGTTCAGGGCCGCTTCCGACACCTGCGCCGCGGTGGGCTGGTCCGGACCGCCCTCGTAATCCGGGCGGTTGATGATGACGCTCTTGAAACCCGCGGCGGCCACCGCCGCCATATCGTCGGGCGACAGCTGCGGCGCGACGGCGAAGGTTTCGGTGAGTCGATTGATGGGAACGGACATGGCTTTCCTCGATTGATCGGCCGCTCGGCGGGACGGACCCGGGCGCGGCAAGACGGTAAACGGAGGTCTCCAGTATAGGTCCCGGCGGGGAAGCGATGACGTGGACAGGGCCGGGGAACCGATGATCAGGCGCGCCCGGCCCCGTCGCCCGTCAGCTCGCGCAGCAGCCGCCACGCCGCCGCGTTGTCCACCATGCTCACCGAGAACCGCATGCAGGTGGACGGCGCCTGGGTGGGCGAGAACAACGTCCCGGGCGCCAGCAGCATGTTGCGTTCGGCCGCGGCCCGCGCCAGGCCTTCGGTATCGCGGCCGCAATCGGTCCACACGAACATGCCGGCGTGCGGCATGCTGGGAATGCGGAAGCCCAGATCGAGCAGTTGCCGGATGCAGCGTTCGCGCGCCGCGTCCACTCTTGCGCGCACCCGCTCGACGTGCCGGCGATACTGCCCTTCGGCCAGAATGCGGTGGATGACGCGCTCGCCCAGTTCCGGCGAGGTCAGCCCGGCCAGCATCTTGAGTTCCGCCAGCCGTTGGACCAGGGCCGGCGAGGCCGCCAGATAGCCCACACGCAGGCTGGGCGCGAGCATCTTTGAGAAACCGCCCACCAGGATCACCCGCTCCAGGCGGTCGAGCACCGACAGGCGCATGGCGTTGCCGGGATGCAATTCGGAATACGTGTCGTCTTCCACCAGCATGAAGTCGTGCCGCTCGGCGATGCGAAGGATGTCGTAGGCCGCGCCGGCCGACAGCGTGTGGCCGGTGGGGTTGTGGACCACGCTGTTCATGATGAAGAGCTTGGGGCGATGCTGCGCGGCCAGTTGCTCCAGAACCGCCACGTCGGGGCCGTCCGGCGTGCGAGGCACGCCGATCACCCGCGCTCCCACCGCCGCCAGCCGGCCGAAAATCACGAACCACGCGGGATCCTCGACCAGCACGGTGTCGCCCGGACCGACCAGCAGGCGCGCCACCAGGTCCAGGCCGTGGGTGACGCCCGCAGTTGTCAACAGATTGCGTTCGGGGTGCGCCGGGACGCCCAGTCCCTGCAACAGCGCCGAGATCTGCTGGCGCAGCGGCGGATAGCCTTGCGGCTGCCCATACGAAAGGAAGTTGCCGCGCACCGTTCGCCCCACGGCGCGCACGGCGGCGGCAATCATGTCGGCGTCCAGCCACTCGGCGGGCAACAGTCCCGCGCCGCCCGGCATGCCGGGCGCGGTCGACTCCCGGAACATATTGCGCAACAGCCAGGCGATATCGATGCGGGCGGGCTGGTCCAGCGCCGCCTCGGATCGCGCGGCCTGGGCGGTGGGCCGGGCCGTTCCGCGCGGCGCCACGAAAAAGCCCGCGCCGCGCCGCGATTGCACCAGCCCGCTCGCCGTGAGCCTGTCGTAAGCCTCGACGACGGTGAAACGGCTGACGCCGGCCTGCTCCGCCATGGCGCGGATGGACGGCAGCCGCGAACCCGGCCGCAGGCCCTCGTCCTTGATGCGGCGCGCCAGGTCGTCCGCCAGTTGATCGGCCAGGGTCACGTCGTTGCCCCGGACAGGCCGCCAGCCATAAGCGGGCTTGGTCGCTGAAAGTGTCATGGTCGATTCACCAGGCCAGTTATTGCTGTGAACCGGAAAAGTGTACCGGTACTGTACTGCTCACCATGCGTAGAGTGTCAGTTCCCCCGATGCCGCGCAAGCATGGCGGCTCGGTAACTTCCCTGAGACTCCGACATGACACGCCCTCTCGCCGCATCCCGCGCCGCGCCGCCGTCCACCAAGGCCGCAACCGGCGCCACCGCCACGGCGGCGCAACCGGGCGGTTGGGAAGGCTACGGGGCGGCGTTCCTGGGCATCCTGGTTTTCAGCCTGACGCTTCCCATGTCGCGCATCGCCGTCATGGAGCTGGACCCCTTCCTGGTGGGACTGGGGCGCGCCCTGGCCGCGGCCGTGCCTGCCGGCCTGCTGCTCTGGATCACCCGCAGCCGCCTCCCGCGCCGGGAAGAGCGGCTCGGTATCGTGCTGGCCGCGCTGGGCGTGGTGATAGGGTGGCCAGTCGCTTCCACGCTGGCCATGCAAACGGTTCCGGCCGCGCACGGCGCCGTCTTCAACGGCCTGCTGCCGCTTTCCACCGCCGCGTTCGCGGCCTGGGGCAGCGGCGAACGGCCGCCGGGCCGTTTCTGGCTGTGGGCCCTGGCGGGCGCGGCGCTGGTCGCCGTCTTCGCCCTGCGTGAAGGCGGCGGCGCGCCGCAATCTGGCGACCTGTGGCTGCTCGTCGCCGTGGTGCTCGGGGGCATGGGCTACGCGGAAGGCGCGCGCGTCTCCCGCACGCTGGGAGGATGGCGGACCATTTGCTGGGCGCTGGTCATCAGCGCGCCCTTCGTCGCGGGACCGGTGTTGTGGATGGCCGCGCACGCGCCGGCCGCGCCCAGCCCCGTCACGTGGATGGCGCTGACGTATCTGTCGTTCGGTTCGATGTTCCTGGGTTTCTTCTTCTGGTATCGCGGTCTGGCCCATGGCGGCATCGCCAGGGTGGGCCAGGTACAGCTGCTTCAACCCTTCCTGACCGTCGTGGCCGCCGGGCTGCTGTTCGGCGAAACGGTCACGTGGACCACGCTGTTTTTTGCCGTCGCCGTCATCGGCATCCTCGCAGCGGGACGGCGCGCCGCGGCGCGCCGTCCTTAGGCGCAGTCCACGTCGGCAAACGGGAGTTTCGCACCCATGAACCTCGAACAGACGATCCCATTGCTGTCCCTGAACGTGCTTGGCCCGCTGGCCTTGTTCGCTTTGGTCAGCTCCATCACACCCGGCCCGAACAACATCATGCTGGCGACCTCGGGGCTGAACTTCGGGTTCCGGCGCTCCATGCCCCACATGATGGGCGTGAACCTGGGCTTCAGCCTGATGATCCTGCTGGTCGGCGCCGGCCTGGGCGCGGTCTTCCATACCGTGCCCGTCCTGTACACGCTCCTCAAATACGGCGGCGCCGCGTATCTGCTGTACCTGGCCTGGAAGATCGCCACCTCCGGGGAAATCCAGGAAGGCGGCAAGCGCGCGAAACCGATCACATTCCTGCAGGCTGCCGCATTCCAGTGGGTCAATCCCAAGGCCTGGGTGATGGTGGTCGGCGTCGCGGCCACCTACATTCCGGAGTCGGGGTTTTTCCTGAACCTGATCGTCGCCACCCTGGTGTGCGGCATCGTGAACCTGCCGAGTATCGGCGTCTGGGTCACCTTCGGCACGGCATTGCGCCGTTTCCTGCATCGCCCCATGGCGGTGCGCGCCTTCAACATCTCGATGGCGCTGCTGCTCGTCATATCGCTGTACCCGGTGGCGCAGGAACTGGTCGCGCACTGGATGAGCTGACCCGCCTTCGGGCCTCGCCGGGCGGCCGATGCGGAACCGCCCGCGGCGCTGCTAGTCTATGTCGCATGCCCGCCCTCTTCCGCCCGCTCACCCGTATCGGCCTGCGCCGCGCCATCGCCTGCGCATTGATCGCCGCGTCCGCCGTGGTGGGCTGTACCCAGCTGGACAACTGGCAAAGGGAAGCGATTTTCGCGCCGGCCCGCGGCGACCAGCGCTGGTTCAGCGAGCCGCCGGACGGCACGCAGGTCTTCGATCTGGACGTTACCCGCGGGCAACATGTGCGGGCCTGGTATTGGAAGAGTCCCGACCCCGGGGCGCCAACCGTCCTTTATCTGCACGGCGCGCGCTGGAACCTGAACGGCAGCGCCTTTCGCATGACGAGCTGGACCCGCATGGGGTATTCGGTGCTGGCCATCGACTATCGCGGGTTCGGCGATTCCACCCGCCTGCTGCCTTCGGAAAAAACCGCCGGCGAGGACGCGGCCGCGGCCTTGCGGGAACTCGCCCGGCGCCAGCCGGACCCGGCGCGCCGCTTCGTCTACGGCCACAGCCTGGGCGGCGCCATCGCCATCGACCTGGCCGCGCGCAAGGACGTCCCGCCCTTCGCCGGGTTGATCGTCGAAAGCAGCTTCACCAGCATCGCCGCCATGCTCGGCACCACCGAGTGGGGTTGGGTGCCCGGCGCCAGCCTGCTGGTGACGCAGCCCTTCGATTCCGTGGACAAGCTGGCCGAACTGACCACGCCGGTGCTCTTCCTGCACGGCACGAACGATCGCGTCGTTCCGCACACCATGAGCGACCAGTTGTTCGCGGCCGCGCAGCGCGTGGCGCCGAACCTGAAGCGCCTGGTAAAGATCGATGGCGCCTCGCACTCGGGCGCGGTGAGAAGCGGCGCGGTGTACCGTGACGCCGTCGAGTCGTTCATCCGCGATGCGATGGCGGCGTGGCACGGCGCGCCCATGCCGCAGCGCCCGCCGGTGGACGCGCGCGAGGGCTAGCGTCGTTCAGCGACGGCGTAGCGCCCGATACGCAGGCCGTTGCGCATCAGCCATTCGCTCAGGCCGGGCTTGGACAGCACCTGGTATTCAGCGCCGCGCTGCGCGTCCATGCCTTTTCCGCCGCCAGCCGGCAACGCGGGATGGCACATCAGCAGATCGCCCTCGCAGGCGTTGCGCAGCCAGACTTTCAACAGATCGTCGTATGCCTGCGCGCCGCCCTGGAAATCGTAGACCCCCAGGAAGCGGCGGTTGGTGCGCAGACCGGCGCGCCCGGCCTCGCGGGCGAAGGCGCGCGAACCCAGCGCCGCGATGATGTGCGCCTTGCGGCGCAGCGGCTTGGGCACGCCGTCCAACCGCCCCGGCGCCGTATAGCGCAGCCACGGCTTCCGGTCGGGATAGCGGCGCTCGAGCACCGAGAACAGCGCGTTGCGTATCTGCGGCAGCTGGTGGACATGCTGATGGCCGTCGATGAAGTCGGGCATGCGCCCCATGGTGAACTCGAAGGCGTCCAGCTGCCGTTCGATCTGCCGTTTCAAGCGGCCCGTATCCAGCAGGTGGCCGTAGGCACAGGCGATCAGGCGGGGCAGCGGCATATAGAGCCCGGACGCGCCCAGCGGTTCGGTGAAATTCAGATGCAGGCCGACATCGACATCCAGGTCGCGCAAACGGGGGGCGTCGCGCCGGAACGCCGGCGCCTGCGACAGGCAGCCGACCGCGCTGAGCCGGTGCGCCACCGCCAGGCCGACGATGCCCTCGTTGATCGCCCGATTCATGCCAAAATCGTCGGCGCAAACAACTATGTGAATCACGCCGGCGCGCTCGGCGCCCGGCCCATCCGACATCATCGCCATGGAAGTTTTCGAATGCGCAGCCTGATCCGACAACTGAGCTGGTTCGTCGCCGTTGGCTGCGCCGCGGCCGCCACGCACTGGCTGGTGGTGGTCGCCTGCGTGGAAGGTATAGGCGCGCGTCCACTGGCGGCCAATGTTGCGGGCTGGCTGGTGGCCTTCTGCGTATCGTTCAGCGGTCATTATCTGCTCACTTTCCGGCAGCAGGCCGGCGCCTGGCATGTCGCGGCGCGGCGGTTTTTTTGTATATCCGCGGCCGGATTCATCGTCAACGAGGTTTCGTACGCGTGGCTGCTGCGCCGCACCGCCATGCGGTACGACGTTCTGCTTGCTTCGATCCTCGTCGCCATTGCTGTCCTTACTTTCCTTCTGAGCCGGCTGTGGGCGTTTCGCCGCAGTACCGCGCTTTGAAAGCATCGTCGGCCACGATCCGCCACAAGGCGCGCTTGCCGTTATCGGCATAAGGCGCCACGCCGCGCAGCGCCGCATAGCTGTCCTGGTCCTCGCGCGGATTGCCCCAGAACCAGAAGACCCGTCCCTCGGGCGCCGCGCACATCCTCGTCTGCAGATCCTGCGGTGAAATCAACGTCGCTTTCATGACGTCCGGACGGAACATACCCGAGTCGTACAGCTCCTTGCGCCAATTGTCCCGCACCGGAATTTCAGGATTGTTCCAGTTGTCGACCACCCAGGCGGGCCGCGGGTCGCGCAGCGCCATGGGCAGATCGTAGGCATAGGTATGCAGCATCACCACCTGATCCGTGGGCTGGAAGTCGTCCCGCGCCCGCTCGGTCAGGGAGAGCGCCGTCGGCTTGGCATAGAGGGCGGCGGCCGCGGTGGCGGCCACGCACAGGCCGACGGCCGCCGACAGGCAGACGCGGAAGCTGCGGTGGGCCGCCGAGGACGGATCCGACAGGGCCGCAACGATCACTTCCGCGATCAGGACCGCGATGGGCGCCAGCGTGGGAAGCACGTATCCCACGAGCTTGGAGGCGGGAATGGAGAAGAAGACCAGCACCACGGCCAGCCAGATGCCCATCAGCATCCGCACGCTGTAGGCGGCGGCGTCGTCCTTGTTCCAGAACGCCTTGCGGAACACGCCGCCCAGCCACAGCGTCCATGGCAGCACCAGTCCGGCCACCACCGGCAGATAGAACCAGACCGGCTGGCGGTTGTTGAAAGTGGCCTCGGCGAAGCGATCGAACTGCTGGTAGACGAAGAAGTAGTGGAAAAAGCCGGGGAATTCCTGCTGCATGGTCCAGAACCACGGCAGGCACACCGCTAAGAACGCCGCGATGGCCGGCGGCCACAGCAGCGCGCGCAGGCCGCGCCATTGACGCATCGCCACGATCCAGAAAAACAGGATGCCGCCGGGCAAGACGACGCCGATCAGGCCCTTGGACAAGACCCCCAGCGCCGCGAGTACGCCGGTGACCAGCGCCATCAGGCGCCACGGCTCGCCGCGCACCGCACGCATGACCGTATCGGCGCCGGCGAGCGTGGTCAGCGAAATCATGCCCGCGACCAGCATGTCCAGATTGGCGAACTGCGCCCCCCCGAAGAAAAACGGCTGCGTCGCCAGCACCAGCATCGCCACGGCAGCCGCCCTGCCGCCCCGATAGCGGCGCATGAAGGCGTACACGGCCATGGCCGTCAGCCAGCCTGCCAGCCAGGAAGGCAGCCGGGCAGCCCAGGGATGCACCCCGAACAGGCCGAAGGCGCCTTCGGCCAGCCAGTAGTACAGCGGCGGCTTGTGGAAGAAGGGCATGCCGTTCAGCAGCGGCACGGCATGCTCGCCGCTGCGTAACATCTCCCATGCAACGCCGGCATATCGCCCTTCGTCCGGCAGCGTCATGGGTCTGAGCCACGACAGACAGGCCAGCCAGATGCCGGTGACGAGAAAAAGCAGGGGCTTGGATGACACCTCGAGGCGGCGCACCCAGGTATTCAGGACGAGAGAGGACATTACTTCGCGTTCTTTTTATCTATATGAGGCCGCCCGCGCTGCTCGCGCACGACGTACAGGGGCCGGCCTTTGACTTCGTCGAAAATGCGGCCGACGTATTCGCCGACGACGCCCAGGGACAACAGGTTGATGCCCGCGAAAAACATCAGGGCGGCCACGATGGTCGTCCAGCCGGACACGGCGTTGCCGTACATCCAGTAGTCCACCACCAGATAGCAGCCGTAGGCGAACGAGAGGATGGCGAAGATCACCCCGATCACGCTGACCATGCGCAGCGGCCAGGTGGTGAAGGCGGTCAAGCCGGCGAATGCCAGCTTGAACAGCTTGCGGCCGCTGTAGTGGCTGGCGCCGTGCACGCGATCATCGGGGGTATAGGGCAGCGCCTCGGAACGGAACCCCACCCATGCATACAGCCCTTTCATGAACCGCGTGCGTTCCGGCAAGGCATTCAACGCCCGCACGACCCGCCGATCCATCAGGCGGAAGTCGCCGGCATGGGCGGGCACGTCCACGCCCCGGCCTTCGCTGAGCAGGCGGTAGAACATGTGCGATCCGAAACGCTTGAACCATGTCTCCGCGCTGCGGTTCTCGCGCACGGCGTAGACCATATCCGCGCCCGCGCGCCACCGCTCCAGCATCTCCGGAATCAGGGCCGGCGGATGCTGCATGTCGGCATCCAGGCAGATGACGACATCGCCGGTCGCCGCCTCCAGGCCCGCGCTCAGCGCGGCTTCCTTGCCGAAATTGCGTGAGAGCTGCAGGTAGCGGAACCCGTCGATTTCACACCACTCGCGCATCAGCTCGGGCGTGCCGTCGGTGCTGCCGTCGTCCGTGACGATGACTTCCCAGCTTCCGCACAGCTTGCCGAGCACGGCCATCAGGGCGGGGAGCAGCACGCGCAGGTTGTCGCTTTCGTTCAGGCAGGGCACCACGCAGGAAATACGGATGGCCTGCGAGCGGTCATTGCGGGGAAGGACCTCGGGGGTAAGCGTGCGTGGCGCGAACGCTTCTGTGCGGGCTTCGATGTGCATGGCATTGCCAGGTTGGAAAACTGCTGCGTCGCAGTATCGGCCCGCACGTGTCGAATTTTCATGAAATGCGTGTCCAGCCCGGCTTGGAACGTCCGGGACACGGAAAACCTGGCGATCCGGTCTGGTTCGCGGCATGGCAGCCCTGCTCCGCGTGAGCGCTGGCACGCCATCGATTGTAAGAACCCGGGGACGCGCCCGGTACGCGGAAAACCCGTGTACCGGCGCCGGAACCTAACAAATCGTGCGCTGCAGAGGAATGAGCGCCGCGCGGCTCAGGAGGGATGCGACCCTTTTTTCTCCACCGCGTGGAGCACCGTTGCATCGATATCCTGCACGCGCGCCACGCCGGTAAGCTTCAGCGTCCGGATCAGCTCTTCACGGAACAGGAAAAGGGCCCGCTCCGCCCCCGCCTGGCCGGCGACGCTGACGCCATAAAGCATCGGCCGGCCCACCAGGACGCCGCCTGCACCCAGCGCGAGGGCCTTGACGATGTCCGTGCCGCGCCGCACGCCGCCATCCACGAAAACCGGGATGCGGCCGCCCACCGCGTGCGCGACCCCGGGCAGCGCGTCCAGCGCGGCCACCGCGCCGTCCAATTGGCGGCCCCCGTGATTGGACACGATCACGCCATCGGCGCCCAGCTGAGCCGCGCGGCGCGCGTCCTCGGGATGCAGCACGCCCTTGATCAGCAGCTTGCGAGGCCACGCATCGCGGATTCGGGCAAGGTCCTCCCACACAAAGGCCGGATCGTAGTTCTTGCCCACCGAAGACGCGATGGTCGATGCATCCACCGCATCGGGCACGAAGCCGGCCATGTTTTCCAGCGCCGGCAACCCGGCGCGCAGTTGCCGCACAACCCATCCCGGCCGCCGTCCGAAGTCCAGCACATTGCGCGGCGTGAACCGGAATGGCAAGCCGAAATCATTGCGAAGGTCACGTTCGCGCTTGCCCCCTGTCGGCATGTCGATGGTGATGATGAGCGCCTCGTACCCGGCAGCGTGCGCCCTGGAGATGAGGCCGAAAGTGAAATCGCGTTTGCGGAGCATGTATGACTGGAACCACAGCCGCGTGTGCGGGGCTTCCCGGGCGACCCGTTCAATCGACGACGTGGAAGACGTTGGCAGCGCATAAGGCACACCCGCGTCGCCCGCGGCACGCGCGATCGCCACGTCGCCGAACGGCCAGCCGTAGCCAATGGCGCCGGTCGGCGCGACCGCCAGCGGCATCGCCGCCGGCCGCCCGAGCAACTGCGTGCCGGTGTCGGGATGCGATACGTCGACCAGATAGCGCGGCAGCAGCCGCAACCTGTCGATCGCCTCGCGGTTGCCGCGCAACGTGCTTTCGGTTTCCGCGCCGCCATCGTAGAAATCGAAGATTGCGCGCGGCAGCGTTCGCGCGGCCAATTCGCGCAGGGCTTCTATCGAGTGGGCGGCGCGCGCCCTTGCCCGTTGGCGGGGACTGGGCTGTGGAAAGGAAGCGGGCGGCAGATCGGTCTGGTATGACATGGCGGAAGGAATGGCTATTGCTTCTGCTGGCCGGCAGCCGCCAGCAGCTTGCCCCACAAGACGGTTTGATCGGCCACGTAGCGTGAGAAGTCCGCGGACGTGCGAGGCGTGGGCTGCAAGCCATACTGGCCGAAGTATGCGGCAGTCTCCTGATTGCTCAAGATCTGGACGAACGCGCGGTTCAACTTGTCGATGATGGCAGGATCGGTTCCGGCCGGCGCGAACAGGCCGCCCCAGGCAACGAATTCGTAGCCGGGCAAGCCGGCCTGCGCAAGCGGCGGCACCCCGGGCAGCACCGCGGAAGGTTGGCGCGGCGTCACGCCCAGCGCGCGCAGCTTGCCGGCCTCGATATGCGAACGCGTGACCGATATGTCGGTAATCATGAAGTCCAGACGGCCGGCCAGCATGTCGTTCATGGCTTGCGGCGTGCCGGCGTAGGGTACATCCACGGCATCGATGCCCGCCTGCTCCTTGAGCATCTGCGCGGCCACCAGGCTGCCGGAATTCCCGACGCCATAGTTGAGTTGACCCGGCCGCGCCTTTGCGTAATCCAGGAAGCTCCGGACGTCCGTCACGGGCAGGTCGTGCCGCACCACGAGCACCAGCGGATTCGTCGAAAATTGCGTGATGGCGGCAAAGTCGCGCGATGGGTCGTAGGGCAGCGTCTTGAACAGGTGCACGTTGGCGGACTGCGTCGTGTTGGTTCCGACCAGCAGCGTGTAGCCGTCCGGCTTGGCCCGGCTGACATCGGCCGCCGCAATGCTGCCCTGGGCGCCGCCCTTGTTTTCGACGATGAAAGTCTGCCCCAGCAGCCGGCCGACGCGCTCGCCCATGTAGCGCGCCATGACGTCGGTGGCGCTGCCCGCGGGGAATGGCACGACCATGCGGATCGGTCTGCTCGGAAAGTCGTCCCCGGCCTGGGCGCTCGAAACGCCGGCCAGTACGAGGGCGAGGGCCGCTGCCAGTTTCGGCAAGTTCATGAAGCTTGTCTCCTATGGATTATGGTTTTCAATCGGGTGGCTGGGACGCGTCCAGCACTTTCCCCGGGTTCAACAGCCCGCTCGGATCGAGGGCCTGCTTGATACGGCGCATCAGTGCGAGCTCCAGGGCCGGCTTGTAGCGCCGCAACTCCGCCACGCGCAGTCCGCCTATGCCTTGCTCCGCGCTGATCGACCCGCCCAGCGCGACGACCTCGTCGTGCACCTTGGTCTGGATACCGGGCTCGGCAGCCATCCATGCCGCACGGGACGTCCCCACCGGTCCGAGCAGGTTGTAATGCAGGTTGCCGTCTCCCAAGTGGCCAAATACGCGCATGCGAAGGCCCGGATGCGCCTGCGCCAATTGCGCGCCATTGCGCCGCACGAAATCGGCGACGGCCGAGATAGGCAGTGAAATATCGTGCTTGATGCAATATGGCTGTTCGGCCAGCGCCAGGGTGATGTGTTCGCGCAAGGCCCAGAAATCGCGCCGCTGTGCCGCCGACGCCGCGATGACGGCATCGCTTATCGCGCCCGCCTCCCAGGCTCCGGCAAGCATGGCTTCGAAGTCATCCCCCGACGACGCACACGCGCGGGTGACCGAGGACTCCAGCAGCGCATACCACTGTACCGCCGGGTCCTGCCGTTCGAAGGGAAGCCTTTGCTGGGGAAATGCCGCCACGACATCTTCCAGGCAGCCGCGGGCCATCACCTCGAACGCCGTCAAGGTGCTGCCCAATTCGCTCCGTGCGCGCGCGAGCAGGCGTGTGGCGTCCTCCAGGCTGGCCAACGCCACCAGGGCCGTATGCTGCGACTGCGGCATCGGATACAGGCGCAGCGTCGCCGCGGTGATGATGCCCAACGTGCCTTCGCTGCCCAGATAAAGATCGCGCAGATCGTAGCCGGCGTTGTCCTTGCGCAAGCCGCGCAGGCCGTGCCAGATCTCGCCTTCGGCCGTGACCACTTCCAGTCCCAGCGTCAGCTCGCGCGCATTGCCATAGCGCAGCACCTGGGTGCCGCCCGCGTTCGTGGCCAGATTGCCTCCGATGGTGCAACTGCCTTCCGCGCCCAGCGATAGCGGAAACAGGCGGTTGTGCCGGCGCGCGGCCTCCTGCACGGCTTGCAGCACGCAGCCGGCCTCGACCGTGATGGTGTCGTTGTCCGCGTCGATCGCGCGGATGCGATTCAGGCGCGCCAGGCTCAATACCAGCGCGCGGCCCGATGTGTCCGGTGTCGCGCCGGCGACCTGCCCGGTGTTGCCGCCCTGCGCCACGATTGGAACGCCATGCGCGGCGCACAGGCGGACCAGGGCGGCGACTTCCTCACGGTTTGCGGGGCGCGCCACGGCGATGGCGCGGCCGGTCCGCTTGCGCCGCCAGTCCGTCAGATAAGGCGCCGCGGCGTCGCCGGTCAGCACATTGCCGCCGCCCACCACGGCGATCAGCGCTGCCACGAATTCCTGCGGCGAAGGCATGCCCGCCGGGTGGTTCGGGGCGGCCATGCTCAAGCGTCCTCGATCGGCGTGAGCAGCCTGCCTGTCTCCAGGAAAGCGATGGCGTTGTCGACAACGAGCCGCGACATGTCGGCGCGTGTCTCGTGCGTCGCGCTGCCCACGTGCGGCATCAGCGCGACCTGATCCATGGATCGCAGCGGCTCTGGTACGGCCGGCTCGTGTTCCAGCACGTCCAGACCGGCGCCGCCCAGCTCGCCACGCTCCAGCGCCTGCACAAGCGCGGCCTCGTCCACGACGGATCCCCGGGCGATGTTGACCAGAATGCCGGCGGGCCCAAGCGCCCGCAGAATGGGGGCGTCGATAAGGTGATGGGTCTGTGCGCCGCCCGGGCAAGCCAGGACCAGGAAGTCCGACCATTCCGCCAGGGCTTTGAGCGATGGCTCGAAGGTATGGCTGGTGTCCGTGCGGGGCCGGCGGTTGTGATAGCGGATATCCATGCCGAATCCGCGCCCGCGCTCGGCAATGGCGCGGCCGATGCGTCCCATGCCGACGATTCCCAATCGCCTGCCCCATACGCGGGTGGACAGAGGAAAGGCGCCGATGCTGCGCCACTGCCCCGTCTTGACGTAACGATCGCCAACGTGCGTCCGGCGGGCGGCGGTAAGCAGCAGCGCCCATGCAAGATCGGCGACGCAGTCGTCGAGCACCTCGGGCGTATTGCTCGCGACGATGCCGCGTTGCCGGGCATACGCAAGATCCAACGTCTCGTATCCGACGCCCCAGCTGCAGACCGCACGCAAGCCCGGCAAGGCGTCGATCATCTCGCGCTTCAGGCCCTTGCGGACGGAGGTGACCGCCACGGTGGCCCGCGGCGCCTCGCGCAGCGCCCCGGCGACATCGTCATGGCCGTCCAGATACAGCACGCGGAATCGCTTCGCCAGGGCCGCATCCATCGCGGCCCCCATCGAAGCGAGCTGGACGATCTGGTAATCGATATCCGGCATCGCTTCAGCCCTGGCTCGTCTTGTTCGGGATATAGCCGGCCTTCGCCGCGGCCTCTGCGAACGGGACGCCCGCGCGCACGCCCTTTTCCACGCGTTCGTCCACTTCCAGCAGTTCTTCCGCCGCTTCCAGCACGCGCTGGATCTGGCCCCGCGGCACGACGACGATGCCGGTATCGTCGCCAATGACCACATCGCCCTGTTGAACGCGGACGCCGCCCAGCACGACCGGCGCGCCCATCTCCTGCAGTCGCAGACGGGTCTTGCCCGTCACCGGGCTGACGTGCCGGCTGGCCAGCCACAGTCCCGCTGCCCGGATCTCGTCGACATCCCGGCACGCGCCATCGATCAGCACCGCCGTGGCGCCGCGCATCGCGGCGGCCGTCGAGGCAATGCCGCCAAAAGTCGAGATCGCCTGGCCCCCCACATCCACCACCAGCACCTTGCCCGGCGCGGTGGCGGCCACCAGCCGCCCGACCGCGAAGTCGGCCTTGTCGAAATCGCCCAATTTGCCGCTGACGTGCCGGGCCGTCACGGCTTCGCCCACGATGCGGCCCTGGCCCGCGCGCTGCGTGATACCGCGGACGACCCCTTCGATACCCAGCGTATCAAGGGCATCGGACCAGGTGCTGCTGGCGATGGCCGCGCATCGCGCCAGCAATTCGGGAGAAAGTACTTCCATGGATCTGCTCCTCAATCGACGCGTGCGCCCGACAAACGCACGCCTTCGTTCCAGTTCTTCAGTTCGTCGGCGATAAATGCTTGGAATTCCTGCGGGGTGCTGTTGTTGACCTCGGCGCCCATGTCCACAAGCTGCCTGTTGAGCGCGGGGTCTGCGACCGCGGTATGCATGGCTTCGTGGATGCGCGCGCGAATGGCCGGGTCCAGGCCCGCGGGCGCGAACATGCCGAACCAGGTTGCAAAATGGAAGTCCGGCAAGCCGGCCTCCGCCATGGTCGGCACATCCTGGATGGCCGCCACGCGCTTGCCGTGCGCCAGCGCGATGGCGCGCAGCTTGCCGGCCTTGATGTGAGGCAGCGCGGCCGAGAGCGTGACGAAGGCCATCTGCACTTGGCCGCCGACCAGATCGGTCAGCATCGGCGTGTCCCCGCGATACGGAATGTGCACCAGCCGGACGCCCGTACGCTCGGTGAACATGGCGCCGGTCAGGTGGCCGGGCGTGCCGTTGCCGCTGGACGCCATGGTCAGCCCATTGGGCTGCTGCTTGCCGTATGCGATCAGGCTTTTCAAGTCCTTCACCGGCACGCCATTGGCCGTCACAAGTACCAGCGGAATCGTGGCGCTGAGCGAGATGGGCGTGAAATCCTTGATGGGGTCGTAGTTCAGCCTGGCGTAAAGACTCGCGCTGATGGTGTGCGACGCCGTCGTCATGAACAGCGTGTAGCCGTCGGGCGAAGTCCGCGACATCTGTTCGGCGGCCAGGGTGGTGCCGGCGCCAGGCTGATTGCGGATGATCACGGCTTGCTTCCACTGCGCCGCCATTTTTTCCGCCACCAGGCGCGCGATGACATCCGTGGCGCCGCCGGGCGGAAACGGCACCACGACGGTAACGGGCTTGCCGGGATAGTGTGCGGCGGAAGCTGCGCCGACGGGTGATGCGGATGCGTCGGATGCTGCGGATGCGGCCGTCGCAGCCAGCGGCGCGCAGAATGCGCACAGCATTGCCAGCCGCCGAAAAAGGCGTCTCATGGTTTGTCTCCTCGTTCTCGTTCTCTTGTCGGCTTGCGCGAACATCGAGGTCCGCGGCGCAGCGCCCATCCGGGATACCGGTTTGGGCGACGCCCATGGTGAGACCTGGGATTGATAGAATCAAATAGAAATTTGTTGGCGAGTGATAGGCATGGGTTAATAATCCCCGCCCATCTGGAGACATCGCCCAAAGGCCCGGCGCACACCCACCATAACGACGAAACAATGGCGCTCAATATCAAGTACCGGCCGCTCAAGGCCTTCCTGCTCGCCGTTCAAACCCGGTCATTCACGCACGCAGCCGCTCGCCTCGGCGTGACGCAGCCTTCGTTCACCGCGCTCATCGCCGACCTCGAAGCGGTGCTCGAGGTCAAACTCTTTGAACGCACCACGCGGCACATCGCGCTGACCGCGGCCGGCGTCGAATTCCGCGATCGCATCGAACGCCCGGTCGCAGACCTGGAAGAAGCCTATCGCAGCATGCTCGACCTTGCGTCGATGCGCCGGGGTGCGGTGGTGATGGGCGCATTGCCCTCCACTTCGCTCACGCTCGTGCCGCCCGCCCTGGGCGCATTGCGCCGCCAGCATCCGCAATTGCAGATACGCGTCGTCGAAGCCCACAACGACGAACTGATTGGCATGCTTCGGCTCAACCAGATCGAGTTCGCACTCGCCACCTTGCTGACCGAAGCGCCGGATTTGAAGTTCGTACCCTTGGTCGCGGACGCCTTCTTCGCCGTGTATCCCTCGCGTCATGAAGTCGGCGCACTGCGTTCGTTACGCTGGGAGAACCTGATCCCTCTCGATCTGGTGCTGCTCGCGCAGGGCTCCAGCGCGCGTTACCAGTTCGATCGGGCCGTCTTCGCCGATAAGGCCGCGACAGGGCTGCGCTACGACGTCACCCATATGACCACGGCCGTACGGCTGGTCAGTCAGGGCCTTGGCGTGGCCGTGCTCCCACGCCTGGCGCTGCCCTCGCTGGGGCTGGGCGCATTGCGCAGCCGTCCCATCGAGGACGCCAGCGCCAGGCGCACCATAGGCGTTCTGTACCGGCAGGACAGACTGCTGTCCCCGGCCGCGCAAGCGCTTATCGAGACCCTGCGCCAGGCGGCCACGGAGATCGAAAGCGCCCTTCCCCCTTTGGGACCTGCCTGAATATAGAAACAGCCTAATAATCCCAGAAGAATATCTATTTGTGCCTATTAAACGCGGCGGGCACACTGCCGCCCAGGCGGTTCCGGCCGCAGCCGCACCGCCGCAGCACCAGGCGCCCTTTCCGCGCGCCACGATCATTAGACGAAGTAGGGCCGCACGACGGCCAGGAGACCCTTTCCATGTTCCGTATGAAAACTTGGCTCGCCGGCATCGCGGCGGGCGCGATGATGCTCACCGCGCCGACGGCTTTCGCCGCATGGCCGGAGCGTCCGGTCGAACTCATCGTTGGCTTTGCGGCAGGCGGCGGCACCGACCTCACCGCCCGCACGCTGGCCATGTTCCTGGAAAAGGAATTGGGCGGCTCCGTGGTGGTGGTCAACAAACCGGGCGCCTCGGGCGCGCTGGCCTTGGGCATGGTGGCCCGCGCGAAGCCCGACGGCTATACGCTCGGCATGACGAACATGCCCGGCCTGCTGACACTCCCCATCGAGCGCAACACCGGTTTCACCGGCGCTGACTTCACCTATCTCGCGACCCTCGTGCGCGATCCCAGCGCCTTCAGCGTCAAAGCCGACTCGCCCTACAAGTCGCTGCAGGAACTCATCGCCGCCGTCCGCGCCAAGCCCGGCCTGATCAGCTACGGATCCACCGGCGTCGGCACCGACGATCACCTGGCGCTGGTGATGTTCGAAACCGCGACCGGAACCAAGATGAACCACGTCCCCTTCAATGGCGCCGGGCCGCTGCGCAATTCCGTGCTGGGCGGCCACGCCGACGTGGGCGGCATGAACCTGGGCGAGGCCATGCCATACAGTGGCGACAAGCTGCGCATCCTCGCTCAAGCCAGCGAAAAGCGTTCCCCGCTGGCGCCCGACGTTCCCACCTTCAAGGAACAGGGCGTGGACCTGGTGTTCGCCTCCGAACGCGGCGTGATCGGCCCCAAGGGGCTGCCGCCCGAGGTCGAGAAAAAGCTGGCCGACGCGCTCGCGCACATTGCCGACGACCCCGAATTCCAGAAGAAGATGTTGCAGCAGTTCACGGAAATGGACTACCTGCCCGGCGACAAGTGGCAGGCCCGTCTGCAGGCGGCGGACGCACAGTTCCGCGCGATGTGGGCCCGGCAGAAATGGGTCGATTGAGGGTGAAGCACCCTCGATGAAAGCGAGCGGTCAAGCTGCGGCACGTTCAAGGCAATCAGGACGTTCAGGCTGCCGCTTGCCGGTCTTCCGAGCCAAAAAAAGCCCCGTGAGGGGCTTTTTCCTTTTTTGGATCGCCGCGGACGGTCAGGCCGCGGCCGGAACGGCCGGCTTGCCCCAATCGGCCCACACTTTGGCAATGGCAGCGTAATCGTCCCTGCCATAACCGGCCGCAGCCGCGACTTCATAGACGGTGTGCGCGCCCTGAATCGCGAACAAGGGCACGCCGAGCGTCTGCGCCAGCTCGAGCGCCAGCACCGAATCCTTGCGGGCGGCGTCCAGCGGCATGCCGCCTTCATAATTGCCTTGCACGATGCGCTCGGCATAGCGGTGCGTCAGCGGACGATGCAAGCCCATTTGCGGATCCGACAGCAGGGAAACGAGTTTTTCCACGCTGACGCCCGATGCGGTCGCCAGCGAGCCGGCTTCCGCCACCACCACCATCACCGCATGCGCCACGGCGTTGTTGATGACCTTGGCTGCGGCGCCCGCACCCGACTCGCCGAAATAGATCTGCTTGGGCGCGATGGCGTCCAGCACCGGCTGGCTGTCCTTGACGGCGGCTTGATCGCCGCCCATCAAGAGCATGGCCGTGCCAGCCTTCATCTGGCTCACTCCCGCCATCACCGAGGCGTCCACGATGCGCAAGCCGAACCTGTCGAGCATCTTCTTGCTGGCGTGGATGTCCTTGGGATTGACCGTGCTGGTTTCGACGACCACGGCATGCTTCGGCAGCCGGGCCGCAATCTGTTCCAGGACTGCCAGTGAGATCGCCGGGCTGGGCAACGACAGCACCACCACGTCGACGTCGGCCACGTCGTCGGGACCGTTGATCGGCACGGCCTGGAACGCGTCCTGCGCGCGCTGTACGGCGGACTTGTCCAGGTCGGCGACCTTGGTGACGAACCGGGCGGCCGCGATGCGCTCGGCCACCAGAAAGCCCATGTTGCCAAGGCCGTAGACGGCGACTTTCGAAATTTTCATATGGAGACTCCGGGTACAAACAGAAAGGGCGCGAAAAACGCCCAAAGTCGAGAGATCGGTGCGCGCATGACGCGCACACCCTGGTAGACGCGCGGATCCGCTCAAGCTTGCGGCGGCAGGTGAAGCATGACGATGTCGCCGTCCGTGCCCGGCACGGACGGGTAGCGGCTGCGCACCAGCGGATCGTGGCCCGGCACGATGCGGTCCTCGTCCCCGCCCGCCAGCGCGCGGGCGCGCGCCCAGCCATCCGCCATATCGCCCAGGTTGAACACGATCGGGAACGGCTCGCGCCGCGCCATGTTGGCGTAGTAATGCGCCGCGTCGCTCGCAAGCACGACCGGGCCGCGGGCAGTCTGGACCCGCACCACCTGCAGGCCATCGGTGTGCCCGCCAACGCGATGCACGGTCACCCCGGGGGCGATCTGCGCGTCGCCATCATGAAACGCCACCCGCTCCGCGTATACGGCGCGCACCATCGCCACGACGTCCTCCACTTCGAAGGCGCCGCGCATGCACGCCACGCACATGTGCCGGCCGGTTGCGAACTGCATCTCGCGCTCTTGAAGGTGAAAGAGCGCCTGCGGAAACAGGTCCAGATTGCCGGCGTGGTCATAGTGCAGATGCGTCAGGACCACGTCCTGGATACGGCTTGGGTCGCAGCCCAGGACGCGCAGCGCCTGATCCACCGGCCGGGTGATGTGGCGGCTGCGCCTGTCCTTCGGATTGGCGCGCTTCTCCAGTACGGCCTGCCCGAAACCGGTGTCGACGACGATCTCGCGCGTGCCGCTGCGCAACAGCCAGACAAAGTAATCCAGCGGCATCGGCGCGTCGTGCGGGTCGGCGGCGTGCACGAAATTGTCCTGGGCCTGACGGTCCTGCCAGCCGTAGCGCAGCGCGTAGACCTCCCATTGAATGTCCGTGTCGTTCATTGCCGCGCCACCTGGAAACGTTGCACGCCGAAGCTGGCGACCACGACGGTGGCCAGGATCGCCATGCCGGCCGCCAACAGCAGGCCGGACGTATAACTGCCGGTCGCATCCTTGACCCAGCCCATGATGGACGGGCCCATGAAGCCGGACAGATTGGCCAGTGAATTGATGATGGCAATGCCGGCGGCGGCGGCGCCCCCGGTGAGGAAGGTGCCGGGCATGGTCCAGAAGACGGGCTGCGACCCGTAGATGCCAAAGGCGGCGATGGAGAAGCAAACCATGATCAGGGCGGGGTTGGAGCCCAGAGCCGCCAGCGCGAAGGAAACGCCGCCCACGCCCAGCGCGAACACCAGATGCCATTTGCGCTCGCCTTTGCGATCCGAGCGGCGCCCCCAGAACACCATGCTGAGCGCGCCGACGGCGGCCGGGATGGCGGCCAGCATGCCGGTCTGCAGGGGCGTCAGGCCGAAGTCCCGGATGATGGTGGGCAGGAAGAAACCCAGGGTGTAGTTCATGTACACCACGCTGAAGTACACCAGTCCTAGCAGCAGCACCATGGGGTGGGTGAGCGTACGCAGCACGTTCATCCTGGGCCGGTCAGCCTGCTGGGCGGCCTCGTCCGTCAGCGTCCTGGTCAACCACCCGCGCTGCTCCGGTGTGAGCCAGCCCGCCTGTCCGGGCAGATCGGTCAGGCAGCGCAGCACGACGCCAGCCAGCAGCACCGCGGGAATGGCCTCGATCACGAACATCCACTGCCATCCGGCGAAGCCATCGGCAGACCCCATACCCAGGAGCCAGCCACTCAACGGAGCCCCGATCACGCTCGCCAGCGGCAGCGCCGTCATGAAATAGCCGATCACGCGGGCGCGATAGGCGGCGGGAAACCACAGCGTCAGGTAATAGATGATGCCTGGAAAGAAGCCGGCCTCTGCCGCGCCCAGCAACAGCCGCAGCGTGTAGAACACCGCCTCGTACGACAGCCCGGTCATTGCCGATAGCTGCGGAATAAAGCCCATCGCACCAGACAGCACCCCCCACGTGAACAGAATCCGCGCAATCCAGCGGCGAGCGCCGAATCGATGCAGCATCAGATTGGACGGCAGCTCAAAGATGAAATAAGTCAGAAAGAAAATGCCCGCGCCCAGGCCATAGACCGCTGCGGAAAAACCGAGATCCTTGTTCATGGTCAGCGCGGCGAAACCGACATTGACCCGATCCAGATAGGAAATGATGTAGCAGACGATCAGCAGGGGAACGACCCGGGTCATGACCCGCCTCATCGTATCCTTTTCGATCGAGGCGTTGCCGGGGGATGGGTGCTGCATGAAGCTATCTCCGAGTTTCTTGTTGTGATCAGGCCGTACCGCGAGCGCGATACGGCCTGCGGCGCGCGCAATATGGCCGCGTTGCGCGACCAGGCGGCCTGAGTTGCGATTTACTTCGCGACGGGCAAGGGATTGGCGTGCAGGCCGAAATACATGCTCTTGACCTGGGCGTACAGCTTCATGCCGTCGATGCCTTTCTCGCGGCCGATGCCGCTTTTCTTGAACCCGCCGAAAGGCGTGCTGGTGACGGACTGTTTGTAGGTATTGATCCACACCGAGCCCGCCTCCAGGGCGCGCCCGATGCGCCACGCCTTCTTGAAGCTCTCGGTCCAGATGCCGCACGCCAGGCCGAACACCGTGCCGTTGGCCTGGGCGATAAGATCCGCTTCGTCCTTGAAAGGCAGGGCAACCAGCACGGGCCCGAATGCCTCCTCCTGGCAGGAGGCGGCGTCCGGACCCAGGCCATCGATGATGGTCGGCATGTAGAAAGCGCCTTTGTCATAGTCGCCGCCGGTGGGAGCCTCGCCGCCGCACAGGATGCGACCGCCTTCTTCGCGGGCACGGTCGACGAACCGCGCCACGCGGTCCCGATGATGGAAAGACGCCAGCGGTCCGACTTCCACACCCGGCGCATCCGGCAGTGCCACCTTGAGGGTTTTGGTGCGTTCGACGACCGCCTTCAGCACCTCGTCGTACACACTGGCTTCGATGAACAGGCGCGAACCGGCAACGCAGGACTGCCCGGACGAGCCGAAAATGCCGGCCACCACCGCCGCGACCGCATGCTCGCGATCGGCATCCGCGAAGACGACGTGCGGCGACTTGCCGCCCAGCTCCAGGGCCACCGGCACCAGTCGCTCGCCGGCGACCTTGCCGATATGCGCACCCGCCACCGTGCCGCCCGTGAACGAAATCATGCGCACTCCCGGATGCGCGACCAGGGCGGCGCCAACATCCGCGCCTCGGCCCTGCACCACCTGCAGAAGATTTTCCGGCAAGCCCGCTTCGCGCGCGATGCGCGCCAGCTCCGGTCCCAACAGGGGCGAGTCCTCGGACGGCTTCAGGATGACGGCATTGCCGGCGGCCAGCGCCGGAGCCACCTTGGTTGCGTCATTCATGATCGGCGAGTTCCACGGCGTAATGGCCGCCACCACGCCGAAGGGCTCCAGCACCGTGAAAGAGACGTAATCGCCGCGAGGCGGCGTCACATCCGTTTCCAGCGTCTCGCAGACGGCCGCGTAATACCGGAACGTGCCTATCGCCGACTCGACCATGCCGCGGCATTCGGCGATGGGCTTGCCGTTGTCGCGCATCTGCAGCCGGGCCAGGGACTCCTTCTCGGCAACCAGGCCGTCGGCGATTTTATTCAGCACAAGCGCGCGGCGGTGAGGCAGCAGCGACTTCCAGCCCGATTCATTGAAGGCGGTCCAGGCCCGCGCCACGGCGGCATCGAGCTCCGCCAGGGTCGTCACCTTGACGCGTCCAACTTCCTCGCCGTTGGCCGGATCGATACTGATGATGTCTTGGGGTGCAAATGAGGCGTCCATGCTAGTCCTTGTTGTTCAGCGGAAAAAAGTCTAGGTACGGACCCATCCGAGCACAACAGGCACGTTGTCGCCAATATTTATAATAGGACTATCAATAATGATGCGGGCATGATGCGGGCCGCCCGGCGGCCTCGGCGGCCGGCCAACGGGGACAGCGCATCGCCCGCATATGCAAGGGCTCAGGACCTGCCACAATTCTCGTCCTTTGCGGACCCGCTTTACGGCGCCTCTATCCGACCTCATGAGCTCCAACAGTTTTTCCTCACTGATCTTTGCCGAGACGCCGCTGCCGGAACAGGTCGCGAGCGTTATGGAAGCCATCGAGACCGATATCATCCGCGCCCGCATCCTGCCCCGCATGCGGCTGATAGAGGACCACCTCATGGAAGACTATTCGGCCAAGCGCCATGTGGTGCGGGCGGCCTTGTCCGAACTTCAGCGTCTGGGCGTCGTGGTCAAGCCGCCGCACCTCGGCGCACAGATCCGGCGCTTCGATCAGCAGGGTTTGGAAGATCTGTACCACATGCGCGGCGTGCTCCATCACGCGGCCATCGAGATGATCGAATTCCCCGTGCAGCCCGGCCGGCTCGCCGCGGTCGAAGCGGCCTGTCAGGCGCACGCCCAAGCTGCCGCGTCAGGCGACCTCATCGCCATTCACCGCAGCAATATGGTCTTCCATCGCGAGTTCTATGGCCTGTGCGACAACATCTATCTGGCCGAATCGATCCGCCTTCATGATTGGCTCAGCTTCCCGGTGCGCGCGTATGGGGTCGCCGATGCCGGCGCGCTGGAACAGGCGTGCCGGGAGCATCAGGCAATGGTCGACGCCGTGCGTGCCGGCAACCGCGCCGCATTGGACGCATTGTCTGTCGCACACATGGGACGCGCACGGAACATCTATGAAGAGAAATTCCTGACGCGCTGATCCAGCCCGACGCGCCACGCCGGCAGCGCTGCGCGCCATGCCGTAATGCGCCGTCCCCCCATCATGGCAGCCGACGCTTGCGCAGCAATCGCTATGGCAGCGGGCGGGGCGCCTTGCCCTCGTACAGCGGAATGTATTGGCGCGGGATGGGGCCTTTGTTGCGGCCGCCCTGGCAGGTCTGCTCCCACGCATGCGCCAGAATGCCGACCGATCGCGACAGGCAGAAAAGCCCGCGCGCCAGGGGCGCCGGAAAGCCCAGCTCCGCATAGATCACAGCCGTCGCGCCATCGATGTTGAGCGGGATGGTCCTACCCTTGCGCGCCGCCAGCTCGGCTTCGATGGCGCGGGCGATGGCGGCATACCCGCCATCGATTTCGCCCCCCTGTGCGGCCTCGTCCACCAGCGCAAGGAGCCGCGCGGCGCGCGGGTCCAATGGGTGGAAACGATGACCGAATCCAGATACGAATTTGCCGTGGTTTTCGATGTACGCGTCCAGCGCGACGCTTACCGCCTCTTCCCGGCTGGCGCCCGCACGCATGCGCGCCGCCGCGTCCTCGTATAGCGCCACGGCCTGTTCTCCCGCGCCGCCATGCACGTCCCCCAGCACGTTGACCGCCGACGCCATGGCGTTGTTGAGCCCGACGCCGCAAGTGGCCGCCATACGCGCGATGGCGATGCTCGGCGCCTGGGGCCCGTGGTCCACGCCGGCCATCAAGGCGGCGTCAAGAAGCCTGCCCTGCCCCGGAGTGGGCAGCTCCCCGCGCAACATCAGCCACGCCATGCCGGCGAAGCTGACATTGCCGATCAGGTCCTGGATGGCATAGCCGTGAAAGCGGATCACGCCGGGCTGCATATCGGTGATTTCCGTACGCCACCACTTGCGGCTTTCCAGGCCTTCCGCACTGTCGCTTTCGCTCATATCGCCCCCTGCTCCTTCAATGTCCGGATGTCTTCCTTGCCATAACCCAACTGCGCCAGCAACTCGTCGCTGTGTTCGCCCAATCGTGGCGGCGGCGCATCCACCGCGGGCGGCTTGCCGTCCAGCTTGAAACCGGTGCGCACCACCCGAACGTCGCGGCCAACCCCCGGCACATCGGGGAAGGTCGCCACCATGCCGCGTTCGCTGACCTGCGGATGCGCCAGCACCTCCTCCACCGTGTACACCGGCCCGCATGGCACGCCGGCCCGGGTCAGCACCGGCCACCAGTCCTGCGCGCCGCGCGCCGCCAGCGCCGACTCCAGCTCCGCCTTCAATGCGTAGCGATTGCTCAGCCGCGCATGACGCTCGGCGTACTCCGGGTTGGCGATCAAATCCTCCCGTCCCACCACGCGGCACAAGGCCTCGAATTGCTCCTGCTTGTTCGCCGCAATATTGAGCAGCCCGTCCGCCGTGCGGAAAGTGCCCGATGGACTCGCGGTGATGTTCTCGTTGCCCATGGGCGCCGGCACGCGCCCCGCCACCAGATAGTTCGAAACGGCCCAGCCCATGGTGGCCATGGTGGCCTCGAGCATGGACACGTCGATGAACCGCGCGTGGCTGCGGGGCTTTTCCGCCAGTGCGGCCGCCACGGCGAACGCGGCCGTCATGCCGCCGATGGTGTCGGCGATGGGATAGCCGACGCGATATGGCGCGGTTTCCGGATCGCCCGTGATGCTCATCACCCCCGACATGCCCTGAATGATCTGGTCGTAGGCGGGATAGTCCTTCAGCGGCCCATCCTGCCCGAAGCCCGAGATGGCGCAGTAGATCAGGTCCTTGCGGTGTTCGCGCAAGACCTCGAAGCCGAGGCCGAGCCGTTTCATCACCCCGGGACGGAAGTTCTCCACCAGCACGTCGGCGCCCTGGACCAGCCGCAGGAAGACCTCTTTGCCGGCCGGATGCTTCAGGTTGACGGAGATCGATCGCTTGCCCGCGTTCTGCGCAAGGAAGGACACACCCATATGGGCCTGGTTCAGGACCGGATCGGCCCCCAGTTGGCGCGCCAGGTCGCCGCTGCCCGGCGTTTCCACCTTGATCACGTCGGCGCCCATATGGGCCAGTTGATGGCAGCAGAACGGTCCGGCCAGAACGTTCGTCAGGTCCAGTACGCGTATGCCTGCCAAAGGCTTGGACATGTTGGTTCCTCTGTTCTCTTTCACTGCCGGGGCCGGCTTTTCCTTTATTCCATCTTCGTGCCGGAATCGCGCACCGCCTGCCCCCACCGGTCGTACTCCGCGGCGATAAAGGTGGCGGCTTCGGCCGCGCTGCCGCCCAGCGTGGCGCTGCCTTCCGCGGCAAAGCGCTTTTTTGTCTCCGGCTGCTGCAGGGCTTCGTTGGCTGCACGATTCAGCGTCTCCACGATAGCCGCCGGCGTGCCGCGCGGCGCCACCAGGGCCTTCCAGTCTTCCGCGGCGAAACCCGCGTAGCCCGACTCGGCGATGGTGGGCACATCGACGGCGGCGGGCAGGCGTTCCGGCGAGGTCACCGCCACCGCGTGCAGCTTCCCGGATTGAATCAGCGGCAGCACGCTGGCAGGCGTGCCGAAATACAGATCCACTTGTCCGCCCGCAAGGTCGGCAAGCGCGCGCGCCGCGCCCGGATAAGGCACGTGGAAGAACTTGATGCCGGCCTGCTTCGCAAACATTTCCCCTGCCAGATGGCCGACGGTGCCGATGCCCGCGGACGCCATGTTCAGGCTGCGCGGCCGGGCCTTGGCGGCCGTTACCAGCATCTGCAGCGTCGCGTACGGCGACCCTTCGCGCACCACCAGGATCATGGGCTGACCCGCGACCAGCGCAATGGGCGTGAAGTCCTTGCGCGCGTCATACGGCATGGTCTTGTACAGCGACGGGTTGATGGCCAGATTGGACGTCTGCCCCATGCCGATCGTCATGCCGTCGGGATTGGCATGGGACAGGAGCCCCAGGCCGATATTGCCGCCCGCACCCGGACGGTTCTCCACCACGATGTTCCAGCCGGTGCGCTGGCTCATGACTTGCGCGATCAGGCGTGACGACGCGTCGGTGCCGCCGCCGGGCGGGAAGGGGACGATCAAAGTGATCGGTCCGCCCGGATAGTTCTTTGCGTTCTGGGCACGCGCGAAGGAAGGCAGCGACAGCAGCGGCGCGGCTGACATGCCCGCAAGCAATGCACGGCGGTGTGGGTTCATGTTGTCTCCTCGATGATTTGTTTTGCGGGCAAGGCGCAGCTTCGCCATGCATTGCCCCGTGCGCTTTCGCCCCTGTACCGGCTTCCGCCCGTATGGAAACGCGGCCCTCGATGGTCACGATGCGAATCACAGGACTTGCCGCCATCCGTTTCATTAGATAGAATGACGTTCTAATTATCATGCACGTGACACGACCGGAATGTCAATTCCGGTTTTCATCCGCGTTCGTCCATATGCCGCGCAAGTCCGCCACGCCATCCCTTGCCGACCGCAATGCCGCCGAAGGCGGCGTCGCCGCTGTCGACCGCGCCCTGTCGGTGCTGAACGCCTTTTCCGCGAGCACGCCCGTGCTTGGCCTGGCCGAAATCGCGTCGCTCACCGAAATGCACAAAAGCACGGTGCTGCGCCTGCTCGCGTCGCTGGAGCATGCGTATCTGGTCCACCGCCAGGCCGACGGCCGCTATGCGCTGGGCGCCGGCATCGCGCGGCTGCATCAAATCTACGCGGCCTCGTTTTCGCTGGAATCGGTGGTCATGCCCGCCTTGCGCGAGCTGGTGGCGCAGACCAGGGAAAGCGCCGCGTTTCACGTCCGCCAGGGCGACCGGCGGCTATGCCTGCATCGCGTGGATTCGCCGCGCCCCGTTCGCGACCATATCCGCGCCGGAGACTTGCTGCCCTTGAACCGCGGCGCCGGCGGGCGCGTTCTCACTGCATTCTCCGGCGCGCCGGGGCCCGTCTATGCCCGCATCCGCCGCGAGCAGGTCGCCGTTCTGGTGGGCGACCGCATCCCGGAAATCGCCGGCGTCGCCGCCCCTGTGTTCGGCCCAGGGGGCGAACTGATGGGCGCCTTGACGCTGACCATGCCCGCCGACCGCTTCGACGCGCATTACGATAAGCCGGTGATGCGCGCCGCGCGCAAGCTCACGGCTATGCTGGGCGGGGAATACCCCGCGGCGATGAAGGAGTGAATCGAATGGCGCACATCGAACCCTTGCTCGTTGCATGGCGCCCCCGGTTGCGGCGCCTGGCCGCCGCGTATGCCGGCGCGGACGCGGCGCACGACATGAACCACCTGGAAAGAGTCTGGGCGAATGCCCGGCAGATCCTTGCATCGCACACCGATGCGAACCGCCTGGTCGTCATGGCGGCCTGCTACCTGCATGACCTGATCAATCTGCCGAAAAACCACCCGCAACGCCCCCAGGCTTCCGCGATGTCGGCGCGCGAAGCCGTCGTCCAATTGCAGAGACTGGCATTCCCGGGCGAATACCTGGACGAGGTCGCGCATGCAATCGAAGCCCACAGCCACTCCGCCGGCATCCGGGCACGATCGATCGAAGCGAAGATCGTGCAGGACGCGGACCGCCTGGACGCCCTGGGCGCGGTCGGCCTGGCGCGGATGTTTCATATCGGCGGTCAATTGAACCGGCCCCTGGCCCACGGCACCGACCCGCTGGCCGCGGAGCGCCCGCTCGACGACTCGCTTTACGCACTCGACCACATCGAGAAAAAGCTGTTGCGCCTGCCCGCTACCATGCAGACCGATACGGGGCGCAAGCTGGCCGCCGCTCGTGCGGAAACGCTCGTCGAATTCCGGGATCGTTTCGTCGCCGAATGGATGGCACTCGGCGACGGCATCGCGGCGCCGGGCCATGACGGCTCGACCTCATAGCGAAGCGGATACGGACATCACGCCGGGAACGCAGGCAGGATGCGACGCGCGATGAAGGAGGTGGGATGCGCCCGGTGCGATAAAGCCGGACCTTGAGCCATATGCCCTGAAAACAAAAATGGCCTGGCGCCTGCGCCAAGCCATTGGTCTCTACGGGAATCTGGTGGGCGGTACTGGGTTCGAACCAGTGACCCCTGCCGTGTGAAGGCAGTGCTCTACCACTGAGCTAACCGCCCAAGAGAGACAGCGATTCTAGCACGCAGTTTTGGCCGAATGCAAACCGCCGGATTGGGGCCGCGCACGAACCGGCCTTGAACGTTCAGACCGAGACGCTGAAACCGCTCAGACTTGGACGCTCAGACTTGAACGCTCAGAACCGAACGCTCAGCCCGAAACGCTCAGGCCCGAACGCTCAGACCCAAGGACTCAGGCCGCTTCCGCGATCGGCTGCGGCGCGGGATCCCATTGACGCCACAGGCAGGCGCCCCCGGCCGATTTGTCCAACTCGCTCAGATAAGCCTGGTGTTCGGCCAGTTCTTCCTCGCTGGCGCGGATCACCGGCAACGCCGATGCATCGTAGCGCGCCAGTTGTACGCCGGAGGTCAGCGCATTGCCATCGGACTCGTCCAGGTCGATCAACAGCGCGTCCTGGCCGCGTGTCATCGCCAGCCACACCTCGCCAAGCAGGCGCGCATCCAGCAAGGCGCCGTGCAGCGTGCGGTGCGCGTTCGATATACCGTAGCGCTCGCACAGCGCGTCCAGCGAATTGCGCTTGCCCGGATGCAGTTCGCGCGCATGCAGCAGCGAATCGGTGATCGTGGCGCAGAACTCGTGCATGGCGGGGCGGCCAAGCCGCGCCAGTTCGGCGTTCAGGAACTTCGTATCGAACGCGGCGTTGTGGATGATGATTTCCGCGCCTTCGAGGAAGCGGATGAGATCGTCCGCGATGTCCTCGAAGCGCGGCTTGTCGGAAAGGAATTCCGTGGTCAGGCCGTGCACCGCCAGCGCTTCGGGATCGCTGTCCCGGTCGGGGTTCAGGTACACGTGCATCGTGTTGCCCGTGACCATGCGATTGACGATTTCGAGACAGCCGATTTCGACGATACGGTGCCCCTGTGCGGGGTCCAGGCCGGTGGTTTCGGTGTCGAGGATGATCTGGCGCATGAGTGACGCAATGGGAAGCGAAGACAGGACAACGGGCGTTAGTGTACCCGCCTCAAATTTCTTGCAAACCCCGCCCCGCCGCGGACACGATCAGGCCCCGCGCGCCCGCCGCGCTTCTTCCACGCCAAGGTTCGCCAACTGGTCCGCCCGCTCGTTGCCCGGGTCGCCGGCATGCCCGCGCACCCAGCGCCATGAGACGCGATGCCGCGCGACCTGCTCGTCCAGCATCCGCCAAAGATCGCCGTTCTTCACCGGTTTCTTGTCGGCCGTGATCCAGCCGCGCCGTTTCCAGTTCGGCAGCCATTCGGTCATGCCTTTCATGACGTATTGCGAGTCGGTGTGTATGGTCACTGTGCACGCCCGCTTCAGGGCCGTCAGGCCCTGAATGACGGCCATCAGCTCCATGCGGTTGTTCGTCGTTTCACGCTCGCCGCCGTGCAGGGTCTTTTCGTGGGGGCCGGAACGCATCAGTACGCCCCAGCCGCCGGGGCCGGGATTGCCCTTGCAGGCGCCGTCGGTCCATAGCTCCACCGCTTCCAGCTCCGGCCTGGCCGCCGTTGCCCCTTCCGCCCGCGCGCCCGTATCCGTCACACTACCCACCTTCATTGCACTCCCTGCACTACGTTCACATCTGTACGCCGCATTGCCGGTTGAATGCGCAATGCGGCTCGATTGGCCAACCGCTCAGGCCGGCCCGGATCGGCGATTCGCCACCACCGACGCCGCGGCGGCAGGCTTGCGCTTCTGTTTCCACGCCGGACCGATCAAGCGCATGCCGGCCACGCGCTTGACGGCGGACACCATATAGACGGCGCCGCACACGGCCCACCAGCGGTCCCCCGCTTTTTCCATGAAGCGCCAGCGCTGCAGCCAGATATCGGTGCGGCACGCCGGCGCGTAGCAGCCGAAACGGCCGCGATCCACCTCGAAAGACAGCAGTTTGAGCCAGTCCTTCACGCGCGCCAGCGACACTTGCGCCGACGGCGCGTGCGGCAGCCACGGCTCCATGCCGGGAAGCCGGTTGCGGGCGCCCCACAGGCTCCAAGGATTGAAACCGGAAATCACGACGCGGCCTTCGGGCATCAGCACCCGCTCCACCTCGCGCAGCACGTCGTGCGGCGCGTCGGTGCACTCGAAGGCATGGGGCAGCACCAGCAGATCCACGCTTTGCGATGCGAAGGGCAGCGCGCGCGGATCGGCCAGCGCGCAGGCCTGCCAGCGCGCCGCGACGTCGCGCTCGGGCATGATGGTGCCGACGTACGCCTTGAACGGCATGCGGTTCGCGCGAAGCAGGTCGAGCTCGGCCAGCCCCACCTGCAGCGCGTGGTAGCCGAACACGTCGGCCACCACCGCGTCGAACTGCGACTGCTCCCAGCGCAGCACATACTGACCCGGTGGCGTCTGAAACCATTCCGCGAGTTCTACAATCGGCGCACTTTCTTCTGCCACGCTATGGGTTCCTATGATGATGCATGCCCCTTCCGCCCCCGCGGGCGTCGGCGCTCCCCTGTTGCCGCTGCCGGCCTTCTCCGATAACTACATTTGGCTGCTGCAGCGCCAGGGCATGGCCGCCGTGGTGGATCCCGGCGAAGCCGAACCGGTATTGCGCGCGTTGCGCGATGGCGGCTTGCAATTGCGCGCCATTCTACTCACGCATCACCACAACGACCATGTCGGAGGCGTGCTTGAATTGTCGCGCGCCACGGGGGCGGTCGTATATGGCCCGGCGGGAGAAACGCTGCCGCGCTGCGACTTTCCGTTGAAGGAAGGGGACCGCGTCAGCCTCGCCGAGCTGGAGGTGGACATGGGCGTACTGGACGTTCCCGGCCACACCGCGGGCCACATCGCCTATTTCGGGCGCGCGGCGGGCGTCGAACCCGTGCTCTTCTGCGGCGACACGCTGTTCGCGGGCGGCTGCGGCCGGCTCTTCGAAGGCACGCCGGAGCAGATGACGCACTCGCTCTCCAAATTCGTAACATTACCGGCTGAAACACAAGTTTGCTGCGCACACGAGTACACTCTTGGCAACTTGCGCTGGGCACTGGCCGTTGAACCGGCCAACCGCACCCTGCAACAGTGGTACCAGCGGGCCCAGCGACTGCGCGAGCAAGGCCTTCCCACGCTTCCCTCGACCATCGGGCTGGAGCGGGAGACCAATCCGTTCCTGCGCACCCAGCAAGTTGAGATTGCCCAGATTGCCGCGCTCCATGCCGGGCGCTCCCTGACTTCGCCAGCCGAAGTATTTGCCGTACTTCGCGAATGGAAAAACAACTTCAAGTGACCCATCGATGAAATTGTTCCGACTGATCTTTCCCCTGCTGCTGGCGGTACTCGCCGGATGCGCGGGAACGACGCACAAGCAGGCAACAGCGCTCAAAGACGACACTCTCAATCTCGACACCCAGCAACCCGGCTACCCGACCCGCTACGTCGCCACGGTCACGTCGCGCACCATCGACCTGACCCACCCGCCCCGCGACGTCTGGGACCGCATCCGCCGCGGGTTCGCCATCCCCAACCTGCATAGTCCGCTGGTCGATCAATGGACCGAGTACTACGCGTCGCATCCGGAAGCGGTGCAGCGCATGGCGGAACGGGCGGGCAAATACCTGTTCTTCATCACCGAGGAAATCAACCAGCGCGGCATGCCCACCGAGCTGGCCCTGCTTCCCTTCGTCGAAAGCGCCTACAACCCCACGGCATTGTCGCGCGCGCAGGCATCCGGCCTGTGGCAGTTCATCCCCACAACCGGCCAGCATTTCAACCTGAAGCAGGACTGGTGGCGCGACGAGCGGCGCGACCCGATTGCGTCGACCAATGCGGCGCTCGACTACCTGGAATCGCTTTTCGAGATGCAGGGCGACTGGTACCTGGCCCTGGCCTCGTACAACTGGGGCGAGGGCGCCGTGCAGCGCGCCATGGCGAAGAACGAGGCGGCGGGGCTGCCGACGGACTACATGTCCCTGCAGCTTCCCGAGGAAACGCGCAACTATGTGCCCAAGCTGCAGGCGATCAAGAACATCATCGCCAACCCGTCCAGGTATGCCGTGGTGCTGCCGCCGGTGAACAATGCGCCCTACTTCGCGACGGTGCAGAAGAACCGCGACATCGATATCGAAGTCGCCGCGCGCCTGGCGGAAATGCCGGTGGACGAATTCAAGGCCCTGAACCCTTCGTTCAACCGGCCCGTCATCCGCGGCCAGCATGCCACCATGATCCTGCCCGCCGACCGTGTCGCCATCTTCAATGCGAACATGGAGAACTACAAGGGGCAGCTGTCCAACTGGCAGGTGTACCAGCCGCAGCGCGGCGACTCCTACGCCGCGATCGCCAAGCGGTTCGGCATCTCGGAGAGCACGCTGCGCAATCTCAACGACATCCCGCAGCGGCAGAAGCGCGTGGCGCTGGGACAGCACCTCCTGGTTCCGGCCCGCGGCGGCGTGCAGGTCGCATCGCTGAACAACGCCGGGGCGGGATCGGATGACGAACCGCCGGCGCGTTCCGGCTCGGTGCGCAGCGCCACGGCGCATATGGCATCCGTCAAGGTGAACGGCGCGCGGCCCAATGTACGCCAGCACAAGGTTCGCTCCGGCGACACGCTGTTCTCCCTGGCGCGGCAATACAGCACGACTGTCGAAGCGCTGCGGGCGCTCAACAACCTGAAGGGCAACAACCTGAAGGTGGGCAGCGTGCTGCGCGTTCCGGGAACCAGCGTCCGCGGGTAAGCCGGCCAGGCAGGGCCGGCCAATCGCCGGCGCCTTGCCCGTCCGTACGCGGCAGACCGTTTGCAATTCCGGCGCGCGCGCCGGCGATCCCCTAAAATAGCCCCTTTTCTGGACGCATCAAGGGATCGACACATGGGCTTTCTTGCCGGCAAACGCATTCTCATCACGGGCGTACTGTCCAATCGCTCCATCGCGTACGGCATCGCGCGCGCGTGCCATCGCGAAGGCGCGGAACTGGCCTTCACTTACGTCGGCGACCGGTTCAAGGACCGCATCACCGAATTCGCGGGCGAGTTCGGCAGCGATATCGTGCTGCCCTGCGATGTGTCGGACGACGCGCAGATCGACGCCGCCTTTGCCCAGCTCGGACAGCGCTGGGACGGCCTGGATGGCCTGGTGCATTCCATCGGCTTCGCCCCGCGTGAAGCCATCGCCGGGGATTTCCTGGAAGGCCTGTCGCGTGAAGGCTTCCGCGTCGCCCACGATATTTCGGCCTACAGTTTCCCGGCCATGGCCAAGGCCGCCCTGCCGCTGATGAAAGGCCGCAACGCCTCGGTCCTGACCTTGACCTACCTGGGCGCCGAACGGGTGGTTCCCAACTACAACACCATGGGCCTGGCCAAGGCGTCGCTGGAAGCCAGCGTGCGCTATCTGGCGACGGCCCTGGGTCCGTTGGGCATCCGGGCCAACGGCATCTCCGCCGGCCCCATCAAAACGCTGGCCGCAAGCGGCATCAAGGACTTCTCGTCCATCCTGAAGTTCGTCGAAGCCAATGCGCCGCTGCGCCGCAACGTGACCATCGACGATGTCGGCAATGTGGCCGCCTTCATGCTTTCGGAGCTGGCCAATGGCGTGACGGGTGAAATCACGCACGTCGATGCCGGCTTCTCCACCATCGTGCCCGGCATGGAATAAAACCCGGGTCAGTCCGCCCGCAAGCCCATGCGGGCGGTCAGCGCCGCGAAGCGGTCGATATCCGCATCGATCAGTCGCTGGAATGCCTCCGGCGTACTGGCCGTCGGGCTGTAGCCGAGCTGCCGCAACGCATCCTGGGTTTCGGGCCGCTTCATGATCGCCGCCACCGCGGCATTCAAACGGCCCACGACGGGCGCGGGCGTGCCGGCCGGCGCCAGCAAACCGTGCCACTGATCCAGCGAGTAGCCCGGGTATCCCTGCTCGGCAACGGTCGGCACGTCGGGCATCAGCTCCGAACGCCGGGGCGAGGTCACCGCCAGCGCGCGCAACCTGCCCGCCGCCAGAAAAGGCGCCGCGCTGGATGCCGTAACGATGCCCATGTCCACCTGTCCGGACAGTACGTCGGTCAATGCCGGGCCGCAGCCTCGATACGGCACATGCTGCAGCGGGCGCTCGCTGGCGATGCGCAGCATTTCGCCGGCCAGATGCTGAGGGGTTCCGTTGCCGCAGGACGCATAGGCCGCGGGCTTGCCGTCCCGGCCCGCCGACGCCAGCGCATCGCTCAGATTTCGATACGGCGAGTGGGCGGCGGCCGCCACCACCGAAGGCACGAACGCGACGTTGACCACCGCCTTCAGGTCATGCCTGGGCGAGAACGGCAGATCGCGGAAGACCCCCGGATTGATGGCATACGAGCTGTTGACCATCAGCAGCGTATAACCGTCCGGCGCGGCCTGCGCCACTTCACGCGCGCCGATATTCCCGCTGGCGCCGGGGCGGTTTTCCACCACCACGGGCTGGCCCAGGTCCTGCTGCAAGGCAGCGCCCAGCTTGCGCGCCAGCAGGTCGGTGCCGCCGCCCGGCGGGAAGGTCACGATGATCGTGATCGGCCGCGATGGAAAATCCGCCGCGGTTTCGGCGGCGTGCGCGCCCGGCTTCGCGCTTTCGCGGGACTGGCCGCCGGCAGCGCCCAGCCCTGCGGCCAGCATCGCCGCCGCCAGCGACAGGACCAGTGCGCCGCGGCCGCGCATTTTCGCGCCGCGATGTTTTTCACGACCGCCCATCACGCGCCCCGTCAGGCGTCCAGGCCGATGTCCAGCACCCGGACGCTGTGTGTGATCCAGCCAATGGCGATCAGGTCCACGCCTGTCGCCGCAATCGCCGGGGCCGTGTCCGGCGTCACGCCGCCGGAAGCCTCGGTGATCGCCCTGCCCTTCGCCATGTCGACGGCGCGGCGCAGGTCGGCAAGGTCCATGTTGTCCAGCAGCACGACGTCCACGCCCAGCGCCAGGGCCTCCTCCAGCTGCGCGAGCGTATCCACCTCCAGCTCGATCTTGACCAGATGGCCCGCCGCTGCCCGCGCTCGTTCGATCGCCGGCCGCACCCCGCCGGCCAGCGCAACGTGGTTGTCCTTGATCAGGATCGCATCGTCCAGGCCGAAGCGATGATTGCTTCCTCCGCCGACCCGCACCGCGTACTTCTGCAGCGCGCGCAGTCCCGGCATAGTCTTGCGCGTGCATGTCACCCGCGCGCCGTAAGGACGGATCGCGTCGGCGATCTCCGCCGTCGCGGTGGCCACCCCGCTCAGGTGGCACAGGAAGTTCAGCGCCGTCCGTTCGGCGGTCAATATGCCGCGGGCGGGGCCCGACACCACCGCGATCTCGTCCCCAGGCCGCAGCCTCGCGCCGTCGGCCAGACCGGGCAGGAATTCAATGGCGGCGTCGCACAAGGTGAACGCAAGGCGCGCCAGGTCCAGCCCGGCCAGCACACCGGGCTTGCGCGCCACCAGCCGCAAACGCGAACGTTGCCCTGGCTCCACGATGGCGTCCGTGGTGATATCCCCGGCTCGGCCGAGGTCCTCCAGCAGCGCGGCGCGCACCACGGGTTCCAGCAGAACCTGCGGCAGCGGCGGCACGGCACGCGGGGCGGGCGCGGCCTCCTCCTGCCGCAATGGTTGCACGACCGGCCCGCGGGCAGGCGAAAGGCGAGGCGAAACGTTTATGCTCATTTTGAGTATTATCCAAGCAAAGGAAAGCGATGGACTTATACTATTTCTGAGCATAATTCCCTGTCAACGATTTTCTCAATGTGAGCATAAATGGGCTGACCGGCCAGCGGCATCCGCGACGCCGTGCGCCCCCGCACCGCACCACACTTGGAAGCGACTCAGACCAGGTGCGGTTCGCGGGCCAGCGGCAGCTTGCTGCCGGATATCGCGCGCTCGAGCATCACGCCACGGCGGAAGCGGAAGAGTTTCGCTGGGCGGCCCGCCGTGCCGCTGGTCATGGCGCCGGTTTCCTCCACCAGGTCCTGCTGTTCCACCAGGCGGCGGAAATTCTGCTTGTGCAGCCCGCGGCCGGCCAGGGCCTCCACCGTCTGCTGCAGTTGCAGCAAGGTGAATTCCTCGGGCATCAGCTCGAACACCACCGGCCGGTATTTGATCTTGGCGCGCAGGCGCGCGATACCCGTCGCCAGAATGCGCCGATGGTCGCGCACCATCGCTGTGCCGGGCAAGGGCGGGCGGATGGGCCGCTGCCCCGATTCCGGAACCAGCCCGGCTTCGTACAGCAGCTCATAGCGCTGCAGCACCATGTCCTCGTTCCAATCCGCCCCGTCCAGGCCGAAGGTGATGGCAACGCGGTCGTAGCGCCGCCCCCGCTGGGCGGCCGGGCCGCTGTTTGCCCAGCGGCGCAGCCGCGGTTCGATCAGGCTGCCGACGAAAGCCGGCGGGCCGTCGCGCCGGTCTTCCCAGGGGAAGTAGCGATACCAATCCTGCCAGCCGACCCGCGCCACGCCGGTGCGGCCCAGCTCGCGCGTCAATCCCAGGTAGCTCACCGAGATAACGCGCGCTTCCGAATGTTCGGCACGGTCCCGGTCGGCAAAGGTGTACAGCTGTTCGACGTAGCCCAAAGGGTGATGGGTTTGCGTTTCCACCCAGGCGCGCAGGCCGGCCTGAAGCGAACGGTGCGTGGATTGAAAGGGACCGGCGGGCAAGGCATGCGCGTCTTCGGTGGTCAGCACGCGCGGCTGACCATCGGTGACGGCCACGAGCACGGCAACGAGTTCGGCGGAGACGCGGTTTTCGATCGATTCGGTCAAGGGCGGCTTGAATGGCGGCGTCGCCGCGTCCGGCGGCGGATGCATGGCACGGCTGGCTTCTGGCGAATGACCGCCCCCGCTGCCGTGCGGCTCCCGATTATAAGGGCCGGCCTTTCCATTTTTTGACCGGATGGACATGTGTTTCCGGGCCGGCATGGTTTTTCGCCGTCCCGGATTGGCACACTATGTGCCTTTATCCAGCGCGGCGGCGCGGGCCAGCCTTCCCACATCCCGGATGCCCGCGCCGGCGCGCTTCCTTCCGCATTTTTCCCTGGAGGCATGTATGGAATATCGGCATTTGGGCGCGTCGGGTTTCAAGGTTCCCGTATTGAGTTTCGGCACCGGAACCTTCGGCGGCAAGGGCGAGCTGTTCGAAGCCTGGGGCAAGACCGACGTCGCCGAGGCGCGGCGCCTCATCGACATCTGCCTGGACGAGGGCGTGACCATGTTCGACACGGCGGACATTTATTCGCGTGGCGCTTCGGAATCGATCCTGGGCGAAGCCATCAAGGGCCGCCGCGACAAGGTCATTCTGTCAACCAAGGCGACCTTCCGCTTCGGGGACGAGCCGAACAACGTGGGATCGTCCCGCTACCACCTGATCCAGGCGGTCGACAACGCGCTGAAGCGCCTGGGCACGGACTACATCGACCTGTTCCAGTTGCATGGGTTCGACGCCCGCACGCCCGTGGAGGAAGTGCTGTCCACGCTCGATACCCTGGTGCGCGCGGGCAAGATCCGCTATACCGGCGTCTCGAATTTCTCGGGCTGGCATTTGATGAAGTCGCTGGCCGTCGCCGACCGCTACGGTTATCCCCGCTATGTCGCCAACCAGACCTATTACTCGCTGGTCGGCCGCGATTACGAATGGGAGCTGATGCCGCTGGGCCTGGATCAAGGCGTCGGCGCGGTGGTGTGGAGCCCCCTCGGCTGGGGCCGCCTGACCGGCAAGATCCGCCGCGGCCAGCCGCTGCCGGCGAACAGCAGGCTGCACAAAACCGCGGACTACGGTCCGCCCGTGCCGGAGGAATACCTGTATCGCGTCATCGACGCGCTCGATGAAGTCGCCGCCGAAACGGGCAAGACGATTCCGCAGATCGCCCTGAACTGGCTCCTGCAACGGCCCACCGTCAGCACGGTCCTGATCGGCGCGCGCGACGAAACGCAATTGCGTCAGAACCTGGGTGCGGTCGGCTGGAACCTGAGCCCGGAGCAGGTCGCGAAGCTGGACGCGGCCAGCAAGGTGGCGCCGGCCTACCCCTACTGGCATCAGGCGGGCTTCGCGGAACGCAACCCTGCTCCCGTTTGAAGCGCAGCGCGGCGATGGCGGCGGCACGCCTGGCCGCGCCGCCGCCCGTCATCGCCGCCTTCCCTCGCCGGAGCAGGCGCGCACGCCAGCGTCCGGCTCAACGTTCATCAAGCGTTGATCCCACCATCTACGGGAATGGACGCCCCGGTGATGAAACGCCCGCCGGGCCCCGCCAGATGCGCCACCGTGGCGGCGATGTCATCGGCATGCCCATAGCGGCCGAGAGCCATCGCCGCGCGCAGGGCATCCGCGCGTTCGCCTTCGGCCGGATTCATATCCGTATCGGTCGGCCCGGGGTCCACGATGTTGACGGTGATGCCGCGCGCGCCCAGATCGCGCGCCATCCCTTTGGTCAGGCCGATCAGGGCGGATTTGCTCATCGCATACAGGCTGATGCCCGGGCGGCCGGCGCGATGGGCGAGACAGCTGCCGATGGAGATGATGCGGCCGTCCGGCCCCATGTGCCGCGCAGCCGCCTGCGACGCCACGAACACCGCCCGCACATTCACGGCCATCGTGCGCTCGAAAGTGTCCAGATCGATCTCGTCCAGAGCGCCGGGGATGAGGATGCCAGCGTTGTTCACCAGGATATCGAGCCGCCCGAAACGTTCGAGCACCTGCGTTACCGCTGCCTGCACCGCGCCCGGGTCGGCGCTGTCGGCCTGGATCGCCACGGCGTCCGCGCCTGCCGCGCGGATCTCCGCGGCCACGGCGGCCGCCTTGTCCGGACTGGACGCATAGGTCAATGCCACCGACGCGCCGTCCTGGGCGAGACGGCGGGCGATCGCCGCCCCGATACCACGGCTGCCGCCCGTCACGAGCGCGACACGATCTTTCAATGCTTGCATGGGACTCTCCCTGGAATTTATGTATTGAACGCTATAAAATAATCACCGACACGCATCGCGCCTGTCAACAATTTTTTTAGTGAACGATATAAAAAAGGAAGCCGCATGGCCGCACGAGGCCGCCCGCGCAACTTCGACCGGGACGCCGCCTTGCGGCGCGCCATGGAGCTGTTCTGGGCGCGAGGGTACGAAGGCGTTTCGCTATCCGACCTGACCGAAGCGATGGGCATCAACGCCCCCAGCCTTTATGCCGCCTTCGGATCGAAGGAGGCACTGTTTCTGGAAGCGGTCGCCCTGTATCGCAGCAGCGAAGGCGGCGCCAGCTGGCGGGCGATCGCGGATCAACCCACCGCCCGCCAGGCGGTGGAAGCCATGCTGCGCGACAACGCCCGGGCATACACCCGTCCCGGCAGGCCGCACGGCTGCATGGTGGTGCTTGGCGCAATCAATTGCTCCGTGCAGAACCGCGGCGTGGCCGACAGCTTGCGCGAGCATCGGCTGGCCTTGGGCAGATTCCTGCGAGATCGGCTCGCGCGCGCCGTGACCGAAGGCGAAATCGACGCCAAGGCCGATATCGACGCGTTGTCCGCGTATTACATCGCCGTGCTGAACGGCCTGTCGATCCAGGCCCGGGACGGCGCGTCGCGCAAGGCGCTGGAAGCCGTCATCGATTGCGCCATGGCCAACTGGGAAATGCTGACGCGGCCCGGGCAGGTCTGAACACCGCAATGCCTGCGCGTCCGGAACTATCACGATGGAGCGCGCTCCGCCGGCCAAACCGCTAAAAATTCCTCGACACGCATATAACTCTATGGTTATATTCGGTTCATGGAATCCGCCTTTTCTATCGTCGCCGAACCGAACCGCCGCGCCATCCTCGGTCTGCTGCTGGCGTCCGAACGATCCGTCGGGGACCTCGAACGGGAGCTGCGCCTGTCACAGCCATCCGTCTCCAAGCATTTGCGCGTCCTGCGCGACGCGGGCTTCGTTGAATCCCGCATCGAGGCGCAGCGGCGCCTGTATCGCCTCAGACCCGAGCCGCTCATGGAACTCGATGCATGGCTGGCGCCATTCCGGCGGTACTGGTCCGGCCATGTCGATGCGCTGGAGCGGCATCTGGACAAAATGGAATAGCGGCTTGAAGGAGCGAAACATGAGCGAGCGTGAGAACTATCGTCCCGGCCCCGCTGCCGGCATGCAGGTCCGGAAGGACGGGGAAAAATGGACGCTCGTGGTGGTCCGGGAACTGCGCCATGCGCCGGAGAAAGTATGGAAGGCCATCACGGAACCTGAACATTTGCGGGAATGGGCTCCATTCGACAGCGACCGCAGCCTGGGCACGGTTGGCACGGCACGACTGTCCACCGTCGGTGCGCCCGTATCGCAGACCAGCGAAACCCGGATCAAGCGTGCCGAAGCCCCAAGGGTGCTCGAATACACGTGGGGCGACAACGACATGCGCTGGGAACTCGAACCGCTGGACGGCGGCGGCACGCGCCTCACCCTATGGCACAACATCGACCGTGGCTTCATTTCGATGGGCGCGGCCGGATGGCATATCTGCCTGGACGTGCTCGATCGGGCGCTTTCGGACCGGCCTGTCGGCCGCATCGTCGGCATGGACGCGCTGAAGTTCGGCGATTGGCAACGGCTCAATGCCGAATACGCAAAACAGTTCGGCCTGGAGCCGGCCAGCTGGCCGCCCCAGGCGGCGGATTGACGCCCCAGGAAAAACGCCGGTCACCTTGACCGGCGCCACGCTCTGGCGGGTAACCGATCAAGCCTGCAACAAGTCCTCGATTGTCGCCGGCAGTTCGCGCACCCGCAGGCCGGTTGCGTGATAGATGGCGTTGGTGATGGCCGCGGCCGTGCCCGCCAGCCCGATCTCGCCCACGCCACGGGCGCCGAGCTCGTTCAAGACCGGGTCGGGATGGTCCAGGAACGTCACGTCGATTTCCGGCGTGTCGGCGTTCGAAGCAACGATGTAATCCGCCAGATTATTGTTGACGGGCTTGCCGGAACGATCGTCGTAGAGCGTGTGCTCGAAAAGCGCCATGCCGACGCCCATGACGATCGCCCCCTCGATCTGGTTGCGCGCCGGACGAGGGTTCAGGATGCGGCCGGCGTCGATCACCGTCACCACCCTGCTCACGCGCATGCGGGCAATTTCGGGTTGCCATTCCACTTCGGCGAAATGCACGCCATAGGAATTGATGGAGTACTTGCGCTTGAGCGGATCGTTTCCGAAATTGCCGCTTGTCTCGCTGCCCTCGCCGGAGATCGCCATCAGATCCGCCCCGGCGATGATTTCACCGAAGTTCACGCCGCTTTCGGGCGGCCGGCCCTTCAGGTGGACGCGTCCCGCCGTCAAGGCCAGGTCTTCCGGCTTCCGGCCCGAATACGGTGAACCGTCTGTCTTGCAGGCCAGCTGCAATACCGACTGCACGGCCGCGCGCGTGGCCTGGAATACCGCCGGGACGACCGACGACGTCACGGTGGATCCGCCGGAGACCGGACCTTCCGGCAGCGCGGTGTCGCCCAGCATCACGTCGATACGCTCGGGCGCGATGCCAGTCTCGGCGCTGACCAGCTGCGCCATGATGGTGTAGGTGCCCGTGCCGATATCCTGCGTGCCGCACGCCACGTGGGCGCTGCCATCGGCCTTCAAATCCACGCGCGCGTGCGTGGGCTGGCGCGCGCCCAGCCAGGAACAGCAGGCCATGCCCCAGCCAAGGATCTTGCCGTCGCGCCGCATGGAGCCGATTTCCGGTGTGCGTTGCGGCCAGCCGAACTTTTCGGCGCCTAGCCGGATGCATTCCACCAAGTGGCGGGACGAGAACGGCAGGCCATTGCTTTCGTCATGTTCCGGCTCGTTCGTCAGCCGCAATTGCACAGGATCCATTTTCAGCGCCACGGCCAGTTCGTCCATGGCCGATTCCAGCGCAAACAGCCCGGGTACGGCGCCCGGGCCGCGCATTGGCGTCGGCGTGCCCATGTGGCGGCGCGCCAGCGCCGCGGTCACGCGCAGGTTGGGCGTGCTGTACATGTGCGGCGTGGCCTCGGCGCAGTTCTCCTCGTAGTCGTCCAGGATGGATGTCTGCGTCACATAGTCCTGCTGCAGCGATACCAGTTTGCCATCCTGGGTTGCGCCCAGGCGGATGCGCTGCTGGGTGATGGGCCGGTGGCCGACATTCTGGAACATCATCTGGCGCGTCAGCACCAGTTTGACCGGCCGGCCGGTCTCACGCGCCGCCACCGCGGCGATCGCGCAATGCGGCCACGGCCAAAGCTTGCCGCCGAAACCCGACCCAAGAAAGCGGGAGACCACCCGTACGTTCTCGGGCGTCGTACCCAGCTGCTGGACCATCACTGCCTTGTGATTCGCCACCGCCTGGGTGGTCTCGTACAGCGTATAGGCCTGGCCGTCCCAAACGGCGACGGTGGCATGCAGCTCGATGGGATTGTGGGTTTCCACCGGAGTGATATAGGTCTGATCGACCTTCACCGCGGCCGCCTCGAAAGCGGGGTCTGCGTCGCCACGCTGGCTTTTGACCTCCGGCTTCGTATCGGGCGACAGCGCAGTGGCCACCTGCGGCTTGTCGGCCCTGTAACGCACCTTCACCGCGTTGGCGGCCGCCATGGCCTGTTCGAACGTGTCCGCAACGACCGCGGCGACATATTGGCCGTAATAGCGGATGACGTCATCGTCGAAGGGCGGACGGGTCTCGTCCACCTTGGCCCCCTGCACGCGATACAGCTTGCCGATGTTGCCACGGTGCAGAATCATGCGCACCCCCGGCATGGCTTCCGCTTCCGCGAGATCCAAGGCCTCGATGCGCCCGTTGGCAATGGTGCTGCACACCGGCACGGCGTAGAGCATCCCCGGAAAATGGAAGTCCGACGTATAGCTGGCGCGGCCGCTGACCTTCAGCGGGCCGTCGATGCGCGGCGTGGCGCGGCCGATGATGCCGGCGGCATCCGACACGGAACGGTCTGCAACGGTATTCATGGTTGGTGCTCCTGTATCACGCGGTCTGGGTGGCCTGCTTCAACGCGTGCACCAGGCAGCGCCGTGCCAACTCCACTTTGAATGCGTTCTGGCTCTGCGGACGCGCATCCTGCAAGGCCGCATCCGCGGCGGCGCGGAACGCGTCTTCGCCGGGCGCCTTCCCAACGAGCGCCGACTCGGCTTCGGGTGCGCGCCACGGGCGCGTGCCCACCCCGCCCAGGGCGACCCGGACGTGACGCATGGCGCCGTTCTCGACCACCGCGATGACGGCCGCCGACGCCAGGGCGAACTCGTACGACGCCCGATCGCGCAGCTTCAGATAAACCGAACGGCTGCCCGGCGGCGGTGAGGGCAGCGTCACATGCGTGATCAGATCGCCGGGCTCCAGTACGGTTTCGCGTTCCGGCGTGTCGCCCGGCAAGGTGTAGAAGTCGCCGATGGGCACCGTCCGTTCGCCGTTGGCGCCTTGTATGTGTATCGTCGCTTCCAGGGCCATCATCGCGACATTCATGTCCGACGGATTCGAGGCGATGCAGCGGTCGCTCGTCCCCAGAATGGCGAGATTGCGGTTGTAGCCGTCGATGGCGGAACAGCCGCTGCCCGGATCGCGCTTGTTGCACGCCGACGCGGTATCCCGAAAATACACGCAACGGGTTCGCTGCAGCAGGTTGCCGCCGGTGGTGGCCATATTCCGCAGCTGCGCCGACGCGCCGGACAGCAGGGCCTGTGATAACGCCGCGTAATCGCGCTTGATGGTGGCGTCATTGGCGAGATCCGCATTGCGCACCATGGCGCCGATGCGCACGCCGCCGCCAGGCAGGGGTTCGATGCGGTCCAGACCCAGGCGATTGATATCGACGACGCGCCTGGGACGCTCGACGTCCAGCTTCATGAGATCGACCAGCGTGGTGCCGCCGGCCAGATAGCGCACGTCGGCGCCCTGCTGCGCGGTGCGCGCCATCGCGCCCGCCCGTACCGCGTCCTGCACGTCGCGGGGCCGCGTGAGTTCGAACATTTCCATGTTGCGTTCCTCCTAGACCTTGCGCCGCGCGTCCTGAATGGCGGACACGATATTCGGATAGGCGCCACAACGGCAGATATTGCCGCTCATGGCTTCCCGGACGTCGGCGTCCGACGTCCCCCAGGGTTCCTTCAACATGGCGACGGCCGACATGATCTGCCCGGAGGTGCAGTAGCCGCATTGATAGCCATCGTGCTCGACGAACGCGGCCTGCATCGGATGGAGGTTGCCGGGTTGCCCCAGGCCTTCGATCGTCGTGATGGTGTCCCCTTCGTGCGTGGCGGCGAAGCTCATGCAGGCATTCACTCGCCGGCCGTTGACGTGCACGGTACAGGCCCCGCACTGGCCGTGATCGCACCCCTTCTTGGTACCCGTCAGGTGCAGATGCTCGCGCAGCGCGTCGAGCAAGGTCGTGCGGGGATCCAGATCGAGCTGATGCGCTTCTCCGTTGACCACCAGCCGCGTCGGAATCGTTCCTGGCGGGCTGGGGGCGGCCTTGCCTGCGGCAGGCGCGTCGGCCGCCGCGCGCGTGCCGGCGGCGGCCACGTTCAAATGGGCGGCGGCGCTGGCAGACAGACCCGCGGCGCCGACGCCCGCCAGAAAGGATCTGCGGGCCGGGCGGGGCAAGCCGTCGACGCCGCCCTGCTGCGGCGTCGACGACGTGGGGATGGAACGGTTCATGAACGTCTCTCCTGGAACAAGTGCGATAGGCGATCCGGCAAAACTCGTGCCCGCCAGTTCGTACTTGGCACGCCCGGCCCGCCCACGCCGGCCTGTGGCGCAACTGCGTTCCGGACTACAAAAATTACTCGCGCACATGGATGCGAACGCAGCCAACCCCGCATTTTTATTGCCGCATATTTCCCACCTTTTCGACCGCATTTTTGGCGTTCGATCGTCCCGGCGAACCAAGGCCGGCGCACACCTTTTTTGCCGTTTTCCAAGACTGGCGCGGCCGTTCGATTTCATGCAGTATGTACCGTCCTTCAGGGGTAGCCACAGTGGCTCAATGCAGCAGAAATGGGAGCACCGCGCGCTGCTGGCGGTGACGCCGAACCTACATGCAGGTCAACTTGAAGCGGTTTGCGATCTTGGCGATCACAGCGATCACGCTCTGCGCGGGATCCGCATCGGCGCCGTCCAAAGCATCGCCGGTGGTTGACTATCCGGCCGTCGATTCGGCGGCGCCCATTTCGCTGCGGCCATATACCCAGGTCTACGAAGACCGCGACGGGCGGCTCGCCCTGGCCGACATCCTCGCCATCGAAAAAAGCGACCCGCACCGCTTCCGGCCATTGAAGGAAATGCGCCGCCTTGGCGCCTATTCGGGATCGGCATGGTGGCTGCGCACCGAGATCGTCAATGCCGCCAAGGCGCCGCACGCGCTGATACTGGTGGGCGGCCCTCCGAATCTGGAACAGGTCGATTTCTATCTCCAGCAGGACGGCCAATGGCGTCATTTCCCGGCGGGAACGATGATCCCCGCATTGCAAAAGGACGGCGCCACGGGCTACCCCGCCGCGCAGTTCACTGCGGCTCCCGGCGAGGCGGTGGCGGTATGGATAAGAATCGAAAGCGCATCTCCCATCCGACTGGAGCCCGCACTCTACACGCCGGGTTCGTTCGTTGCCGCGCGCGCCTCCGACAACATCCTGGGCGGCGTGTTGACCAGCAGCATCGCGGCGTTGGGTATCTGCGCCTTCATTCTTTTCGCGGCGTCGCATCGCAGGGCGTTCCTGTGGTTCGGCGGCATCTGCGTCACCATCGCCTTGAGCGAGGCCGCATCGCGCGCGTACATTCAACCCGTGTTCTGGTCCATGGCGTCGGGCTGGACCTACCGCCTGGAAACGGTGATTCACGCCATTGGCGCGGCCTTGACGGCGATGTTCGTTTACGCCATGGGCCAGCGCGCCGGCTTGCCGGCTGGTCATAGGAAGGTCTATGGCGTCATCGCCGCGCTGCTCGTGATATGCATCGTGCCGACACACTTCCTGCCGGTTGCGGTGCTGAGCATGGCGACCCTGGCGCTTACCGTCGTCATGGGTATCTGCTTGATGACATCGGCGCTCGGAACGGCCAGGCTGTCGCGCAACGGCGCCATCCTGCTCGCGGCCGCCGCCGTCCTTCTCCTGGCGCACGCCGCGGGGATGTCGCTGCACCTGCCCGGCGCTTCGCCGTGGTTGATTCCTTCGGCACTGCCACAGGCGGGGACGCCGCCCGTCGCGCTATTCAGCATGCTCGCCTGCGCCGTGGCTCTAACGCTATGGGCAACGCACCGGCGCAAAAGCCAGCGGGTCGCGCCGGGAAACAAGCAGCTTGCAGCAAAAGAGACCGGCAGCCTGGAACGGGACGCGGCGCCGCCGCATGCGCAGGTGCCGCCAGCAACGCCGGCCGCAGTTGCGCCTCGGGATGAGGCCGGCCACCTGGCCACCCCTCAGCAGACGTTGGTGCTTGGCTATGTGGGGCACGACCTGCGCGCGCCGCTGGCGACGATAAGCGGCTACGCGCGGCTGCTGCGGCAGACTGCCCGGCCCGAGCAGGAGTCCTATCTGGACATGATCGAGCGCAGCATCAACTACCAATTCAGCCTGATCGACGAAATCCTGGCGTATGCCGAATACGATTTGCAGCCTTTCGACATCTCGGCCGGAGACGTACAGCTTCCAGCGCTTCTCGAAGAGCTTGCACGCTTCGGGGTCTCCCTCTGCAACCACCAGGGCAACGCCTTCCGGTACATCCCCGCAACGCAGCTGCCAGCCGTCGTGCGGCTGGACGCCAAACGTACGCGGCAGGCCGTCCTGAACCTGCTCGGCAATGCGGCGAAGTTCACTCGTGACGGGACGGTGTGCTTCGAGGCCGGGGTGAACCAGCGTGACGACGGCGCGGAACTGATGCTTCAAGTCACCAACGATGGGACACCCATCCCCGTCGAGCATCAAGCCGAGATTTTTTCGGCGTTCCGGCAGCTGCGCCACCGCGATGCCGGATCCGGGCTGGGCCTTTTCATCGCCGATCGGATCGTGCACGGCATGGGCGGATCGCTTCGTTTCGACAGCAGCCCCAAACTGGGCAATCGCTTCGCCATCACCCTGCCGATCGCCGTTGCCGATGCCACGCCGATCGTCACGCGGCCGATCCATCACGTAGCGGCCCGCGACGGCGGCACACAGGGCATCGCCGCGCCGCCGCTGGCCGCCCGGCTGGCATTGGCAAAACTGGCGCGCGAGGGCGAGCTTTCGGAAATCCAGCAGTGGACTGCTGAAACGCGGCAGCACCATCCGCAGTACGAAGCGTTCTATCGCGCTGTCGACCAGTGCGTCGACAACTTCGATATGGAGTGTCTGCAGCGGCTGGCGCTACTTGGCATAACGTGACGCTCAGGTTTTCGGGATCCGTCCGAATTCGCGGCCGTCGTCGTCCGGCGCTGTTGGCGTCTCTCTAATCTCTGCCCCCGCTCGACGGTCTATCCACCGCCATCGCTGGCGCCAGACCGGGAGACTGCCGTACGCCCGCGATGATGGACATACCCCCCATGCTGGTTTCGCCCTTTGGAAAGGCGTGTCGAAACGACCACGCCGCCACCGACCCCGAACCGACCGATGTGACCGCGCAGGAGGTCGTCGCGCGCTTGGCCATGACGACCCGCGCCTTCCCGGCTCGCACAGCGATACGCCACGGTCCGGCGTGCTGCACGTACGCCCAACTTTGGGCCGCATCGGAACGCGTGGCGGCAGGATTGCGGGATCATGGCGTACGGGCGCGCACGCCTTTGGGCATCGGCCTGCCAGCATCGATCCCCTGGTTGGCCGCCGTGCTTGGCATCGCCAAGTGCGATGCAAGCTGCGCGCTTCTCGATCTGCAACGCGGCCGCGAGTGGCTCGCGCAGCGGATTGCCGACACCGGAGCGCGTTACGTCATCAGCAACAGGGAACACCGGCATCTGTTCAGCGGGCCCGTGCTGCCCATCGAGGCGTTGCTGGCCTGCAGGGCCGATGGCCGGCACCCCGAATCGTTTTTGCCGTTTGGCGCAACCGGCGCCACGCCAGCCGTTGAGAAGGCTCCTGCGGACGGCTGCGCGGAGTGCGTGGCATGGGCGCCGGGAGCCTGCCCGCCGCCCTCGCTGTGGCATAGCCTATGGCGAATCGCAAGCGGCGCCACCATGGTTCTTGCCGAGGCCGACGCCATCCCGTACGACGCCCAGGCACATGGCGCGACCGCGCTGCGCATGGCAGGCAGCATCGTTGGCCTGTCCGCGAAGGCGCCGGCTCACGCCTGAACCGAAAGACCGTGCCGTCATCCGCTTCGCAAGGCGCGCTGCGGTGTCGGCGTCCTGCGCAAGGGCGGGAGGAACCGTGCAGGCCGGCCAGGCACAGATCGCGTCCTGCAATTCATGCCATCCGTGCGAGCGCCATGCAAGTCACACCTGCAGCTTCGGCCCGCGACGCGGTCAGCCCCGCGGCCGACGCGAATCATCCCCCGCATATCGACGACGGCCTGGCGATCGCACTCGCTGCGCCGCTTCCGCTACCCGCCGACGGCCACTCACCCGCCGCAGCGCAGCCGGCGGAAGATCGCGGCGGCGCGCATGCCGCCGGATCACATTGGCAGCGCAAGACACGGACGCCGATCCGGTCCCGCAGAAACACGCCGGGCCACGTCGCTGCGCCGCCGCCGGCGCCGCGCTGGGCCGATCGGCTGGCCGACGCTTTCCTGCGGCTGCAAGCCACCGGCTACACGCCATGCACGCCGCTGGAAAACGACGAGACGGTGATGAACGCCCTTGCTCGCGCAAGCGGGCTTTACCCGGCCGACGCGCAGCCGCACGCAATGAGCGCGGGCCAAAAACGGTTTCTCGCAGGGCATTTGGCGATGAGCCTGACGCGGGACATCCATTGGGACATCGAGTTGTCCCCCAGCGCGGGCAGCGATGGCGGCGTCTACATCGAGCACGGCGTGGTGCGCAACGGCACGGCGATGAGTATCGCGGCGGCTCGAGCCGCATTGGCGGGCCGCATCGATGCGGTGCTGCGGGCCACGGGCGTACCGCCGGCTCAGCGTGGCTGGCTCGCGCCGGCGTTGTGCGACGCCCTTATTGCGGACCCCACACTGGGGCTCAGGCCGCCGCCTGCGGACATCCGTTATGGCAGCCGTCAATGGGCGACGCTGTGGATGGGCCTTGCGCTGTCGCGGGAGCTGGCGTTGCCGCCCGCCCCGGGCATCGGGGACGTCATTGCGCTCGGGCAGGCCGCCATGACGGATCCCGATAGCAATCTTTCCACGCAGGCGCTGCTGCGAATGGCGCAGGCCGCCGGCGCTATCGACGCGGCGCATCTGGCTGGCGGCGACATCCAGCACCCGCTGACACAGCTGCGGCAATTCGTGATGTCGCACTTCAAGGCCGAGTTCCCCCTGCTTGACGAACTGGGGGGACTGTCCCGCAGCGCCCTGGCGACGGACCTGCTCACCCAGGCCGGTATCGATGCGGACCGGCAGATCGAGGTCAAGACCTGGATCCTGCCCGCGGCATGGGGTCCCTTCAAGCTGGAACTCCCTCTGCTGTTTGCGTCGTACCGGACCGCCATCCGCGACTACTACGTCGACCGCGATACGCTGTCGGCATCGGACGTCGAAGCGCTGCGGCGCGACGCCGACGATCCGCGTCCCGACCCGGACAAGGTATTGGCCAAACTGCCGCCATCCTTGCGCACCGAGTTCGAGCGCCGCTTCGACAGCTACAAACGAGCAGCCTGCAATTATCTGGTGCGCCGCATCGGGAACTGGCTCGCATCGCCGGGCACGGCGCCCGCCGGCGAGGGCGACGCTTCGGCGCCCCGTGTGGCGGTCCACACCGTCCGCCTGCAGCGCTACCGGATCCTAAACCCGCCGCCCATGCCGGGCGCAGGCGCCGTCCTGTTGGACGAGCGTTCCAGCAAGTGGCTGATCGTCGACATCGAAAGCGGCGCTCAACGCAGCCGCGCCATTTTCGACCCCGGAACAGAAACGGCCGTACCGATTCCACCCGGACTGGACATCCGCACGTGGGCATCCGGCAATACCGGATTGTTGTTCGAAGGGTATGCGCGGCAAGCACCGCCCGCGCCGCCGGCAGGCGCCACGCCCCGCACGCTCATCGATCATCAGAAAACGGCCATCGCGGTGGACGCCCTGGCGCAAGGACCGCTTGACGACCTATCCGCCTGGCTTTCCCCGGCGCTGGCGTCCCGCATCGAGCGTGCACGCGCCGCCGCAGCGGGACAGAGCGCGTCCGAGACGCTGAAGGAAATTGAACGTGGACTCGTCCCCTTCCGGGGCGCTTATCTGGCGATACGGAACGGCGACCTGGCCGGCGCGGTGCTTTCCGGGCTGCTCGATGTGGCCGCCTTCCTGCCCGGCATTGGCGAAGGAATCAAAACCGGCATGACCGCGGCGCGCGCCGCCGAGGCCGCCCTGCAGGCCGGGCTGGCCGGATGGCGCAATGAAGGCTTGCGCACGGGCCTGATATTGGCGTCGCGACGGGCGGGGCAATTCGCCGGCACGCTCGGCCGGCAGGCTGCCGCGCTGGCCGCGACGCTGGCGCGTGATTCCGTGCCGCACCCCTATGTGTGGCTGAGCCCCGCGGACATGATGGGCCGTGCCGGAGTCGATGACGCCATGCGCACCGCCGCCCAGCTTGCCGACACGCATCCGGCGATCGCGCAGCACGCCTGGCAAGCCGGGCAACGCATGGCTGGCGCGGACTTCGAGGACGGGCGTTGGGTCGTTGCTTCTCAGTCGGAATCTGCGGCGTCCGCGACCCGGGCGGCGCCGCCCGCCGGCGCTGCGGACGATATCGCGCTTGCCGACACGCCGCTTTATCTCACGGCGCAAGACGGGCGCGGGGCGGCGCTGCCCCTGCAACGTCATGGAGACGACGGCTACGTCCAGTTCAACCCGGAAACGCTGGAACCGGTCGGCCCTTTGCTGCTGCCAGACCGCGCCGGCAAGCTGCAGTCCTCATTGCCCGTCGATCTTCTGCAACGTCACCACGTTCGAGAACGCGAGGTGCTGGACGCCCTGACCCGCACGCCGATGCGCGAAGACGGCACGCTCGCGCTCGGCGACCGCATCTACGCGCGCGTCGGGGGCGACTATCTGGAGCTTCTCCGGGACCGGGCTGCATCGACGCCTGGCAGGACGGTTTGGACGGTCGTCGACGTCCCGGGCCCTGCCACGCGGCATGCCGGCGTGCGCATCGTCCACGACCGGCTCACCGGTGTCTGGCGCCTCGCGGAACGACCCGGGCTGAAAGGCGGCGGCAATCCCATCAACGCCATCCGCGCTTATTGGCACCGCCGTCGCGCACGCGCGGAAGACGCGGCGATGACCCGCCAAAGCCACGAGATTGCACACCGCTTCCTGGCGGCGAGCTACAACGCCGCTTCGCTCAATGTCTGGCACTACCCGGATGCGGTGCGCGCGCAATACCCAGGGCTGATCGCCCGGTCGCTGGATGACCATTTCATAAAAGGCCCGGACGGCAGAATCCGCCGCTTCCCCGGCGGATTCGTCGCGGATGGCTGTTTCATCCGCGGATACTCGCGCCTGCTCGACCCGGAGCTGCTGCGGGCGACCGACATGATGGCCGACTTTTCGCAGCTGAATGGCGCGAAGGTGCTTGCCGGATACGCTTTGAACGATGGCACGGGGACGGTGTCCTTTCTGGAGGACGGCAAGCGCATCGCCTCGCTTGCCCACTGGGGCGGGGTCTATCCGCTGTCCGACGGCGCCTATCTGTTCGCCGCGCCGACCCTGGCAGGCGACGCGCATGCATGTGAACAGATGCTCTTGTCACAGGCGAAACCGCGCCGGGAAGTGCTGGACGAGCTGCGCCGCACCAGCCCCAGCGGCCCGCGCGACGCCACCCCGCAAACGGCGATCAACCGCCTGCTCGCATCGCTGGCGCGACGTCTGCGCGCGGCGCCATACCGGCTGCCGCTCAAGGGCGTACGACATGACGAAGCGATGAAGCGCTTGAAGGAGTCCCTGTCCCAGCATGGGCCCTGCATCCTTCACCGAAACGGAAGAATGGTCATGCTCGACGCGATAGAGCAGGACGGCGAAGGCGTGTGGCTGGTCATTCGGGATCCCCTTACCTGCACGCGCGCCCGCGTGCCGGATTGCGAAGAATTCTGGAGCAATCGCACCGCCGCGATGGTTGCTACCGCGGCCCGAGGCGAGTGGACGCTTCCCGACGTCGATGCGGTGTTTATCCCGCAAGACACCCGGCTTCTGCACCGGGCGCTTTCGAGCGCATCGAGCAGCTTGACGCCTGGCTCGCCCAGCCCGCTCGTTTCGCCGGCATAACGGCCGACGAACGCGCGCGGGCCGCCTCGCCGAGGCGCCCGCGGGCGCGTCCCTTACTTGAACGCTGCGCCGGGATCGCCGTCGCCGTACACGCTCGTCCCATACCCGCCCTGGACATCGATCTTCACCGAGGACGGGTCGATCTGCGATTGGTCGCCCTTGTAGTGCATCACCATGGCGGGCATCAGCATCACCGCGGCCACCATCAGCAGCTGGATGACGATGAACGGCACCGACCCCCAGTAGATCTGGCCGGTGGTGACCGGCGCGATCGTGCGGCCCGTCACCCTGTCGCGGTAAGGATCCTTGGGCGCGACCGAGCGCAGGTAGAACAGCGCGAAGCCGAAGGGCGGATGCATGAACGAGGTCTGCATGTTCACCGCCAGGATCACGCCGAACCAGATCAGGTCGATGCCCATCTTGTCGGCCACCGGCCCGAGCAGCGGCACGATGATGAAGGCCAGTTCGAAGAAGTCCAGAAAGAAGGCCAGCACGAAGGTCAGCACGCTGACCACGATCAGAAAGCCCCACTGACCGCCCGGCAGGCCGGTCAGCAGATGCTCCACCCACAGGTCGCCGTTCACGCCGCGGAAGGTCAGGCCGAACACCGTCGAACCGACCAGGATGAACACCACGAAGCACGACAGCTTGGTGGTGGTGTCCATGGCCTGCTTGAGCAGATCCAGCGACAGGCGCCGGCGGATCAGCGCCATCACGATGGCGCCCACCGCGCCCATCGCCCCGCCCTCGGTGGGCGTGGCCACGCCGATGAAGATGGTCCCCAGCACCAGGAAGATCAGGAACAGCGGCGGGATCATCACGAAGGTGACCCGCTCGGCCAGCGCCGACAGCAGCCCCAGCTTGAGCACCTTGTTCACGATGGCGATGACAAAGGCGGTCAGACCCCACAGCAGCAGGCTCACCACGATCCGTTCGTCCATCGGCGCCGCATCGTTCTCCAGCCAGCGGCCCATCAGCCACGCCGCGGCCACCGAGATCGCCATCAGCACCAGCAGCGAGCGCCCGCCGCGCGTGCCGTTGGCCTCGCGAAAGCGCCGCGCCTCCTCGGGCAGCGCCGGCGCGCAGGACGGCTTGATCAGGCACATGATGGCCACATACACAATGTAGGCGCCGGCCAGCAGAAACCCCGGCACCATCGCGGCGCGGTACATGTCGCCGATGGACCGGCCCAGCTGGTCGGCCAGGATGATCAGCACCAGCGACGGCGGAATGATCTGCGACAAGGTGCCCGAGGCGGCGATCACCCCGCTGGCAAGCCGCCGGTCATAGCCGTAGCGCAGCATGATCGGCAGCGAGATCAGCCCCATCGAGATCACCGAAGCCGACACCACCCCGGTGGTGGCCGCCAGCATGGCGCCCACGAACACCACCGCGAAGGCCAGCCCCCCGCGCACGGTGCCGAACAACTGCCCGATGGTCTCCAGCAGGTCCTCGGCCATGCCCGAGCGTTCCAGCACCAGCCCCATCAACGTGAAAAACGGCACCGCGAGCAAGGTGTCGTTGGAGATGATGCCGAACACCCGCTGCGGCAGCGCCTGGAACAGCGCCGGCGTCAGCAGCCCCAGCTCGATTCCGATCAATCCATACAGAATGCCGTTGGCCGCCAGCGCAAAGGCCACCGGAAACCCCAGCAGCAGAAACACCACGAGCGTGGCGAACATGATGGGCGCCAGATTGGCGATGAAGAATTCCATTTTTCAGTTATCCATGGTGCTACACAGTGCCCCGCGCCGCGCCCGACGACGCCGCGACCGGCCCCGCCGATCCGCCAGCGCCGCCCCAAAGCGCAGGTTCGCCGCACAAATCCGATCTATTCGCACAAGCCCCACCAGAACCCGTTTCGCCACCCCACCACCGCACCTGCACGACGAAACGCAGCCCCTCCGAAACGCACCTCTCGCAACCCCACCCCGTCCCACAAGAACCAGGCCCCCATCGGGGCGCCGCGGATCCGGCTCCGCCGGTCCGCAGGCGCGCCCCCTTGAGGGGGAAGCGCGGAAGCGCTTCGGGGGTGGGCCTACCCCCGCCCCCTTGAGGGGGAAGCGCGTCAGCGCTTCGGGGGTGGGCCTTACACGCCTCTGGACTGGGCCTCGCGGGCGATTTCTTCCGCCAGCTCTTCCTCGGCCGATTTCGCGACATCGCGCCGCATCGGATCCTCGCAACGTCCGAGCAGATAGCCAACGCACTTGATCAGGTGCGAGATCCCGGCCAGCACCAGCAGCGTGAAGCCGACCGGAATCAGCAGCTTGACCGGCCAGCGCACCAGGCCGCCGGAATTCGACGACTGTTCGTTGGTCAGCCACGACTCGGTGAACACCGGCCAGGACAGCACCAGAATCAGCACGCAGGCGGGCAGCAGGAAAAACAGCACGCCGAAGATCTCGATCCAGATCTGCTTGCGGCGCGACAGGCGCGCGGACAGGATGTCCACCCGCACGTGCTCGTTTTTCAGCAGGGTATAGCCCGAGGCCAGCAGGAACATGGCCCCGAACATGTACCACTGCAGCTCCAGCCAGGCGTTCGAACTGGTATGCAATACCTTGCGCACCACCGCGTTGCCCGCGCTGACCAGCACCACCAGCAGCGTCACCCATGTCACCGCGCGGCCCACGCGCAGGTTTATCGCGTCGATTAGACGCGATAAGGCAAGTAAAGCCTTCATCACAGCTCGCTTACTTTCCGTCGCGTGGAATCGTACCCATGTAGCCGTCGTAACTGCCGTCGGCAACTCGGAACCACGGGATCTCGTTGTCGCGGAAGGCCACCATGTCGTCGTAGATTTTCTTGAACATGGCGCTCTTCTCGCTCATCTCCTTGTAAACCTTCAAGGACTCGGCGTAGCACGCGTCCATGACAGGCTTCGGGAACGAACGCAGCACCGCGCCATTTGCGATCAGCCGCCGCAGCGCGGCCGGATTCTCGGCGTCATACTTCGCGATCATGTCGTTGGTGGCAGCCGCCGCGGCCTGCTCCAGCACGGCCTGATAGTGCTTGGGCAGCTTGTTGTAGGCGTCCTGGTTGACGTACAGGGACACCTGCAGCGTGCCTTCCCACCAGCCCGGGAAGTAATAGTATTTCGCGACTTTATTGAAGCCGAGCTTTTCGTCGTCGTAGGGCCCGATCCACTCGGCGCCGTCGATAGTGCCTTTTTCCAGGGCGGGATAGATATCGCCACCCGCGATCTGCTGGGGCACCACGCCCAGGCGCGACAGCACCGCGCCCGCGAAGGCGCTCACGCGGAACTTCAGCCCTTTCAGGTCGTCCACCGTCTTGATTTCGTTGCGGAACCATCCGCCCATCTGGGTGCCGGTGTAGCCGCAGGGAAAATTGACGATGTTGTAGTTCTTGAACAGGTCCCGCATCAGCTTCAGGCCGTTGCCATGGCGCATCCAGGCGTTCATCTGGCGCGTGTTCAGGCCGAAAGGCACCGCCGCGTCGAAGCTCAGCGCCGGGTCCTTGCCGAAGTAGTAATACGAAGCGCTGTGACCGCATTCCACCGTGCCGTTCTGCACGCCATCGAGCACCTGCAGGGCCGGTACGATCTCGCCTGCGGGAAAAGCGCGAATGGCGAACTTGCCACCGGTGGCTTCACCCACGTACTTGGCCAGGTTTTCGCCGCCGCTGTAGATGGCGTCGGCGCTGCGCGGGAAGCTGGATGCCAGGCGCCAATGGATGGTGGGCGCGTCCTGGGCAAAAACCGGGGAAGCGAGCGTGGCGCTACCGGCGGCCGCGCCCAACGCGGCGTTTTTCAGGAACGAACGGCGTTGCATTGCGGGTGTCTCCTGGGTGTAGGAAGAAATCGTCTTGCGCGGCGCCGCCCGGGTAGGACGGCCGCGGTCATCTTTTTGTGCACAGAGCTTTCAGGGCCCTGTCATTCCGGGTCGGAATCTTAAGGGCGAAATTGCCGTCCGCGCGCTTGCGGATAACCCTTAAATCATTGTTACAGCTGCCGCCGTAAAAACAGGGACGTTTCAAGGCGCGTCTTTGGCGTGTCCCGCACGTCACCCGCGTCACTGCCGTCAGTCCACCGCTCGCTAGAATGATTCTCCACTAAAACAAAGACGCCCCGGCAGGGGCGATGGAGAGCCCCCCGATGAGACGCCATTTCGCCCCCGCCTGCCTGGCTATCGCCCTTTCGTCGCTTGGCGCCGCGGCGGCCGCGCAGACCGCGCCAGGGCAACCTGCGCCGCCCGCCACCCCGAACGCGACGTCGGCGTCCTCCGCGGCTCCTTCTTCCGATGCGGGCCACGGCGGCGCGGGCCTAGCCGCTTCCCAAGCGCCGGACGCCGCGGCCAAACCGGCCGCCGCCCACCGGCGCGACGAATTCTTCTGGCTGGGGGAAATCAACAAGGCCACCGCCGTGATCAATACCGATCAAGGCCTGCTCGACAAAGCCATGGCGCCGCAACTGGCCGCCGCGGTCGCCAAAGTCATTCAGGATGGCAACCAGCCGGGCGGCAAGCGGCCGTCAACCGTCATCACGTTCGAACCGCTACTGATCAAGGCCGGGGGCATGGACGTCACGCTGCTGCACGCAGGCCGCTCCAGCCAGGACATGCACGCCACCTATCGCGCCGCCATCCTGCGCGACAAACTGCTGGAGCTGGCCGACCAGCTCAACATCACGTCGGCCACCCTGGTGGATCTCGCGGCCAGGCATGCCGGCACTATCGTCCCCAACTACACCAATGGGGTTGCCGCCCAGCCGAACAGCTACGGTCACTACCTGTTGGGCCATGCCGCCGCGCTGGACCGCGATGCGCAACGCATTCGCGAAGCCTACGCGCGCATCGACCGTTCCCCTATGGGCACCACTGTCCTGAACGGCACAAGCTGGCCCCTGGACCGCCAGCGCATGGCGGACTACCTGGGCTTCAGCCGACTGGTCGACAACGCCTACGACGCGTCGCAGATTTCATCCATGGACGAGCCGGTGGAGGTTGCGTCCATCGTCACCAGCATCGCGCTGCACACCGGCAATTTCATCGAAGACATCATGACGCAGTATGCGCAGTCGCGGCCGTGGATCCTGCTGCAGGAAGGCGGCGGCAACACCTATGTATCCAGCGCCATGCCGCAGAAGCGCAACCCCGGGTTGCTCAACTCGACGCGCAGCGATGCGTCCACGGCGCTCACGCTGGCGATGGGCCCAGTCATCCAGACGCACAACATCACCCCCGGCATGTCCGATCCCAAGGAAGTGGCGCAGAACTCGGCCATGGTGGACAGCGCCATCAAGGCCTTGAAGAAGTGGGATCGCGTAATGAAAGCGCTGGTCATCAACCCCGACCGCGCCCTGGAAGAATTGAACAGCGATTGGACCGCTTCCCAGGAACTGGCCGACGTCCTGATGCGCAAGTACCAGCTTCCCTTCCGCGAAGGCCACCACTTTGCTTCGGAAGTCGTGGAATATGCACGTCAGCACGATATCAAGCCGCTGGACTTTCCCTACGCCCAGGCGCAGCGCATCTATGCCGAGACCGTGAAGGGCACCCGGTACCCGCAGGCGCTGCCGATGAGCGAGGCCGAATTCCGGTCTACCCTGGACCCGGTCGCCATCGTGAAGAACCGCGCCACAGCCGGCGGCCCCCAACCGGCGGAAATGGACCGCATGCTCAAGGATGCCCGCGATCGTCTGGCAGCCCAGGCGGCGTGGATTTCGCAGCATCGAGAACATATCGACGATGCGCTGGCGCGCCTGGACAAGGACTTCGACCGGCTGCTGGACAGCGGCAAGGACAGCCCCGATCAGCCCGCCAGCGGCAATGCGGGATTCCACGCGACTTCCCACAAATAGCCGTCCGGGTCCTGGAAATAGCCGGCATAGCCGCCCCAGAAGGTTTTGCCGGCGGGCTTGACGACCTGGCCGCCCGCCTGGCGCGCCTGCTCCAGGACGGCGTCGACTTCGGTTTCGTTGCGCACGTTGTGCGCCAGGGCAAAACTTGGGACGCCCGGCGTCGCGGCAGGCAGACCGGTGTCGTGCGCCAGGTCTTCCCGCCCCCAGAGCGCCAGCTTCAGGCCGGGCTGCATATCGAAGAACGCCACCGCGCCGTGCTCGAACTCCACGCCGACGATGCCTTCGGTCGCCAGACCCATGCCGTCACGGTAGAAATGCACCGCGCGTTCCAAGTCGGAGACGCCCAGCGTAATGAAAGAAATGCGGGATTCCATTTTGACTCCTCCTTGGTGTGGACGCGCGCCGTTCAAGCGGGCTGCCATGACGGAGTGGGAGAGATGGCCGACGGCGGCCTTCGGCGTTGCCGCTTCAGGAAAAAAACAGGGACTGCAGATCCACCCGGCCTGCAGGCTCCGGTTCTTCGAGCGCGAGCGTCGCCTCGATATGCTGCAAATGATGCCGCATCAATGCCGCCGCCTGGGCGCCGTCGCCCGCCTCGATCGCATCGATCATCGTTTCGTGTTCGTGATAAGGGCAAGCCGGCGTATTGGGCTTGTCATACAGGGTAATGACGAGACAGGTCTGCGCGCAAAGCTCGCGCAGCGTCCGCGTCAGGATCCGGTTGCCGGTCAACTCGGCCATCAGCATGTGGAAAGCGCCCGATAACCGGATGATGGCGGCGCGGTCGCCCGCCGCCCGCGCCGCGGCTTCCTGACGCACGTGCGCCCGCAAGCGCGCGATATGCGACGCCTTGGGCCCCCGGGCGAGAAGATCCGCCATCGAGGGTTCGATCAGCTGGCGCATGGCGAATACCTCGCGCGCCTCCTCCACTGTCGGCTTGGCGATGAAGGCGCCGCGATTGGGTATCAGCGTGACCAGGTTCTCGTGCGCCAGCCGGGCCAATACCTGGCGTATGCGTCCACGCGTGCTGCCCGTGACTTCGGCAAGATGGTCCTCGACCAGGCGCGTTCCAGGCAGCAAACGATGTTCGAACACGGCCTGCTGCAGGCGGCGGTAGATATCCTCGTTCGCCAGTATGGGCGCCGGGGCGGCCGGCTTGGCGCTGGCGGCGCCTCGCGCGCCCTTTTCGTTCGGAATGGCCATAGGGAAGTGGTGTCAGGCGGAGGGCGGTGAAACGGCGCAGAACGAGGGGCGTTCATTGACGGCCCGTTCCGCAGCGACATTCTAGATTGCGCACAATATCGATGGGAAGAGGCGACGATCTGTTCACGCGCCGGAGCCATCGCCGCACGTGCGCCTGCCGCATCGCTTGCGCCCCCGCACCGCCTTTTGCACCCGCCGGGTGCATCCCGGCCCACCTTGGCGCAACCCACCTCGCCCTCGCGGATGGCGATCGATCGGAAAAACGCCGGCTCCCACTGCCGCAACAAAGCAGGAACAGATTGCGCACAATCCACCAGAAAATTGGCACAGCTATTGCTTTGACACAAGACATCGCAGCCGCATCGGCCAGCGACCGGACCGCCCCCCTTCATTACAGGAGCTTTCCCATGTCTTTCCTCAAAGCGGTGGCAGCCATCGCCATGGTGACCTTGGCCGGGTCCTACGGCCCCGCCCGCGCCGCCGACCCCGAGATCAAGCTGGGCTTCGCCAAATGCGCGCATTGCGTTCCGATGGGACTGACGCCGCAACTGGCCAAGGGCGTCGCCATCGACGCCACGGCCTTCACTTCCGGGAACGACGTGTTGACTGCCCTCGTTTCCAAAAGCGTGGACATCGCCCAGGTCACGTACCTGCACTTCGTGACCGCGCTGGACAAAGGCTTTGATATCGTCGCCATCTCCGGGGAGGTCAATGGCGGTTCGGAGCTGTTGAGCGCGCCGGCCCTCGGCCTGAAGGCGGACGACTGGGACGGGCTGAAGAAGCTGGTCGCGGCGCGCAAGCAGGCGGGTACGCCCCTGCGCGTGGCCGCCTCGCGCGGCAACGCACAGGACCTGCACATGCGCGGTGTATTGGCGACGCACGGCATCAACCCGGACAAGGACGTGCAGTTCATCAACATCCCGAACCCCGCGGACCATGCCGCGGCCCTGCAGCGCAACGAAGTGGATCTCGTGTCCACGGTGGAACCCTTTGCTTCACAGATCCGCATGAACGGCGCCGGCAAGCACTTCGACTTCCCCTACGACCAGGCGGCCGGCAAGCTGACCAACCTGATCGTCACACGGTCGGATGTGATCAGGGCCAAGCCGCAGGCGGTGCAGTCCACCGTCGATGCCGTGGTGGCGCTGGTCGGCAAACTGAAAACCGACCAGGGAATGTGGGTCGGCGCGATAGCCAAATACACCGCCCTCGATCCCAGGATTGCCGCCGCCGCGCTGGACAACGCGTATCCGGACTACGCCATGTACCAGAAGCAGACGCTCGCGATCGCCAGGATGATGAAGGACCTGCACTACGTGTCCACGGACGTCAGCGCGCAAATCCCGTCGCACATGGATTACAGCTTCCTGGCCAGGTCCACGGGCAAGACCCCGGCCGATCTGGGTCAGTAAGGCGGCGGAGCGACACATCATGCACCTGTTGCGTCATAAGGAGCGGCTCGCGGTACCGCTCATCGTCCTGCTCGCCTGGGAGGCATTTTCCCGATCCGGCTGGATTCCGCCGGCATTGCTGCCCGCACCTTCCCGGGTCATCCTGACCTGGGCCGACTGGATTTTCGGCACCGACGGCAGCACGCAGTCCTACAGCGGCGAATGGCTCAATGCGGCCGTCGCCAGTCTGCTGCGCGTCCTGGCGGGATATGCCATCGCGGCCGCCAGCGGCATCCTGCTGGGAATCGCCATCGGCTGGTGGCGCTGGGTAGAGAAGACGGTCGAGCCCACCATCCAGGTACTGCGGCCGATACCGCCGGTGTCATGGATTCCGCTGGCCATCATATGGTTTGGCATCGCCAACAAGCCCGCGATTTTCCTGGTGTTTCTCGGCGCGTTCTTCCCCATTTTGATGAACACCATCCATGGCGTGAAAAACGTGGACCGCAACCTTATCCGGGCCGCGGCAATGATGGATGCCACGCAATGGCAACTGCTGCGCCACGTAGTGATGCCGGCGGCGCTGCCGAGCATTTTCTCGGGGCTGCGCATCGCCATCGGTTCGGCATGGATGCTCACCGTCACCGCGGAGATGGTTGCCGTCAAGAGCGGCCTGGGCTACTCCTTGTGGGACTCGTATTACTTCCTGCGCTATGACCTCGTCATTGCGGCCATGGTCAGCATCGGTCTGCTGGGCTTCCTTTCCGACCTTCTGTTGAAACACATCATGAATGGCGCTTTGCATTGGCAGCGCGCCTCCACGCTGCAAGGCAATCAACACGCCGCCAGGAGTCCGCGATGAGCCATGTCGTTTTCGAAGGTATCGGCAAAACCTTTTACGACGCCCGCCGCAACACGGAACTGCTCACCCTGCAGGACGTGTCGCTCAGCGTGGGCGAACACGAGCTGCTTTGCCTGCTGGGACCATCGGGGTGCGGCAAGTCCACGCTGTTGAACATGCTTGCCGGTTTCGAGCAGCCGACCACCGGCCGGGTGACGGTGCAAGGCAAGCCGGTGACGCGGCCCGGTGCGGACCGCGGCATGGTGTTCCAGCAGGCGACCCTGATGCCCTGGCTGCCCGTCTGGGACAACGTGGCCTTTCCTTACCGGCTGCGCGGCATGCCCAAGGCGCAGCGGCGACGGCTTGCGCAACCCTACATCGATCTGGTGGGACTGACCGGCTTCGAGGACCACTACCCTTCCGAACTGTCGGGCGGCATGAGCCAGCGGGTCGGCATCGCTCGCGCGCTCCTGCTGAACCCGGGCGTGATTCTGATGGACGAGCCCTTTGCTGCGTTGGACGCGCAGACCAAGGCCGATATCCAGGAAGAGCTGGTCGCAATCTGGCAGAAGTCCCGATCGACCATCGTGTTCGTCACCCATAGCGTGGAAGAGGCCCTGATCCTCGGCACGCAGGTCGCCGTCATGACGCATCGCCCCGGCCGGATCCGCGAGCTTATTCCCATCGACCTGCCGCGGCCTCGCGACACCACCTCCGCCCTGTTCAACGAGATCAAGCGCCACGTGCTGTCCCTGATCCGCGAAGAGGCCGCGTTGGCGCGCGCCGCCTGACCCGCCCTGTCTCCTTCCCGGGCATGCCGGCGCGGCGCCGGCATGCCGTCCTATCTTGCTGGAATGCATCCATGACCGTGAACCGCCTGTTGTTGGGCATGCTGACCCCGTCATCGAATACCGCACTGGAACCCGTCACCAGCGCCATGCTTTCCGGGCTGCCCGAGGCCACCGCGCATTTCGGCCGTTTCCCCGTCACCGAGATCGCGCTGTCGGAACGGGCGCTGGCGCAGTTCGACGACGCCCCCATCCTGCAGGCCGCGACGCTTCTGGCGCACGCCAGGATGTCCGTGATCTGTTGGAACGGTACCTCTTCCGGCTGGCTGGGCTTCGACGCCGACCGCGAGCTTTGCCGCCGCATCGAGTCGGCCACCGGCATTGCAGCCTGCACGTCTGTCCTGGCCCTGAATGAAATCTTCGAACGTCGAAGCGTACGAAACTTTGCGCTCGTCACGCCCTACACCGACGACGTCCAGGCGCGAATCCTCAACAACTATCTCGATGCCGGGTACACGTGCGTGGCCGAACGGCATTTGGGCAGGCGCGACAACTTTTCGTTCTCCGAGGTCGATGCCGACACGTTGCGCGGCATGGTGCGCGAGGTGGCGAAATCCGGACCGGACGCGATTTCCATCTTCTGCACGAATCTGCACGGCGCACCCCTGGTGGAAGAATTGGAGCGCGAGGTCGGCATTCCCATCTACGACACCATTGCCACCGCCGTGTGGAAGTCGCTGCGCCTGGCCGGCGCAGACACGCGCCGCGTTCAGGGCTGGGGGTCGCTGTTCCGGGAGGTCCTATGAGCGACGCGCCCGCATCCGGCAACAAGCCATACGACCTCGTGGTGCGCCATGCTCGGGTGGCGACTGCCAGCGACGTGTTCGAGACGGACATCGGGATACGCGACGGACGTATCGCCGCGCTTGCGCGGGACCTGCCGCCGGGCGCCGAGGAAATCGACGCGGCCGGCCGCTGGGTATTGCCCGGCGGCGTGGATGCGCACTGCCATCTCGCGCAGAAAACCGGCGACAACTCCGTGATGGCAGATGACTTCCTGTCCGGGACCCGCTCGGCGGCCTGCGGCGGCACCACGACGGTGATCCCCTTCGCGGCGCAACTGAAGGGCGAGTCGCTTGCGCAGGCCGTGCGCGACTATCACGCCGTCGCCGACGGCAAGGCCTGCATCGATTACGCCTTCCACATGATCGTGTCCGATGCGACAGCGCAGGTCACGCAGGAAGAACTGCCGGCACTGATCGGCCAGGGCTACACGTCTTTCAAGATCTACATGACCTATGACGATCTCAAGCTGAACGACCGGCAAATCCTCGATGTCCTCGATACCGCGCGCCGGCACGGCGCCATGACGATGGTTCACGCCGAAAGCAGCGACTGCATCGCCTGGCTGGCCGATCGCATGCTGGCCGAAGGCTTGCAGGCGCCGCCCTACCATGCGTTATCGCGCCCTCCGGTCGTGGAGCGTGAAGCGACGCATCGCGCGATTTCGCTGGCGGAGCTGCTGGATACGCCCATCCTGATCGTGCATGTATCGGGGCCGGAGGCCATCGAACAGATACGCTGGGCGCAGACGCGCGGCCTGAAAATCTATGCCGAAACCTGCCCCCAGTACCTGTTCCTGACCGCAGCCGACCTGGGCGGCGACGCCTTGCACGGCGCCAAGTGCATCTGCAGCCCGCCGCCGCGCGACGCCGCTGCGCACGAGGCCGTCTGGAATGCGCTGGCCAACGGCACTTTCCAGGTGTTTTCTTCGGACCATGCCCCCTTCCGCTTCGACGGCGAAGGCGGCAAGAAGCCGCAAGGCGACGATACGCCCTTCAACCATGTTCCGAACGGCATCCCCGGACTGGAAACGCGGCTAGCGCTGCTGTTTTCCGAAGGCGTGCTGGAAGGCCGTCTGGATATCAACACCTTCGTCGCCCTGACGGCGACACAGCCCGCGAAGCTTTACGGCCTTGCGCCACGCAAGGGCACCATCGCCATTGGCGCGGACGCCGATATCGTCGTCTGGGACACCGGCCTGCCTCGCGTGGTGCGCAATGCGGACCTGCATCACAACGTGGATTACACCCCGTACGAGGGACGAACCGTCCGCGCGTGGCCCGGCATCACGCTCAGCCGGGGCCGCGTGGTCTATCGTGACGGAGAGTTCGTCGGGGAAGCCGGCCATGGGCGGTTCCTGCCCTGCGAGCGGCCGTTGGCGGCACGCCCCCGGCCCGCCAGGCACCGGCGCGCGCCATGGCTGGACGTCCTTTCAAGGGTCGCGCCGGACACGGCGAACGACGGGGCCACGCCATGACGACGCCCTTTCCCGCTTTCGACCTGATGATCGTCGGCGCGACCGCTTTGACGGCGGATCCGGCCCGCCCGTGCATCGAGAACGCGTGCATCGGGGTGCGCGATGGCGCGATCGCCTGGATCGATGCGTCGCCGCCTGCCGGGGCAACGGCAAGACGGCTGCTGGACGCCACCGGGCGCGTCGTGACCCCGGGTTTCGTCAATGTCCACACGCATTCCGTACTGACCCTGGTGCGCGGCGTCGCCGCGGATCTCGGCTTTGCGCCTTCCTATACTCCGGGCATCCCCAAGGCGTCGGATCTGGACGATTCGCAGGCCTGCGCCCTGGCCCGGCTCGGCGCCGTGGAAGCACTGCTCGCGGGCTCCACGACGATCGGCGACCACTTCACCCATGCCGACAGCACGACGGCGGCAATCGCCGAACTCGGCGTTCGGGTCGCAGCTAGCTGGCGCATCCTGGACGTGGATTTCGACCGCGTCGCCCGCAACCGGGAATGGGTGCACGAGCCGGCGATCGGTCAGGCGCTGCTCGACCGCGGACTGGCCCTGGCGCAGCGCTGGGCCGGCCATCCCCGGGTCACCGTCCAACTGGCGGCGCACGCCGCGGACACTTGCTCGGATGCGCTGCTCGCCGAGGTCGCCAGCCACAGCGAACGGCTCGGGCTGCGGGTGAATACCCATCTCGGCCAGAGCGCGGCCGAAGTGGAACGGGTGCGCGGGCGCACCGGCAAAACATCGACGCAGGTCCTGGACGAAGCGGGCTTGCTCAACGACAGGCTGATCGCAGGCCACTGCATCTACGTCACCGCCGACGATGCGGCGCGCCTTGCCGCCGCGGGCGTTCACGTCGCGCATATCCCGAAATGCAACGCCGCCTCCGGCCGCCTGGCGCCTACGCCGATGCTGCGCCGCGCCGGTCTGAACATCGCGCTGGCGACCGACACGCAGCACGGTGACATGATCGAATTGATGCGCTGGGCGCTGGCGACCGCCCGCATACAGGAGGGAAAGGTCGATGCCTCGTGGCAACCGGCCGATGTCTTTCACATGGCGACCCAGGGCGGCGCCGATGCGCTGGGCGTGGGACACCGCCTGGGCAGCCTGACCGTGGGCAAGGAAGCGGACATGGTGATACTGGACGCGCGGCGCCCGCATTGGGTTCCCCGGACCAATCCCGTGGGCACCCTGGTGCACACGGGACAGGGCCGCGATGTGGAAACGGTAATCGTCGCAGGCGATATCGTCGTCGAGCAAGGGCGGCCCATTCGGGCCGATCTGGACCGTATCTGCCAGGATGCCGAACGCGCGGCCAGAACCGTATGGCAGGCGGCGAGATAGACGCGGTCCCACGCTTTGGATCGGACCCGGTCCATGGAATGGGTTCGATTTGCGCGCGATGGAGGCTGAGCGAGCGGTGGGAAGAATCGGAACCGGAGTGGGATTATTCCGACAGACCGATCCCCTACAAACTCGAGTGACAGCAATGGCATCAGTCTTTTCGGCAAACGCGTTCCGCACGCTCTCGTATCCGCAGGAAGATCTTTCGCACGGCGGCGAGGCCGCCCGGCAATTGCCGGGGCGGCACGCAAGATCCGCCGAATCCATCGGAACGCCGGACGAAGAAGACCCGGCATGGCCGGGCCACACTTTGCACCAGAACGCCGAGCGCCATATGCGGACCTTCGGTCAACATAACGAACCGTGCCGGGATGCCGCTTCGGACGCGGAAAGGTCGGATTGCAGCCGCGTGACGTTCTTCAAACGGTGGAACGCGGAAGCCGAACAGATCGTAGGCAAGGACAGTCTGGGCGCAAAGGCGCCCAACCCCCTAAGGGTGCGTAGCTGGTTTTTCGCCATCGGCGAGTTCCTTGGCAAAGTCGACACCGTGCTGCGGGAAACCGAGGCCATCCGTTGCGCCGGCAAAGAACGCATCGAGGAAATACTCGGCATTTTCCGCAGGCACGGAATATTCGACTGGATCTCGCGCGCGATCGAGACCAAGCAAGCGTGCCGTCCCGATCAGGCCAAAGAGCGGGCAGAGGCGCTGATCCGGTACGCCTTTGCCAACACCATCTGACACCAGGCGGACGGCAGCTTTTCCTGCGCCGCCGCCCGCCTCCCCTCCTGCCCCTTCGCCTCCTGCCCCTTCGCCTCCTGCCCGCCCCGCCTCCTGCCCCTTTCGTCTTCTGCCCCTTTCGCCTTCTGCCCCTTTCGCCTCGCGTGTCGCCCCGTGCACCGCCGCACCGGCACACCGGCAGCCGCTGTTTGCTCTACAATCTCGGCCTAATTAGTAGTAAGCTAACTATATGTCAGCCCTCAAACGCCAGTTTGCCGTGACCAGCGGCATGCACACCAGCGCCCGCAATTGGCAGCGCGTGGTCCAGACCCGCCTGGGCCACCATGGCGTTTCCCCCGGCTGCATCAATCCGCTGCTGCTGATCGGCCGTTCCGGCGGCGGCTTGCGTCAGGTCGAGCTGGCCCAGCAATTGGGCATGGAAGGACCGTCCCTGGTGCGTCTGCTGGACAAACTGGCCGGCCTGGGGCTGGTCCGCCGTCAATGCGATGCCAACGATCGCCGCGCGAACCAACTTTGGCTGACCGACGCCGGCCAGGCCCTGTACGGCCAGATCGAGGAAGGACTGATCGCGCTGCGCCGGGAAGTCCTGGCCGAAATGTCGAACGCAGAACTGGACGCAGTGTTGAAGTTCTATCGCCTGATGGAAGAGGCTGCCTCGAATACTCCCTGACGCGGCCCGTGAGCGGCCGCGCAGCGCCACCCTATCCCCTATCGCAACAACCCCTTAGCAACGACACCCCATCATGGTTGGAGAATTCAGCCTTTACGGCGTCTTTATCCCGACGCTGCTGGGCCTCATGCTGCTCGCCTACCTGGCGCATAGCGTGCTGCGCCTGGTGCTGCTTCGCATGGGCGCCTATCGCCATGTCTGGCATCCGCCCCTGTTCAATGTGGGCTTGTACATCCTTGTGCTGGGCGGGCTGTTCGCGCTGGCGCGGAGTTCGCAGCTATGAGCCGCATCGCGCGCCGCACCGTATCCGTGGCCATCACCCTGGCCGTCGTCGCCGCTGCCATCGTGGTGGTCCGGCATCTCTGGCAGTACTACATGTACGAGCCTTGGACCCGGGACGCCCACGTCAACGCCGACGTGATCCAGGTCGCACCGGACGTGTCCGGCCTGGTATCCGAGGTCCGCGTCCAGGACAATGCCGAGGTTCATCGCGACGATGTTCTGTTCGTCGTGGATCAGGCGCGCTACCGCATCGCGCTGGAGCGGGCGCAAGCGGCCTTGGCGCAGAGCCGGGCCAATCTGGCGCAGCTGCAGCGCGAAGCCCGGCGCGACCGCGAGCTGAAGGACTTGGTGGCCACCGAAACCGTCGAGGAACGGCGTGCGCGCCTGGAACAGGCTGAAGCCGCCGTCGCCACGGCGCAGTCGGCCGTCGATCTGGCGCAGCTGAACCTCGAACGCTCGGTGGTGCGCAGCCCCGCCGACGGCCGCCTGAACGACCGTACAGTGCGCGTGGGCGACTATGTAACTGCCGGCAAGCCGGTGCTGGCGGTGCTGGACACGCATTCCTTCCGTGTCGACGGCTATTTCGAGGAAACGCGTCTGCACGGCATCAAAGTCGGAGACCGCGCAGACATCCGCATCATGGGCGAAGAAGGCGTGTTGCACGGTCATGTGCAAAGCATCGCGGCCGGCATCGAAGACCGCTATCGCAGCAACGGCGCCAACCTGCTGCCCAACGTCGCGCCCGCCTTCGACTGGGTGCGCCTGGCGCAACGCATACCGGTGCGCATCGCCATTGACGATGCACCGCCGGACATGCCGCTTATCGCTGGCCGCACAGCCACCGTCAGTATCCACGTTGCCGGCGCAACGCCGCGCGAAACCACCGCGACAGTCCCCGCACAAGCTCCGAAATCATGAACATGCGTTGGGTGCGCCATCTGGGCGCCGGGATTGCCGCGGTTTCCCTGGCGGCATGCCAGGCCGTCGGCCCCGATTATCGGCTTCCCGAAGATTCGGCATTCTCCAGGGTTCAGCAACGCCCGCTCCGGCTGGACGCCCGCGGATCGCAAGCCGTCGATCCGGCGCAAGCCGCCGTGGAGGGCCGCTGGTGGAAGCTGTACTCGGACCCGGCGCTCGACGCGCTGGTCGAACAGGCGCTGAAGGCCAACACCGAGCTGCGCATCGCGGCGGCACGGTTGAAGCGGTCGCAAGCGCTGTACGCCCGCGCGCGGGCGGCCGGGGGCTTCGGCGCAGAGCTGGAGGCCTCCGGCGGCCGGGGCCGCATTTCCGCCGAATCGCTGCTGCAGCCGGAACAGTTGCCGCCGTTCAACCTGGCCGACGCCAGCCTGGCCGTGTCCTACCAGCTCGATCTGTTCGGCCGGATCCGTCGCGGCGAAGAGGCGGCGCAGGCCAATACGGAGGCCGCCCAGGCGGCGAGCGAACTGGCCCGGATCAGCGTGGTGGCGTCCGTGGTCGGCGCCTACAGCGAAATCTGCCACAGCAACCATGAGTTGGAAGTCGCCCGGCATTCGCTGGCGGTGCAGCAGCGCAGCCGCGACGTCGTGGCCCGGCTGGCCGCGGCTGGCCGCGACACGCCTGTCGAAGTCGCGCGCGCCGATTCCCAGGTCGCGGCGCTTCGGGCTGCCATTCCGCCAATGGAGGCGCGCCGGCAGGCGGCGGGATACGAACTGGCAGCCTTGCTTGGCGACACGCCCGATAAGCTGCCGGCCGCCGCCATGCAATGCCAGGAAGCGCCCGAGCTGAGGCAACCGATTCCCCTGGGCAACGGCGCCGCCCTCTTGCGCCGCCGGCCCGACGTTCGACATGCCGAGCGGGAGCTGGCCGCGGCAACCGCCGAAATCGGCGTAGCGACCGCCGAGCTATACCCGGACATCCGCCTGGGCGCCTCCGTCGGCGCCAGCGGGCTGCTGGAAGACTTCGGCAAACCGGCGACGCAGGAATGGATGATCGGCCCGCTGATCTCGTGGACATTGCCGGATCGCGGCGCGCGGGCGAGGGTTGCCGCGACCCAGGCCGGCGCGGAGGAAGCCCTGGCCAGGTTCGACCAGGTCGTTCTGGACGCGCTGCGTGAAACTCAGACCATCCTCAGCCAATACGCCGAGGATCTGCGGCGTGTCGCAGCGTTGCGCGACGCGCGGGACAAGGCCCGTGCGGCGGCGCAGGCCGAACGCCGTTTGTACAGCGCCGGCCGCCAGCCCTACCTGTCCAGCCTGGATGCCGAGCGCTCGCTTGCGGCCACGGAAGCCACCCTGGCGGACGCGGAGGCACGCGTATCCCGTGACCAGATCAAGCTGTTCCTGGCGCTGGGCGGCGGATGGCAGGATGATGCCTCCCGCACGGCCGCTAGCGGGGAATAGCGGCCATGCTGATCCTGGATCGACAGGCGTGGATACATTCCGCCAAATCGTTTCTGGCCGCAAATATCGCGCTGTACATTGCCCTGGCCACCAACCTGCCCCGTCCGTATTGGGCCATGACCACCGCGTACATCGTGATGCAGCCCGTGCTCGGCGGCACCAATTCGCGCGGCATCTATCGCGTGGCCGGCACGCTGATCGCAGCGGTCGCGGTGATCGTCATCGTCCCGAACCTGCTGCAAACGCCCGTGATGCTCAGTCTGGCGTTATCGCTTTGGCTGTCGGCGTGCCTGTTCGTCTCGCTGCTGCACCGCGGTCCTTCCTCATACGTCTTCATGCTGGCCGGCTACACCGCGGCCTTCATCGGCTTTCCGGCGGTGCTGGCGCCCGACGCCATCTTCTCCACCGCCCTGGCCCGCAGCGAGGAAATTTTCCTTGGCAGCCTGTGCGCGGTCCTGGTGGGCGCGCTCGTCTTTCCGAGCTCGATCAAAACGATGGTGCGCCAGCGCATCGACGATCTGATGGGCGACGCGAAACAGTGGTGCGCGCAGGTGCTGGACCGCCGGGACAGTCCGGACGCGCTGCGGCGCCGGATGGCGGGCAACCTTTCACAGCTGGACCTCATCGTTCCCTTCGCCAAGCGCGACGATCCCCGCATGGGCAAGGTGGACGAATGGATGCTCGAGTTGCGCGCGCGCATGCTGGGCATGCTGCCCGTGCTGGCCGCCATCGAAGACCGCTTCAAGAATCTTGCGTCGGCCTCCGGCGAAGACGCGGAACTTGGTCAATTGGCTGCCGAGATGCGCGCCTGGGTCGAAAGCAACGAAATTCCCGGCCTGGACGCCCTGGCGGCGATCCGGCGCCGCATCGCCGCGCAGCATGCGGGCCTGGACGGCTCCCACGCCAGCCTGCTGCGCGCGACACTGAGATTGCGCCTGAACGAACTGGCGGAGCTGTGGTACGACAGCCGCCAGCTTCAACACGCCATCGCCACAGGCGAAACACCGCCGAAGCCGGCATTCGGGCTGGACCTGCGCCGGCTCGTCCGCCTGGGCAACCGTCACATCGATTGGGGAATGCTGACGTTTTCCGCGCTGGCGCCCGGGGCCACGCTGTTCGTCTATTGCATGCTGTGGATTGCCGTGGGCTGGCGCGACGGCGCCTCCGGCGCCATGATGAGCGCGGTGGCGGCTTCGTTCTTCGCCGCGCAGGACGACCCGGCGCCCAACATCCTGGCCTTTCTGTTGTGGGCGGTCGTGGCGATGGTGATCACGGGCGTGTATCTGTTCGGCATCCTGCCGGCCATCCAGGACTTCGTTCCACTCATCATGGTGATTGCCCCGACCTTCTTGCTGGTCGGCTTGATGGCATCCCGGCCGAAGCTGTTCCTGCCCGGCATGATCCTGATCACCAACATCGCCACCCTGCTGTCCATCCAGAACGGCGGCTACGTCGCGGATTTCCAGAGCTACGTCAACTCCTCAATTTCCACGATCATCGGCCTGGCTTTCGCCGCCGTGATGACCCGGCTATTCCGTTCCGTCGGGGCTGAATGGACGGCGCGGCGCCTGATCCGGCAAGGGTGGGGTGTGCTTGCCGACGCCGCGGAGGGGCGCGGGCGGCAGGACCGTGACCGCTTCCTGGTTCGCATGCTGGACCTGCTGGGGTTGCTGGCGACCCGGCTGGCGTCGCTGCCCGACGGCAGCGACGTCGCCGCCGTCGACATGCTGGACGACGTCCGTATCGGGCTGAACATTTTGAATCTGCGGCGCGCGCGCAACCAGCTGCCCGCCGTCAACGTAGTCAACCTGAACCGCCTTCTGTCCATGGTGGCGGCCCATTACCGTTCGCAACAACGCGCTGGCCGTGGGCTGCCGCCCCCCGCGGCGCTCCGGACGGAACTGGACGCATCCCTATCCCGGCTCGGCACGCTGGTGCCGAGCCAGGCCCGCGACGAATGCCTGCTCGGTCTGGTGGGGTTGCGGTACGGGCTATTTCCCGGCGCCGGGCCGGATTGATCGGGGCGCCGCGGCGCTCGATGCTGCCGCTGCATGCGCCGCGGCGCCCTCGCCGATTCCAGCACCCGGGAAGTCCGTACAATTGCCATCCTTCCCGCAGATCTGCCATGTCCACGCCGCGCGCCTCCTCGCTCCTGCCCCTCCTGTCCGTCTTCGGCTCCGTCACCTTCCTGGGCCTTGGCACATCGTGGGCCAAGCACACCCTTTTCCCGCTCGTCGGCGCGCAAGGGACCACGGCCGTCCGGGTGGGGTTCTCGGCGCTGCTGCTGCTTCTGCTGTGGCGTCCCTGGCGCTGGCGCCTTGCCGACAGGGATGCCCGGATGGTGGCCTGCTACGGCGCCGCGCTGGGCGCGATGAATCTGTGCTTTTACATGGCCCTGCGCACGATCCCGTTCGGCATCGCCGTGGCGATCGAGTTTTCAGGCCCGTTGATGGTCGCCCTGCTTTCTTCCCGGCGCGCCTTGGACTTCATCTGGATCCTGCTGGCGATTGCCGGACTCGGGCTGCTGCTACCCATGGTCAACAACGTGAGCACCCTGGACCCCGCCGGGGTGATGTTCGCGCTTGCCGCGGCGCTGCTTTGGGCAGCCTATATCGTGACCGGCAAGCGTGTCGGGCATCTGCATGCGGGCCATTCGGTATCGCTGGGGCTCACTGTCGCTGCCTTCGTCGCCGTGCCGGCCGGCATCGCCCATGCCGGCGCGGCCCTGCTTTCTCCGACGGTCCTGCTGGTGGGCCTGGGCGTCGCCGCTCTGTCCAGCGCCATCCCCATCTCGCTGGAAATGGTTGCCCTCAAACGCCTGCCGAAACAGGCCTTCGGCATCATGCTCAGCATGGAACCGGCCGTCGCGGCGCTGTTGGCGTTGGTGTTGCTGAACGAGCATCTGACCGGCACCCAGTGGCTGGCCATCGCGCTGGTGATGGCCGCATCCATGGGCACGGCCTTGACGGCGCAACGGCCCACGGTCACGCCCGCGGTTTCCTTGCAGGGCTAGTAGAAAGGCGCCCCAACGCGGGTCATTCAGGCAACACTGCGCCCCCGAGGCGATGGTTCTTTCAATATTTGCAATGGGTATTTTCTTTCTCGGCTGGGCCGCCCAGTACGAGCGCCACTTCATCAAGTATTTGTCCGGCCGCTACGGCGTCGAGCATCTTGCCCCGCCCAAGGGGTTGACGCGGCTTCAGCAGATTGCGGCGCCGATTCTCGGCCGCTCGCGGAGCGCCAACTTGCTCGGCCGAATCTACTGCGGAACGAGAAAGTTCGGCAAAACCGATTTGCTGATCTGCAACGAAGCCAGGATCGATTCGAAAACCAATCCCGCAATCATCAGGGCATTCCCGGGAAAAAAGGTACTTCTGGTCCGGGACCTGGTGGATACCGCGTTTCTCGATGAATGGCGCGCAGACTTCGATGCCATCTACAGCTTCGACTACGAGCAATGCATCGAGCTTGGCATGACCTATATGAATCAGTTCATGCCTGTGGGCTACCAAGAACTGCCTGCTCCCGCCCCCCTGAAAAAAGAGAACAGCAAGCCCACGGCATTGTTCATAGGACGGGAAAAGGGCCGCGGCGCGATGCTGATCGGCTTGGCTGACGCGCTGCAAAACTGCGGCTGCAATGTTGACTTCCGCATTCTTGCCGATGAAAGCACGTCAACCACCACCCCTTATCACATTACTTCGAAGATCGATTATCTCGAACTGCTGGAAGAGACGTTGAAGGCGGATGTGCTCGTTGAAATCAACCAGCCCGGCCAGTCGGGCTTCACACTGCGCACGCTTGAAGCCGCCTACTATGGCAAAAAGTTGATCACCGACAACCAGGCGATAAAGGAATCGCCTTTGTATCACCCTCACAACGTACTGATAGTCGGCGACAGGGAACAGTGGACCGCTGACCTGTTTCGCGATTTCCTTGATTTGCCGCTCCGGCGTGTCGGTCGAGAAACGCTATATGAATACTCGCCGGACTTCATGCTCGAGTCGCTGATCAAGAATCATGGCAAGGCGCACCAGTTCTGCCGGCCCGATGACCGGGACCGATTGAAGGCCGGCCGCATGCGGCGGCGCGGCCCTGCCGACGTTAGGGTGCTTAGCCGATAACCCGGACCTTTACGCCGACGACCGGGTCGGAACCGCCCCCGCCCGAGACGTGGATCACACCCGGATCGACCCCGAGCTTGGCCGCCATGGCCTTCTTCGCTTCCTCTGCGACCAGGACTCCCAATTCCTTCACCCCCGCCGCGTAGCCCTTGATCTCCACGCGTTTGACATTGGTGAAGTTCACCGTGATCGCCAGCGCGACGATCTTTGCCTCCAGGTTCGACCTATCCTGCTCAAGCCGTTCCTTCAGCTTCCGCTTGCTTTTCATCAATCGGTTCAGCGGAAAGATCGACTTCTTGATGCCCTTCACCAAATCCGAGCTCAGTCCCAGGGTCACGAACCCATCGTCGGCAGAACGGCGCGCACGGGTCGGCGCAACGGGATCGGCGGCCTCAGGCCCAGTGGCGGCTTCAGGCCCAGCGGTGGCCGGCGCCGCTGGCGCAGCGGGTGCGGTTCCAGCTTCCAGCGAAGAGGCTTGTGACGCGCGGATCCGCTGCATCAACAGCGCGTCCGTCGCGAAGGACATGGCGGGGCGAGCTGCCATCTGCGTCTGAGCGGTCTCCGAATGTTGGTTCGCGGTCGCCCCGTATTCGGCGAATGCCCGCGTGGCGGGGTCCCGGTAAACGACAGCGGAGACCTGTACCCCTTCCCCGGAGTGGACTGGCGTGTTGGTGGAGTTAAGGGCGGCAATGGCCATGTACGACTTCCTTATTGCGCATCAAGACGAAAGCGCAATAAGTGCATCCAGGCGGCGTACCGTTCGACGGGACTCTGTCCGCTTTTTTTGGCGTGCATCGTTAACGGCATCCGCGTCGCCGGCTATGACAACGAACCTGCAAACCCGATCGCTGCCAGCTGGACGGCAACGCGCATCCCTACACGTTCGTCAGCGTCAAGCAGTTGATCGAAGACTTCATCGCTGAAGTAAGCCGGAGGAAATGACTATGGAACGCAAACTGACTATCACCACCCGCCGCGATTGGGCTACCGCGCTGCGCGAAGCCGGCGCGGCAGCCGCCAACGGTGTGGAGCGTGGTACGTACCAGGGTGAAACGCTGAACTTCGAAACGCCCAGCGCCTTCTTCTCCCGCCTCACATCGAACCGTTGGGCAATGCTCGCTGAACTGCAAGGCGCCGGGAACGTGGGCGTGCGCGAACTCGCTCGCCGTCTAGGCCGTGACGTTAAACGCGTGCACGATGACGCAACTGCACTGGTAGAACTCGGCCTGATCGAGCGTTCGGAAACCGGCGCGCTTTCGTGCCCGTATGTGGATATCCACGTCGATATGCCATGTCCCGGCTCGCAGCATAGAGAGAAGCCACGAAAGCGGGAAATTCGCCAAGTTTTTAGAATATGAATTTTTTGGCGGACAGAGGGGGATTCGAACCCCCGATACGCTTTTGACGTATACACGCTTTCCAGGCGTGCGCCTTCAACCACTCGGCCACCTGTCCTGATCCGGGATCGCGGCTTCGGCTGGGCGAAGAACCGCAAAACGGCAATCCGCGATTCTAGCAGACTTTCCGGCCCGTTGTCCTGCGGCCGGCTTTCGGTCCCGCCGTCACAGCCGCAGATACCCCTCCACCGCCGCCAGCACCGTCTCCGTCTGCACGGTATGGGCAAAACGGAACGCATCCCCATAGACGGTCTCGTCGGGGAACTCCGAAATCAGCATCAAGGGGACTTCCTCGGCGACGCCTTCCGTGATCTGCACCGGGATCCCGTTCATCACTTCGAAGCCGCGCTGCTGCGCGTGGATCTCGAACATGCGCATCTGCCGGGCGTTGAATGCGACCAGCCCTTCCACCTTTTCGGCAAGGCGGCCGGTGGTGTGCTGCAGCAGCGCTTTCGCCTTATCCGCCCAACCGGGATGATGGCGCATCACCAGGAAAAAACCTTTGGGCACCGTCCAAAGCTCGAACCCGCGCGGCAGATACCCCGAAAGCGGGCGAGTCCATTCATGCGCGGGATACCCGTGCAGGTTCACATGCAGTTCCGCATTGCTCATGGCCCAGGCTTTGCGCCGGGCATCCGCTTCGTACCAAGGCGCGTGCTCGCGGTAGCCCAGGTCGTCGCCCAAGGCCGTATAGCGCGCAGCGTGGCTCATATGACGGGGGTTGTGCGCGCATAGCTCCCGGTGCAGCGCATAGCCATCCGGGTTTTCGGACGCGATCAGCACGAAATGGGCGCCCGGCCGGCCTTTCAGCTGCCCGGCTGCCCGCAGGGCGCCGACCACGCCCGACGTTTCGTTGGCATGTTGCCCTCCGGAAATCACTACCGGCTTGGCGCTGCCCTTCACATAGGTGCCCAGCACGGCTCTGCCCTGCCGGGTCTCAACCGTGAAAGGCTCCCCGCCGATTTGCGCCATTTCATGGGCGATGCGGCCGAAGGATAGCGGGCCATCCACTTCAGGCAAAGGCAGCCCGCTGGCATCCGGCGCCGTGGGCGCGACGGCGGCGAAAGGCTTCAACGCCACCACCGCCTTCGCGGGACCGGCCGCCCCGCGCACGTCGGGCACGATCTGCCCCGGCTGCAGACCGCGGTTGCCCAAGGGCCGCCCGGAATGGCGCTGGAAGATCTCCAGCAGGCCGAAATACAGGTCTTCATGCAGGGCCTCCACCGTACTGATGACCTCGTCCTCATAGCCGGAATCGCGCTCGATCGCGGGGATATCGACGCGCATGTCCAGGCGCTCGAAATACGGCTCGGCTGCGGGCCACGGATAGTTGCGCACGGCGTCAACGATTTCCTCGAACACGCGCGAGTACTCCGTCGGCCGCGCCTCGTCGATCTCCACGCCGTCGGCCCGGCCCTGGACCCGCACCCATCCGGTCGGCGACAGGCTCACCACGCCCGCATGATCCGCGGCCACGCGGTTGGGCGCGAAGACGCGCGCCGTTTCGGTTCGCCCATCGGCATACTGCAGTTCCACGACGTAGTGCAGGTCCGCGTCGCCTGCCACGAAATCCAGCCCCACGTCGCCCAGCATGCCGGCAAGGGGATAGGCTTCGAGCGTGAAGCGCCGCGCCGCCGCCTCTTCCCGCACGGGATAGCGCACCACGACGGCTTCCAGGCCTTCGCGGTCCACTTCTTCAAGGAAAAAGTGCACCAGCGGCTTGTAGGCGCTGCGGAACACCGCCGTCACGCCGGCGGCGGCCAGGCGTCGCTCGGCGGCGCGCCGCGCCGCTTCATCTTCGAACAGCCACGCCTGCACGCGGGACCCGCGATACTCGTCCTGCCCGAACTCTCGCACCCATTCGTCCAGCGTTCGTTCGATAACCCTGTCCAGCAATACGGTCATGGCTTATACCTTTCCAGTGGGGTCGAGACGGTCGCGCAGCCAGTCGCCCAGCAGGTTCAGTCCCAATACGGTCAGCATGATGGCAAGCCCGGGGAAGACGCTGACCCACCACGCGGTTTGCAGATAGGTCCTGCCGTCGGCCAGCATGCCGCCCCAGCTCGGGATGGTGGGATCCACACCCAGGCCCAGGAAGGTCAGGCTGCTTTCCAGCAGGATGTTGTTGGCCACATTCAGCGCCATCAGGATGATCAGCGGCCCCAGCAGATTCGGCACGATGTGATGACGGATCATCGCCAGGTCGCGCACCCCGAACGCGCGCGCGGCCTGGACGAACTCGCGCTCGCGCAGCGCCAGGACCTGGCCCCGCACCAGCCGGGCGTACTGGACCCACTGGGAGATGACCATGAAGAAGATCACGTTGAACAGCCCGCCGCCCAGAATGGAGATGAACGTGATGGCGACCAGGATGAAGGGCAGCGCCAGCTGCACGTCGGCGAAGCGCATCACGATCACGTCCCAGATGCCGCGGTAGTAGCCGGCGATCAAGCCCATGACGGTGCCCAGCAGCGCACCGAAGAACACCGACACGAAGCCTGCGGTCAGCGATATCTGGCCGCCGACGATCACCCGCGCGAGCACGTCGCGGCCCAGCGGGTCGGTGCCCAGGACGTGCGCCAGCGACTGAAAGGGCGGTGTCAGCCGCGCCGCCAGGTCCATGCCCTCTCCGCCGTCCGGAAACAGCCAGCCGGACAACAGCACGGCCAGGACCATCGCGGCCGTCAGCACCACTCCCATGATGAATTCCAGGGATCGGAAGCGGTTGCGCGAGCGGCGCTTGGCCGCCGGAGTGCTCAGCGTCGTGGACATGGGCTCACCGGATGCGGATGCGCGGATCGACGATGCCGTAGGCGATATCGACCAGCAGGTTGACGATAATGATGACGAGCGCCAGCACCGTGACGCTGCCCTGCAGCACCGGGTAGTCGCGCGCGGCGATGGCATCGAAGGCGAGCGTGCCCATGCCGGGCCAGTTGAAGACTTTTTCGATGACGACAATGCCGCCGATCAGACCGCCGAACTGCAGCCCGATATAGGTGATGAGCGGAATCGCGCAATTGCGCAGGGCATGCTTGTACAGCACCACGCGCTCGCGCAGGCCCTTGCTGCGCGCCACCATCACGTACTGCGCCGATAAAGTTTCCAGCATGGTCGTTCGCACCAGCCGCACATTCGTGGCGCTGAGGATGATCGCCATGGTCAGCGCCGGCATGACAAGGCTGATGGGACCATCCCACCCTGATGGCGGCAGCAGCGGAAACGTAATGGACAGCAGCAGCACCAGCATCAGCGCCAGCCAGAAGTTGGGAAACGACAGGCCGACCAGGGACAGAATGCGGATGAACTGGTCGGCGGCCTTGCCCTTGTGCACGGCGGCATGCACGCCCAGCGGAATCGAGACGATCAGCGATAGCGCCAGCGACACGAAAGCCAGCAACAGGGTCGCGGGCAGCGCATCGCCAATCAACTGCGACACCGCGGTCCCGCCCATGAAACTGCGCCCGAAATCGCCGGATAGTATCCCGTGCATATACGACAGGTATTGCACGGAGAACGGACGGTTCAGCCCCAGAGCCTGGCGGATGTTCTGCAGATCCTGCTCCGTGACGCTGCCCGCGCCCTGAGTGAGCATGATGGCGGGATCGCCGGTCATGCGCACGGCATAGGACACGAGCAAGGTCACGGCGACGATCACGAAGACCGCCTGCAGGACGCGTTTGACAAGAAAACCGATCATGGGAAAACCGCCCCGGATCGGCCGGGGCGCGAGTCAGGTTGGGCTACTCGACGGCGGCGTCGACGAAGCGGAAGCGGATGTCGCCGGGCACGCTCAGATTCTTTACGCGCTTGTTCACGCCCACCACCGTGTCCAGCGCGTACAGCGGCATTTCCAGCGCGTTGTCCGCGACATAGGCGGCGATTTCACGCAGCATCTTCTGGCGCTCTTCCACGTTGTAGGTGTTGCGCTGCGCCTCGAGCATGGCATCCAGCTTCGGATCCTTGTCGTAGGGATTCCATTTCTGGCCGGTGTGGTACATCAGATAAGCGGTGTTGTCATAGTCGTACGTCCATCCGCCCCAGTACATCTGCCACATTTCGCCCGTCTTGCCCTGCGGAATGATGTCGTTGATCAGGACTGGCGTTTCGTACGGTTTGATGGTCGTCTTGATGCCGACGCCTTGCAGATATCCCGCGATAGCCTGCGCCACCTCCCGGAACTGCGAGTCGCTGCCGCGGATGTCCAACTGAATGGAAGCCCCCGGCTTGACGCCAGCCTTGGCGAGCAATTTCTTCGCTTCGGCCGGATTGAAGGGCAGCGGTTTCAGCTCGGGGTCGTAGCCGAACGACAGATCGCCCTGGAAGCTGGCGATCGGCTTGGCATAGCCCAGCAGCAGCTGCTTGATGATGGCGTCGCGGTCCACCGCCATGATCAGGGCGCGGCGCACGTCGCGGTCCTTTGTGATGCCGCGCGACGTGTCGTAGCGCGCCACCACGGTGCCCGGGCCGCTGGTGCTCACGATGACCGCATTGCTCGACTTCTTGATCGTATCGACCAAACCCAGCGGGATGGCCGTCGCGACGTCGACGCGGCCAGCCTGCAGCTCCGCGACCTGGGTGGCGGGCTCGGCGATGAAGCGGTACACCACTTGGTCCACCTTCGGCTTGCCGTCCCAGTAGTCGTCGTTGCGCGCCAGCGTCAGGCTGATCTTCGGCTTGTAATCGACGAACTTGAAGGGTCCCGTACCGACCGGGTGTTCATTGAAGTACGCGTCGCCCTTTTCCTGGATGTACTTGGGCGGCACGATCATCCCGCCATAACCGGCCAGCTTGGTCAGGATCACCGGATCGGACCGCTTCATCACGAAATCGACCGTGTACGGATCCACCACCACGACCTTGTCGATCGAGTTGTAGTTCGACTGCTGCGGCCCCTTGGCCCCTTCCGGGCCGAGCAGCCGGTCGAAGGTGAACTTGACCGCATCGGCATTGAACGGCTCGCCGTTGTGGAAGCGCACGTTCTGGCGAAGCTTGAAGCGGATCCGGGTGTCGTTGTCCAGGAACTCCCAGCCGGTTGCCAGGGCCGGACGCAGCTTCATGTCGGCGCCGCGCATGGTCAGGCCATCGAACAGGTTGCTGCCCACCGAGCCCCACCACGTCACGAAGGTGTCGATGGGGTCCCAGCTGCCGGCGTCCTGCGTGATCGCCACAGTGAGCGTGCCGGCGGCCTGGGCCGGCGCACCGGCGGCGAGCGCGCCGCCGACGGCAAACGCCGCGGCCAGCCCGCGTGCGGTCTTGGTGAAGGTAAACATGAGCGCCTCCAGGAACGATTGCGTCGTCGCCGACGAAGTAGAAAACAGTCCGCGGCCCATCGCGGTTCAGGCGGCCTGGGCCACCAGGTGGCCCGGCGCAATTTCGACCAGCGGCACCACGCGCGGGGCATCGCCGACGCGCCGCACAGGGCTGGGGATCTCGCCGGAAATCAGCCGGGTGTCGATGTGCCTGCCCGGCTCGGCCACCGGCACGGCGGCCAGCAGTTTGCGCGTGTACGGATGCCGGGGCGATTCGAAGATATTGCGCCGGCTGCCCATTTCCACGATCTGCCCCAGATACATCACCGCCACCCGGTGGCTGACCTTCTCCACCACCGCCATATCGTGCGTGATGAACAGATAGGACAGCCGGCGATGCTTCTGCAAGTCCATCAGAAGATTCAGGATCTGCGCCTGGATGGAGACGTCCAGCGCCGAGACCGACTCGTCGGCGATGATCAGGCTCGGATTGCTGGCAAGCGCCCGGGCGATGCAGACGCGCTGACGCTGGCCGCCGGAAAACTCATGCGGATAGCGGCGGGCATGTTCGGGACCCAGGCCCACCTGCTCCAGCAGCTCGGCGATACGCGCCCGTATCGCCCGCTCGCCCTGCAGCAGCCCATGCGTGACGATGGGCTCCGCGATACTGAATCCCACCGTCTTACGGGGGTCCAGCGAAGCGTAGGGGTCCTGGAAGATGTATTGGATCTGCTGCCGCAGCCGCCGTCGGCCGGCCGCGTCCATGCCGAAAATGTCCTCGCCCCGGTACAGGACCCGGCCGGACGTCGGCTCGATCAGCTGCTGCAAAGTCTTGCCGATGGTCGACTTGCCGCTGCCCGACTCGCCGACCAGGGCCAGCGTTTCGCCGGGATAAATGTCCAGGTTCACGCTTTCCACGGCATGGACGCGATGCGTCACACGCCCCAGAAAGCCGCGGCCGACATCGAAGCGCGTCGTCAGATCGCGCACACTGAGCAAGGGCTCGCGGTAATCGGCCGTGTCCTGCTCATGGGTTTGTCCCACCTCGCGCAACGCGTCCCCCTCCAGCACGACCTGAGGCGTGCGCAACGGGAGATCGCGGCCGGTCATGCTGCCCAGGCGGGGAACCGCCGCCAGCAGCGCGCGCGTATACGGATGCTGCGGCGCCTCGAAGATTTGCGCTACCGGCCCCTGCTCCACTTTGCGGCCGCGCAGCATCACCACCACGTCGTCGGCCATTTCGGCCACCACGCCCATATCGTGGGTGATGAAGATCACCGCCGTGCCCAGATCCCGCTGCAATTCGCGGATGGTGTTCAGGATCTGAGCCTGGATCGTCACGTCGAGGGCCGTCGTAGGCTCGTCCGCGATCAACACCCGGGGTTTGCAGGACAACGCCATCGCGATCATCACGCGCTGGCGCATGCCGCCGGAAAGCTGATGCGGGTAGCGGTCCAGCATGGCTTGCGCATCGGGCAGACGGACTTTCTCCAGGAGGGCGCGGGCCGCTTCACGGGCCGCGGCGCGGGACAGCCGCTGATGCAGGATGAGCGCTTCCGTGATCTGATCGCCCACCGTGAACACCGGGTTCAGGGAGGTCATCGGCTCCTGGAAGATCATCGCCACGTCGTTGCCACGGATCGCGCGCATCGCGTCGTCGGAGGCGCGCGTCAGGTCGATCTCGCGGCCGGTCTTGTCGCGCAACACGATGGCCCCGCTGGCGATCTGGCCGCCGGTATAGTCCGTCAGCCGCATGATGGCCATGGACGTCACGGATTTGCCCGAGCCGGACTCCCCCACGATGGCCAGCGTACGGCCGGGGTAAACATCGAAATCGAGCTGATCGACGGCGCGGAAAACGCCCTCTTCGGTGGGAAAGTCGACCGACACCCCGCGCAGCGAGAGGATCGGTGCAACCGATTCGGCAGGCGTAGACAAGGAAAACCGTGAAACGTGTAAAAACGGAATCTTAACGATTTATCCGCGCTTCTTGGACCGCCGGAGCCATGCCGCAGCCCCGGGGTATCCCTGCTTGCGCGCAGCACAAAAATGGTTCAGCAGCCATCGTGCTCGCCGCCGCACGACCATGCCTAGGGCGACAGCTCGCGGAATGCCAGGGTCTGGCCGTCGGCGTCGGTTTCTTCCATGCGCACCTTGAAGCCCCACAGCCGGGCAAGGTGTTTCATAACCTGGTCGGCCTCCTCGGGAACCAGGGGCCGTCCGCGCGTCTGCTGATGCCGCAGGACGAGCGAGCGGTCGGTATCGCGGTTGAAACGCACCACCTGCACGTCCGGCACCAGGTTATCGCGGTTGTGCTGCTCCGCCAGCAGTTTCCGGACGTGGCGATACCCTTCGTCATCGTGGATCGCCACGACCTCCAGCTGGGGGTTGTCCTCATGGTCCGCGATGGCGAAGAAGCGGAAGTCGCGGATCAGCTTGGGCGACAGGTATTGCGAAATGAAGGACTCGTCCTTGAAGTTGCGCATGGCGAAGTCCAGCGTCTTCAGCCAGTCGCTGCCGGCGATGTCAGGGAACCAGCGCCTGTCCTCTTCCGTCGGATGTTCGCAGATGCGCCGGATGTCGCTCATCATCGCAAAGCCCAGGGCGTAGGGATTGATGCCGCCATAGCCGCGCTGGTCGAAGCCGCGCTGGCACACCACGTTAGTATGGCTTTGCAGGAACTCGATCATGAACCCGTCATCGACCAGGCCTTTCTCGTGCAGACGGTTCAGCAGGGTGTAATGCCAGAAGGTTGCCCATCCTTCATTCATCACCTTGGTCTGCATCTGCGGGTAGTAGTACTGCGCGATCTTGCGGACGATGCGCACCAGCTCGCGCTGCCATGTCTGCAGCTTCGGCGAGTACTTCTCGATGAAGTACAGAATGTTTTCTTCAGGCTCTGCGGGAAAAACCTCGCGCTTTTCGCTGCCGGTCTGCTCTGCCTTGGGCACGGTACGCCACAGGTCGTTGAACTGGATGCGCTGGTATTCCTCGCGGTCCGCCACGCGCTGAAGCTCTTCCTTGTGCGACACCGGCGCCGGCCGCTTGTAGCGGTCCACGCCGTGCGAAGACAAGGCATGGCAGGAATCCAGAATCTCCTCGACGGCATCGATGCCGTAGCGGTCCTCGCAAGCCATCACGTAGTTGCGCGCGAACACCAGGTAGTCCAGCACCCCGTCGGCATCGGTCCATTGCCGGAATAAATAATTACCCTTGAAGAAGGAGTTGTGGCCGTAGCAGGCGTGCGCAATCACCAGCGCCTGCATCGCCATGGAGTTCTCCTCCATCAGATATGCGATGCAAGGGTTGGAATTGATGACGATCTCGTAGGCCAGCCCCTGCACGCCGCGGCGGTATGCCTGCTCGTTGCGGATGAATTCCTTGCCGTAGGACCAGTGGGGATAGCCGACCGGCAGACCGGCCGAGGCGTACGCGTCCAGCATCTGCTCGGACGTGATGATTTCGATCTGATTGGGATAGGTGTCCAGCTTGAATTCGGCGGCCACTTCGGCGATTGCCTCGTCGTAGCGGCGGATCAGGTCGAACGTCCATTCCGACCCGGTCGATATGGGGGACGCCGCGCGGCCGATGCGGGGACCCTCCAGGGTACTCAGGAACTCGCTCACTTCACTATCCTCCTGTCGCGGCGCGTCGTCCTCGGGGACAGACACCTTGCGCGTATCGCCCGGCCCCGTGCGGGGCGCCGGGGCGCTGTCGCCATGCCGCTGCGCGGGATTCTCGCGCGGCGAGATGCCGCCACCGTCCGGCGGCCGGGTCCGGGCTGTCATGCCACCGCCTCTTTGCGGAAAAGCTCGTGGAACACGGAGAAAATCTCGCCGCGCTCGGAGATCCGGCGCATCACGAAATGCTCGGCCGGCTCGCGCTCGTACTCGGCCCAGAGACTGCTCTTGCGCACGTCATGGGTATCGTGGATTTCGATGTACGCGAAATAGCGTGCGGCGGGGAGCAGATGCTCCGACAGGAAACGCGCGCTGCGCGCCGCGTCCGCGCCAAAGGAGTCGCCGTCGCTGGCCTGTGCCGCATAGATGTTCCAGGTGGACGGCGAATACCGCTTCGCGATGACGTCCCGCATCAGCTCCAGCGCGGAGAGCACCACCGTACCGCCGCTCTTGGGGTCGTGGAAAAAGGTGTCTTCGTCCACTTCCTCCGCGTTGTCGGTGTGACGGATGAAAACCAGGTCCACATGCTCATACTTGCGCATCAGGAACAGGTACAGCAAGGTGAAAAACCGCTTGGCCAGGTCCTTTTTGTTCTCATCCATGGAACCGGAAACGTCCATCAGGCAGAACATCACCGCGCGAGCCATGGGCACCGATACCGACACGCGATGGCGGTAGCGCAGATCGATCTCATCAAGGAACGGCACTTTCGAGAGCCGCGCGCGGCAGGATTCGACTTCGGCCCGGGCGGCCTCCAGCGCCGCCTTCGGCGCGCCCTTGCGTTCCAGCTCTTCCAGGCGATCCTCCGCTTCGGACAGCTCGCGGCGGGCGCCCACGCTCAAGGCGATACGACGGGACAGCGATGCCTTGAGTGTGCGGCCCACGCTCAGCGAGCTCGGCGAACCCGTGGTGGTGTAGCCGGCCCGGTGCCATTTTTTCTGGTGCACCTCGCCCAGCTGGGTACGCGCCAGATGCGGCAGCTCCAGGTCCTCGAAAAAGAAATTCAGGAATTCGGCGCGCGACAGGGTGAAGGTGAACTGATCGACGGAATCGCCCTCGCCAGGGTCGCCGCGCCCGCTGCCATCGCCCCCGCCGTCGGGCCGGTCGATGGTGTCGCCTTTCGCGAATTCCCGGTTGCCGGGATGCACGATTTCACGGTCCCCGCCCATGCCGTGGCGCAGGCGGGGCTCGGAGATATCCCGGGCGGGAAGGTTGATTTCCCCGCCCTGGTCCATCTCTTCGATCGAGCGCTCCCGTATCAGGTCCCGTACCGCCTTGCGGACCTGGTGCTTGTAGCGCCGCAGAAACCGCTCGCGGTTGACGGCGCTCTTGTTGCGTCCGTTGAGACGACGATCGATAAGTGAATTCATACTACCTCGCTCAGGAGGACTTTCGCACCCGCAAGTACCATTCGCAAAGCAGGCGGACCTGCTTTTCGGTATAGCCTTTTTCGACCATGCGCTCGACAAAGCTCTGGTGCTTGCTCTTGTCCTCCGCCGACGCCTTGGCGTTGAAGGAGATGACCGGCAACAAGTCTTCCGTGTTGGAGAACATCTTCTTCTCGATGACCTCCCGCAGCTTTTCGTAGCTCGTCCAGGCGGGGTTGCGGCCGCCATTGTTGGCGCGCGCCCGCAGGACGAAATTCACGATCTCGTTGCGGAAGTCCTTCGGATTGGCGATGCCCGCCGGCTTTTCTATCTTCTCCAGCTCATCATTGAGCGCGGACCGGTCGAAGCTTTCGCCGGTCTCCGGATCGCGGAATTCCTCGTCTTGGATCCAGCAGTCTGCGAAGGTGACGTAGCGGTCGAAAATATTCTGCCCGTACTCGGAATACGACTCCAGGTAGGCCGTCTGGATCTCCTTGCCGATGAACTCGGCATACCGCGGCGCCAGATAGCCCTTGATGAATTCCAGGTAGCGGCGCCGCGTTTCTTCCGGGAAGTCCTCACGCGCGATTCGCTGCTCCAGCACATACATCAGGTGAACCGGATTGGCGGCCACCTCCGTCTGGTCGTAGTTGAAAACGCTGGACAGGATCTTGTACGCGAACCGCGTGGAAACCCCGGTCATGCCTTCGTCCGTGCCGGCGTAGTCCTTGTACTCCTGCAGCGCCTTCGCCTTGGGATCCACATCCTTCAGGCTCTCGCCGTCATAAACGCGCATTTTTGAATAAATGCTGGAGTTTTCCGGCTCCTTGAGCCGCGTCAGGACGGAAAACTGGGCCATCATGTCCAGCGTTCCAGGGGCGCATGGCGCATCGGCCAGGGAGCTATTGCGCAGCAGCTTGTCGTAGATCTGGACTTCTTCCGAGACTTGCAGGCAGTACGGCACCTTGACGATGTAGATGCGATCCAGGAACGCTTCGTTGTGGCGGTTGTTCCGGAAGGTCTGCCATTCCGACTCGTTGGAGTGCGCCAGGATCATGCCGTTGAACGGAATGGCGGAAAAACCCTCGGTGCCCTTGAAGTTGCCTTCCTGCGTCGCCGTCAGCAACGGGTGCAGCATCTTGATGGGCGCCTTGAACATTTCCACGAATTCCAGCAGTCCCTGGTTGGCCAGGCACAGCCCGCCGGAATAGCTATAGGCGTCCGGATCGTCCTGCGAATACCGGTCGAGCTTGCGGATGTCGACCTTGCCGACCAGGGAGGAGATGTCCTGGTTGTTTTCGTCGCCCGGTTCGGTCTTGGCAATCGCGATCTGACGCAGCACGGAGGGTGTCAGGCGCACCACGCGGAACTGCGAAATATCGCCGTCGTACTCCTTCAGCCGCTTTACGGCCCAGGGCGACATGATGCCGCTCAGGTAACGGCGGGGAATGCCGTAATCCTTCTCCAGCTGTTCACCGAAGCGATTCGGATTGAACAGTCCCAAAGGGGTTTCGTTTACCGGCGACCCTTTCAAGGCGTAGATGGGATACGTTTCCATCAGCGCCTTCAGCCTTTCCGCGATGGATGATTTTCCGCCTCCGACCGGACCGAGCAGATACAGAATCTGCTTGCGCTCTTCCAAGCCCTGCGCCGCGTGCTTGAAGAACGACACGATCTGGCCGATCACATCCTCCATGCCGAAGAATTCTTTGAAGGCCGGGTAGCGCCGGATGATCCGATTGGAAAACAGCCGCGACAGCCGCGGATCGTTGCGCGTATCGACGATTTCCGGTTCGCCGATCGCGGCCAGCATCCGTTCCGCGGGACTGGCATAAGCCATCGGGTCACGCTTGCACAGGTCCAGATATTCCTCGAGCGAGAGCTCGGTTTCCTGATCCCTGGCGTACTGCGATTTGAAGCCTTCGACGATGTTCAGCATTGGGATACCTCCAACAACATCAGAAAAGGGCCTAGCCGTGCTCCGTCATCCCATTGTGTGCCCTATTTGGCTCCGTGTCGCGAGAAGTGATCACCATATCTTGGTTCATGGCGCTGCTATGTTGCTTTCCCCACACAGCTATCGCAACGGTTTTACGGCCATACGGTTTAGTCCGTCAGCGCCCATGGCAAGTTCCTGGCGCCCCGCACTTGAACGCGCTTTGCAAAGGGTCTTGTCGCACTCCGGGTTGATGAATAACCATGATGAGACTGTCGGAATCGCAAGGAAATTCACCGTTTTTGCGAATGCGCGGCCTCGTCGGAAACTCGCATCATTCGTTCGACGTACCTCGCGATCATGTCGATCTCCAGGTTGACTTTGTCGCCCACCTTTACGTTACGCAACGTGGTCGCGCCTTGTGTATGAGGAATTACGTTAATGGTGATCTCACTACCCTCTGGTGCATCGATGACACGGTTCACTGTGAGGCTGATGCCGTTTACCGTCACAGAGCCTTTATAGGCCAGATATTTCGCCATTTCGCGGGGCGCGCGGATAACCAATTCCCGTGATTCGCCGACCGGCGCATAACGCAATACCTGCCCCAATCCATCGACGTGCCCGGACACCAAGTGGCCTCCAAGCGCGTCGCCGAGCCGCAGCGACTTTTCCAGATTCACTTCGCCTTCACGGTCCAAACCGACGGTGCGATCCAGGCTTTCACGCGACACGTCGATGTCGAAACCGCCATCGTGCAAATCCACCACTGTCATGCATGCGCCCTGGACCGCGATCGAGTCGCCCAAGCGCACATCCGATAAATCGAGATTCCCGGCGTCGATCCTTGCCCGTATCCCGCCGCCGCGATCCGCGCTCGCATAGGGCTGGACTTGGACAATTCGGCCGACGGCCGCAACGATGCCGGTGAACATACAAAAAGCTCCTGGAATATGGAAAATGACATCGACGTCGGCGTCGTCCCGGACCTATGCGCATGCGGCGGGCCTGACAGCGCCGACTCTGTATCGATAGGATACGCGCTTGGCGAAAAAGCCGGGGGAAGGCCCTGACGCAATATCGTGAACCGGCGAAAAAATGCCGGCGCTAGCGGGCCGGCGCCGCCGGCGAATGGGGAGTAGCAGCAGCCAGCAGGGACTGCCAACGATCGGCGAAGCGGCCGCGAAGCCGCACATCGCGGCCCACGGGCTGGATATCGATGAAGTCGAAACGGCGCGCGGCATCCAGGTGGGACAGCATGGGCAGCTTCACCATGCCGGGCGCATCGCCCAGCAGCACGGGCGCCACATAGGCCAGGATCTCATCCACGCACCCCGCGGACAGCAGCGCGCCGGTCAAGCCCGCGCCGGCCTCCACGTGCACTTCATTGACATCGTGGCGGGCCATCCAGGCCATCATGGCAGCCAGGTCGACACGGCCCTTTTCCGCTGCGGGAAGCACGATGACACGAGCATTGCGGCGCCCCAGGCGTTCCGCCTTGACGGGGTCGTCCGTGGCGGTGAACACCCAGACTTCACCGCCGTCGAACAGACGAGCGCTTTCGGAAATTTGCAAATTGCCATCGACGACCGCCCTGCGCGGTTGCCTGGGCACGGGCACCTCGCGCACAGTCAATCGCGGGTCATCCTTCAGCACCGTGCCCATGCCTGTGAGCACCACGTCGGCGCGGGCGCGCCATGCGTGGCCGTCGGCTCGGGCGGGATGGTCCGTAATCCATTGCGACATGCCGTTATGCAGCGCGCTGCGCCCATCCAGGGATGCCGCCATCTTGGCCCAGACCCACGGCGTTCCCCTGCTCATCCGCGCCGCGAAGCCGGCATTCAGCGCCAGCGCGTCCTCCAGGCACACGCCGGTCGTCACCGGGATGCCGGCTGCCCTCAGGCGCGCCAGGCCGGCGCCGTTGACCTGCGGATTCGGATCGCCCATGGCGACCACGACGCGCCCCGGCGCCGCGTCGATCACAGCGTCGACACAAGGGGGCGTGCGTCCGTAATGACTGCAGGGCTCCAGGGTGACGTAGAAGGTCGCCCCGGCGACCGACTCCCCGCGGGAAGCGGCATCGCGAAGGGCGCATATTTCGGCATGCGGTCCGCCCGGAGGCTGCGTGGCGCCCTGCCCCAACACCCGGTTGTCCCGCACGATGACGCAGCCCACGCGCGGGTTGGGTGCGGTGGTATAGAGCACCTCGCGCGCCAGCGACAAGGCATGGCCCATCCAATGGCGGTCCCGGGCGGCCGGATCGACCGGCCCTGAAGGGGGCGCGGCCGCCGCGGGCGACTGCGGCGGATTATTGCTCATGACTCCTTCCGAAGCTTGCCGGACAGCAGCGGCCCCTGCATCTCCCGAATGGCCTCGATGAACTCGCCGATGTCTTCGAAGCTGCGATAGACGGAAGCGAAGCGGACATACGCGACCTTGTCCAGCTTCTTCAGTTCGGTCATGACCAATTCGCCGACGTAGGCGGAGGGCACTTCGCGCTTGCCGCTGGTCAGCAGGCTTTCCTCGATCCGCGCCACGGCCGCGTCGACGTCTTCGGTACTGACGGGCCGCTTGCGCAGCGCCAGCGCCAGGCTGCCTCGCAGCTTGCCTTGGTCGTAGTCGCTGCGGCTGCCATTGCGCTTGACGATGGAAGGCATCACCAGCTCGACGCGCTCATAGGTGGTGAAGCGCTTGTCGCAGTGCTGGCAACGGCGCCGCCGGCGGATGGTATCGCCTTCCTCCGACACCCGGCTGTCGATGACCTGGGTGTCGGCATGGCCGCAAAACGGGCAGCGCACCGTAGTCCCCCGGCAGCCGCTGAATCAGCGGTACACAGGCAGACGGGCGGTGAGCGCGTTCACCCGCTCGCGCACGGCCGCGATGTTGGCCTCGTTGCGCGGATCGTCGAGCACGTCGGCGATAAGGTTCGCCGTCAGTTCGGTCTCCGCTTCCTTGAAGCCGCGCGTAGTGATGGCAGGCGTACCCAGCCGGATGCCGCTGGTGACGAAAGGCTTTTCCGGGTCGTTGGGAATGGCGTTCTTGTTGACCGTGATATGGGCCTGGCCCAGCACGGCCTCGGCTTCCTTGCCGGTGATGCCCTTGGCGCGCAGGTCCACCAGCATGAGGTGGCTTTCCGTGCGTCCGGAGACGATGCGCAGACCACGCTTGACCAGCGTTTCCGCCAGAACTTTTGCGTTCGCTACGACCTGGCGCGCGTAGTCCTTGAACTCGGGCTGCAGCGCTTCCTTGAAGGCCACCGCCTTGGCGGCGATGACGTGCATGAGGGGACCACCCTGGATGCCGGGGAAAATCGCAGAATTGACGGCTTTTTCGTATTCCGCCTTCATCATGATGACGCCGCCGCGCGGGCCGCGCAGCGATTTGTGCGTCGTGGAGGTAACGAAGTCGGCGTGCGGCACCGGATTGGGATACGCGCCGCCCGCCACCAGGCCGGCGTAGTGGGCGATATCGACCATCAGCAGCGCACCATTGTCGTGCGCGATGCGGGCCATGCGTTCGAAGTCGATGTGCAGGGAGTAGGCCGATGCGCCGGCAACGATCAGTTTCGGCTTATGCTCGCGCGCCAGCGCTTCCACCTTGCCGTAATCCAGGACCTCATTGGCGTCCAGTCCATAGGACAGGAAGTTGTACAGCTTGCCGGATGCGTTCACCGAGGCGCCGTGCGTCAGGTGGCCGCCTTCGGCCAGGCTCATGCCGAGCACCGTATCGCCGGGCTTGAGCACCGCCATGTAGACGCCCTGATTGGCCTGCGAGCCGGAATTCGGCTGCACGTTCGCCGCTTCGGCGCCGAACAGCGCCTTCAGCCGGTCGATCGCCAATTGTTCGACCACGTCCACGAATTCGCAGCCCCCGTAGTACCGCTTGCCGGGATAGCCTTCCGCATATTTATTGGTGAGCTGGGTGCCCTGCGCCTGCATGACGGCGGGGCTGGCGTAGTTCTCCGAGGCGATCAGCTCGATGTGCTGCTCCTGGCGCTCGTTCTCCTTTTGAATGGCGGACCAGATTTCTTCATCAACCTGGGAGATGGTGCGGGTACGGTCAAACATGGAAGTTCCTGAACGGAGTCGAAAAGCGGAATGCGGATTCCCCATAGTTTACCGTGCGGTTACCGCGCTTTTCCGGCGGGATGGCGTCGAAAACCTCGCGGGGACGCTATTTTTTGCGGGTCCGGCCGGTTCCCGGAAATTCTGCTCATGCGAACGTGAGCGAGCCTCAAGGAAGGCGCGCCCCGCGTCCGCGCCCCCGCGCCAATGGAAAAGCGCGATGACCGCACCGATTTGGTGCCCGAACGCATGACCGGCTGCCTGGATAGGCGGATGGCAGGCGCGGCGCACACGCGCGAGTGCCGAAGGCGCGCCAGGCGGCCGGAGGAAAAAGCGGCGTTCCGACGGACAAATACGAAAACAAAAAGCGCCGCTCGCAGCGGCGCGGGGGCTGAAAAGCCGCCTGTCTTTGGCTGGGCCGCCGAAAACGACCCCTGGACGCCTTCAGGCGGACGTGGCCCCGATTACCTTTGGCGCCAGGTCCGGGTTCAGCGTATAGGTGCCGGTGACGGACGCCTGCGCCAGTATCTTGTCCTGGATCGCCGCAAGCGCCTGCTTGCCGTTGAACGTACCTTCGACGTCCAACTGCGGCACGCTCAAGGCGTACAGCGTAAAGACATAGCGGTGCACCCTGGCATCGTTCCATGGCGGGCACGGGCCGTCATACCCGAAGTAATCCCCGCTCATATCGCGATCGGCCGCGAACCAGCTGGTGTAATCATTGATGCCCTGCCGGGCGCCGTGCGGCGCCAACGGTCCGCCCTTGCCCCGTGGGGTGATGCCATTGGAAAACGCGCCTTCCTCGATCTCGCGCATGTCCGCCGGCAAATCGACCAGCACCCAATGGAAGAAATTGACGCGCGGCAGGTCCGCCGGGACCACCCGGCCTTCCTGGTTGACGTCGTCGGGCTTGCTGGGCACGTCGGGATCATGGCAGATCAGGGCGAACGACTGTGTGCCTTCCGGTACGTCATCCCAGGAGAACTGGGGATTGAAGTTGTCCGCCAGCGCGACGTGCGACTGCGGGTCGATCCGCGCAAACGCATAGCGCTCGGGGATGGACTCGTTATCGGAAAAAGACAAGCTCGCTAGCTTCATGGCGTGCCTCCAAAGAAAGAACCGGGAGTCGGGGTCGTCTTCGTCGCGGAATGATTCCTTTAAGCCGCCAAGGTAACACGCGCGAACTTCCGTTTTCCCACCTGGACCACGTAGACGCCCTCGGACAATTGCAACGATTTGTCTTCCACCTTCTGGCCGTTGACGCGCACGCCGCCCTGCTCCACGTTTCGCTGGGCCTCGGCGCCCGACGCCGCCAATTGCGCCTCCCGCAGGACCTTCAGGATGCCCAGGGGCGCGCCGCCCAGCGTGACCTCCGGCATGTTCTCCGGGACGGCGCCATCGCGAAAGCGCGCTTCAAAGGCCGCCAGCGCATCACGCGCCGCCTGCTGACCGTGGAAACGCGCCACGATTTCCTGCGCCAATTCAACCTTCGCCTCCCGGGGGTTGCGCCCGGCGTCCGTGGCGGCCTTCAGCGCGGCGATGTCCTCCAGGGACCGGAAGGACAGCAGTTCGTAGTAGCGCCACATCAAGGTATCCGAAATGGACATCAGCTTTCCGAACATGGAGTCCGGCGCCTCGGAAATCCCGATGTAATTGCCCTTCGATTTCGACATCTTTTCGACGCCGTCCGTTCCTTCGAGCAGCGGCATGGTCAGGATGCATTGGGGTTCCTGTCCATACTCCTTCTGCAGTTCCCGGCCCACCAGCAGGTTGAACTTCTGATCCGTGCCGCCAAGCTCCAGGTCCGACTTCAGCGCGACCGAGTCGTAACCCTGCATCAGCGGATACAGGAACTCGTGCACGGAGATCGGAATACCGTTCTTGAACCGCTTGGTGAAGTCCTCCCGCTCCATCATCCGGGCGACCGTATAGCGGGACGCGAGCTGGATCATCCCGCGCGCCCCCAGCGGATCCGACCATTCGGAGTTGTAGCGGATCTCGGTGCGAGCGGGGTCCAGCACCATGCTGGCCTGCGCGTAATACGTTTTGGCGTTCTCTTCGATCTGCTCCCGGGTCAGCGGCGGACGGGTCGAGTTGCGGCCGCTCGGATCGCCGATCATGGACGTGAAGTCGCCGATCAGGAAGATGACCGTATGACCGAGGTCCTGCAGCTGCCGCATCTTGTTCAGCACCACCGTATGACCGAGATGGATGTCCGGCGCGGTGGGATCGAGCCCAAGCTTGATGCGCAGGGGGACGCCGGTAGCGCGGCTGCGCGCCAGCTTGCGCACGAATTCGGATTCAACGAGCAGTTCATCGCAGCCGCGCTTGGCGACGCGAAGATCAGCCTCGACCTCGGGGGTAATGGGAGCTTCTGATTGGGACATATTGGGGGACGGCTTGGCGCGCCCGGGCGGGCCGGAAGGAGGTAAAAATCACAAAAGTTGTCGAAAATTCTAGCCGAATCGGCTAGGATACCGCCCTAATCATAGCCAACTGTCGTAGGGGGTAATGTGTCCCCAAGGTTTTTCCGAAGATGATTTCAGGCCCTCAACAAAAGGGGGACCGCCGCACCAGCCCCGGCGCCTCCAGCCTGCCTTCCTCCCACACTCCCTCCCGCCGTTCCCGAATCGTCCGCGCGGCCGCCCTGGCCACCGCGCTGGGCCTGTTTGCCGCCGCAGCCGCCGTTGGCATGGTGCAGCAGCACCCCGCCGCCGAACTGCCGCCGACCCGGACCATCGAAAAAGTCATGTCGCTGACCTCGGACGAGTACCAGGTCGGCGCCACGTCCTCGGCCCCGTACATCAGCGAAACCCGCATCCGCCGCGGCGACACCCTGGCGGCGGTGCTGCAGCGGCTGCACCTGGACAATGATGCGTTGCAGGCCTTCCTGACGCACGACCCCAGCGCACGCAGTATTTACAAGCTTTATCCGGGCCGCTCCGTGCAGGCCGCGACCGACGCCGACGGCAAGCTGGTCTGGCTGCGCTATATCCATACGCCGGGCAACGATTCCGAAGGCCAGGTGGTGACCCGGTTCCTGGAAGTCCGGCCCCAGGGCGACGGCTACGCCGCGCGGGAAATGACGGAAGACACGGACCGCCAGGTCCGCGTCGCCATGGGCACGATCACGTCCTCGCTGTTCGCCGCGACCGACGCGGCCGGCATTCCGGACTCGGTCACGCTGCAGATGGCCGACATCCTTGGCTCGAAGATCGATTTCCTGCGCAACCTTCGCCAGGGCGACCAGTTCCGCGTGGTGTACGAAACGCGTTCCCACGACGGGCGCTACGCCGGCGCGGGCCGCGTGCTGGCCCTGCAGTTCGAGAACCAAGGCAAGCTGTACAACGCGGTATGGTTCAGCCAGGATGGCGGCGCCACCGGCTCCTACTACGATTTCGACGGCACCAGCCTGCGCGGCGCGTTCCTGCGCACTGCCCTGAAATTCAGCCGCATCAGCTCGACCTTCGGCATGAGGATGCATCCCATCCATAAAACCTGGACGGGGCACAAGGGCGTGGACTATGCGGCGCCCATCGGCACGCCGATCCATAGCACTTCCGACGGCGTGGTGGAATTCGCCGGCGTGCAGAACGGCTACGGAAACGTGGTGATCGTCCAGCACGACAACAAATATTCGACGCTGTACGCGCACCAAAGCCGTATTGCGCCGGGTATCCGCAAGGGCGTGCGCGTAACCCAGGGCGAAGTCATCGGCTATGTCGGCCAGACCGGCTGGGCGACGGGGCCGCATCTGCACTACGAATTCCGCATCAACGACAAGCCCGTGGATCCGCTGTCGGTCGATCTGCCGGTGGCCCAGAAGCTCGAAGGCAAGAGCGCCGTGGCGTTCGCCAAGGAAGCCGCGGTCTATAAGTCGCAGCTGAACATGCTGGCTCAGTTCCAGCAATCCATGCCGGGCACGGCGCTGGCCAGCGCGGCCGACGCCAGCGCAAACTGAGGAGGCCCGCGCCGCGGGCGAACAGTGTCATGAACCTGCCGGACAACCTATATATCGGCCTGATGTCCGGCACCAGTACCGACGGCGTGGACGGAGTGCTCGCCCGCATCCCCGGCGACGGCCGGCCAGACGTACTGGCCGAAGCCAGCCTTCCCATGCCAGCCGCGCTGCGGCGCGAGCTGCTTTCGCTGAATGCGCCGGGCGAGGACGAGCTGGCGCGTGGCGCATTGGCCTCGGCCGCCCTGGCGGAATGTTATGCGCAGGTCACGGCGGAGCTATTGCATACCGCTGCGGTGGACGCCGCGCATATCGCGGCCATCGGCGCCCATGGCCAGACGGTGAGACATCGCCCGGATCTGGGATACACCATCCAGTTGAACGCGCCGGCCCTGCTTGCGGAGCGTACCGGCATCCCCGTCGTGGCGGATTTCCGGACGCGCGACGTGGCTGCCGGCGGCCAAGGCGCGCCTCTGGTGCCCGCATTCCATGCGGCGATCTTCGCCACCGAAGCGCCTCGGGCCGTGCTGAATCTGGGGGGCATTGCCAACGTCACCCTGCTCGCGCCCGGCTGCCCCGTCACCGGCTTCGATACCGGCCCGGCCAACATGCTTCTGGACGTATGGTGCCAGCGGCATACGGGTCAGCCTTTCGACCGGGACGGCGCCTTTGCAGCCACCGGCACGGTAGACCAGAACATCCTCGAGTATCTTTTGTCCAGCGAGCCATGGCTGGGACAGCGTCCGCCCAAGTCCACTGGGCGAGACCTGTTCAACGCCGCATGGCTGGACGCGCGGCTGAACGCCTGGGAAGGGTATTGCCGGCGTCTGGCCCCAGCAGACATTCAGGCCACCCTGCAGCGATTCACGGCCAGCACGGTGGCGCAGGCGATCGAACGGGAAGCCCCTGCAACGCGGGATGTGCTGGTATGCGGAGGCGGCGCGCGCAACGCCGGCCTGATGCGCGATCTTGCCGAATGCCTGAACCGCCCGGTGGTCCCGACCGACGACCACGGCGTGCCGGCGCAGTCAGTGGAAGCCTTTGCGTTCGCCTGGCTCGCCTATGCGCACATCCATCGCATACCGGCGGGCCTGCCCACCGTAACGGGCGCGCGCGGAGCGCGGGTGCTGGGCGCGCTGTACCCCGCGTGACGACAGGCGGCTTACGTACGTCGCGCCAGCCGGCCGGACAGGCAGAGCGGCACGCCACAAAAAGACGAACGCCCCAAGACAAACGGCCAGCATGCGCTGGCCGTTTGTCTTGGGGCGATGACGCTCGGAATCAGACCGAGAAAGAGGACCCGCAGCCGCAGGTCGTCGTCGCGTTGGGGTTGCGAATGACGAACTGCGCGCCTTCCAGATCTTCCTTGTAGTCGATTTCCGCGCCGACCAGGTATTGGAAACTCATGGGGTCCACCAGCAGCTGGACGCCGTCCTTGTCGAGCGTGGTGTCGTCTTCGTTCACGACCTCATCGAAGGTGAAACCGTACTGGAAGCCGGAGCAGCCGCCGCCCTGAACGAACACGCGGAGCTTCAGGTCGGGGTTGCCTTCCTCGGCGAGGAGATCCTTGACCTTGGCCGCGGCGGCATCGGTGAAGATAAGCGGGGTCGGCGGGGCCGACTGCAGATCGACGGTTTCGGTAACTGCGTTCATGTCTTGACTCCTGCCCGCATGGGGCGAATCCGGTAGGGGCGCGCCAAGCGCCCCGAATAAGTCCTACTATAGCGCAGCGGTCCGCCCACTCAAAATGTGACAGGAACTTGCTGGGAGGTCAGCACCACGCCGTTCTGGACCACGTCCACGGTAGCTTCGGACGGCGTGAAATCGGGGGGCAGCGCCAGAATCCCCTCGCTGGTCCGATATTGGTCCATTTCCAGAGGAATCAAGCCGTCGGGCAAAGCGGTTGCAGCGATCGGCGCCCCTTCGGCCTCCTTATCGGATGGCGCAGGGGCGCCGCCGTGGGCCGCCGCCGCGGCATCGGCCGCCTGCAGCGGCGTGAGCGTGAGCTGGACGGGTTCGCCTTCCCGCTCACCCGTGACGGTAAACCGAAGGGCCCCCACGAACGGCGGCTGCCCAGGGCGGACGGCGCGCATGAGCAGCACCCGGTAACGCAAACCCGAAGGCACGCGGACCAGCTGCACCGCGCGCAGGGTCACTGTGCCGGCGGGCCCGGCGGGCAGCAGTTGGTCGTAGAACGCCAGCCGATCGCGAAGTTCGCCCGCCTGAGTTTGCAGCGCCCCGAGACTGTTCTCGAGGGCGCGGCGCGCAGCCTGCTCGACAGCCAGCTCCGCTTCCGTGGCGGCGAGCTGGCCTTGCAGTGACTGTGTCTGCGCCTGCGATTGCTCGAGCTGCGCCCGCAAAGCGGCCGCCTGCTCGGCGGCCGATGCGCCCGACGGCCCGGAAAACGGCATCCGCCAAGCCGCAGCGAACGCGGCGGCCGCGACCAGCAGACCGACCAGGACGCCAGTGCGAAACCCGGCACGGCGGCGGGATGGGACGCCATCGGACCGGGTGGCGGTCATCAGGGCAATACGGCGACGTGACCCAGCCCGGCGTTCTCCGGCAAACCGAACATCACGTTCATGTTCTGGACCGCCTGTCCAGCGGCGCCCTTGACCAGGTTGTCCTGGACGACCAGGATGACCAGCAGGTCGCCGCCGTCGGGCCGATGCAAGGCGATGCGCAAATCGTTGGACGCACGCACCGAGCGGGTCTCGGGCAGGCTTCCTGGAGGCATCACGTCCACGAACGCCTCATCGGCATAGCGCTTTTCGTACAAGGCCTGGAAGTCCGTATCGCGCGCTTCGGGCAGGATACGGGCGTAGATCGTCGAGTGCATGCCGCGAATCATGGGGACGAGATGCGGCACGAAGGTGAGTCCCACCTTGCCGCCCGCCATGCGCTGCAACTGCTCCACGATTTCCGGATGGTGGCGGTGTCCGGACACGCCATAGGCTTTGAAGTTGTCGCTGGCTTCGGAAAACAGCAGGCCGACCTCGGCCTTGCGGCCGGCGCCCGATACGCCGGATTTGCAGTCGGCGATAAGGGTCTGGGTGTCGACCAGCCGGGCGCCGTTTTCGAGCAAGGGCGCAAGCCCCAGCGCCACGGTGGTGGGATAGCACCCGGGATTGCCGACGACACGCGCCTTGGCCACGCGTTCGCGGTTGAGTTCCGGGATCCCGTACACGGCTTCGGCAAGGACGTCCGGGCAAGCGTGCGGCATCTTGTACCACTTCTCGAAGACGCCGGTGTCCTGCAGGCGGAAGTCCGCCGCCAAGTCGATAATGCGCGTGCCGGCAGCCAACAGGGTTTGCGCCTGCGCCATGGCGACGCCGTGCGGCGTGGCGAAAAACACCACGTCGCATTCCGTCAACGGCGCCTTTTCAGGTGTGGAAAACGCCAGGTTCACGCGCCCGCGCAGGTTGGGGAACATGTCGGCCACCGGCATGCCGTCTTCCTTTCGGGACGTAATGGCCGTGAGTTCGGCATTGGGGTGCTGCGACAACAGGCGCAGCAGCTCGACGCCGGTGTATCCGGTTCCGCCGACGATGCCGACCTTCACGCGTGTGCTGGATGCTTGTGCCATGATGCGGATTCCAAAGAAGGAATTTGGATTGTATCGCCGGCCCTTGGGGTGCCAGTGATCGATGTGGCACGGCGCCGGCGAATATGCCCATAAACAAAAAGGCCGCTTTCGCGGCCTTTTTGTTGGACATTAGCGCTTGCTGAACTGCTTGCGCCGACGTGCCTTGCGGAGGCCGACCTTTTTACGTTCGACTTCTCGCGCATCGCGGGTCACCAGGCCAGCCTGCGACAGGGCGGGCTTGAGCGTGGCGTCGTAGTCGATGAGGGCACGCGTGATGCCGTGGCGCACCGCGCCGGCCTGGCCAGACTCGCCGCCGCCATGGACGTTGACCTTGACGTCGAACGACTCCAGGTGACCAGTGAGCTCCAGCGGCTGGCGGACGACCATGCGGCCGGTTTCGCGCGCGAAGAATTCGTCGACGGGCTTGCCGTTGACGACGATCTTGCCCGTGCCTTTCTTGAGGAACACGCGGGCCACCGACGTTTTGCGACGGCCGGTTCCGTAATTCCAGTTACCGATCATGGCGATTCCTTAGATTTCCAGCGGCTTGGGCTGCTGGGCAGTGTGCGGGTGCTCGGCACCGGCGTACACCTTCAGTTTCTTGATCATGGCATAGCCGAGGGGACCCTTCGGCAGCATGCCCTTGACCGCCTTCTGGATGGCGCGGCCCGGGAAGCGCTGCTGCAGCTTCTCGAAGTTGGTCTCGCGGATGCCGCCCGGGTACGTGGTGTGGCGGAAGTACTTCTTGTCCTGCGCCTTGTTCCCGGTAACGACGATTTCCGCCGCGTTGATGATGACGATGTAATCGCCCGTATCGACGTGAGGCGTGAATTCGGGTTTGTGCTTGCCACGCAGGCGGTGTGCGACTTCGCTGGCCACACGACCGAGGACTTTGCCCTTTGCGTCGATCACAAACCACTCACGCTTGACTTCATGCGGCTTTGCCACAAAGGTCTTCATGATGGTTCCTAGATGATTAGATTGCCCTGGCCGAACACCGGCCAGGCTTCTTTCCCGAGCCGGGGCGCTTCCCGCCTGAGGGGACCGTCACGAGCGCATACGTCCGCCCTGCGCCCCCCGGCGCGCACCCCGTTGTCCCGCCCCGCCTAAGCGTTGTAACCCGCCCGTGCTGGCCGAAATAAGGGAAAGTCTTTGATTCTAGCACGAAAACGCTCAATGTTTGAGCGCATCATCCGGAGCGGACCGGACTGCGGGCGCAGCCCCACCCGTCGGCCGACGGCGCGCGTGCGGGGCCGACGGCGCTCGCCGCCCGGCGGCTGCTAGCCGCCCAGATAGGCTTCGAGCACGCGGGGATGGTCCATCAGCTCCCGACCTGTCCCCGACAATGCCAGCGCCCCGTTTTCCAGCACATAGCCGTGCTGCGCGATCTTCAGCGCCTGCCTGACGTTCTGTTCGACGAGGAACAGGGTCAAACCGTCGGCGTTGATCGCGCGCAGTGCACGGAAAATCTCCTGCACGACGATGGGCGCCAACCCCATGGACGGCTCGTCCAGCAGCAGCAGACGCGGCTTGGCCATCAGGGCGCGTCCGATGGCGAGCATCTGCTGCTCGCCGCCAGACAGGTTGCCCGCCACACCGTCCAGCCGCTCCTTCAGCCGCGGGAACAGATTGAAAACGTAATCCAGATCCGCCGCCGTATCGGCCCGGCCACGGCGATAGGCGCCCAGTTCCAGGTTTTCGCGCACCGTCATGGTCGTCAGGATGGCGCGCCCCTCCGGGACCTGCACGATCCCGCGCGCCACGATTTGATGCGGCGACAGCCGGGTAATGTCTTCGCCTTCGAAGAAAACCGAGCCCTTGGCTTTGGGCAGCAGGCCGGACAACGCCAGCAGGGTGGTCGACTTCCCCGCCCCATTGGCGCCGACGAGCGCGGTGATTTCGCCGGGCTGCAGCGCCATGTCCACGCCGCGCACGGCTTCGATATGGCCGTAATTCACTTCCAGCCCGCGGATTTCCAGCATGGCGGTCACTGCACGGCCCTCCTGTCGCCCGCCGGTTGCGGCGGCGCGTCTTCTTCATCATCCCGGCCCAGGTAGGCCTCGATCACCTGTTCATTGCTGCGGATCGCTTCGGGCGGCCCGCTGGCGATGATCTTTCCGAAATTCAGCACCGCGATGGTTTCGCACAACCCCATGACGAAACGCATATCGTGCTCGATCATGAGGATCGTATAGCCGCGCCCCCGGATGGCCTCGATTTCGCGCATCAGTTCGGCCCGCTCGCCCGTATTCATGCCCGCCACCGGCTCGTCCAGCAGCAACAGACGAGGCTCCGTCGCCAAAGCCCGTGCGAGTTCCAGGCGGCGCTGTTCGCCATAGGACAGATTGTCCGCCAGGTCGTACGCCTTGTGGTCGAGCTTCATCCAGGACAGCAGCTCCAGCGCGCGCTCCCGGGCGCGCGTCTCATGGCGCCGGAACCCGGGCAGGCTGAACAGCATGCCGGGCACGCCATAGTCCATATGCCGATAGGCCCCCACCACGACGTTCTGGAGCAGGGTCATCTCCTTGAACAACCGGATGTTCTGGAAGGTGCGCGCGATGCCCGCGCGCGTGATCTGGTGCGGCGCGGCCCCGATCAAACTGCGGCCGTCGAATCGCACCTGACCGCCGCTGGGCCGCAGAAGCCCCGTGATGATGTTGAATACGGTGGTCTTACCGGCGCCGTTGGGTCCGATCAGGCCGAAGATACTGCCTTGCGGCACCTGCAGATTCACGTCCTGCAGCACGTGCAGGCCGCCGAAACGCATGGAGATGGACGCGAGCTCAAGCATGGCGCTTTCCTCCCTTGCGCATCCAGCGGGCGAACCGGACCGGATCCCAAATGCCCTGCGGCAGGAACAGCACGATCAGAACCAGGATCAGGCCGTTGACGACCAGGCGGAAGTCGCTGAAGCCGCGCAGCACTTCCGGCAGCAACGTAATGATGGCGCTGCCCAGCAAGGGGCCGGGCAGGCCGCCGATGCCGCCCAATATCGTCATGGTGAGAATCTCCACACCGCGATCGAAACCGTATTCGCCCGGCCCGATGAAAAACGTCAGATGCGCGTTCAGCGCGCCGGCCAGCCCCGCAATGACGGCGCCCAGGATAAAGGCCAGCATCTTGTTGGCGCGCACGTTGATGCCCATGAGACCAGCCGCGGTCTCGTCGCCCCGTATGGCGTCGAAGGCGCGCCCCATCTTGGACACCCGCACCCGCCAAAGCACCAACAGCACGATGACGACCGACAGCAATACGTGCCACCACTGGGTCAATTGCGGAATGCCGTTCAAGCCCAGCGCGCCGCCTGTGAGCGATTCGGTGTTCAGCACCGCCACGCGGACCACCTCGCCGAAGCCCAGCGTAGCCATGGCCAGGTACACCCCGGACAGCCGTATCGTCGGCAGACCGATGATCGCCGCCACAATCGCAGGCGCCGCCATCCCGCCCGCCAGGGCCACGGAAAACGGCGCATCGTAGTTCATGGTCAGCAGCGCCGCCGTATACGCCCCGATCCCCATGAACGCCGCATTGGCCATCGCAAGCATCCCGCAAGCGAGCGTCAACCAGATCGACAACGCCAGCAGCGCATTGGTCCCCAACGACAAAACCAGATTGCCGTAGATGGCCCAGAAACTCTCAAATCCATTCATGTCCGTTATCCATCACACCGCGCCATCGCATAAATATCCCCACCATCCACCCACCTCGGGACGCGCGGATCCGGCTCCGCCGGTCCGCAGCGTCGCCCCCTTGAGGGGGAAGCGCGCCAGCGCTTCGGGGGTGGGCCCTCCCCTCTCACGCCTTGCGCTGCACCACCTTCCCGAACAGGCCTTGCGGACGCACCAGCAGGATCAGGAACAGCAAGCCGAACGCGACGGCGTCGCGCATGGTGGATCCGATGTACGCGACGGACAGCACTTCGGCGAAGCCCAGGAACAGGCCGCCCAGCATCGCGCCGCGGATGTCGCCCATGCCGCCCAGGATGATCACCGCGATGCCCTTGTGCAGCATCGGCTGGCCCATCAGCGGATAGAGCGCGTTGGAATAGAGCCCGATCAGCAGGCCCGCGACACCTCCCAGCCCGCCGGCCAGGAAGGAAGTCAGCAGGAACAATTGCTCGACATTGATCCCCAGCAGCCATGCCGCCTTCGGCGATTCCGCGATGGCGCGCAGGGCGCGGCCGAACTGGGTGCGGCGCATCACCAGCATCAGCACCGCCATCAACGCGAAGGACAGGAAGATGATGGCAAGCTCGATGGCGGTGACATGGATGCCCGCCACGACCATCGTGCCTTCCGGAACGACGCCTGCCGGAAACCGCAGGTTGCTCGCGCCGTAGATGCCCTGGATGCCGTTGTTCAGGATGATCCCCACGCCGATGGTCGCGATCATGGGAATCAGGTGCGGCGCATTGCGTCGACGCAGCGGCTTGAGTACGAGCCGGTCGATCAGCGCCCCGAGGACGCCCGCCACGATGAAGGCCAGGATCAACGCGACCCATAGCGGAACGCCCAGCCGGGTAATGATGGACAGCGCCGCGTAGGCGCCCACCATGAAGACGGCGCCGTGCGCCAGATTGATGATGCCCAGTACGCCGAAGACCAGTGTGAAGCCCAGGGCAAAGAGGGCATACACGCAGCCCAGCGACAGGGCATTGACGAATTGTTGTTCCAGCATACGGGGGCTTCCGAATCGAAAACGCCTTGCGGGCCGCGGCCAGGCGCCGCCCGCAAGGCGTCGGAGGCGGCCCGGGGGCCGCACTGCCGCACTGATTTACTTCTCTATGACGTACTTGCCGTTTTCGGTCTTGCTGACAATCGGGGCCTGTTCGGCGTCATAGCCGGCGGGCTTGCCGGCGCGGTCCTTGGCCTGGCGGAACTTGAACGCACCGGTCGCGCCGGTCCATTGCACGTCGGGCAGGGCGTCGCGCACGGCGGCGCGGTCGGCAGCCAGATCCCCCTTCAGCTGCACCTTCTTCAGGGCCTGGGCGACGATGTACATGGCGTCATACGCCTGCGCCGAGAACTGGTCCGGCGCCACGTTGTACTTGGCCTTGTAGGCGTCGATGAACTTGGTGTTTTCCGGCGTCTTGTTCTCGATGGACCAGGGGCTGCCGATCCACAAGTTGTTCGAGGCGGAACCCGGCGCCAGTTCGAAGATCTTCACCGAATTCATGCCGTTGCCGCCGATGATCGGGACGTTCAGGCCCAGCTGGCGCGCCTGCACCATGATGGGGCCGCCTTCGGCCAGCAGCGCCGACAGCACGATGGCATCGGGGTTGGTGCCCTTGATTTTGGTCAGCTGCGCCTTGAAATCGACGTCGCCCTTGGCGAAGGTTTCCGTGGTGGTGACCGGAATCTTCAGGTCTTCCAGGGCCTTCTTGAAGTTGTCGTAGCCGCTCTTGGTAAAGACGTCGTCATTGCCGTACAGCACGGCGACGTTCTTCAGGCCGACCTTGTTCTTCACGGTGGTGAGCGTGGCGGGCAGCACGTCGGCTTCCGTCACGGAGTTGCGGAAGATGTAGTTGCCGATCGACGTGATGCCATCCGCGGTATTGGAGGTGCCGAATGCCACCGTCTTGGCGGCCTGTGCAATGGGGTCGGCGGCCTGCGCCGAGTTCGACAGCGTGGGGCCGAACACCATCAGGACCTTGTCCTGGAAAATCAGCTTCTTGAAGACGTTGATGGCTTCTTCTTTCTTGCCCTGCTCGTCTTCGATGACCAGGCTGATCTTGTTGCCGTTGATTCCACCCGCGGCGTTGATCTCCTCAGCCGCCAACTGAAAGCCGTTGCGGATCGAAATGCCATATTGGGCGGCGCCGCCGGACAGGGCTTCCGCCACGCCCAGCTTGATGTCGGCCGCGTGCGCGGCGGGCAGTACCGCGCCGGCCACCAGGGCGGCCAGCACCTTATTGGATACGATCTTCATGGGAAAACCCTCTCTCACGGCGTTATGTAATCAGCGAGGATCTGCGCCCCGCTTGCTGTGGAACCACGCGGCCGGCGGACGCCAGGGCGGGGAAGTCCGCCATTATTACTCGAATTGTTGCGTGTTGAAACCCTTGTAAGCCCGGAAAAGACGCCCTTTTCCTGTGACGGAAGCTCGGGAAAGGGACCGAATAAGGCATTCGGGCCAGGACAAACGCATCATCGCCCCATGTCCGGGCGGGCCCAGCGCGGCAGCGTCCGGGCGATACCGCGCCGTGTCCGCGCAAATATGGCCGACGGTCAAGAGCTTGCGAGAAATCCGAGGTTGCGGGGAATCCGGCCCGGCGGCTGGCTCCGAGCACGCCGGTGCGATCCTGCCAGCGGGTCCGGGGTAGCACCGCACCCATCGGCGCCACTGGCGCCACCTGTCCCGCTCCGGGGGCGCCGCGCCCCCGCGTCAATGATCCGGCTTACCAGACGTAGCGCACGCCCAGATTCAGGGCGACATTGTGGTCCACGGGCCCGCCCTTCGTGTAGTCGACGTCCATATGCACCTGCAGGTTGTGCCTGATTTGCGCCGCCATGCCGGTGCCGAGCACCATGCGGGAGCCCGACAGGTCATTGTTGAACGTTATACCGTTCAGCGTCGTTTCGTTCTTGTCGATGAATTCGTGGATAACCGCGGCCTTGATGTAGGGCTCGACGTAACGCGTGTTGCCGAGGTCGAAGCGTTTGCCCAGCAGCGTCCCCAACTGCGCCTGCACAGAACGCGTCGGCCCGTTTTCGATGTCGAAGTTGTTGTCCAGGTCCTCGCTGGAACTTTTCGCCGCGAAAGCCGAGACCTTCACGTACGGTTCCAAGAAGCTTTGCCTGGGGAGGGGAATGTTCTTGCCGACTTCCAGCGATGCGCCGATACCGGGCGCGCTGTAGTGGCCAGACGCCGTGCGGCCGCTGCTGCCGATCACCCTCAACTGGTTCTGAAAGTTGTTTGCCTTGATGACGCCGTCGGCATACCAACCGTCCGGCCCCATCCATGTCGCGTATGCACCGAGGCCATAACTGTTGATCCGGCCCTTCGAACCACCTTCGACGTCAGCCTGGGAATAACTGTACGAGCCGAAGCCGCCGACGTACAGGTCCCCCGATTGCAGGACCAGCCGCTTGTCGGCGCCAATCAGGACGCCGTACTGGTCCAGGCCGAAGCCCGGCGCCGCCAGTTCGTCGATGCGGCTTGACGAGGAGAACGGACGCACCCAGCGTCCGTCGCCGGCCTTGTTGCCGCGCAGGTCGCCCTGGCGCTGCCGTAGCGTGCTCATTTCCGCGTGCCAGACGAAGGGCAAGGCCGCGGCCGTGCTGAGGGCCGTTTTGGCGGCGGGCGAGAGCACCTGGGGCGCCGGCGTGGGCGGCTCATTATCGGGATTGTTGTTGGGATTGTTATCCGGGTTGTTATCCGGGTTGTTATCCGGGTTGTTGTTGGGATTGTTGTCCGGATTGTTGTCGTCGCCGTCGTCTCGCACGAGCAACCATTGGTTGCCGGTATGCTGCAGCGTGTAGGTGTAGACCCCGGCATCCACCTTGCCGCCTTGCAGCTGGAAAGCGCCCGGGCCGCCGCCAGTCTGCACCACGGGGATATTGTTGCGCGGATTCTTGACGCTCTGGTCCTCGCCATAGGGATCCAGCACATGGGAGCCGGAAGCCTGTCCGCTGACGACCAGCTTGTCGTTGCCCTTGCCCGGGGCGAAGTCCACACCCATGCCGAAGAAGCCGCTTCCCTGCAAGGACGCGGCGGTCAACGTTTTGAACGGGCCCGCGCCCGAGTTGAAGTTGACGCGGCCGGCGCTCAGGCTGAGCGCGCCAACTTCCGGCGCCCGGCCCGCGCCGAGATTCCAGGTGGCGCCATCGCGGATCGCCAGCGTATTGGGATTCATATCCCCGGTCAACACGGCGCCATTGGACAGCTCCACATTGAGGATGCTGTCCGCGTCGCGCTGCATGGCGCCGGTCAGGACCGTGTTGGACACCTGCACATCGGCCTGGCTGCCATCGGCGGCATTGATGAGCACACCGTTGGCGCCACGCAATTGCGCCCCGTCGGCAACCGCCACATTCGCCCTGCTGCCGCCCAATACCGAAATGGCGGCCGACGTGCCTGCGCCGCCCAGCGAAGAGCCGTCGCCTGAAATCCGGACGGTGCCGCTCGCGCCGTTGTCAAGGCCAAGGCCGTCCGTGACGCGCGCTCCATTGGACAACTGGAGCAGCGCGGTCGCGCCGTCCGCCGATATCCCGCCATTCAAAACGGCGTCCGGGTGGTCGCCCTGCACGCCGATGGTGGCGCCGTTGGTGGCCGTGGCCGCGCCGTTCAAGGTGCTCGCACTGCCCAACCCGACGGTGGTGGCGGACCCGGCTCCGTCGGCCGTGGCCATGCCGGATAACGTGGCATGATCCAGGGTAAGGTCCGTCGTCGCGCCGTCCGTGGCACTGACGGTCCCTTGCATCCGCGATCCGCCGGTTTGGGAAAAAACGAGCGAACTGCCGTTGCCAACCGCGCGGGCATCCCCCGAAAGCGCCGTATTGTCGCTCTGCACCATGGCGCCTGCACCATTATCGACCAGCACCAGGGGGCCATTGGGCGCCGCCAGTGTCGCATTCGATAGCAGGATCGTGGACCGGGGAGCCGTGCCGGGGCCGTCGCTCGTGGCGTGTATCGCCGCGCCTTGCTTTCCTTCGACGTGAGAGTCCGCCATCAGGATATTCGGTCCTTGATCCGCCTGGGGGTTGATCGGCGAACCTATTCGAAGTCCGTCGACGTTGCCCACCACCGAACTGCCCTGCAGGAAGGAAATCTGCGCTGGGCCCGTTATATAAGCGCCCGCGCCGTAAAAGGGTTTGGGATTGGACGGCGGCGCGGCGGCGCCGATGCCGCCTTCGATACGCGTACCCATTGTGGTTACCGTGACGTTGGAACCGTAACCTTGCGCATACAGGCCCGTGCCGCCGCTCAGCACGCCACCCGCGACGACGACCCCAACGCTCTTCGTGTTGAGCGGGCCTGCCTGCCCTGCGAACAGCCCCCAGCCGTTCGCCGCGGCATCCGCATTGACCGAGGTATTCGACAGCCTGATGACGTAATCCCCGGGTGTCCATCCTGGGATCGAACCGTAGTTTTGCTGTTGGGCGGTAATACCGGCAAAAGTATTTTCTATCGTGCTATCGCCGATTGCCAGGGCCAGCGGCCCCGATGGCGCGGGGGATAGCGGATCGGCGCCAAAATTGATCGCGGGCTGGGGATTCCCGGCGCCATTGATCGTCGAGTCGGAGATCGTGACTTCCCCGCCGTTCAGGGAAATGACGGGCGCGGTGCCCCGGCCGGTGCCTTGATCGATATTGAAGTTGGCGTCCACGGTTGCATGGTGGATCGTGGTATGCCCGGCCGTGACGATCCGGCCTACCACCGTGCTGCCGCGATTGGCGGGGTCTCCGGATACCGCCAATGTGGACCCTGGGCCGATCAGCGCGACGGACAGCTTGCCGCCAGGCAGGACCTTGACGATGCCTTGCTCGCCACGTGTCGCCAGCGTGTTCGACGGCAAGGACGCGTAGCTGGCGCCGGCTTCGGCGAAGCCCCACACCGTGCCGCTGATTGTCAAGGCATTGTTGTTGCCCAGGATGACGTTGCCCAGGGTGCCGGTGCTCGAGATGTTCACACTTCCACCCAGCTGGGTCACGTTGTAAACATCGCAGTTTTGCGGATTGTTGACGGTCACCGGGCCGTTCGGCGTCAGATTCGCGCTCCCCGGCCGGAGCTTGGTCTCGGTGCGCAGATCCTGCCCTCCCGTGCAAACCAATGCGCGGTCCCCATAGGCATGGGCCTGGCACATCCCCAAAGTGCAGGTCAGAGTGCAGCCCAGGTACCGTGCGAGCGTGCCTAGTCGAAATCTTCGCGTGTTCATCCCCATAACTCCCTGGGCAAAGCTGGAAGCAGGCAAGACTATCGGGAGGTTGGCTACGCTTCCATTGGAAAAATCTGATGCGTTGCTACCGGTTCGGCCCCACGCGTTGGCATCCGGTATTCGATGTGCGCGGAGCTTAGCAATGCGCCACGCCGGCCAGTTTTCTGAAACAGGATTTTCGTTTTGCTTTTTGCCCTTATCTCAGGCGGACCGTCCATGGGCCTTATCGCCCCGGACCCGGAAGCAGCTTTTGCAGGAATGCGCCTTCGCTGTAGGGCGTGACGGTATCGATGATCATCGCCCGGTAAGGCGACACGGCCAGTGTTTTCCCGTTCCAGTGCGTGAAATAAAGCCGGCAGTCGCTGAGGTCGATGCTATCGAAGTCCGATGCGGGAAATCCTGGCGGTCCATCGGGTTCGCCGAATTCGATCGTGATAGGTCCGTGTTCCGGTATGTCGGTGGGCTGGATGACGTAGGGAGGGAGCTGGAAACTGCGATAGTCATTCAGGTTGCCTTCGGTCCTGCCCGACAGCGTCAGGTACACCTGTATCCAGTCGCCCGCTTTGGGCGGGTATTGGTTCCGGAACGTCACCTTTACCTTCAGCGTCAGTCCCTGCCTGTGATCGCCGACAAGATAGTTGCGGGGCTCCGGCATCGGTTCCGGCAGCTGCCGCTGCGGCGGGAAGTCGTCCAGGGCGTCGCGATTCACGATGACGCGCAATGGCTGGGACACCGCCGTATTGGACCGGTTCTTCATCGTGTAGTAGATATCGATGGCCTGGTTCTTGTCGAAGATGCCGGAACTCAGGGGGACCGCCATATCCAGGTCGTGGTCCAGAGCGGGTTCGCGCCATAGATTGCACGCGAGTGGAATATCGGCAGCGGGATCGAACGGCGTTCCGCCGTTTACATGGGCGTAGAGCGCCACCAGTGACCGGCCGTCGGTCAGCGGGTCGGCTGCGGTCGGAATGCTGAAAGGAATGTCCGGACCGTCCAAATTTATGTAGACACCGTCGTTTATCAGCACGCCTCCGCTGGTTGGGACCCCGACATCGCACAGTGGCGCGGCCAGGCCTCGAATGGCCGGGTGAAAGGGAACAATGCAATCGACCCCGATCGGCTGATCGGTTCCATAGATCTCCAACCGCACCGCGATTTGGCCGTTGGGATATACCAGTAGATCGTCTGCCGTGACCTCTTTCGTTCTCATCTGGCGGCTGGCCTGATCGCTGGTGGTCGGCGCGGGAGGGCGCGAGGGGCACAACCGCCGCGAGTAGTCGTCCAGGCCTTGCCAACCCAGCAGTATCCCGGCGGGATTTGCATTGCCGTCGATGTCCTCCATCGTTGCGGTGAACGTTACCCCGTCGATCGGCGACGTTACGGAACGAGGGCTCGGCGCTATCCCGACACTGCCACCGCGCAAGACGACCGCTTTCAAGGGCACCTTTGCATGATTTCCGGTGCGGGTGTCTGTCAATGTCAGTACCAGGGCGCCTTGCCGTGAAGGCAGAGCATTAACTCGAATTTCACCATCGGTACTGGTGTAGGGAACGTCAAGGCGGGCCGAGCCGGCGGATTCGTTGTTTCCATCACCTGTCAGCGCGGCAGAAAATGGTCCGCTCGAGTAAGGTTTACCGCCGAGGGTCAGCCTGAGTTCCAGGGGTGTCGCCAGTGATCCCATTGAGCAAATCGTCGTCGGCTGACCAGCCAACGCATTGAGCGGCTGCGCTTCGAGGGTCTTGTTTTCGACCACCGGAGCGGCCGGCGCCGTGAAGTGCAATGGGACGAACGGCGAAGGCTGCTGTGCATAACAGAGCGCGGTTGCCGTTGCCATGTAATCACTGGCGGTCGGCGCATTGCAGACGACGTATAGATAGACCTTTCCGTTTTGATCGGTCGTTACCGCTCCATCCTGCACCAATTGCGTGCGGGCCGGGTCGGCGTAGAGCACGATGTCGGTGGCGGGCAAGCCGCTATTGTCTTGCAGCAGCAGCGTCACCGGCATATTGGACGCGGGATAAACGTCGCCGAAGCGTACATCGACCTCGATGACGTTGACGTCTTGTCCGCCAGCGGCGGCGTTATTCCTGAAGGCGCGCAGGTGGACGACCGCCATGGCCGACCGGGTGCCGGCCTGGCTGGACCGCGCGGACACGGCAATATCCGTGATCCGCTGTGGAAACCGTCCTGTCACGCCCGGCCTCGTCCTCGTCGGCGCTGCTTCGCCATGCTGATTCCGGTGTGAGGCGATACCGTATCCACCTCTATATTCCTCGCGCGCGACTGTATCGGAGAACCGGCCACGGGTTCGTAGACGTAATAAAGCTTGCCTTCGGACCAGTCTATGTTTGCCAGTGCCTGCGGGAGGAAACCCGCCCGATCGCCTTCACGCCGGTCGAACACGATTACAACGTTCTGGTTGCCATATGCCAGATCCTGTTCGGTGATGGTGTACCTCGCGAGCGCGAGCGGGACGTACACGTTGAGGTTCGCTTCGGTTTCACCGGTCAGATCGAGCCGAACCGTGATGGCGTCTCCCTTCTCGGGCTTGATCCGGCCAAGAAAATCGACGCGCACGGCGAGGACCCGGCTATTCGTGTAATCCTCTAGGAAATAGCGCCCCGGTATCGCGGTCGGCAGCGTCAGATAATCGCTGACCTGCAGTGGAGTGGTTTTCAAACTGTCCCGGTCCACGTCCAGGCGCAGCGGCTGCGAGTACGCTTGATTGCCGCTATCTATGACGTAGTAAAGGTCGACACTGCCGTTCTTCTGGAAAATGGGATTGATCAATGGCGCGAACATCATCACCGTCTTCCCAACCAAATGCCTTTCGATCAGCTTGGCAGCGATTGGCTGGTCGGTTTCATGATCGAGCGGTCCCGGCGACGTTCGTCCGTATAACAGGATCAAGGCCGTGTCGTCGAGCAAGGGATCGTCGACGATGGGGATATCGAATGGAACGCCGGGGAGTTCGGCGCATCCCGCCAGCGCGGCATCCGTAATGTGAGCTGTAAAGTCCGCCACGGGCGGCTCGAGTCCCTTGATCGCGGGTAAGAAGGGGACACGGTGGTATATCGTGAATGGGATGCCGGTTCCTATGATCCCATAGACGTCCAAGGCGACGAAAATATTTCCCAGCTCGTAGGTCTGCAGATCCGTCTTGGTGACAGGCGTCGTCGTGTACTGGAATGTGGTCGGGTCATAATGACTGGTGACGATGGGTTCAGAGCCCGCGAAGTATTTCTGGGAAGCCGGGTCGGCCCCACGCCATTGCAGCGTGATGCTGTCCGGCTGTTGGGTTTCCTCCCCCCAAAGAGTCATGGATACGGAGAGCTTGACACCATCGGGACAGGGGGCCGTGACGATCTCTGGATCCGAGGTGATGACGATGGATTTGAAGACGGTCGCAACCAGGGGCAACCTTCCCTCATTGCCGGTTACCAGGTCCTTCAGCACCAATGTGCACCGTCCATAGTCGTAAGGGAAGATCTTGACGACCAGCTCTCCCTTCTCGTCCGAGATGGGAATGTCGAAGAGAACCTCCCCTGCAGGACTTTCGTACACGTCGATCAAACTGCCGACAAAAGCATCCCCCACGACCGGGATGTCCTGCAGGGCCACTCGGACTTGCAACGGTGTCGTCAGACTGTCCATGCAAGCGATATTGCGGTTCCCGTTCGTCGGATTCAACGATAGCGTCCCTCGCGGCAGCACGAAAGTCACTGGACGCGAGAAATGAATGAGCTGAGATATCGTTTCGGCGCTGGGCCATACCGGCGTCGCCGTAAAACGATAGCGCCGCGCACCTTGCGCGTTGCAGTTGAGGAAGAGCGTGGCTGAACCGTTCGAGTCGGTTTGGATTCGCAGGTTAGAAACAGGCTTGCTGAACCATGCGTCGTAAAAAATCCCGACGTCCGATGCCCGCTCGTTGTTTTGGTCCAGCACGTCGATCTTGACATCGACATACGGCGCCGGCGCAGTACCAAGCGCATACAGGGTAGACACCGTCAGCAAGTTCGCGTGGCGGCCATCGGCGACGGCATTGTCGCGACGAGCTTCGATGGCGGCGATGACGCTAGGCTCATTCCCCGCAGAGGGGGAGTGTTCGCGCCATACCGCCAATGCTGCTGTCCAGTTGGGATCCATGCCTGTATCTCTGTGCCTGATCATCAACAGGCCGCCATCGCGAAATGGCGGCCTTTCCCATGAAAGCGGCGCGGCGCCGAATCCCGATCGCCGCCTTCTATCGCGCCGTCAGAACTTGGAGCTTGGGAACCGGACTCGCCAGAAGCGGGAGTCGGTATGCGGCAAAACGGTATCCACGGTGACGTGGCGCTGGGGCGATGTGTAGGTCTGGTTGGTCGCCTTGTTCGTGTACTCGTAGTACAGGTTTCCCCAGCTGTAGTCGATGTTGGCCAACTGGTCATAGGTGAACCCGGGCAAGTCGATTTCCACGGGGCTTTGCTTCACGTCGTCCGGCTGCACGGTATACAGGATGGGCGCCGGGCTGTACTGCCCGTTCTGATTGTCGATCGTCATTCCGTACGTGTCCAGCCGGACAAGGATCGAATCGCCGGCGTGTGGCGGCGTACTGGCGTTGAACCTTATCTTCACTCCCCATGACTTGTGAGCGTCGTAGGAATCCTTGTAGTAATAGTTGTGCGGAATTCCGGACGGCGGTTGCAGCAATGGGCTGGGCGTGTTGCCACTCAGGTCCTGCCGGTCCACGACGATTGCGAGCGGCTGCGATATGTTTTTGACCGGCCCGTTCTTCATCACGTAGTAAATGACTACCGTTTGATTGACGTCGAATATGCCGGTACTGAGCGCAATCTTGACCGGTAGATCGTGCCCCAGATACTGCACACTCCAGTTCTTGGAGGCCAGATAAAGGTCATTGTCGGGATCCAGTTCCGTACCCCCGGCCGTATGCATGTACAGGGTGATGACGGACTGCCCAGTGCTCAATGGGTCCGCAGCCGACGGGATATACAAGGTGACGTAGCCTGTGTCTATGTCCGCGTAATCACTATCGTTTATGTAGGTGATGCCGTTTTCGGTATCTCCGATAGTGATGTACGGCGCGACCAGCCCTGTGATGCTCGAGTCGAACCAGTCTGGCTGCGTAAACGTCAGGGCATCCGTCGTTCCGTATAGGGACAATTTTGCGTTAAGGCCGCCATTGGGATAGTTGATAAAGTCATCCTCGGTGATGGGGCCGGTCTGGACCTGGCGGCTCGAGGGATCGTTTGTCGTCTGAGTAATCTGCGGGGAGGGGAGTTTCCCCGTCGTGAATGAGTCCGCTCCGGACCATTGGAGCAGCACGCCCGGGGGGTTTGGCGTGCTATTGATGTCCGTGAATGACGCGGTGAAGACCACCTTGTCGACAGGGCCGGTGATCGGATTCGGATTCGCGCTGATCTGGACGGGATCTTTCAGGACGATTGCTTTGAAGTCGAGCGTACCGGTATTGTTGGTGCTCGTATCGGTGAGCGTAAGGGTAAGGTCGCCCTGCTGCGTGGGAAAGACCCTTGCCATGATGTGACCCGCACCGTCCGTATAGGGGGTATCAAACTGGACGGCGCCGGCGTTGCCGGATCCTCCTTTCGGTTTGAGACTGCCCTGGAAAGGCCCGCGCGCGGCATACGGACTGTTGGACAACTTGACGAGTATGCCGATGCCGGTGGTCTTGCTTCCAACCGTGCACGTCATGAGCGGTTGATTGGGGACCTGGTTTGTCGCCTGCAGGATCAATTGACCGGTGGGAACGACGTTGGATTGCTTGAAATTCAGCGGTGCTCCGTCGGTACTGCGCGAGCCATTGACGTACCCATACCATGCGGCATTGCAATCGTCTACCTTCACGACGTAGCTGCGGTCGGCGTGGGCCGTGCATACCGCATACACGTAGCCGGTCGCGTCTGAATTGTCCAGCGTCAACCAGTGCTGGTTGTCAATTGGAATGGTGCATGCCGGGTCCTGATACAGCTTCACGTCGGATGCGGGATTGTCGAGGCCACCCTCAACCTTTAGCGTAAGTGCGGCGCCAGGAACCGGAATGCCGGAGTCGACATAACCTGAAGACCACGCAATAGTCGCCTTGACTTGAATGACATCAGGATGCACGCCGTCGGCGCTTTGTCCGTCCATAATATTGGTCAAGTCGACAATGATACTTCCGATGTCTTTTTCCTCCGCGCTGCCAGCGGGCAATGCTTGTGCGGATTCGTTTTTCTGGACGTGGGTCGGGGCGGACGATTGTTGCGTCATGGTTCTCTCCGAATGCGGGGCTGCCGAGTTGTGTATGGCGATGGATGCGGAATGTCGATGCGACGTACCAAGAACTTCAGCCGCGGCTACGGTTGTTTCTTGAGAAACCGTTGCGCCAGCACAAGCCGGGAGTTCGTGATCGCGCTATAAGGACTGACGGTGTCGACGAAAACCGGCCGCGGAGGGGAGCGGCGGACTTTCCCGTCCGTGGTTGTATGGATGTAGTACAGGTCGCCGTTGGATGCTTCGCGCTGGTGCAGGTCTTCCGGCTGGTAGGCTGCCAGGGTGCCGGAATCGTCACCGTAGACGATGGTGGCCTGACCATCGACGATGTCGGCCGGGGTTATGGTGTATTCCTCCAGCTTGATCCGGATGAACTGGTTCCTGTTGGCGAGTGTGCACCCGACCAGATCGAGGTATGGCTGTACCTTGTCTCCCGCCGTTGGCTGGACCCGGCCATCGAATGCGACGGTGACGACGAGCTTGTCGTTCTTCGCATATTGCTTATTGGTGTATTCGATGGGCTGGGGTATGGCCGGCCGCAGATCGTAGTCGATTTCTACGGAGCTTCCGCCGTATTTGTGCAGGTCGACCGGCACCTTGACACCCAGCGATACATTCTGGTTGCCGCTTTCCTTCACGACTTCATAGTAGATGTCGTAGGTCTTATTGCCTTGTTCGAATATTTCGCTACCGGGCCTGATGAACAGCCTGAGGGGCTTGCTTTCGTCCACCACCGTGCCCCAATCGAGAAGGATGTCTCGTTCGGGCCAAACGGGGTTTTCAGACGAGACCGCCTCATTTTGCTGGCGAGCAGAATCCGTTTCCGTTCCGGGAATCGCGTGGGCATAGAGGAAAACATAGGTTTCATATGCCTGCGCGTCGTTGATGATCGGAATGTTCACCGGCAGGCCCTCCTGCGGGAGGCCGGCGACGATCGTATCCGTGATCTTGCCGTGGTCCGTGATGAGCAACTTGGGCGGTTGCAGCGTACGGAAGGGAATCAACTGCGTTACAGCCACTTGCGCGCCGGCCGGACCTATCTGCAAGTTGAACCCGATGCCCTCCATGGCGGTCAATTCAGCCGCTGTTACTTTCTCCGTCGTGTAGCTGAAACTCGCGTCGTCGCCCGCGAGGGTCTGCTGCAACTGCGGAGGACGGAAGAAGGGATTATCCGCGGCGGACGCGGCTTCGTACGTCAAGGACAAGCCGCCCGGCTGCTTGATCTTCTGGTCGTTGGTGATCCTGGCCGTGATCACAACGCCCTTGTCGGGCTCGTTGACATTGCCTGGATTGGTGACGAACTCGACACGGGAGGAAACGACCGCATCGATGTCCAACTCATAGAAGTTGGAGGCGTCGTTTGCGTCTTCCAGATGCAACTTCAGGGAACCGGATTTGAAGGCGACAGGTTTGACATCGAGTTTATCGTTGCCGTCTGGCGTCTCGCCATTGGGGAAGAGAACGTATCCGGATTTATTCCCTTTTGCGTCGAGTATGGATCCTGTCAGTGTCGGGGCTGGCGTCGGGAGCCCGCTGAATTTCAAATGCAGGGTCGCCGCGTCGCTCAATAGCGAATTGACGACCGTTCCATTCTCGGATGTGAAGGTAAAACCCATGAGCCGCTCCTAACGGGATTCGCGCCAACGCCATTGCGTTGCGCAATGCATTCTCTTTCAAGGGTCGCGGCGCGAGGGAGCAACTTACTGATACGGGATTTGACACAGAGACGGGAGCACAGTCCGGACATGCGAGCAGGACGGTGCCGGAAAAGCAAAAGCGCACGCCGGTTTTTCTCCGGTGTGCGCTTTCGATATGAGGGGTTCAGTGAAATGGCGCCTTGGATATCGGCTCGGCAGAATCCTGTAGGCCGCTCTTGATTCCGCGCGTCTCCATGCTGCCCGGATTTGGACTTGTGGTTTGGTCAGGCCGAAGCAGACGTAATCATGCCGGCGCCGCCGTAGCCGGTCGGGATGGCGGCGCCGAGCAGGCCGACCGGCGCTTACTGCCCCGCAATCGCCATCTGCTCGATCAATATCGAACCGGTGGTTTTCGTCCCGCGTGAAATCGTGTCGGCCCCGACAGCGACGATCTGGCGGAACATGTCGCGCAGGTTGCCCGCGATGGTGACTTCCTGCACCGCATGCTGGATCTGCCCGTTCTCCACCCAATAGCCGAAGGCGCCGCGCGAATAGTCGCCCGTGACGTAGTTGACTCCCTGCCCGATCAATTCGGTCACCATGAAGCCGGTGCCCATTTTGCGCAGCATCGCTTCCAGGTCGTCCGTCGGCTCGGTCAGGCGCGACCGCAAGGTCAGATTGTGCGATCCGCCTGCGTTGCCGGTGGTGGGCATGCCGAGCTTGCGCGCCGTATAGGTGGACAGGAAGTATCCCTGCAGGACGCCGCCTTCGACCACGTCGCGCGGCCGCGTCACGACGCCTTCGTCATCGAAGGGCGAACTGCCCATGGCGCCCGGAATGTGGGGGTCTTCATTGACGTCGATGTGCTCGGCGAAGATCGGCTTGCCCAGGCTGTCCACCAGAAAGCTGGCCTTGCGATACAGGGCGCCGCCGTTGGCCGCCTGCGTCAACGCGCCGAGCAGCCCTAGGGCCAGCGGCGCCTCGAACAGCACCGGGAATTTGCCGGTCCGGATGCGGCGCGCGGACAAGCGGGACAGCGCGCGCTCGGCGGCGTAGCGCCCGACGGCTTCCGGCGACGCCAGATTTTTGGCATCGCGCTCGCTGGTGTACCAATAGTCGCGCTGCATGCCGTTGCCACGGCCGGCGATGGGGGCGACCGAGAGGCTATGGCGGGAATAAGGATAGCCGCCCATGAAGCCGCGCGTGTTGCCCATGACGAACTGGCCTTCGAAGGTGCCCACCGACGCGCCCTCGGTGTTGGTGATGCGCGGATCGACGGCCCGTGCAGCGCGCTCCGCCCGCAGGGCCAGTTCGGCCGCCTCTTCCGTGCCGATGGCCCAGGGGTAATGCAGCGCCAGGTCCGGGTATTCACGCGCGAGCATGTCGGCGTCGGGCAAGCCGGCGGCCGGATCCTCGGCGGTGTGGCTGGCGATATGCCAGGCCGCCTCGACGGTTTCGCGCAGCGCCGCCTCCGAGAAATCCGACGTGGATGCCGAGCCGCGGCGCTGTCCCGCATATACGGTCACGTCGAGCGACCGGTCGCGCGTCTGCTCCACGGTTTCGATGTCGTCCTTGCGCACCGAGACCGACAGGCCCAGGCTTTCGGACACTTCGGCAACGGCGTCGGTCGCCCCGATCTTGCGGGCGTGAACCAGGACGGCTTCGACCAATTCGCTGAAACGGGCGTGGTTTTCCGCTACAGGCAGGGAGGATGAGTAAGTGACCATTGATGCTCGCTATAGGTTGCCCCCTTTCCGGGGCAAGGAAAACCGAGGGGGGCGGGGCTTGCCCGGGCGTTCCCTGCAGCCGGCGCCGACCCATCCCGCACGGCCAGGAACCCCGCGGGCGCCCCGGCGTTTCCCTGAGAGACGGGTATCATAGCCAAACCCGCAAATCCCCTGTTTTCCCAAGATGTCAGATATGACTCCGCCGGTCGGCGACGAGGACGACCGCGACGACCGTCCCAGCAAATCCCAGGTCAAGCGCGAGATGCTCGCCCTGACCGAACTGGGCAAGCGGCTGATCGGCCTGTCGCCCGAGCGGCTGCGCCAGCTCCCGCTCGCGGAACGGCTGTACGAAGCAATACGCGAAGCGCAACGCACCACCAGCCGCGAAGGGCTGCGCCGCCAGACGCACTACGTCGGCAAACTCATGCGCGACGCGCCGGCGCAGGAGATCCGCCAACAGCTGCACGCATGGGAACACGGGTCTCGCGAAGAAACCGCGGCCATGCATCGGCTCGAGGCGCTGCGCGACCGCCTGATCGAAGACGATGCTGCGCTGACCGAATTGCTGTCGCGCCATCCCGAAACGGACGCCCAGCACTTGCGCACCCTGATCCGCGAAGCGCGCAAGGAAGCGCGCGCCAATGCGAATCTGCTGCAGGGCCAGGAGCCGAAGCGCAAGCATTACCGGGCGCTGTTCCAGGCCCTGAAGACCATCGAAACGAGCAACCACGCATGAGCGCCGACACCACACCAGACCTGCTCGATTGCATCGAACACGAAACCGGCCCGAATCCCACGCACGCCGTGATCTGGCTGCATGGCCTGGGCGCCGACGGCAACGACTTCGCCCCCATCGTGCCTGAGCTGCGGCTGCCGTCCGCGCCGGCCGTGCGATTCATCTTCCCCCATGCGCCGGTGCAGCCCGTCACGATCAATGGCGGCATGCGGATGCGATCCTGGTACGACATCCTGGTCCTGGACCTGGTGCGCCAGGAAGACGCAGCGGGCATCCGCCGTTCCGAAGCCGCCGTGCGCGCGCTGATTGCGCGTGAAAACGCGCGCGGCATCCCCACGTCCCGTATCGTCCTGGCCGGTTTCTCGCAAGGCTGCGCCATCACGCTGCATACGGGGTTGCGCCTGCCCGAAAAACTGGCCGGCATGATGGGCCTGTCGGGCTATCTGCCGCTGATCGACCTGGCCGCCGCCGAGCGCCACGGCGCCAATGCGGCCACGCCCATCTTCCTGGCCCATGGCACCCATGACCCGGTGGTGGACATCTCCCGCGCCACGGCCTCGCGCGACATGCTGGTCTCCCTGGGCCACGACGTGCGGTGGCACGCCTACCCCATGCAACACGCGGTCTGCCCCCAGGAAATCGCCGACATCCGCGCCTTCCTCCTGGACGTGCTCAAGTAGCCCAAGGCAGCGCGCCAGCGCTTCGGGGCGGGCCCGCCAGCCTGGACTCACCACCGCCGCGGTGGGACTATCTCTTTCCAGACGCGTCGCAGGGTGGGGTCGTCGGGGTCGGCGTCGTTCCGGAATCCGAGGCTCGTCATCAGGTGCAGCATCGGCCGGTTGTCCGCCAGCACCAATCCTTCGATGTATTCCAGACCCTGCTCGCGCGCGGCGCCCATGAGAGTCGTCATCAATTGGCGGCCCAGGCCCCGGCCCTGCCAGGCATCGCCCACCACCAGCGCGTATTCCGCCCCACGTCCATCCGGGTTGCGGAGATAGTGCGCCAGACCGATGACGGCCTCGTGGCGATGGCCGCGGTGGGCGGGGTTCGGCAACTCGGTGGTGGCGACCAGGGCCACCTCGCGGTCATAGTCCACCTGGGTATAACGGGCCAGCATGCGCGGGGTCAGCTCGCGCATCATCGAAACGAACCGCATGTAGCGCGAGCGTTCGGACAAGCCGCGGATGAAGGTTTGCAGGGATTCGGCGTCTTCGGGCCGGATCGGCCGTGCGACCCAGGGCGTGCCGTCGGCGAAGCGCCGTTCCTGCACGAGCTGGGCCGGATACGGATGAATGGCCATGTGCGGGTAGCCGCCCAGGCGTTGCTGTCCGGTCGAGGCCGGTTGCGCGGTCAGCGTCATCCGCAGCGAACGGGCATAAAGGCGCGCCTCGCCGGCATAAAGCGGATCGATGTCGATCGTCTCGATGTCCGGCACATCGGTGACCAGTTCGGATACCCGCACCAGGGCCTGCTGCAGGGCCTCGAACGCTGCCGTTCCAAAACGTGAAACGAGCACCTTGTTCCATATCCGGCTGCGCTCGATCAACTGACGCGCCAGAAAACCGTTGAGCGGCGGCAGGTCCATGCCCCGGTCGGCGCTGCTCAGCACCGCATCCGGACCACCGGCGCCAAAGCGGATGACCGGGCCGAAGCGTGGATCGCGCTGCACGCGGATGGCCATGGGGCGCGACAGCGGCTCGTGCAGGCCCGGCGGCATCGCGTCGTGAATTGGCGCCAGAAAGGCGTTCAACACGGTACGGGCTTCGGCGGGCGTCAGCGCCTGCCGCCCGTCGCGGCGCACCGCCGCCACGACGTCTTGCGCGGCCTCGGTCCTAGGCAGCGGCCCTTGCGGCAGCGGCGGCTGCGTCTGCAACAGCAACTGCTGGTTGTAGTAATGGGTGGACAGCACGCCGAAGGCGTCGGCGGCGGACTCGGGGGTCCGGAAGGCGGAAGTGCCGGCGTCATCCAGCATGCGGCGCAAAGGCCGCATGCCCGCATCGCCCATGAAGCAGGAGACGATGGGTTTCTGGGCGCGCGGCGCGATCTGGGCCAGCCGTTCCGCCACGGCGCGCAGATCGGCCAGCGCGTCCGGCGCCAGCAGCACCAGCACGCCATCGACGCCGGTGTCGTCGATCAGCGCGGTCAACACCGCCTGCGCGGTATCGGGCGTCAAGGGCGCATGCGTGATGACCGGATTGTCGACCGCCGCGCCGGCTTCCAGCAGGCCTTGCAGCGTACGGGTCGTGGCCGCCGACAGTTCGGCGCGCTGCACCGCTGCCTCCGGACCGATCAGGTCCAGCGCGAGTTGGGGCGGCCCGCTGCCATTGGAAAACAGCGCCACCCGCCGGCCGCGCGGACGGCGCGCATAGCCCAGCACCTTGAGCGCGGAAAACAGCTGCACGAAGTAGCGCACCCGCACCGCGCCGGCCCGGCGCAGCACCGCGTCGAACACCGCGTCGTCATCCTTGCCGCGTCCCGCCTTCAACACGACGACGGGCTTGGCGCTGGCCGCGGCGCGCAGCGCGCTGATGAAGGGGCGCGCCGCCCCCACATCTTCCAGGTACAGCGCGATGCTGTCGGTGCGGGGGTCGGTGGCAAGGAAATCCAGCACGGTGCCCAGGTCGACGATGGCTTCGTCGCCCAGCGAGATCGCGGTGGAAAAACCGAAGTGCACGTCCTCCGCCCAGTCCATCACCGCCGCGATGATGGAGCGGGATTGTGCGACCAGCGCCACCCGGCCCGTGCGCGCCAATGCGGGATGCTGGCTGAAGTTCAGGCCCGCCGGCGGGCGTTGCACACCGAAGGCGCGCGGCCCCAGCAGCTTGCAGCGGTGTTCCTGCGCCCACGCCTGGCACAACGCCACGGTGCCACGCGGATAAGGATCCGCTTGCTCATGCGGCAAGGCGATCAGGGCCCGAGGCGCCCGCGGCGACAGGCGGCGCAAGGTTTCGGCGAACACCGCCGGAGCGACGCACACCAGGGCAAGATCGGGTCGCTCCCCTTCGGCGAGGCCGTTGAATTGCGCCGGGATGTCGGGGGCCACACCTGATGTGCATGCGATGCGGGTGGTGCGCGCATCCAGGTTGCCGGGCATGGCCGCGGCGCCGGGCAGCGGGCGATCTGAAACGATCACCAGTGAACGCGGTTCGAAGAGAGAAGCCAACGCGTGTCGAAGCATGGACTCTCACCCTATTCTAAAATGCCGCCATCGCGCAATATAACCGGCCCTTTCTTCGATGACCCAGACCGCTCAATCCCGCGTCCGCACCCGTTTCGCGCCCTCCCCCACCGGCTACCTGCACCTGGGCGGGGCGCGCACGGCCCTGTTTTCCTGGGCCTTCGCCCGCCATCACGAAGGCGTTTTCGTGCTGCGCATCGAGGACACCGATCTGGAACGATCCACTCCCGAGGCTGTGCAGGCCATCCTGGACAGCATGGAATGGCTCGGCATGCAGCCCGACGAGGGGCCGTTCTACCAGATGCAGCGCATGGACCGCTATCGCGAGGTCGTGGCCCAGATGCTGGCAGCCGGCACTGCGTACCACTGCTACTGCACGCCCGAGGAAGTCGAGGCCATGCGCGAACGCGCGCGCGCCCAAGGACTGAAGCCGCGCTACGACGGCACCTGGCGGCCCGAACCCGGCAAGACGCTGCCGCCCATTCCGGAAGGCCGCCAGCCCGTGGTGCGGTTCAAGAACCCGCAGACCGGCGTCACGAGCTGGAACGATATGGTCAAGGGACCGATCAGCTTCGACAACGCGGAGCTGGACGACCTGATCATTGCGCGTCCGGACGGCACCCCCACCTACAACTTCTGCGTGGTGGTGGACGATTGGGACATGGGCATCACGCACGTGCTGCGCGGCGACGACCATGTGAACAACACGCCCCGCCAGATCAACATCCTGCGCGCGCTGGGCGCGACGCTGCCTGAATACGGCCACGTGCCGATGATCCTGGGCCCGGACGGTGAAAAGCTGTCCAAGCGCCACGGCGCGGTCAACGTCATGGAATATGACAAGCAGGGCTATCTGCCGGAAGCCATGATCAACTACCTGGCGCGCCTGGGCTGGAGCCACGGCGACGACGAACTCTTCAGCCGGGCGCAACTGGTGGAATGGTTCGATACGCGCCACCTGTCGAAGTCCGCATCCCAATGGGATCCGAAAAAGCTCAATTGGGTGAACGCGCATTACATCCGTCAGATGGACAATGCCGAACTGGCGGCGCGCGTGGCGCCCCGCATCTCGGCGCGCCAGGGCGATCCCGCCGCCGCCGACCTGCCGGCCGTCATGGGGCTGCTGAAAGACCGCGCCGAAACGCTGGAACAACTGGCCGAAGGTGCAATGCTGTTCTGCGGACCGTTCCAGGGACCGCCGGCGGAGCTGGCGGCGCAGCATCTGACCGATGACACCCGTGCCGCGCTGCGCGAATTCGCCGACCAGGCCGGCGCCATCGGTTGGACCCGCGAAGCCATATCCGCAACCATCAAGAACGTGCTCGCGGCCCGTGGCATGAAGATGCCTCAGCTTGCCATCCCCTTGCGCGTCGCCGTCACCGGCCAGACGCAAACCCCGGCCATCGACGCGGTGCTCGCTTTGCTGGGCCAGGAAAAGGTATTGCAGCGGCTGGCGCGCGCCCTGGGCTAGGACATCCCGGCAAGGCGGCGCCTGGCGCCTGCCTGCCCGACCCCGCCTCGGGCCGCCCTGTCCCGGCAGGTCAACGCAGCGCGTAGCCCGCTGGCATTTTGCGCGCGCGCAGGACTTCCCCGCGCTTGATATCGCGCAGCACCAGCGTGTTCTGGTTCACGCTTTCGACTCGATACCGGTTGGTATAGATGGGATCCGAGACGTCGACCGGATCGCCATTGGATTCGGTGGTCTGCATGGTGTACATGCCGTTGGCGTACGTCCAGCATCCGGTTTCCGTCAGGCCCGGCCGGGTCCGGTTATTCACCTTGAGCTGGGTCTGGTACCGCATCTTGCCGTCGGCTCCCAGCACCATCAAGGTTTGCTGCGTGCCCGCCATGCCGCGCGGCGTCGACACGGAATACCACGTGCCAAGCAGCGCCTCTGCCCCGGCGCTGGGTGCGCAGGCCACAGGTTTGGGGGGCGACGGCGATTGCTGCGGCGCCGGTGCGGGCGTTTGCTTTTTGACGGCGCAACCGGCCAGAACGAACGCGGCGCACGCAACGCCGGCGAAACGCAAAAAAGAACTGCTCATGATTCCTCACAGGCCACCGAAATGCCCGCAGCAGGCGGGAAAAAACGCATCGGTGTGAATCCCGATTCTGAAGAGCGCGGATCAAAGAAGCAATGTTCCCGCCGCAGGAAAGAAGAAGGCGATGCGCGACTGTGCGAAGGACGCAACATCAGGCAGACCACGATGGCGACATCGTGACGCCGGCGGCGTCGCCACAGTTCCGGGCGAAGGGGCCGTTCATTGCCCCGGGCCGCTGCCGCGGGTCCGTCGAACGGCTGTCCTATGTGTCTACCTATATATATAGGTGGACAGCCGGGACGCCGAAGCGCGCCTTCCGGAGGCGTCACCGTCCCCCCCGGGCGGCCTGGGCCGGCCATCGCTTCATGCGACAATGCCGCCTGACGAAGCATTCACTTCGCCGGCGGTGCAGAGCGCTGTAGGGCGATATATCTAGTAACACACTAAAGAAGTATCACGTTTCAATTCGCGCTTGTGGGCGACACCATCCACCACTAGAATTGGGTCTGGGACTGGGGTCGAACACAACATCTAGTGGTTAGGACAGGCCTGGAGCCATTCCGGCCAGCGCGTCCTTTGTAACCACTCCACTCCCTCCGCCATACACGAACACCCCCCGGGCGCGATCTCGGTCGCGCTTCGCCTCTTCTACGCACAGGAGCTTCCATGCAGCACACTTCGATCGCCTCTGTGACTCGGCCGAGCGCCGTGCCGCCTTCCCAGCCCGACGCCAACGCGCCGGCTTCCGGCCAATGGGCCGGTTATCAGGTCATCCGCCGCAACGGATCGGTGGTTGGTTTCGAGCCGAGCAAGATCGCCATCGCGATGACCAAGGCCTTCCTGGCGGTCAACGGCGGACAAGGCGCCGCGTCCGCTCGTGTGCGCGAGCTCGTCGACAATTTGACGCGCCAGGCCGTCAATGCGCTGCTGCGCAATCGCCCCAACGGCGGCACCTTCCATATCGAGGATATCCAGGATCAGGTCGAACTGGCCCTGATGCGTTCCGGCGAACATGACGTCGCTCGCGCCTATGTGCTTTATCGCGAGAAGCGCGCGCAGGAACGTGCCGCGACCGAACAGAAGGACAAGCCCGCCGCCGCGCCGCAGCCGGAATTCGTTCTGAACGTCACCGATCAGGGCGTGAAGCGCCCGCTGGATCTTGCCGCGCTGCGCGCCACCATCGAAGCCGCCGGCGAAGGCCTGTCGGATTACATCGACGCCGAAACGATCCTGAAGGAGACGGTGAAGAACCTGTACGACGGCGTGCCCGTGGACGAAGTCTTCAAGTCCGCCATCCTGTCCGCGCGCGCGCTGGTCGAGAAGGACCCTGCGTACAGCCAGGTGACCGCTCGCCTGCTGCTGCATACGATCCGCAAGGAAGTCCTGGGCCAGGAAGTGTCGCAGGCCGAGATGGCGCAGCGCTACGCCGAGTATTTCCCGACGTTCATTTCCCGCGGCATCGAGGGCGGCCTGATTTCGCCCGAGCTTGCCAAGTTCGACCTGCCTCGCCTGGCCGCGGCGCTGGACGCCAAGCGCGACCTGCAGTTCACCTATCTGGGCCTGCAGACGCTGTACGACCGCTACTTCCTGCACATCCGGGGCCAGCGCATCGAGTTGCCGCAGGTGTTCTTCATGCGCGTGGCGATGGGTCTGGCGCTGGGCGAAACGAAGCCCGGCGTCGATCGTGAAGCGCGCGCCATCGAGTTCTACGAGATCCTGTCGTCGTTCGACTTCATGAGCTCGACGCCGACGCTCTTCAATTCCGGCACACTGCATTCGCAACTTTCGTCGTGCTACCTGACGACGGTTTCCGACGACCTGGAAGGCATCTACGACGCCATCAAGGAAAACGCGCTGCTGGCCAAGTATGCGGGCGGCCTGGGCAATGACTGGACGCCGGTACGCGCCTTGCGTAGCCACATCAAGGGCACGAACGGCGAAAGCCAGGGCGTGGTTCCGTTCCTGAAGGTGGTCAACGACACCGCGGTGGCGGTGAATCAGGGCGGCAAGCGCAAGGGCGCTGTGTGCACTTATCTGGAAACGTGGCACCTGGACATCGAGGAATTCCTGGAGCTGCGCAAGAACACCGGGGACGAGCGCCGCCGCACGCACGATATGAACACCGCCAACTGGATTCCGGATCTCTTCATGAAGCGCGTCATGGAGAACGGCGAGTGGACGCTGTTCTCGCCTTCGGATTGTCCGGACCTGCACGACAAGTACGGCCGCGAGTTCGAACAGGCCTACCTTAGCTACGAAGCCAAGGTGGCAAGCGGCGAACTGAAGCTCTACAAAAAAATGCCGGCCGTCACGCTGTGGCGCAAGATGCTGTCCATGCTGTTCGAAACCGGCCACCCCTGGATCACGTTCAAGGATCCGTGCAACATCCGCTCGCCGCAGCAGCACGTCGGCGTGGTGCACAGCTCGAACCTGTGCACCGAGATCACGCTCAACACCAACGAGTCGGAAATCGCCGTGTGCAACCTGGGCTCGGTCAATCTGGTCGCGCACATGAAGCCCACGGCGGACGGCGGCTATGAGCTGGATCACGAGAAACTGAAGCGCACGATCAGCGTGGCGATGCGCATGCTCGACAACGTCATCGACATCAACTACTACGCGGTGAAGAAGGCGAAGGATTCCAACGCGCGCCACCGGCCGGTGGGCCTGGGCATCATGGGCTTCCAGGACTGCCTGCATCTGATGCGCGTGCCTTACGCTTCCGAAGCCGCGGTGGAATTCGCCGACCGTTCGATGGAAGCCGTGTGCTACTACGCGTACTGGGCGTCGAGCGAACTCGCTGAAGAGCGTGGACGCTACAGCACGTACGAAGGTTCGCTGTGGGACCGCGGCATTCTTCCGCAGGACACGTTGAAACTGCTGCGCGAAGAACGCGGCGGCAACGTCGACGTCGACATGTCGTCGACGATGGATTGGGATGCGTTGCGCGCACGCATCAAAGCGCATGGCATGCGCAACTCCAATTGTGTGGCAATCGCCCCAACCGCGACGATTTCCAATATCATTGGCGTATCTGCGTGCATCGAACCCACTTACCAGAACTTGTACGTCAAATCGAATCTCTCCGGCGAGTTCACGGTCGTTAACGATTACCTGGTACGCGACTTGAAGAAACTCGGTCTCTGGGACGAAGTCATGGTCGCCGACCTCAAGTACTTCGACGGCAGCCTATCCCGTATCGATCGCGTACCTGCTGAACTCCGCGAAATCTATGCCACCGCGTTCGAAGTCGAACCGCGCTGGCTGGTGGAATGCGCCTCGCGCCGGCAGAAGTGGATCGACCAATCGCAATCGCTCAATATCTATATGGCGGGCGCCTCGGGCAAGAAGCTCGACGAAACCTACAAGCTGGCGTGGCAGCGCGGTCTGAAGACCACGTACTACCTGCGCACGCTGGGCGCCACCAGCGCGGAAAAATCCACGGGACGTGGCGGCGAGCTGAACGCCGTCGCAGCGGGCGGCCAGACCGCATCCAGCGTGGCCGCCTCGCCTGCCCCGGTCCTGCCGGAACCTGAAATCGTCGGAGCGGTTTGCACCATGAGGCCGGGCGACCCCGGCTTCGAAGAGTGCGAAGCCTGCCAATGAACCGCATCCGGAGAATTTTCAAATGATCAATTGGGAAGACGACAACGTTGCGCTGCAACCGGGCCAACCCGCCGCCAAGCCGGCGGCCGGGATGCCGGCGCGCGCGTCGACCGGCGCCTTCGACGACGCCGCATTGCCGGCCGCCGCGCCTGCCCAGCCCGCGCCCCAGGCGGGGGCTGCCGCGCAGCGCGTCAAGGTTGCCGACAAACGCATCATCAACGGCGAGACCGACGTCAATCAGCTGGTCCCGTTCAAGTACAAGTGGGCCTGGGAAAAGTACCTGGCCACCTGCGCCAACCACTGGATGCCGCAGGAAATCAACATGTCGCGCGACATCGCGCTGTGGAAGAACCCCAACGGCCTGACGGAAGACGAGCGTCGCATCGTCAAGCGCAACCTGGGTTTCTTCGTAACGGCCGATTCGCTGGCCGCCAACAACATCGTGCTGGGCACCTACCGGCACATCACGGCGCCCGAATGCCGCCAGTTCCTGCTGCGCCAGGCGTTCGAGGAAGCCATCCATACGCACGCCTATCAATACATCGTCGAAAGCCTGGACCTGGACGAATCGGAAATCTTCAATGCCTATCACGAGATTCCGTCCATCCGCGCCAAGGACGAATTCCTGATTCCGTTCATCGACGCGATTGCCGACCCGAACTTCCATACGGGCACGCCGGAAGCCGATCAGAAACTGTTGAAGTCGCTGATCGTGTTCGCCTGCCTCATGGAAGGACTGTTCTTCTACGTCGGCTTCACGCAGATCCTGGCTCTGGGTCGCCAGAACAAGATGACCGGCGCTGCCGAGCAGTACATGTACATCCTTCGCGATGAATCCATGCACTGCAATTTCGGCATCGATCTGATCAACACCATCAAGCTCGAGAATCCACATCTGTGGACGCCCGAGTTCCGCGAAGAAATCCGCGGCCTGTTCCTGAAGGCTGTCGAACTGGAATACGCCTACGCCGAAGACACCATGCCGCGCGGCGTGCTGGGTCTGAACGCGCCGATGTTCAAGTCCTATCTGCGATTCATCGCCAACCGGCGCTGCCAGCAGATCGGTATCGAGGCACTGTTCCCGCAGGAAGAAAACCCCTTCCCGTGGATGGCGGAAATGATCGATCTGAAGAAAGAGCGAAACTTTTTCGAAACCCGCGTCATCGAATACCAAACCGGAGGCACGCTGAGCTGGGAGTGACCCGGTTCAGGGTGCCGGAAACAACGTAGCGATAGGCGACACGGATGGCCGTGCCGCCTATCGCCGCCATTTGAAATGGCTCGCGCCGTGAGGAGCGGGGGCCATATCAAATGGCAGTGCCGTATTCATTAGCGCACACCGTTTCAGCTGTCGCCTTTCGGGACAGCGGCATGCGCCGATGAATAGCCCGGGCATCGCTTCGCCGATATCGGCGCGGCGGCGCACGGGTTTAAGTTCTGGGACCCCTGAACCTAAGGAGCAAGTCATGGCAACTGCCAAGAAAGCCGCCAAGAAGGCGGTTAAGAAAGCCGCAGCCAAAAAAGCTGTCAAGAAGGCCCCCGCCAAGAAGGCGGTGAAGAAAGTCGCCGCCAAGAAGGCCCCGGCCAAGAAAGCCGTCGTGAAGAAAGTCGCTGCCAAGAAGGTAGCGAAGAAGGCCGTCAAGAAGGTTGCAGCCAAAAAGGCCGTGAAGAAAGTTGCGGCCAAGAAGGTTGCCACCAAGAAGGTAGCCGCCAAGAAGGCCCCGGCCAAGAAAGCCGCAACCAAAAAGGTAGCTGCGAAGAAGGTCGCGACCAAGAAAGTAGCGAAGAAGGCGCCGGCGAAGAAAGCCGCTGCCAAGAAATCGCCTGCGAAGAAGGCCGCTGCCAAGAAGCCCGCCGCCAAAAAGCCCGCTGCGAAGAAGGCTGCCGCCAAGAAGCCGGCCACGCCTCCTTCCACCGCTGCCGCTCCGGGTGCGAAGACCGCGCTGAACCCGGCCGCGTCGTGGCCCTTCCCCACCGGCGGCCGTCCGTAAGGCCGATATCGCCGCACTGTAGTACGAAAGCCACCTGGCAATGCCAGGTGGCTTTTTTGATTTGACGTCGTGTCCGGCTGCGGGCGCAACGCCACCGGATTCATGACATCGTGCGACAATTGGCCTGCCGTAAGACCCCTTTCAATACTTCTTTCCAACAAAAGCAGGCGGCCATGTTCGGCGAAATTTTCCGCTTTCTCCTCGACACCCTTTTCACCTTGTTCGGCGCGGCGCTCGTCGCCCGCGCATGGATGCATGCGGTACGCATGCATCCATTCAATCCCGTCGCTCGCTTTATCTACCAGGCGACCAACTGGCTGGTGAACCCGTTGCGCAGGATTTTGCCGGCACGCGGCGCGATCGATTTCGCATCGCTGGTCGCGGCGTGGCTCACTGCGCTGGTTTATCTGCTGCTGATCTGGGTAACGTCGCTGGGCATGATCGTGCCGCTGTCGGCCCTGCCCGTGGCCTTGGGAATTTCGTTCCTGACGGTGGTCAAGTGGGTCTTCAACCTGATCGTCTGGGTGACCCTGGCGCAGGCCATTCTGTCGTGGGTCAATCCGATGGCGCCGCTGATGCCGCTCCTGCAGACGCTCACCGATCCCCTGCTCGATCCCATCCGCCGCATCCTGCCGCGTTCGGGCATCGACTTCTCACCGCTGGTCCTGCTGGTGCTGGCCCAAGTGGCCCTCATGGTGATCACCCGTATCACCTACGCCGCGTTCGGGCTTTGATCGGTCATCAATACAGCGCGCGCTCGCGAACGTGCGCAGCACTTCGATCAGCCTCCTCGCCGCGGGGGGCAAGGCCCGCCGGCGTCGCACGAATAGCTTGGCTTGCGCGTGCTCGAACACCGGGTTGCGGATAGGGATTGCCACCAATGCGCCTTCCCGCAGTTCCTCCTCCGCCGCCGTCTCCGACAGGAAGGTGATTCCCAGCCCCGACATCGCGTACCGCTTGAGCGCGGCAATGGAATTGCAGGTGAATGCCGGCACGATGGCGATGTCCTCAGAAAACGCCGCCAGTTGGGCAAGCTGCCGCAGGCCGTAGCCCTTTTCCATCAGGCCGACGCGATGCGCGGCCGCCTGTGCCAGAGTGATGGGCCCGCCCTGGCCTGCCAATGCATGTCCGGGCGCCGCCAGCGCCCGCAGCGGCTGCGCGCGCGTCGCCACGATTTCGATGGCGGGGTCGGCAGGCGGGTTCAGGCCCAGGCCGATATGCGCCTCGTCGTCCCGGATCATCCGCACCGCGTCCGTCGCGCCGGCAAGGTCCAGGCGGACTTCCACGTTGGGGTACGCGCGACAATAGCCATCGAGCACATGGCGTCCCACCACGTCCATGAACCCCTCTCCCACCACCAGACGAACCAGTCCCCTCTGCAGGCCGTCAAAGTCGCGCAGGGTGGCCAGGAGCGTTTCTTCGTCCGCTTGCCGCTCGCGGCAGAAGTCGGCGAGGACGGCCGCCATATCGGTCGGCGCGATACCGCGTCCGCGGCGCTCGAACAAAGTCAGTCCCAGGTCGTTTTCCAACTGCTGCAGTTGGCGGCTGATGACGGACGGCTCGATGCCCAGGCGGTCAGCGGCGCCGCGGATGGAGCCCTGGCGGTATACCTCATGGAAATAGCGCAGCCTGCGCTCGTTCAGCGGCGGATTGGACATGTTGCCCTGGCGATTCGGACGGGGAAGGCGCGGATGCGACGCTCGGGACACGCGCCGATTGTTGCCCTTCAGTCAACGGAAGTCTACCAATAGGGCTCTTGTTCCGGGATATTCCCGTGCGGATACTGGCCCTGTTCCACGTCTTCCCGGAATCACCATGACTCCCAGCGTCCTGCAAGACCTACAGCCCCTGGCAGCCTGGCTGCGCGACATCCGCCAGGATCTGCATCGCTACCCCGAGTTGGCTTTCCAGGAACGGCGTACGGCCGATATCGTCAGCCGGCTGCTGCGTGAGTGGGGCTATGAAGTCACGTCAGGCGTCGGCGGCACGGGAGTCGTGGGCACCCTGAAGGCCGGCGCCGGTACGAAGCGCGTCGCGCTGCGCGCAGACATGGACGCGCTGCCCATGCAGGAAAACACCGGACTGCCCTATGCGAGCCAGCACGCGGGCGTCATGCACGCCTGCGGCCATGATGGCCACACCGCCATGCTGCTGGGCGCCGCGCGGTACCTGGCCGCAACGCGCCGCTTCGACGGCACGCTTCATCTGTATTTCCAACCCGCCGAAGAAGCCGGGCACGACAGTGGCGCAGCCCGCATGATTGCCGACGGCCTGTTCTCGCGCTTTCCCTGTGACGCAGTGTTCGGCTTGCACAATCATCCTGGCGAGCCCGTCGGCAAGTTCCTGTTCCGCAAAGGCGCTTTCATGTCCGCAAGCGACAAGATCGTCATCACGGTGCATGGGCGCGGCGGACACGCCGCTCGTCCTCATCTCGCCGTCGATCCGATCGTCGCCGCCTCCAGCATTGTGCTCGCCCTGCAAACCGCGGTATCGCGCAACATGGACCCGATCCAGACCGGCATCGTCACTGTGGGCGCTTTCCACGGCGGCATCGCGAACAACGTCATTCCCGACTCGGCACGGATGGAGCTGAGCGTACGCGCCTTCGACGCGGCAACGCAGGAATTGTTGCGCGAGCGCGTGCGCGCGATCGCGCGGTCGCAAGCGGAAAGTTATGGCGCCCGCGCGGACGTGGAAATCCTGCAAGGGTATCCGGTGCTTATAAACACTGACCCCGAAACCGAGTTCGCGGCCGACGTGGCGCGCGAGCTGTTCGGGGCCTCGAATGTCGACGCGGACTATCGTCCCGTCACTGCCAGCGAAGACTTTGCGTACATGCTGCAGGAGCGGCCCGGCTGCTTCCTGCGCCTGGGCAATGGTGCGGGAGCCGGCAGTTTCCCCGTCCACCATAGTCAGTATGACTTCAACGATAACAACCTTGTCCTGGGCGCCGCGTACTGGAGTCGTCTTGTCGAACGGTTCCTGACCGCCACCCCGGAGTAAGCGCCGATCAGCCCGCCGGGGCCGATGCGGCGCGATACCGGCGCCGAAGCCCAGCGGATCGAAAACCATCCCGGTGTCCATTACTGAAGACGAAACCATGATGCGCCGCCTCGCCGCCCTCTTCTGCCTGACCCTGCTGGCGCACGGCCTGCCTGCCGCGCGCGCCGCCGAACCGTATCCCGACAAGCCGATCCGGATCCTGGTGGGCTATGCCCCTGGGGGGTCGGCGGACACGCTGGCCCGCATGATCGGCCAGGCGCTGGGCCGGCAGTTCGGGCAACCGGTGATCATCGAAAACCGGCCAGGCGCCAGCGGCAATATCGCCGCGACCGCCGTGGCGCGGGCCGCGCCGGACGGCTACACGCTGTTCCTGGGATCCAACGCGACGGCCATCAACATGACGCTGTATCGCAATCTGCCTTTCGATTTGCGCAAGAGTTTCACGCCTGTAGGCATGATCGGCAGTTTTCCCAACGTGCTGACCGTCACGCCCGGCTTCCCGGCCCGCACGCTGCGCGAACTCGTCGACTACGCCAAGCATCATCCCGGCCAGGTGAATTTCGGCTCGTCCGGCACGGGATCATCGACGCATCTCTCAGGCGTGATGTTCGAGCAGCAGGCGGACGTCACACTGACGCACATTCCGTACAAGGGGAGCGCGCCCGCCCTCACCGACCTGATGACGGGACAAATCGACGTGATGTTCGATAACGCGCCTTCGTCTCTGCCTTATGTGCAGAGCGGAAAACTGCGTGCGCTGGCGGTGCTGAGCCCGGCCCGCCTGGATTCCGCGCCCGACATCCCGACCAGCGCGGAGGCCGGCCTGCCGCACTTCCAAATCAAGTCCTGGTACGGCCTGTTCGCACCGCGCGGCACACCGGAAGCCGTCGTGGCGGCGCTGAATGCCGGTATCAACAAGGCTTTGTCCGAGCCGGACCTGCTGGCCCGGTTCAAAAGCATGGGCGTCCAGGCCGAGCCCGGCACGCCGCAATCATTCGACCGTTACGTGAACGATGAGATCGATCGCTGGGGCAAGATCGTCAGGACATCCGGCGCCTCGGCGGAGTAGCACACAGGAGGTCCACATGCAATTTCTCGCCATTTCCCGCCTGCGTACCGAGCTGTACGGCGATGAGGATTTCGCTCCGTACCTGGAAGAGGAAGCACAACGGGCGCGGCAGCTCTACATGGACGGCCATGTCCGCCAGATCTGGTACCGCGGCGATATCCGAGGCGCGTGCTCGCTGATCGAGGCGCCGGACCGCAAGGCTGCGCTCGCCCACCTGGAAACCCTGCCCTTGGTGCGGGCCGGCATGCTGGAAATCCAGCTCGTCATCCCGCTGCAGCCCTATCGCGGCTTCGGCCCACGCTGAACGCCCGCCAAGCGTGCACCGCCTGGCGGGCGCGGGGCGCTTTCGCCCTTACATCGGCGTTACGCGCGTGGGCCCGTTGCCGCTGATGACCTGCACGCGTTGGCCGACGCTGACGGGAACGTCGGCTGCCTGGGCTACGACGCGGGTTTCACCGTTGTCCAGGCGCACGGTGATTTCCAGGCCGGAGGTTTTGTCGACGCGGTTTTCGATGACGTTGCCTGCCAGGGCGCCCAGGATGGCGCCGCCCACGGTAGCGATGGTGCGGCCGCTACCGCCGCCGACGGCGTTGCCGGCCACGCCGCCCAACGCTGCGCCGCCCAGCAGACCCGCGCCGCTGGACTTGTCACTCTCGATGGTGATGGGGCGCACGCCGGTGACCGTACCCGTGCGCACGATCTGCTCGCGCTGCGCCTGATCGTAGCTGTAGACCGCGCTGGACGCGGTGCGGTTCGCGCAGCCGGAGACCATGGCGACCGAAGCGACGACAGCGGTAATCGCCACCCAGCGAACGGCACGGGGGCGGCCAGAGGAAACGGAGGGGACGGTATGGTTCATGATGAAGCGATCTCCTGATCGGTATATGCCAGCGTTGCAGATGATACTCCGCGCACCTGTGGCGAGCCGTCTGAATTGCGGCCGCGGAAATACGCTGCAACCTTTTGTTTTGGACTCGTGCTAGATTTCGCACGCAAATTTCAGACCGAGCCGCGATTGGGCCGGTGCTTATCCGGAAAACGATGACGGGCGTTTCTAGCGCCGGCCGCCCCCAATGGGGGCCGGCGTTCGGAACGATCGGCAGAACGCCAGCCGCTTGCGGCTCAATCCAGCGCCGGCAAGGACAAGCCGTAGGCCTGCCTGAGCAAGTCGCCGATCTCCTCGCGCGTCGGGCGGTGATTCTGCGGCCCGCGCGACGCGATCTTGATGGCGCCCATGACGTTCGCCAGCTTGCAGCTGTCGAGCCAACTCCACCCGTTGGTCAGGCCGTACAGCAGCCCGGCACGATGGGCGTCGCCACAACCGGTAGGGTCCACCACCGCCTTGGCGCGCACCGGCGCAATCGCATGCTCCCGGCCCTCGGTCCACAGGGTGGCGCCCTCCGCGCCGCGGGTCACCACGACGGCCTGCAGCGTCCGCGCCAGCTCCTCGATCCTCTTGCCGGTACGTTGCTCGATAACGCCGGCCTCGTAGTCGTTGACCGTCAGCGCCTGCGTCAGCTCAAGCATGCGGCGCAAATCGTCGCCGTCGAAAAGCGGCATGGCCTGGCCGAGATCGAAGATGAAGGGAATGCCGGCGGCCTTCAGACGCTGCGCATGCGCGAACATACCCTCTTTCGCATCGGGCGCGACGATCGCCCATTGCGCCACGGCCCCTGTCAGGTCGTTGTCGGCCGCATGCGCCATGGCGCCGGGGTGGAAGGCCGCGATCTGGTTGTCGTCCAGGTCGGTGGTGATGAAGCACTGGGCCGTGAAGGTGCCGGGAATCGTTTTCACTCGGCTGGCGTCGATGCCCAGCGTGGACAGGCGCTCCAGGTAATCGCCCGCATCGTCGCCAACCGTGGCGACCGGTACGGGGTTGCCGCCCAGCAGCCTCAGGTTGTACGCGATGTTGCCCGCGCAACCGCCGAATTCCTTGCGCATGGAAGGCGTCAGGAACGACACGCTGAGGGCGTGGATACGATCGGGCAGGATGTGCTCCTTGAAGCGGCCTTCGAACACCGCGATGGTGTCGAAAGCCATGGAGCCGCACACCAGTACCGGAGCTGCCATGTTGAAAAATCCTTGTTTTGCGGAGATCAGGGGAAGAACTTGTCGAGCTGGTAGCCGTTGACGTGCAGACCGTTGACCTGGACCGGCACCGCGATGCTGCGCTCGCCGCCGGCGGGGAACGGCCCCTGGGCGCCAGGTGGCAGGTAGTTCTCGGGCAGGATCGCCTTGCGCACCACTACCGTGTCGGAAAGGTCGGTGAGCTGCAGCATGAAAGCCGGCCACGGCTGGGGCTTGTCGTAGCGGTTGCGCATGGTGACCCTGAGCACCAGGCGCATCTGGCCGTCATCGGCAGCCGCGCCGCTCTGCGGCTGCAGCGACGATGCCGTAATCGAAATGCGTTCCAGGCGCCGCACATAGCCGACTTGACAGCCCATCTGGGCACACACGCTTTCCAAAGCCGGCCGCAGCGCCGGGACGGCGGTGGCGATGGACGTACGGTAAATGTAAACCCACTGCAAGCCCAGCACGAGCAGACCGATCAGGCAGCCGATGCCCCACAAGCGCGCAATCCATGCGCGGCGGCGATGGACCTCTTCGTCCATGAAGATGGGCGGCGCCATGCCGGTGTCGGCATCGTCGTACCGGGTGCGGACCTCGCCGGGGACCGGAATGTAGTCCGGCGCATCTTCATCGGGTTCACGGCGGGCATAGATGCCCGGCCGGGCGACGGCAGGCTCGTCGCGGTCGCGCCGATCGTCGCCAGACAGATGGAGATCGCGCGCCTGTTGCTCGGCGTCGTCGAGATCGTCCTGACGGTAAGGCGCATAGGGTTCGCCGTAGGGGTCGCCATAAACGTCCCGATCGGCGTCGCGATCGGCGTAGGGATCGCCGTAGCGCTCCTCATCCCCGGCCGGCTGGCGTCCGGGCGGATAGCCGGAAAGAAGCAGCGGATCGACGCGGTGCGTGCCGACACGATGGCTGTCGTCCCGGCCACGCAGGACGGCGGGCTCCGCAGGCGGCGCGGCTGCCCCGACGTAAGGCGCCCGCGGCGGCGGCTGTGTCCGAACCGCTTCGGGCCGCGGCGCGAAACCGCGCGGCGATCCGGGCGCACGCACCGGCTCATCGCGATGGGACGATTCGAAACCGGATTGATGTTCGCTGGGCCGCGCCGATTCGGGCCGGCGTCCGGAGCGGATCAGGCGTGCGGACTCCGACGGCGTGTACGAACCGCCCTGATGTGCCGTCTCCCATGACGGCCGGGGCGGCGCGGGATGTTCCGGTTCCCATGGGGGGCGCGCCGCCGCAGGACCGGCGGGCTCGACAGGAGGCGTGGGCGCTGCGGGCGCCGATTCCCATGGCTCGCGCGATACGGTGTGGCGCTCCGGTTCCCAGGGCGGTCGCGGCGCAGCGCCGCGCTCGGGCGACGCCGATTCGGGTCGGGGCGGTATGACGGACGCGGGCGGCGACTCCGGCGCGTAGCCGGCCGAGCGGCTGTCGGCCGCTTTCACGGAAAGCACCGGCGACGTCGCTTCGGGAGGCGGGACCGCGCCTGGCGCGGGGGCGCGTACGGGGGACGGCGCCGGCACAGGCGCCGGACGGCCGGATTCGTCCACGATGGCGGCGTAGCCATCGAAGACCCGCCAACACACGCCGCAGCGCACCAGCCCATTGCGTACGCGCAATTGGTCGGCCACCACCTTGAAAGCGGTGCCGCAATGCGGGCAGCGGGTGGTCATGGCCATGGCGGGCTCCCGTGCCGGGCGGCGTCAGGCCTTGCGCCCGTGCAGGCAGACCCAGCCGTCCCTTTCCTGCCAGACCGACATGGGCATCCACCGCGCATACACGGCACAGACCTCGTCGGCCTGGCGCGCCAGGACACCGGAGAGCACGAGCGAGCCGCCGGCGGCGACGCGCGCGCAAAGCATGGGCGCGAGGACCTTGAGCGGATTCGACAGGATATTGGCCACCACGACGTCGCTCGCGCCCTCTTCCAACGCGTCGGGCAACATGGCCTGAACGTCCACGGCATTCACGCGGGCGTTATCGCGCGTGGCGGCGACCGCCTGCTCATCGATATCCACGGCCCACGTGCGTCCCGCGCCGAGCTTGCGCGCGGCAATCGCCAGAATGCCGGATCCGCAGCCGTAGTCGAGTACGGTGGCGCCGGCCGGCAGATTCGCCTCCAGCCATGCCAGGCAAAGATGCGTGGTGGGATGGCTGCCGGTGCCGAACGCCAATCCCGGATCGAGCTCGATCCGGATATCCCGGGCCGCATCCTGATCCGGCGCGGATGGGGCCGGGTCGTCGCGATGCCAGCTGGGGACGATGCAGATACGCTTGCCGATCGGGATGGGTCCGAACTGCGACTGGGTCAGCCGCACCCAATCCGCATCCGGGACGTCGCGCAACGTCCAGTCGCGCAGGGCATCGGCATAGTCGGCGCCGAGCGCGTCGCCGACCCCTTCCAGAATCTGCGCCGGATCGGCGCCATCGGGCAGGAGGGCAACCACCCGGTTGCGCTCCCAGGCCTGGACGTCGGGCTCGGTGCCCGGTTCGCCGAACAAAGGCTGTTCGGCATCCGTATCGCGATCGGCGTCTTCCACCGATACCGACAGAACGCCCGCTTCCAGCAGCGCATCGGACAGGGCCTCGGCCTGCGCCTCGGAGGAATGGAGCACCAGCTCACGCATGAAACGACCTTCCGTTTAGGCATCGAGGGCCGGCCGCCGGCCCGCGCCGGGCGTGGCCGGCCCTCGAACGTATTGTACGGTCAGGGACGCTGCGACAATTTCTGCTCCAGGTAATGGATGCTGGTGCCGCCTTCGATGAAGCGGGCGTCCTGCAGCAATTCCCGGTGCAGCGGAATATTGGTGGAAATGCCTTCCACCACCATCTCGGACAGCGCAATGCGCATGCGCGCCAACGACTGTTCGCGGGTGTCGCCGTACGTAATGACCTTGGCGATCATGGAATCGTAGTTCGGCGGAACGAAATACCCGTTGAATGCGTGCGAATCGATGCGCACACCTGGACCGCCGGGCGTGTGCCAGTTGGTGATGCGGCCGGGGCTGGGCACGAAACGGAAGGGATCTTCCGCGTTGATCCGGCATTCGATGGCGTGGCCCTTGAGCACGACGTCGCGCTGGCGCAGCGTGAATTTTTCGCCGGCGGCGATGCGGATCTGCTGCTGCACCAGGTCGATGCCGGTGATCAGCTCGGTCACCGGATGTTCCACCTGGATGCGCGTGTTCATTTCAATGAAATAGAACTCGCCGTTCTCGTAGAGGAACTCGAACGTGCCCGCGCCGCGGTAGCCGATCTTGCGGCAGGCGTCGGCACAGCGGTCGCCGATACGCTCGATCAGCCGGCGCGCGATGCCGGGCGCCGGCGCCTCTTCGATGACCTTCTGGTGGCGGCGCTGCATGGAGCAATCGCGCTCGCCCAGCCAGATGGCATTGCGGCCGCCGTCGGCCAGCACCTGGATTTCGATATGGCGAGGGTTCTCGAGGAACTTCTCCATATAGACTTCCGGGTTGTTGAACGCGGCGCCGGCCTCCGAACGGGTCATGTTGACGGCATTGATGAGCGCTGCCTCGGTATAGACCACGCGCATACCGCGGCCGCCGCCACCGCCGGCGGCCTTGATGATGACGGGATAGCCGACCTCGCGGGCGATGCGCAGGATCTCCTGCGGGTTGTCGGGCAGCGCGCCCTCCGATCCCGGCACGACCGGCACGCCGGCGTCGATCATGGCGCGCTTGGCGCTGACCTTGTCGCCCATGAGGCGAATGGACTCCGGCCGCGGACCGATGAAGACGAAGCCGCTTTTTTCGACCCGCTCGGCGAAGTCGGCATTCTCCGACAGGAAGCCGTAGCCGGGGTGAATGGCCTCGGCATCGGTCACTTCCGCGGCCGAAATGATGGCCGGCATGTTCAGGTAGCTTTCACGCGACGGCGGCGGCCCGATGCAGACCGATTCGTCGGCCAGACGGACGTATTTGGCATCGCGATCGGCCTCGGAATGGACGACCACGGTCTTGATGCCCAGCTCGCGGCAGGCCCGCTGAATGCGCAGGGCGATCTCGCCGCGATTGGCGATCAGTATTTTTTCGAACATGGGAACGATCAGCCGATGACGAACAGGGGTTGGCCGTATTCGACGGGCTCGCCGTTTTCGACCAGGATTTCCTTGATGACGCCAGCCTTGTCGGCCTCGATTTCATTCAGAAGCTTCATGGCTTCGATGATGCACAGCGGATCGCCTTCCTTGACCGACTGCCCGACGTCGACGAACGGCGCGGCGCCCGGGTTCGGGGCACGGTAGAAGGTGCCGACCATGGGCGCCTTGATGACATGGCCCTGCGGAACGGCCGGCGCAGCCGGCGCGGGCGCCGCGGCAGCCGCCGGCGCGGCGGGCACCGCCTGCGGCGCCGGCGCGGCCTCAGGGAGCTGATGGTAGGCAACGGGCTGCACCGTCTGCGAGAACTTGACGATGCGCACCTTGCCCTCGCCCTCGGTGATTTCGAGTTCGGCGATGCCGGACTCGGCCACCAGGTCGATCAGGGTCTTGAGTTTTCTGAGGTCCATAGAAGCTGCTTCCCGGAATGTTTGTCCACGGGCACCCCTGCGGCACGCCGTGTCGGATATCTATATAGAGGGTGTGAAAAACAGGTCGAACGAGTCAGTGGCGGGCCGCGTAACGGACCGCGGCTTCGTAGCCGTCCGGCCCGAGGCCGGAAATAAGCCCCACCGCCAGATCTGACAGGTAGGAGTGATGCCTGAAGGGTTCGCGCTTATACAAGTTGGACAAATGTACTTCAATAAACGGTATCGCCACGGCCGCCAGGGCGTCGCGCACCGCGACGCTGGTATGCGTATAGGCAGCCGCGTTGATGACGATGAAATCCGTCCCATCCTCGCGTGCCGCCTGGATGCGCTCCACCAGCTCGCCTTCGTGATTGCTTTGCCACGCCGTGAGCACCACGCCGAGATCCGCCGCAAGTGCCGCAAGGCCGTCATTGATCTGCGCCAGCGTGCGGCTGCCGTAGATGCCCGGTTCGCGGGTACCCAGTAGATTCAGGTTGGGGCCGTGCAGGACCAGTATGCGTTGCGCCATTGCTGCCAGGATGGTGGCCGCCCGGCCGCTTGCAAGACGGCCTGGCAGATTGCCGGTGGATAAGACACGGAAAAGCCGCTGTTCGGCTCCCGGTCCGCGGATATGACCGTCCGGTTACGCCGGACGGGCTGGTACCGCGAAAACCGCGAATAACCCCGCTTTTTACGACAATTTCGCCTATTTGTCCATTCCGCCTCAGCCGGTCAGCTGCTTCAATATCTGTTCGGTCGCGGAAACGTCGAGGACGCCGAGAAACTGCGTTTTCACGTCGCCATTTGCCGTCAAAATGACGGTAAATGGCAGACCGCCGGGCGCATTTCCGAGTCCGCGCATGACTTCGATAGCCCTCGGCCCGCTCACCAGCACGGGATACGAGACCGGCACTTTGGCGAGGAATTTCGCGACGTTCGGTGCCGAATCAATGGCGATTCCCAAAAACTGGATGCCCGGATGGCTTCGATGCAGCGCGTCCAGCTCGGGCATTTCCTTCACGCATGGCGCGCACCAGGTCGCCCAGAAATTGACCAGCATGGGCTTGCCGCGCCACTGCGCAAGCGGTTGGGACTGCCCGTGGACATCCGTGTAGGTCTGCGCCAGCAGAGCGGCCCCGCCGCCAGACTGGGCGCGAACGAGTCCGGGAACGGCCGCCGCGGCGCCGGCGAGGGACAGGAGAAAGCTTCGTCGCTTCATACGGGCATTTCTTCCGACGGGATTTGAAGCGGCCATCTTACCGTCGCGGGCGGCAAACGTGCGGACGCCGGGCGGCGCGAACGCCAGCCTCTACAATGCCGGCAGGAGAAAACAAGCTATGCATCTGCACATTCTAGGCATCTGCGGCACTTTCATGGGAGGCCTGGCGCTGATCGCGCGCGCCGCCGGCCACCGCGTTACGGGCTGCGATGCCGGCGTCTATCCGCCCATGAGCACACAGCTCGCCGAACAGGGCATCGAGCTGATCGAAGGTTACGGCGCCGATCAGATGTCGCTGCGGCCGGATCTGTACGTCATCGGCAACGTCGTGAGCCGCGGCAATCCGCTCATGGAAGCGATCCTTGACGCCGGCGCGCCCTACGTGTCGGGCCCCCAATGGCTGGGCGACCACGTGCTGGCCGGCCAACATGTGCTTGCCGTGGCTGGGACGCACGGCAAGACGACCACCAGCGCGATGCTGGCCTGGATCCTGGAGCATGCCGGCCTGCGGCCGAATTTTCTCGTGGGCGGCGTGGCGCAGGACTTTCAGGTATCGGCGCGGCTGGACCCGGCGCAGCGGTTTTTCGTCATCGAGGCCGACGAATACGACACGGCGTTTTTCGACAAGCGGTCCAAGTTCGTCCATTACCGCCCGCGCACGGCGATCCTGAACAACCTGGAGTACGACCACGCGGACATCTTTCCCGATCTGGCCGCCATTGAGACCCAGTTCCACCACTTGGTCCGAACGGTCCCGGGGCAGGGACGCATCGTGGCGCCCGCCCGCAGCGAGGCGCTGGACCGCGTGCTGGCGCGCGGCTGCTGGTCGCCGATTACCCGCTTTGGCGAAGGCGGCGACTGGCAGGCCGGGGCCGCGGACGGCGACGGCAGCTTCGACGTCCGCCGGGCAGGCGTGGATGTGGGAAGGGTGCGCTGGCGGCTGCTGGGCGAACACAACCGCATGAATGCGCTGGCCGCCATGGCGGCGGCCGAGCATGCGGGCGTGGCGCCCCAGGCTGCCATCGAAGCCCTGTCCGCCTTCGGCGGCGTAAAGCGCCGCATGGAGTTGCGCGGCACGGTGCGCGGCGTGGCCGTCTATGACGACTTCGCCCACCACCCCACCGCCATTGCCACGACACTTGCCGGCCTGCGCCGGCGCGTGGGCACGGCGCGCATCCTCGCGGTACTGGAGCCGCGATCCAATACGATGAAGCTGGGCACCATGGCCGAACGCCTGCCCGACGCCCTTCAGGCAGCGGACCTGGTGTTCTGCTTCGGACAGCACGAGGGCAAGCACGCGCTCGGATGGGACCCGGCGCGCGTCCTGGCGCCCCTGGGCGGGCGCGCGACGAGTTACGATGATCTGCACGCCATGGTGCGCGCCATCGCGGCCGCCGCGCGCGCCGGCGACCATGTCCTGGTCATGAGCAATGGCGGCTTCGGCGGCATCCATGACAAACTGCTCGACGCGCTGGCCGGACCGTCGTCGGCGCGGGAGCAACCATGATTCTCTACCTGCACGGTTTCCGCTCGTCTCCCGCCTCGTTCAAGGCCCGCATGATGGCCGACGAAATGGCGCGGCGCGGCCTGGCGGCCGACTGGCGCTGCCCGCAGCTGCCGGCCAGTCCGCGGGCCGCCGCGGACCTGGCCCTGGCCCTGGCCAGGGAGCAACTGGCGGAACTGGCTCGGCGGGGCATCGCCACACCGCGCGCCCTGACGGTGATCGGCTCCTCACTCGGCGGCTATTACGCGACGTGGGTGGCGGAACAGCTGGACTGCAAAGCGGTACTACTGAACCCCGCCGTCCACGCGCCCCGCGACCTGGCCACGCAGGTGGGCCGCCAGCATATGTATCATTCCGGCGAACCGTTCGAATTCCGCGCCGAGTATGTCGACGAACTTGCCGCCTTGCAGGTGCGCGGACCGACGCATCCGGAACGCTATTTCCTGGTCGCCGCCACGGGCGACGAGCTGCTGGACTGGCGGGAAATGCGCGATTGGTATTCGGGTTGCCGCCAGCGCATCGTGCAGGGCAGCGACCACGGGCTGTCCGACTTCGCCATGTGGATGCCCGAAGTCCTTGCGTTCGCCCTGGACGCCCCTTCCATAAACCAATAACGAACCAGCAGGATTCGTGCGCGCGGCGTTTTCCGGCCGCGCGCCACAGATGGACCACGCCATGCACGTGTTTTACGAAGACGACGGCCAATTCAAGGCCGGCCACATTCTTTCCGAGTCGGACGCCAGCCTGCAGGTGGAGTCCGAGTCGGGCAAGCGCAGCAAGATCAAGCGCGCCAACGCCCTGTTCACCTTTTCGTCTCCGGAACCGGCCGAATTGCTGAAACAGGCCGAAGCGGCCGCCGCCGACATCGACCTGCAATTCCTGTGGGAGTGCGCGCCCCAGGAAGAATTCGACTCGCCCGCCCTTGCTGCAGAGTATTACGGGCACCCGCCCTCGCCCACCGAACAGGCGGCTCTATTGCTGCGCCTGCACGGCGCGCCGGCGTACTTCCACCGGCGCGGGAAGGGACGCTACCGCCCGGCGCCGCCCGACATCCTGGCCGCCGCGCTGGCCGCCATCGAAAAGAAACAGAAGCAGGCGGCGCAGCAGCAGGAATGGGTAGACGAGATGGTCGCGGGCCGCCTGCCGCCGGAAATCGCCGGGATGGCCGAATCCCTGGTCGTCCGGCCCGACAAGAACACCATGCAGTGGAAGGCGCTGGAAGCCGCTTGCTCGCGGCTGCAGAAAAGCGCGGACCGCCTGCTGCTGGACCTGGGCGCCTTTCCCCATGCTCTGGCGCTGCACAAGCGCCGTTTCCTGGCGCAGTATTTTCCGCGCGGCACCGGCTTCCCGGAAGTCGCCGTGCCGGCCCCGGAACGGGAGCTGCCGCTGGCCGACGCCGAGATTTATTCCGTCGATGACGTCACAACCACCGAGATCGACGATGCGCTGTCGGTATCGAGCCTGCCGGACGGCAAGCTGCGCGTCGGGATCCATGTGGCGGCGCCCGGCCTGAGCGTTACGCGCGGCAGCGAACTGGACAAGCTGGCCCGTGCGCGCTTGTCGACGGTCTATATGCCGGGCGACAAGATCCCCATGCAGCCCGAAGCGGTCATCCAGGCGTTTTCGCTGGACGCCGGGCGCGAGGTGCCGGCGCTGTCGCTGTATGCCGTGGCCGATCCGCAAACCGGCGAGATCCTGGAATCCGAAAGCCGGGTCGAGCGCATCGTGGTGCGGGAGAACCTGCGCCACAACCTGTTGGACGAAGTGATCAGCGAAGCGGCCCTGGACGACCCGCAGGCCGACCTGCCCTACGGCCATTGGCTGCGCCCATTGTGGCGCCTGGCGCAAGCCTTGTCCGCGCGCCGCGATGCCGCGCGGGGCAAGCCTGAGAACAACACCCGGGTGGAATACAGCTTCTATCTGGACGGCGACCCGGACGATCCCGATACGCCGGTACGCCTGGTTCCGCGGCGGCGCAACGCGCCGCTGGACCGCATGGTGGCCGAATACATGATCCTGGCGAACAACCTGTGGGGCGGGTTGCTGGCGCGCCACGGCGTGCCGGGCATCTACCGTTCGCAGCAGGCCGGCCGGGTCAGGATGAGCACGCAGCCGTTGCCTCATGAGGCCATTGGCGTGCCGCAATACGCCTGGTGCACGTCGCCGCTGCGCCGCTACGTGGATCTGGTGAATCAGTGGCAGCTGATCGCGGCCGTGGACAACGGCGTGTCGGCGCGCCTGGCCGCTCCGTTCAAGCCGAAGGATGCCGACCTGTTCGCCATCATCGGCGCCTTCGATGCGCAATACGCCGCCTGGGGCGAGTTCCAGAACACGATGGAGCGGTATTGGTGCCTGCGCTGGCTGGCGCAACAGAATATCCAGCGCACCACCGCCAGCGTGCTGCGCGACGACCTGGTCCGCTTGAACAATGCCCCCCTGGTGACCCGGGTGGGGGGCATGCCGGCCCTGGCCCGCGGCACGCAGGTGGAGATCGATCTGCTCGGTTGCGATGAACTGACGCTGGAGCTCGAGTGCCGCTTCATCGGCGAGCTGGCAGCTCCGGCGGCCGCCGACCTGGGCGCGGACGAAGAAACGCCGGGCGAAACGTCCGCCGATGTGGTGGATGCCGCCGAGCTCGACGCGGTGGCGCGGATGCCGTCGGAAGCCATCGACGCCGTCGAAGCGGCTCAGCCCGGCGCCGTCGTGGACGAGAGCGGCACGGAGAAGAACAAGGCGGAATAGCCGCTGGCGTACCTGCGCAGCCGGCCGCGCGGCGCCGCCGCCGCGGCGACCGGCCGGCCACCGCAGGGGGGAAAAGGAGACACGATGCGGATATTGCTCGTCGAAGACAATGCCGACCTGGGGGACGCCATCGAAAGCAAGCTGCGCGCCTCGGGCCATAGCGTCGAATGGGTGCGCGATGGCGAAACCGCGCTGCGCTGGATCCGGCTGGAAGCCTGGGACGCCCTGGTGCTGGACATCATGCTGCCCGGAAAAAGCGGTTTCGACGTCATCCGGGAACTGCGGGCCTCGGGCGTGGAAGCGCCGGTGCTCGTGATCACCGCCCGCGCGGAGATCGAAGACAAAATCGACATGCTCGATCTGGGCGCGGACGACTACTTGGTCAAGCCGTTCGACCTGCGCGAGCTGGAAGCGCGTTTGCGCGCTTTGCTGCGCCGTCCGGCGGGCCGCACGACGAGCGTGGCGGTGCACGGCAACCTGACGCTCGATGTGGCCGGACGCACGGCGCACATCGCCGGCGTGCCGGTTACGCTGGGCCGGCGCGAATTCCGCTTGCTGGAAATCCTGCTCGATCGCATCGGCAGCACGGTCAGCAAGGAAAGACTGATGAGCCAGCTGTTCGACCTGGAAGACGTTCTGCCCAACGCGCTCGAACTGCTGGTTTCACGTCTGCGGCGCAAGATTGCGGGCGCCACCGTGGATATCGTGACTGTGCGCGGCGTGGGCTACCAGGCGCGTCATCACGACGATTCACCGGTTTCTTCCTAGTTTCCCGTCACCCGGAAGCAACGCCATGGACCTTGACGCGGCATCCTCGATACGGGGGCGTGTGTTCGCGATGGGCTGCCTGTTGATGCTGTGCGCCTGCATCGCGGTGGGCGCCTTCCTGCGGGACTACGCCCATCGCGCCGCGGACCGCGCCTTCGACCGGTTGCTGGCGGCGTCGGCGCTGACGATCGCCGGGTCGGTGCAGATCGACGACACCGGGGTAACGGCCGAACCGCCGTTTTCCTCGCTGGCCATGCTGTCGGGCAACGACCGGGTGTTCTATACCGTGCGCAACGCCAGCGGAAAACCGGTCACGGGTTATGACGACCTGGCGGCCACGCTGCCTTTGGCGCAGTCCGCCGCGCCGGTCTTTGCGGATCTGCGGTATCACGACGAACCGGTCCGTGTCGCCACGGTGGGCCGCCTGATTTCCGCGGGGCGCCACGCGGGCTGGGTCACCATCCGGGTAGCCGAAACCCGCGATGCGCGCGAAGCCCTGGCCGCCGAGATCCTGAACCGCAGCGCATTGCCCTTGCTGGTGGTCGTGCCCGTGGCGCTGGCGCTGCTGTGGTTCGGCATCCAGCGCGCATTCGCTCCCCTGTCCCTGATCGAACGCTCGCTTCGCGCCCGGGCGCCGGACGACCTGACGCCGCTCGAGACCCCCGTGCCGCGCGAGGTCAAGGGGCTGGCGGAAGCCTTGAACGGTTTCATGCGCCGCTTGAGCGGCATCATGTCGTCTTTGAACAACCTGGTGGCGGACGCCGCGCATCAGGTGCGTACCCCGCTGGCATCGCTGCGGGCGCAAGCCGAAGTCGCGATGGACGAGACCGATCCCGACCGGCTGCGCGCCCGCGTGGCGCGCATCCACGAGAACGCCACCCAGGCCAGCCAGCTGATCAACCAGTTGCTGATGGACGCGACCATCACGCACCGCCTGGGAATGCGCGGCCAGGCCTCGGTGGGCATCGCCGAAACCATCAACGAAACCCGGCGCCGCATCGGGCCGCTGGAGGCGCAGCGCCTGCGCATCTGGATTGCGCCGGAGGTGCGACGCGCACGTGTCGCCGGCGACCGCGTGGCGCTGCGCGAGATGCTGCGCAATCTGGTGGATAACGCGCTGCGCTACGCGCCTTCCGGACCCGTGGAAATCCAAGCCACGCCTGTGTCGGGGTATCGCGTGGCTCTGACCGTTGCCGATTGCGGTCCGGGCATCGCGGACGACGAGAAGGAAGCGGTGCTGCAGCGATTCACGCGCGGCCGCAGCGGCGCCGGCACGCCGGGATCGGGCCTGGGGCTGGCAATCGCGAAAACCGTCGCGCAGGCGCATGGCGGCGCGCTCTGGCTGCAGGATCGTCCCGGGGGCGGATTGTCGGCCCGCGTCGTGCTGCCGCTCGCGCGCCCGGTGTATCCCAAAGCCCTGCTGGCGGCCGCGGCATTGCTGTTGGCCGGCATGCTGGCCACGCCGTCGGCGCCGGTGCGCGCGCAATCCGGCGACGCCGGCATGACGGACGGCAGGTCCGATGATGTCACCATGGTCACGCGCTTTCCCGCCCAGCGGCCGCCGGAACGGCTCCTCGTCATCGCGGGAACGACGGACACGCCGGCGGCCGCGCCGGTGATCGCGGCCTTCCAGGCCGCACAGCCGGACGCCGCCGTCGAATATCGCGAAATGGGGAGCCGCGAACTGTACGAGGCTACGGTCAGCGGCCGCATGCGCGACACCGATGTGCTGATCAGCTCCGCGGCGGACCTGCAGGTCAGGCTCGCCAATGACGGCTATGCGCTGCGGTACGCTGCGCCGGGCGTGGAAAGACTGCCGTCCTGGGCGGTGTGGCGGGACGAGGTCTTCGGCTTCGCATTCGAACCCGCCGTGATCGTCTACAACCCGCGCCGCTTCAGCGAGGCCACCATGCCGCGCTCGCGCCAGGAATTGCTGCGTTTGCTGGAGACGGAACGCGGACGGCTGCAGGGCCGCGTGGGCACCTATGACATCGCGCGCAGCAGCGTGGGCCAGCTGATGGCGGAAGAAGACGAACAGGTGTCGTCGAACTTCTGGGGCCTGACGAATGCGCTGGGCCAGGTCGGCGCGCGGCTGAGCGGCACCACGGCCGGCCTGCTCGATGCGATCGAGCGGGACGAGCTGGACATCGGCTACAACGTGCTGGGGTCGTATGCGCTGGCCCGCCAGGCGGCCGGCCGTCCCATCGGGGTGATCTTCCCGCAGGACTACGTGCTCGTGCTGCCGCGGTCGGCCTTGATTGCCCGGCACGCTCCTCAGCCCGCGCTCGCGCGCGCTTTCATCGATTGGATCCTGTCGCCGGCCGGCCAGGCGGAGGTCGCGCGGGGCACCGGCCTGGGCGCCGCCGCGCAGGATTCCGCGAACTGGGCGGCGGACGCCGTGCTGACCCGTTCGCAGGGCATCGTCCAGCCCGTCGCCCTGGGGCCGGCGCTGCTGGTCGGCCTGGACCGGCAGCGGCACGCGCGGTTCGTGCAGAACTGGACCCGGCTGGTCACCGATACGCCGGCGGCGGCGACCCGGTAAAGCGATATCACGCCGTCCCATGACAGGACGGCGACAGCATGCGCCATCTAAGATGCGCCCACGCTGGCCGCGCCAGCGATGACTATTCCAACCGGAGAAGACAACCATGCACGTCCCGTCACGCCTGGCGGCGGCTTGCGCCGCCGCTTTTTCCCTTGCCGCCGTCAATGCGCTGGCCCAGACGCCGGCAAGCTATCCCTCCGACTACCAGAAGATCATCGACGGCGCCAAGAAGGAAGGCACGGTGGTGATCTATTCGACCACCGACACCAAGACGGCGGACCCCATCATCAAGGGCTTCGAAGCCGCCTATCCCGGCGTGAAGGTCGAATACAACGACATGAACAGCACGGAGCTCTACAACCGCTACATCAGCGAACAGGCGTCCGGCGGCAGCAGCGGCGACGTGGTGTGGAGTTCGTCGATGGATTCGGCGCTGCAGCTCGCCAAGGACTACGCGCTGCAATACAAGTCGCCGGAGGCGGGCAAGCTGCCGTCCTGGGCGGTGTGGAAGGATTCCGCGTACGGCACGACGTACGAACCGGCGGTGTTCATCTACAACAAGCGGCTGATTCCGCAGGGCGACGTGCCCAAAACCCATGCGGCGCTGGCCAAGCTCGTCGCGAGCCAGACCGACAAATTCCGCAACAAGGTCACCACCTACGACATCGAGAAGTCCGCGGTGGGCTTCATGCTCGCGGTACAGGACAAGATGCACGACCCGCACTACTTCGACACCTTGCGGGATACGGCCAAGGGCGGCCTGGTGGTGCAGTCGTCCACCGGCACGATGATGGAACGCGTCTCCTCCGGCGAAAACCTGCTGGGCTACAACATCCTGGGCTCCTACGCCGAGGCGCGCGCCCGCAAGGACGAATCGATCGGTATCGTTTATCCGACGGACTACACGCTGGTCCTGTCGCGCGTGGCCTTCATCAGCAAGAAGTCCAAGCACCGCAACGCGGCCAAGCTGTGGCTGGACTACCTGCTGTCGCAGAAAGGCCAGGAGCTGGTCGCCAACAAGGCCGACATGGCGTCCATTCGCGACGACGTATCGGGTGACAACGATGTGGACGGCCTGACCAAGAAACTTGGCAATGCGCTCAAGCCGATTCCGGTGAACGAAACGCTGCTCGATTACCTGCAGCAGAAGAAGCGCCTGGAATTCATCAACGACTGGCGCAAGGCGGCGGGCAAGTAAGCCCGAGCGGCGCCCCGGCACTTGCCGGGGCCCCAGGCTGCAAAGGCCGTCCGGGCCATCGTGGGGCCGGACGGCCCATCGAAAACAATAAACACGAGACGAATCGCCGCGGCGCAAGGCTGCGCGTCGCCTTGCCGCCCCTTCATCGCGGGCGGACCGAACACTAGGACAATTCCATGCAGACATTGCGCTCCCGATGGCAGTCGCTGCCGCGCGGCGTGGTGGTGCTGATCACGGCGCTGGCCATCTACGTGCCGCTGTCGTTGATCGTGTACCAAAGCTTCCTGTCCGCGCCCTTCTTCTCGCCGTCACGCGAAGCGGGGCTGGAAGCTTTCCGCTTCATCTTCGACGACCCGGATTTCTACAAGGCGCTGATCAGCGGCCTGATCCTTGCCTTCGGCCTGTTCATCATCGCGGTGCCGCTGGGCGGCATGCTGGCCTTCCTGCTCATCCGCACCGACCTGCCGGGCCGGCACTGGATCCAGCCCCTGATCCTGGTGCCGATCTTCGTTTCGCCCATGGTGCTGGGCTTCGGCTACGTGGTCGCCGCCGGCCCCGTCGGTTTCTTCTCGACCTGGGCGAAGCAACTGCTGGGTTTCGTGCCCTGGAACGTGTATTCGATGACGAGCATCGTCATCATCGCCGGCCTGACGCACGTGCCGCATGCCTATCTGTATATCTCGTCGGCGCTGCGCAGCATGGCATCGGACGTCGAGGAAGCCGCACGCGTCACCGGCGCATCGCCGCTGCGCGTGATGATGTCGGTGAGCCTGCCGATGGTGCGGCCGGCGCTGCTGTACGCGTCGGTGCTGCTGTTCTTCCTGGGGCTGGAGGTATTCGGCCTGGTGCTGGTGCTGGGCGACCCCGAAGGCAACCTGGTGCTGGCCACCTATCTGTACAAGCTGACGAACAAGCTCGGCACGCCGTCATACCACTTGATGGCCGCGGTGGCCGTGGTGCTGATCTGCATGACCGTGCCGCTGGTCGCCTTGCAGAGGCGCCTGATGCGCACCGCGAACCGCTTCGTGACGGTGAAAGGCAAGGCCTCGCGCGCGCGGCCGCTGCCGCTGGGCAAATGGCGCTGGCTGGCCAGCGCGGCGGTGTGGCTGTGGCTGTTCGTCGCCATCGTGGTGCCGCTGGCCGGCGTGGTGCTGCGCGCGTTCACGTCGAACTGGGGCATGGGCGTGTCGTTGCTGGACGTACTGTCGCTGGATGCCTTCCGCTCGGTGATGGGGCAATCCAATCTGCTGCGCGCCATCGTCAATTCCGTGGCGATCGGCGTGTTCGGCGGCGGTCTGGCGGTGGCCTGCTACACCTTCATCGGACTGGCCATGCATCGCAAGCAGGACCACGTCACCCGCTTCCTGGACTACAGCGTGCTCGTGCCGCGCGCGGTCCCCGGCCTGCTGGCCGGCCTCGCTTTTCTGTGGGTGTTCCTGTTCGTCCCGCTGTGGCTGGACAATGCGCTGGACGAAGGCGGCCTGCTGTCCTTCCTGCCGTATGCCGACTGGCTCCGCGAAAACTTCGTGGAATGGCTGCGCGGCATCCGCAGCACCATTTTCAGCGTGTGGCTGGCCTACACGGTCGTCTGGATGGCGTACGGCTTGCGCCTGATTTCCTCCACCCTGCTGCAGGTGGGGCCGGAACTGGAGGAAGCGGCGCGCAGCGCGGGGGCGCGGCGCGGCCAGATCACCCGCCACGTTACCGTGCCGCTGGCCCGGTATGGCCTGATCGGTTCGTGGCTGCTGATGTTCCTGATTTTCGAACGCGAATATTCCACGGGCGTGTACCTGCTGTCGCCGGGCACGGAGACGATCGGCTCCATGCTGGTTTCGCTGTGGGCGGCCGGCGCGATCGACATCGTGGCGGCGCTTTCCTTCATCAATATCGTCCTGGTGGTGATCGGCCTGGGCATCGCCCTGCGATTCGGAGTGAAACTTCATGATTGAACTATCGGTTAGCGACCTGCATCTGGACTACGGCGACAACCCCGTCCTGAAGGGCGTATCGATGGCGTTGAAGCAGGGCGAGGTCGTCTCCCTGCTGGGCCCGTCGGGCAGCGGCAAGACGACGCTGCTGCGCGCGGTGGCCGGCCTGGAAGCGCCCAAGCGCGGCCAGATCGCCATCGGCGAACGCGTCGTCTACGATGGCGCGGCCGGCCGCGAGATTCCCGCCGAAGCGCGCAACCTGGGACTGGTCTTCCAGTCGTACGCGCTGTGGCCGCACAAGACGGTGTTCGAAAACGTGGCCTATCCCCTGCAACTGCGCCGCACTCCGGCGGCCGAAACGCGGCAGCGCGTGCAGGAGGTGCTGGACCAGCTGGGCCTGGGACACCTGGCGCAGCGGCACCCGCACCAGTTGTCGGGCGGCCAGCAGCAGCGGGTGGCGATCGGCCGCGCCCTGGTCTACAACCCGCCCGTCATCCTTCTGGATGAACCGCTGTCCAACCTCGACGCCAAGCTGCGCGAGGAAGCGCGCGCCTTCCTGCGCGAGCTGATCGTGCGCCTTGGCCTGTCGGCGCTGATGGTGACGCACGACCAGAGCGAGGCGATGGCGATCTCCGATCGCATTCTGCTGCTGAACAACGGACGCATCGAACAACAAGGTACGCCCCAGGAAATGTACGGCGCGCCGGCCACGCTGTTCTGCGCCGAGTTCATGGGCAGCAACAACCGCCTGCACGGCAAGGTGACGGAAATCCGCGACGGCCAGGCCCGGCTGCAAGGCGAGGGCTGGTCGCTCTGGGGCAAGGCCGGCGGGGGCCTGGATGCCGGCCAGGATGCCGTCGGCGTCGTGCGCGTGGAGCAGGTTCGCCTTGGCGACGAGGCGCAGGGCAACCACATCGACATGCAGCTGATGACCAGCATGTATCTGGGCGACCGCTGGGAATACGTTTTCCGGCCGCCGGGCGACGAGTCCGTGAGCGCGATCGCGCTGCGCGCCTACGGCCAGGAAAGCCGGGCGCCCGGCGCTTACCGTCTGGCGCTGCCCGCGTCGCAACTGTGGATCTTCCCGGATCGGCGCTGACAGGCGCGGGCACGCAACGCCCGCGAGGCGACTAAAATGCGGGCGTGCATGCCTATCCCTATTCTCACCTGACCCGTACCGCGCGCTGGCTGGGCGCGCCGGCTCAGCATCGCCTATGGCTGGGGCTGGCGATTTCCCTCATCTTTCACGCCCTCGTGCTGGCGGTGCGCTTTGCGCCGCCACGCACGCCGCGCCCGCCCGCGCAGTCGCTGGAGGTCATCCTGGTCAACGCGCGCACCGAGACCGCGCCCGCCCAGGCCGACGTGCGCGCGCAGGCGAGTGTGGAGGGCGGCGGCGATGCCGAAAAAGGCATGGCGCAATCGCCGTTGCCGCAATCGGGCGACGCGCCCAGCGCCGTGGTGCTGGAGGCCATGCGCAAGCGCCAGGCATCCCTGGAAGAGGCCCAGCAGCGTCTGCTTTCGCAATTGCAGGCAAGCACCCAGGTCAGCCCGCCGCGGCTGTCGGGCGAGCCCGTGCCGGACGCGACCACGCCGGGCCGCGACGAACAGGACCAGGACAGCGTGCTGCAGAACGCCCAGGTGGCGGCGCTGGCGGCGCGCGTGCAGGCCTATAACAAGCGGCCGCGCCGCGAGTTCGTGGCCCCGTCCGCCGAAGCCTCGCGCTACGCGCAATACCTGGATGCCTGGCGCAGCCGCATCGAAGCGGTCGGCACCCAGCATTACCCCGACGAGGCCCGCGGACGCGTGTACGGCTCGCTGCGCATGACCGTTTACGTGCGTGCGGATGGCAGCGTGGCAGATGTGGAAATCGATCAGCCGTCGCCGCACGCGGTCCTGAACCAGGCGGCGCGCCGCATCGTGCAACTGGCGGCGCCTTTCGCGCCTTTTCCGCCGGACATCGCCCGCGACACCGACGTGCTCGCCATCACCCGCACCTGGAATTTCGTCAACGATAAGCTGGAGACCCAGGCACCATGACCGCCGCCACCGCCTCCGCCGCCACTGACGCCGCTCCGGCGCCTGGGCGCTACGCCGTCATCGGCAACCCGGTCTCGCATAGCCGGTCGCCACGCATCCACGCGCTGTTCGGCCAACAGACCGGCATCGCGCTGGCGTACGAGCTGCTGCCCGCGCCCGTGGACGCATTCGAAGCGACCGTGCGCGGGTTTTTCACCGGAGGCGGCAAGGGGCTGAACGTGACGGTCCCCTTCAAGCAGGAAGCGCACGCCCTGGCTGCGGCGCACCTGAGCCCGCGCGCGCAACTGGCCGGGGCGGTCAACACGCTGTGGTTGCAGGATGGCGCGCTGCACGGCTGCAATACCGACGGCGTCGGGCTGGTGGCCGATCTGGTCCGGCTCGGCGCCGACCTGAACGGCGCGAGGGTCCTGATCGTCGGCGCCGGGGGCGCGGCCCGTGGCGTGCTGCAGCCGCTCGCCGAGGCCGGCTGCGCCCGCATCCACATCGTCAACCGCACCGCCGAACGGGCGCAGGCGCTGGCCGCGGAGTGGCTGCGCGCCACCGGCGCCCCATCGCCCACCGTCAGCGCCGGCGGGCTGGGCGACGCCTTGAAGGGCGGGCCCTGGGAAGTCGTGGTCAATGCCACGGCCAGCAGCCTGGCCGATGCGGCGCCGGACCTGCCGGCGGGCCTGTACGCGGAAGGCGCCCTGGCCTACGACATGATGTACGGGCCGCAACCCACGCCGTTCATGCGGCAGGCGGCAACCGACGGCGCCGCCCTGGCGGCCGATGGGCTCGGCATGCTGGTAGGCCAGGCGGCCGAAAGCTTTTTCATCTGGCATGGCGTCCGGCCCGATCCCGAGCCGGTCCTGGCGATGCTGCGTCAGGAGCTGGCGCATGCGGCGCCCTAAGCCGCGGATGGCCACGCGGCGGGGTTCGACTGGAAAGATAGCGTGGTTCCGGGTCATTTCGGCCGGAGTCATGCTGCTGCTTTGCGCGGTCATCCTTTACCAGCTCTGGCTGTTCTGCATGGTGGTCTGGTATGCGCACCGCAATCCGGGCAGCAGCTCCGTCATGCGCCAGGAATTGGCGCGGCTGCAGGAAACCGACCCCAAGGCCAGGCTGCGCTTCGAATGGGTGGACTACGACCACATCAGCAATAGCCTGAAGCGCGCGGTGATCGCCTCCGAGGACGCCAATTTCACGGACCATGACGGCGTGGAATGGGAAGCCATGCGCAAGGCCTGGGAGTACAACCAGGAGCAGGCCGAGATGGGCCGCAGCCGCATGCGCGGCGGCTCAACGATCACGCAGCAGGTGGCGAAGAACCTGTTCCTGTCCGGCTCGCGCACCTACCTGCGCAAGGGCCAGGAACTGATCCTGGCCTACATGATCGAATGGGTCATGCCCAAACGGCGCATTCTTGAAATCTATCTGAACATCGCCGAATGGGGCGTCGGCGTGTTCGGCGCCCAGGCGGCCGCGGAGCACTACTACAGAACCGGCGCCGCGCGGCTGAGCGCCGCGCAGGCCGCCCGCCTGGCCGCGATGCTGCCGAACCCCCGGTACTACGACAAGCGCGGCGTCACCGCGTATCTGAGCCGGCGCACCGCCATCCTGCTACGGCGCATGCAGCAGGTCGAGATACCCTAATTTTGTTAAGCTAGCTCGCTTTGCCGATTCAACTTCACGTCCTCATGCGCACCGCCCGCCGATACCTGGCCCGTGAAATCTACCGCTCATGCACGGTCGTGCTGCTGGCGCTGCTCGGCTTGTTCACCTTCTTCGCGCTGGTCGATGATCTGGACAACGTCGGCGACAAATTCACGATCTTCGCGCTGTTCTACCTGCAGGCCCTGGCCATGCCGACGCGCCTGTACGACCTGCTGCCGATCGGGCTGCTGATCGGCTCCATCCTGGCGCTGGCCGGTCTGGCGCAACGCAACGAACTGGTGATCCTGCGCGTGTCGGGCGTCAGCGGCCTGAAGCTGCTTGGCATGTTGTGGATCGTCACCATCCCGCTGATGATCGGCGCGACGGTGCTTTCGGAATGGGTCACGCCCTGGGCCGAAATCAAAAGCGGCGAAGCCAACCTATTGTTCCGCGGCAGCGCGGGCGGCAACCGGCTCGAAAGCGGCTACTGGTTCAAGGAGCCGACCCGCGACGGCGGAAGCCGGACCATCAATATCGCAAAGTTGAAGGCCGACGGCGAAGTGGAAGGCATCACGCTGTACGAGTTCCGCAAGGATCTGGAGCTGATCGCGCTGTCCAAGGCCGAACATGGCCGTTTCGCCGACGGCAAGCTGATCATGGAGAACGTGGCGGAAGACCGCATCGCACCCGACGCCGTCGACGCCCTGGACAATGCGCGTCCGCCCACCGGCCCGATCATCCAGGTCATCAAGCTGCCCAGGCGCGAGCTGACGACGACGCTCACGCCCGGGCGATTGCTGGCCCGCGTGCTGACGCCCGAACGCATGTCGCTGGTGACGCTGCTCGATTACATCGACTACCTGCGGCACAACCAGCTGCAGGCCGACCGCCAGGTCGTGGCGGTATGGCGCAAGGCGGTGTATCCCTTCACCCTGCTGATCATGATGACCATCGCCGCCCCCGTGGCGTTCATGCAGACGCGCCGCGGCGGCGTCGGCGCCAAGGTCTTCATCGGCATCCTGGTCGGGGTGGCCTTCTTCATGGTGAACCAGCTTGCCCTGAACGTGGGCATGCTCAGCCATTGGGCGCCCTGGGTCACCGCCATCGTGCCCAATCTGGCGGCGCTGCTGATTGCGCTGGGCGCGTTGACGCTGATGGAATACCGCCACACCGTGGCCCGCATCATGGACCAGCGCTGGCCGTGGCGCCGCCCGGCCGTATGAGCGCCACGACCGCCCCCAAGGACACCGGCTTGAGCGCAAGCATCTGGATGATCGGAGACTTGCAGGGGTGTTGCGAACCTCTGGAGCGTCTGCTCGCGCACCCGGATCTGGTGGGGGAACCGGAGTCCCGCTTCTGGTTCGCGGGCGACCTGGTCAACCGCGGCCCGCAGTCGCTGGCCACGCTGCGCCGGGTGATCGCCCTGGAAGACCGCGCGGTCGCGGTGCTCGGCAACCACGACCTGCACCTGCTGGCCGCGGCCGCCGGCGTGCGGCGCCCGGGAAAATCCGACACGATCCAGGAAATCCTGGATGCGCCCGATGCAAAGGATCTGATCGATTGGCTGCGCTGGCGCCCGCTGGCGCATTTCGAACACAACCACCTGCTGGTGCATGCCGGCGCGCTGGCGAAGTGGGACGTCGCCAAGACGCTGTCGCTGGCGGGCGAAGTGCAGGACGTGCTGCGGGGCCCCAACTGGCAGCGGGCCCTGCAAAAGATGTACGGCAATCAGCCGACCACCTGGGATGATGAAATGCATGGCGGCAAGCGCCTGCGCGTCATCATCAACGCGCTGACGCGGATGCGGCTATGCACGCCAGCCGGACATATGGAGTTCGATACGAAGGTGGCGCCCGGCGCCTGGCCGGCGGGCCTGATTCCCTGGTACGACGTGCCTAACCGCAAGACGCGCGATATCACGGTGGTGTTCGGCCACTGGTCCACGCTTGGACTGCTGTTGCGCAAGGACGTGATCTGCCTGGACACGGGATGCGTGTGGGGCGGCATGCTGACCGCCCTGCGGATGCAGGACCGGAAGCTGGTCCAGGTCAGTTGCGGCAAGGGGCTGGACCCCAACGCCCACTGAGACGCCGCCGCCTACGTTGACACGGCTTCGTGGATGGCTGCGCGCGCCATGGCCGCAAGGCCGCTGCGGGAATGCGCCGCACCGTCCTCGCCGTGCACCGCGAGCGCCGGCAGATACACCGCTTCCACGCTCAGCCCGCGCACGCCCAGGATGCGCCAAAGATTGCCTACCAGGGTTTCCTCGCCGACGAAGGCCGCATACGGGTCGCGCCGGCCATGCCTTAGAAAGCGCAAGGCCACCGGCTGGATGGCCACTCCCGTGTCGCGCGCAGGCTCCAGCAGGCTGCCATGGAAAGGCAGCGGCTCGAACCCCATGGTGGTCGTACCTTCCGGAAACAGGCCGACTGCCTCGGACCGGGCGAAGCGGGACCGCATGGCTTCACCCACTGCGCGGACCGCGTGCCGATGCCCGCGCTCCAGGAACAGCGTGCCGGCGCCCGCCACCAGCCAGCCTACGATAGGCCAGCGCCGGATTTCCGCCTTGGCGATGAAGGCCGTGGGCCGCACGGCGTTGATCACGAAGATATCGAGCCAGGACACGTGGTTTGCCACCGTCAGGACCGGCCCGGTCATGGCTGGCGTACCGCATACGGTCAGCCGAACGCCGCAAACGCGCAGCAGCAGCCGTGACCAGGTGCGGTTCAGCATCGAACGGCCGCGCAAGCCGATGAACGGGTAGACGACGCCCACCAGCACAAGGCCGGCCAGCACCATTGCGGCCACGATGATGGCGCGAGGGAGAAAGCGGGCGATACGCAACGGCAGCGGCGTGGCGTCCCGCTGCCAATCGTCGGTGTGGCGTGGCGCGTCCGGGCTGGCCTGGGCGCCTGTGTCGGCGCCTGGCGGTTCGCGGCGGGAAAGGGAGGAACCGTGGTCTGTCATGGGCGGTGAAGGTCTGGCCGCGGCCCTTCGGCCGCGCGGCGCCACCATACCATGCCCGCACCGTCACATTGCATCGAGATACCGCTGCAGGATCACCGCCGCGGCCATGGCATCGTCCGGCGCGTTGGTTCCAAGCAAGGCCTGCGCCTCCATGCTGGATCCGCGTTCGTCTACGAGCACCACGGGCAGTCCGAAGCGGCCGTGCAACTGGTTGGCGAACCGGCGGCAACGCGCCGTGGCTTCCTGTTCGCCGCCGTGCGAGTCCAGCGCCAACCCCACCACCAGCCGTTGCGGCTGCCATTCACGCAACAAGGCCGCGATGCGCGTGAAACGCACATCGCGGACCTCGCTGTGAATGATCTCGATCGGCCGCGCCTGCCGGGTCAGCGTATTGCCAATGGCGATGCCGATGCGCTTGGTGCCGAAATCGAAGCCGAGCAGCGTCTCCTCAGGCATGTCCCGCGTCGCCGGCCAGCATGACGGGATCGATGCCAAGCAGCTTCAGGGCAGCCGGGTAGCGTTCTTCCGGCGGCACGTCGAAAATGATGTCCGGATCGGCTGAAACGCTGAGCCAGGCGTTGCGGGCCATTTCGTTTTCCAGCTGGCCGGCTCCCCACCCGGCGTAGCCCAGGGTGACGAGCATGCGTTCGGGGCCGTTGCCGTCGGCCACCGCCTGCAGCACATCGCGCGACGTGGTCAGCGCCAGGCCGCCCAGCTTGATGCTGGACGTGTAGTCGCCAGGCGGCGCGTGCAGCACGAAACCGCGATCCGTCTGCACCGGCCCGCCGAAGAACACCGGCGTTTCCTTGACCGGCGCAATTTCCAGATTCAGGTCGATGCGCTCGAACAGCGTTCCCAGGGTCAGGTCGGTGGGCCGGTTGATTACCAGCCCCAACGCGCCTTTCGCCGTATGTTCGCAAATGTAGATCACCGCGCCGGCCAGAGTGCCTTCCACCATGTTGGGCATGGCGACCAGGAATTGATTCGAAAAATCGACTGCCGGCATGTCGTCGTCCGGCTTGTTATCGTCGTCGCTCATAATGTCCCCCCAGGACAGTTTGCGCCGTTTCCCGCGATACCGCGGCCTTGCTTGCCCGGCATACAGTGTGGTGGATGGTCGTATGGTTCAGATCTCCATCAGCTCGAAGTCTTCCTTGCGGGCCCCGCATTCGGGACAGACCCAGTTCGGCGGCACGTCTTCCCACCGGGTACCCGGCGGGATTCCTTCTTCCGGCAAGCCGGCCGCCTCGTCATAGACCCAACCGCAGATAAGACACATCCAAGTTCGCATAGTTTCCCTGCTATGAAAGTTACGGCTTCGCGGGGCGATAAAACCGCCCAAGCGGACGCGATCCATTAGAATGGGGTCGATCTTACCGAAACCCAACAGGCAACTGGGCGCGTTTGCGCAAAAAACGGGCCCGACCAAGCTGTCGAAGTGACTTCGCCGACTCCCCCCATCGTACTGATCTTCGGGCCGTTCGATCCCACCGGTTCGGACGGCCTGCCCGCCGACGCTGTAACCTGCGCCAGCCTGGGCTGTCACGCGCTGTCCGCGCTGACCGCCCTGACCGTCCAGGACACGGCGGCCGTGGAGGACGTGCAGGCCGTGTCCCCCGAAATGCTGGACGACCAGGCGCGCTGCGTCCTGGAAGACATGCCGGTGCAGGCCATCAAGGTTGGCGGCCTGTACAGCGCGGAAGGAGCAAGCGCCGTGGCGCAGGTGGCCGCCGATTACAGCGATGTCCCGCTGGTGCTGCACCTGGGCCAACGCGCGCCCACGCCGCAGGACGTCGCCGAGCAGGAAGAGGCCGACGACCTGCTGGCGGCCACGCTGGAACTGGTGCTGCCGCAGGCCGACGTGGTGGTGGTCGAGCATGGCCGGCTGGCGCAATGGCATGCCGAGGGCGCCATGGACATCGGCGAGGCCACGTCGCCCGCGCACGCGATGCTGAGCGCGGGCGCGAAGTGGGTGTTGGTGCTGGGCAGCCCGCTGCGGCCCGGGCATTTCGCCAATGTCCTGCTGGGCCCCAACGGGACCACATCGAACTTCCCCTGGCAGACCCCGCCCGAGCGAAGCGGGGATACCGCCGGCATGCTGGCGGCGGCCGTGGCCGCGTTTCTCGCACATGGCCTAGGAGTCCCCCAGGCCGTGGAAAAGGCGTTGGCGCACGCCGACGCGGCCGTGGCCGCCAGTTTCCTGCCTGGCATGGGGCGGCGCGTGGTCAACCGGATGCCACGGCGATGACGGCCCTGCGTTTTCCCCGCGGCCTGTATGGCGTGACGCCGGAATGGGACGACACCGGCCGGCTGCTCGATGCCGTGCGCCACGCGGCGGCCGGCGGCATGCGAGCCCTGCAACTGCGCCGCAAGGACGTGCCCGCGTCGGTGCGGCGCGAGCAGGCAATGGCGCTGGCGAGCGAGTGCCGCGCGCTGGGCGTCGTATTTCTTGTCAATGACGATTGGGAACTCGCCCTGGAAGCGCGCGCCGACGGCGTGCACCTGGGCCGCGACGACGGCGATGTGGCCCAGGTGCGCGCCGCCGCCCCGGATCTGATCATCGGCGCGTCCTGCTACAACGACATCGCCCGGGCGCGGACCATGCTCGATGCGGGCGCGGACTACATCGCCTTCGGCGCAGTCTTTCCGTCCCCGACCAAACCGGCGGCCGTACGGGCGCCGCTGCCCCTGTTCGGCGAAGCGCAGGCGCTGGTGCGCGGACGCCCCGCCCCGCGCCCCGGCGTGGTGGCGATCGGCGGCATCACGCCGGCCAATGCCGTACTCGTGGCGCAGGCGGGCGCGGACGCGGTCGCGGTGATCACCGGCCTGTTCGAGGCGCCCGACATCCGGGCGGCGGCCATGGAATGCGCCCGCGCCTTCCTGCCGCCGCCAGCCGGCGCCACCGGCTGACCCTCCCGCTTCGGAATGGACGGCGGGTCGCGCCCTGCCGTTCCTTCCCGGTCCATCAACTTTTTCTGCAGAACACTCCCATGTCCAGCAACGCCGAACTTTTCGAACGAGCGAGCCGCAGCATTCCCGGCGGCGTGAATTCCCCCGTACGCGCTTTTCGCTCGGTAGGCGGCACCCCCCGCTTCATCGCGCGCGGAGAAGGCGCTTACGTATGGGATGCGGAAGGCAAACGGTACGTGGACTACATCGGATCCTGGGGCCCCGCCATTCTGGGCCACGCGCATCCCGACGTGGTGCGCGCCGTGCAGGACGCGGCCACGCGCGGCTTGTCTTTCGGCGCGCCTACCGAAGCGGAGATCCGGCTTGCCGAAACGCTGATCGAACGCCTGCCCTCGATGGAGCAGGTGCGTCTGGTCAGCTCCGGCACGGAAGCCACCATGACGGCCATCCGCCTGGCGCGCGGCGCGACGGGACGCAACAAGATCATCAAATTCGAAGGCTGTTATCACGGCCATGCCGACAGCCTGCTGGTGAAGGCGGGTTCGGGATTGCTGACTTTCGGCAACCCGACCTCCGCCGGCGTGCCGAGCGAATTCGTCGAACACACGCTGGTGCTGGACTACAACGATCTGGAAGCGGTCAAAACCGCCTTTACCCAGTACGGCCACGATATCGCCTGTGTCATCGTCGAGCCGGTAGCGGGCAATATGAACCTGGTCAAGCCCGTGCCGGGGTTCCTGGAAGGCTTGCGCGAGCAGTGCACGCAGCACGGCGCCCTGCTGATTTTCGACGAAGTCATGACCGGATTCCGGGTGGGACCGCAGGGCGTGCAGGGGCTGACGGGCATCAAGCCGGACCTGACCACGCTTGCCAAGGTGATCGGCGGCGGCATGCCTGTCGGGGCGTTCGGCGGCAGCCATGCCGTGATGCGGCACATCGCGCCGCTGGGCGCGGTGTACCAGGCGGGCACGCTGTCGGGCAACCCGGTGGCCGTGGCCGCCGGCCTGGAAACGCTGCGCCTGATCGGCGAACCCGGCTTCTACGAAGCCCTGAGCGCCAAAACGCGGGCCCTGGCGGACGGTTTGCAGGAACGCGCCCGCGCGGCGGGCGTCGCCTTCAGCGCCGATGCGATCGGCGGCATGTTCGGCATCTACTTCAGCGAAAAAATCCCCACCTCGCTGGCCGAGGTGTCGGCCTGCGACGTGGACGCCTTCAAACGCTTCTTCCACGCCATGCTCGACCACGGCGTGCATTTCGCCCCGTCGGCCTTCGAGGCCGGTTTCGTGTCGGCGGCGCACGATGATGACGCCATTGCGCACACCCTGGATGCGGCCGAGCAGGTGTTCGCGTCGATGAAGGGTTGAGGCGGGCACAAGGGCACAAGGGCGCAAGAGCGCAAGAGCACAAGGCGGCTTCCTCTCCTATGGGGTCGCCGCCGACCGCCTTGCCGATGCCAGGGGCGGATGCGGATCAGCCCGGAATCACCGCGGTGGCTTCGATCTCCACCTTGGCGCGCGGCTCCACCAGCGCCGCCACCTGCACCGCCGTCATGGCCGGATAATGCCGGCCGATGATCTCGCGGTAGTGCGCGCCGATGGCGCGATAGGCGCTGACGTACTCGTCCCGGTCGGTCACATACCAGGTGAGCCGGGTGATGTGTTCCGGCCGCCCGCCGCCTTGCGCCAGCACGCTGACGACGTTCTGCAGGGCCTGGCGCGTCTGGTCGGCGAAGTCGTCGCTTTCGAACTGTTGCGCGCCGTTCCACCCTATCTGGCCGCCGATGAACACCAGGCGGCTGCCCGGGCGGACTTCGGTCATAACGCCGTTCGAATACCCGCGCGGCGGCAGCCAGTCGGGCGGTTGCAGTATTTCCATGAGCCATCCTTTTATGAAGTGAATCGCCGCGAGGCCTGCGGCGCCGGCACGCCGCGCGGGCGTCAGGAGCCTGCGCACGCGGCCTGCTGGCGCAAAACGAAACGTTGAAGCTTGCCGGTCTCGGTGCGCGGCAGCGCGGAGACGAATTCGATCAGCCGCGGGTACTTGTAGGGCGCGATGGCCGCCTTGACGAACTCCTGCAGCTCGGCGACCAGCGCCGCATCGCCCTCACGGCCGGGCTTGAGCACGATATAGGCCTTGACGACCTGTCCGCGCTCGTCGCAAGGCGCGCCCACAACGCCGCATTCGGCCACGGCCGGATGGCGCAGCAGCGCGTCCTCGACTTCCGGGCCGGCGATGTTGTATCCGGCCGAAACGATCATGTCGTCATTGCGGGCCTGGTAGAAAAAGTAGCCGTCCGCGTCCTGGATAAAGGTGTCGCCCGGCAGGTTCCAACCGTCGCGCACAAAGTCGCGCTGACGGGGGTCGGCCAGGTAGCGGCAGCCGGTAGGCCCGCGGACAGCCAGCCGTCCTGGCTGGCCCACCGGCACCGGCTGCATCGCGTCGTCCACCACCTGCGCCACATAGCCCGGCACCACCTTGCCGATGGCGCCGCGGCGCACTTCGTTTTCCGGGCTGGAGACGAAGACGTGGATCATCTCGGTGCCGCCGATGCCGTCGATCATTTCGATGCCGGTCGCCTGCTTCCACAATTGCCGCGTCGTATCGGGCAACGCCTCGCCGGCGGACACGCTTTTGCGCAGGCTCTTCAAATCGTACCCGGCCGCCAGCCCGGCCATCTGCCGGTAGAACGTCGGCGCGGTGAAGACGATGGTCGCGCGGAAATCCTGGATCAGTTTCAGCAGGCCGTCCGGCGTCAGTTTTTCCGCCAGCAACGCGCACGCGCCGATGCGCAGCGGGAAGCACAACAGGCCGCCAAGGCCGAACGTAAAGGCGAGCGGCGGCGTGCCGCAGAACACATCGTCCGGTCCAGGCCGGATGACGTGGCGCGGAAACAGGTCGCACATTGCCAGCACGTCCCGGTGGAAATGCATACAGCCCTTGGGTTTGCCCGTGGTGCCGCTGGTGAAGGCGATCAGGCAGACATCGTCGGCCGCCGTGTCGCAGGCCGTGAAGCCGGGCGGCTTGGCCCGTGCGAGGCTGTCCAGGCTGTCCGGCGCGTCATCGTTGAAGACCATGATGCGCGTCAGGTCGGGGCAGTGGTATTCGTGGCCCGGCTGCATGCACAGCCGGGCTTCTTCCTGCAGCCGCGCGTCGCACAGCATGGCGCTGATTTTCGCTTTGTCGATGATCTGCTTCAGCTCTTTCGCGCGCAGCAGCGGCATGGTCGGCACCGTCACCAGACCGGCCTTGATGGCGGCCAGCCAGGATGCCGCCATCATCGGATTGTTCGGGCCGCGCAACAGCACGCGATTGCCCGGCACCAGCCCCATGTCCTCCACCAGGACGCGCGCGATGCGGTCCGTCAATGCCGCGAGTTCGGCGTACGTCATGGCGCCCTGACCGCCGTCCGATGCCGGCCAGCGCAGCGCCACGCGACCGCCCTGCCCGCGCGCCACATGCGCGTCGACGAGTTCCACGGCGCAATTGAAGCGCGGCGGATATTGCGTGTCCGGGCCGTCCAGCAGCAGCACCGGCCATTCTTCCGGCGGCGGCAGGTTGTCGCGGGCGAAAGTATCGACGTGCGCGGAACCCCGCGCGGGCGTGTCCAGCGTTCCTTGCATGGCGTTCCCCTGTTGTGCCGGCGTCCGGCCCCGGCTCAGCCGCCCTTCAACAGCGCGCGGGCGATGATCAGCTTCTGCACTTCGGTCGCGCCCTCGTAAATGCGCAGGGCGCGGATTTCGCGATACAGCTTTTCCACCGGCATGCCGGAAACCACCCCGGCCCCGCCAAACATCTGCACGGCCCGGTCGATGACGGTCTGCGCCGATTCGGTGGCCATCATCTTCGCCATGGCGGCCTCGCGCGTCGTCGGACGGCCCTGCACGTCGCGCTGCCATGCCGCCCGATACGTCAGCAGGGCAGCGGCGTCGATGGCCGTCGCCATGTCCCCCAGCGCGGCCTGCGTCAGTTGCAGATCGGCCAGCGTCTGCCCGAACATGCGGCGCGACGTCGCGCGCGCCAGGGCCTCGTCCATGGCCCGCCGCGCGAAACCGAGCGCGGCGGCCGCCACCGAGGCGCGAAAGATGTCCAGCGTCATCATGGCGAGCTTGAAGCCCTGACCCGGCTCGCCCAGCCGCTGGCTCGCGGGAATCCGGCAATCGGCGAACTCAAGCGTGGCGAGCGGATGCGGCGCGATGACGTGCAGCCGTTCGGCGATGCGGAAGCCCGGCGTGCCGGCATCGACCACGAAGGCGCTGATGCCGCGCGCGCCGGGCGCTTCGCCGGTGCGGGCGAAGACGCAATAGAAGTCCGCGATGCCGCCGTTCGATATCCAGGTCTTGGCGCCGTTCAGGACGTAGTGGTCGCCGTCGCGCCGGGCCTCGCAGGACATGGCGGCGACGTCGGACCCGGCCTCCGCCTCGGACAGGGCAAAGGCGGCAATGGCTTCGCCGCTGGCGACGCGGGGCAGGTAGCGTGCGCGCAAGGCGTCGGAACCCGCCAGTGCAATCGCGCCGCTGCCCAGACCTTGCATGGCGAAGGCAAAGTCCGCCAGCCCCTCATGACGCGCCAGCGTTTCGCGCAGGATGCAGATCGCGCGCGAATCCACCGTCGGGAGTTCCCCGCCCCAGGCGCCGTCCGGCCCCGCCGGCACGCAATAGCGCAGCCATCCCGCCTGCCCCAGCCGGCGCACCAGCGTGCGGCACGCGGCGTCAGTATCGGCGTGGCCGATATCGGCCAGCTCGCTCCCGCACCACGCCGACGCCTGTTCCAGCAAGGCCCGGTGCGAGGAGTCGAAGAACGGCCAATCCACCCAATCTTTCGCGTCGTGTGTCACCGGCATATCAAACTCCCATCAGAGGCAAACGCCCCAGCGCTTCAGACCTACCCACCCGCAACCACCGCCACAGCCCCAGCCCCAAAAGTTCACAGGTGCCGCCCGATCGGGGCGCCGCGGATCCGGCTTTGCCGGTCCGCAGGCGCGCCCCCTTGAGGGGGAAGCGCGTCAGCGCTTCGGGGGTGGGCCTACTCAATCTCCTTCGAATCTCGGCTCGCGCTTTTCCGCGAACGCCTCGTACGCCCGGCGAAAATCCTGTGTCTGCATGCAGATGGCCTGTGCCTGCGCCTCCGCCTCGATCGCTTCGTCCAGCCCCATGTTCCATTCCTGGTGCAGCAGCTTCTTGGTCATGCCGTGGGCGAAAGTCGGGCCGGCGGCAAGCTGGCCCGCCAGACGGCTCGCCGCTTCCAGCAGCGCATCGGACTCGTGCAATCCGTTGAAGAAGCCCCACGCCAGCCCCTCGTCGGCGCTCATGGCCCGGCCCGTGTAGAGGAGTTCGGCGGCGCGGCCCTGCCCGATGGTGCGCGGCAAGAGCGTGCAGGCGCCCATGTCCGCGCCCGCCAGTCCGACGCGCGTGAACAGGAAGGCCGTGCGCGCGCGAGGGGTGCCCAGCCGCAGGTCGGACGCCAGCGCGACCATGGCGCCGGCGCCCGCGCACACGCCATCGACGGCGGCGACGATGGGCTGCGGGCAGGCGCGCATCGCCTTGACCAGGTCGCCCGTCATGCGGGTGAAATCGAGCAGCTCCGGCATGGTCATGTGCGTGAGCGGCCCGATGATCTCATGCACGTCGCCGCCCGAGCAGAAGTTGCCGCCGGCGCCCGTTACCACGATCACCTTGACGTCCGTCGCGTAGACCAGCGCGCGGAACAGATCGCGCAGTTCCGCATAGGAATCGAAGGTCAGCGGATTCTTGCGCTCGGGCCGGTCCAAGGTGATCACGCCCACCTTGCCGCCTTCGCGCGCCTCCCACCGGAACGTGCGGGGGTGGATGGCCGCCATGGGCCGCTTGTGGTGCGCCATGCCGGGCGCTTGGGCCGCGCCGGCCTCCGGGGTCTCGTTCACGTTGCCGTCCTCCTTTATCCCGCCATGACTTCGCCGCCATCCACGGGGATCGCCTGCCCGTTGATCGCCGCCGCGCCGGGCTGGCAGAGCCAGGCGACGGCGTGGGCCACTTCTTCCGGCCGCACCAGACGGCCCTGCGGATTGCGCTGCGCCAGCCGCTCGCGCGCCTGGCCTTCGTCCATGCCGGTTTTCGCGGCGATGTTGCGGGTCGCATCGCGCACGATGTCGGTGTCCGTGTAACCGGGGCATACGGCGTTGACGGTGACCCCCTTGCCCGCCACTTCCAGCGCCAGCGCCCGGGTCAGCCCCACCACCCCATGCTTGGCGGCGCAATAGGCGCTGACATAGGGATAGCCGATCAGCCCCGCAGTGCTCGCCACGTTCACGATGCGGCCCCACCCCAGCCGCAACATGCCGGGCAGCGCTGCCTGCGTGCAATGGAAGGGCCCGCTCAGGTTCACCGCCAGCATCGCATCCCACATGGCGGCGCCGGTGCGGTCGAAGCGTTCGCTACGGGCCTGACCCGCGTTGTTCACCAGGATGGCGACGGGACCGAGGTCGCGGACGGCAGCGTCGAAGACGGATGCCACGGCGCCGGCCTGCGCCACGTCCGCGGCCCGCGCCGCCACCGTGCCCAGGGGCGCCAGACGGGCGGCGGCCGACGCCAGCGCGGCCTCGTCCCGGCCCAGCAGGGTCACGCAGGCGCCGTCGCGCAACAGCCGTTCAGCGATGGCCAGGCCGATGCCGCGGCTGCCGCCCGTCACCAATGCATGACGGCCCGCCAATGGCCGCTCGGACGGCGCGGGGGCGGCGCGCGGGTCGGTCGGGTCGCTCAGGCCGAGCGGCGCGCCGGCGGAATCGCGCCCCTCGGGCGCGGGCACGGACGCGTTCATGCACGGTCTCGCATATCGCCCGCGGGCTGCGCGGCGGCCGCCCTGGCGAAGTTGGTTTCAAGCTGGCGCTTGCCCGCCAGGTAGTTGGGCGGCCAAGCGATATCGGAATAGCCGATGCGGGCGGTTTCGCGCAGAGTCCATGCCGAGTCGGCCAAATGCGGCCGCGCAAGGGCGCACAGATCGGCGCGGCCCGAGGCGATGATGCCGTTCACATGGTCCGCTTCGAAAATCGCCCCGACCGCGATGGTGGCAATGCCCGCTTCGTTGCGGATGCGGTCGGCGAACGGCGTCTGGTACATGCGTCCGTACACCGGCTGCTGGTCGGGACTGACCTGTCCGGAAGAACAATCGATCATGTCCGCGCCCGCCGCCTTGAAACGCCGGGCGATTGCCACCGCGTCGTCCGCGGTGATGCCGCCTTCCACCCAATCGTGCGCCGAGATGCGGACCGACATAGGCAGATGGCGGGGCCAGACTTCCCGCACGGCTGCGAACACTTCCAGCGGGTAGCGCAGCCGGCCTTCCAGGTCGCCGCCGTATTCGTCGTCGCGCACATTGGTCAGCGGGGAGATGAAGCTGGACAACAGGTAGCCGTGGGCGCAATGCAGCTCCAGCCAGTCGAAGCCGGCGTTCGCCGCCCGCCGGGCCGCGGCCACGAAGTCGTCCCGCACCCGGTCCATGTCGCGCCGCGTCATGGCGCGGGGGGTCTGCGAAATGCCGGGCAGGTAGGGCAAGGCCGACGCCGACAGCAGCGGCCAATTGCCCTCTGCCAACGGGTGGTCCATCTGCTGCCATCCCAGTTGCGTGGAGCCCTTGCGGCCCGCGTGTCCCAGCTGGATGCCGATGCGGGCGTCGCTGTTTCCGTGCACGAAATCCGCGATGCGCGCAAAGGCTGCGGCCTGCTCGTCGTTCCACAGGCCGGGGCAACCCGGCGTGATGCGCGCGTCCGGCGACGTGCACGTCATCTCCACCATGACCAGCCCCGCACCGCCCAGCGCCTTGGCGCCCAGGTGCACCAGGTGGAAGTCGCCGGGCACGCCGTCGCGACAAGCGTACATCGCCATCGGCGAAACGACCACGCGGTTCTTCAGGCGCACGCTGCGCACCTGGTAGGGCGTGAGCATGGGCGGCGGCGGGCGCCGGTCCGCCGGCACATCCAGGCCGGCGCGCCGGGCGATCCAGCGCTCGTAGTCCTGCAGCCAGGCCGCATCGCGCAGCCTCAGGTTCTCATGCGAGATCCTCTGCGAACGGGTCAACAGCGAGTAGGCGAATTGTTCGGGCTCCAGCTGCGCATAGCGGTCGACATGCTCGAACCACTCCGTGGAGTTGCGCGCGGCGTTCTGGATTTTCAGGACTTCGACGCCGCGCACGTCCTCGTACTCCTGCAGCGCGGCGCGCAGGGCATCGCCCCGCGGCAAGCCGGCAAGGCGGTCGGCCAGATCGATGGCGTCCTCCAACGCGAGCTTGGTGCCCGAGCCGATGGAGAAATGCGCGCTGTGCGCGGCGTCACCCATCAGCACCACCGGTACGTCGCGCCGGCCGCCGGGCGTATCGAGGGTGTGCCAGTGCACCCAATGGCGGCATATGACGCGCGGAAAGCGGATCCAAATCGCGGAGCCGCGCAGATGGCGCGCGTTGCTCATCAGCGGCTTGCCATCCAGCCAGGCGGCGAACAGGGACTCGCAGTAGCGGATGCCTTCTTCCTGGCTCATTTCGTCCAGGCCGGCCGCCTTCCAGGTTTCTTCGCGGGTCTCGACGATGAAGGTGGACAGTCCCGGCTCGAAGCGATAGGCATGCGCCTGGAACCAGCCATGCGGCGTGTGGACGAAGGCGAAGGTAAAGGCGTCGAAGGCTTTTTCGGTGCCCAGCCAGACGAAACGGTTATGACGCTGGTCGATATCGGGCTGGAAGGTGTCGGCGTAGGCGGCGCGCACCCGGCTGTTGATGCCGTCGGCGGCGATCACCAGATCGGCATCGTACTGGCACGCCAGCGCCCTGTCGTCCTCCACCTGGGTCTCGAACACCAGCTCCACGCCCACCGCCTCGCAGCGCGCCTGCAGGATATTCAGCAGTTTCTTGCGGCCGATGCCGATGAATCCATGGCCGCCGCTACGCAGCGTACGCCCCTTGAAGTGGATGTCGATATCGTCCCAATGGTTGAAGGCGTCGCTGATTTCGCGGGCCGATACCGGGTCGGCCCGCCGCAGGTTTTCCATGGTGGCGTCGGAGAACACCACGCCCCAGCCAAACGTATCGTACGGACGATTGCGCTCCACCACCGTCACGCGGTTGGCCGGATCGCGCAGCTTCATCAGCAGGCCGAAATACAGGCCGGCCGGACCGCCCCCGACGCAAAGCACCTTCATCGCCCCCTCCCGCCCAGCGCTTCAAGCCTGGATAGTTTAGGCTTCAACTATATACCCGGCGCGCGGGGCGGCGCAACACGGGCTTGTACGGAGGCGGCGGGGTATGGCGCCGGAAACGGCTACGTGGCGGACCGGCGTTCCAGGGCGACGCGGTCGCGGCCGGCCTGCTTGGCCAGATAGAGCGCGCGGTCGGCGCGGCTGAGGGTGGTGGAGACGTTTTCGCCCGGACGATGCTGTGCGATGCCAACGCTCACCGTCAGGAGCAGTTGTTCGCCATCGACCTCGATGGCGTTGCCGCGCACGCCGGCCACGATGCGGTCGATCACGGCTTCGCCTTCCTGCAGGCTGACGTTGGGCAGCAGCGCCAGGAACTCCTCGCCGCCCCAGCGGGCCAGATCGTCGGTGTCGCGCACGGCGGCGCGCATCACGTCGGCCAGCCGCGTCAGCGCGCGGTCGCCGGCGTCATGACCGTAGCGGTCGTTGATGCGCTTGAAATGGTCCACGTCCAGCATCGCGACCACAAAGGCGGGCCGGTCGGACTCGGCGGTCAGCGCCAGTTCCTTCATGCGCTCCATCAAGGCGCGCCGGTTCAGCAGATTGGTCAGCGGATCGCGTATGGAGGATTCGCGCAGCGCCGCGTTCATATCGCGCATCAATTCCTGGTAGCCATCCGAAATGCGCACAAGCTTGGCCAGGCGCCGCAGCTCGCGGTCGTAGCGTGCGACCAGACCGAGCTCCCGCTGGCGGGCCATCATCTGGAAGGCGTCGGACAGATAGGAGATGCGTTCGATGCGTTCCAACTGCTCGTTGGTGTGCTGCCACAGGTCGGCGAGCGCCCCGTGCAGCGGATGACCGGCGTAGGCCGGGTCATCGAGCAGTATCTGGATGCGTAGCTCCAGGTCCTGGTAGCGCTTTTTGTTCATCAGCGGCCGATCACGTTGAAGGGAAACGTGCAGTCTTCCTTGAATTCCTCTGCCAGTTCGCCGACCCGCTCGTTGCGGCTGTCGTAATACCAGTTCACGCAAACCTCGCGGCCGTCGGCATGCGCCGCCTCGAGCAGGTCGAAGATGTCCATCACCGCCTTGACGCTGCTGGTATTCAGGTACTGCAGCTCCAGCGTCAGGGTCAGGGGACGGCGGTCGGCGGCCAGGTATTCGTCCACCCATTGGATGACCGGCCCGTACAGTTCGAACGAGTTTTCCGGATAGGAGTCGCCGCTCAGGTGCAGCCGTCCGCTCGCGCTGTCACTCAGGATGGACGGCGTCGATTGCGAGCCCGGGATATTGAGATCTTTCATATGGCTTCTTGCTTCGATTCGGGTCAGATGACGACGCTCAGGCTGAAAAAGCCCCGTCCGTCGCCGTGCGGGCTCAGCGACGCCTCGATGCCGGCGCTGGCGCGGCGCGCCAGGTCGATCAGGCCCAGCCCCGCCCCGGTGGATGCGCCTGGGTCGCGGGGCTGTCGCAACTGCGTCTTGTAGACCGCCTTCAGCGCCGTTTTGTCCATGGCCGCCAGTTCGCGCACGCGTTCGACCAGACGCTCGCCGTCGGCAATCTCCACGCGATTGCCCGCGGTGACGGTATAGCGGCCCTCGGCATTGCGCGCGATGACCACCGTCGCCGCGGCGTCCGCATCGCCATAGCCCTGCTGGACGGCGTACTGGCGGATGTTCTGCGTCATCTCGATATACGCCGAGAAGACGTCCATGGCTTCGGCCGGGCGCGCCTGTTCCGTTTCCAGGTAATTCTTCAGGGCGTTGCCGATTTCTTCGATCAGGCTGCGCGAGATCGGCCCGTTGAAGCAAAGCAGCGTGCGGTCCTGATTGAATCGCTCTCGCAGCGCGTAGAGATCCGATGCGTTCATGGCGGTATGTGGAAGTTATTCAAACCGGAAGGAAAGGATGGTGATGTCGTCGCGTTGCGGCAGGTCGCCGCGATAGTCGGCCAAGGCGCGATCCAATGCTTCGCATTGGTCCGCCAGGGGCAGGCGCGCCACCGTTTTGAGCATCTGCACGAAGCGCGTGCTGCCGAAGCCGAAGCCGTGTTCGCCGCCGGCCTGGTCAAGGAAACCGTCGGTGCTCAGATAGAACGTGGCGCCGGCCGCCAGGGGCAGCATAAGGTTGGCGTATTCGCCGCGGCGCTTGTCGCCCAGCGACCGGCGCGCGCCCCGATGCTCGCGGCATTCCGCGCCGTCGCTTTCGTAAAGGGAAATCTTGGCGCCCGCGAACGCCAGGCGGCCCGCCGCCCGGTCGATATAGACCAATCCCGCATCGGTATTGGTCGCGAGGGCGTGCGGCAGCTGCATGTCGGCCAGCATACCCCGTATGGCGGCGTCGGTACGCGCCAGGATGGCGGCGGGATCGGCGGGACCGGTTTCGGCGATGGCGACGTCCAGGGCGGCGCGCACGAGCATGGTCATAAGGGCGCCCGGCACGCCATGCCCGGCGCAATCCATGACCCCCAGCAGGCAGTTCTCGCCGTGCGGGCGGAAGACGTAGAAATCCCCGCCCACCACGTCGCGCGGCTTCCACATGACGAAGTGGCGTTCGCCCAGGGACTGCGCCATCTGGCGTCGCGGCAGGATGGCCTGCTGGATCAGGCTGGCGTAATCGATGGAATCGCCGATCTTCTTGTTCGCGCTGGCCATGGCGCGATTCGCCGCTTCCAGCGCCTGCGTGCGCTCGCGCACCTTGATTTCCAGTTCCTGCGTATGGGTTCGGACCTTTTCCGCCATCACGCCGAAGGCCCGGCTGAGATCGCCGATCTCGTCGGCTCCGCCCGCGGGCAGCCGCACGTCGTAGCGGCCGTCCGCGATGGCCCGGGCGGACTGCTGCAGCTTGCGGATGGGACGCAGCACCAGCCGGTTCACGGCATAGCCGAAGGCGGCCAGCAGGCCGCCGATCAGCAATACCACGGCGGCAATGGCAGGCCACAGTCCCGCAGTGCCCCCGATCCGCGCCGCATGCAGGTCCACCGCCGCCAGCACGTACCACCGCAGCTCGGGCACATACGACACCGCCATCAGCTGGCGCTTGCCCTGCATGCGCACCCAGATGGACTGCGCCGCGTCGGGCGTGCCGGGGGCCAGGCGCAATGCGTCGTCCAGCGCCTGGCGTCCGGCATCGTCCTGGATCACGGTGAAGATCCGGCCCCGGCCGCTTTCGGCGGCGGCGCCGGAGTTGTAGTCGATCAGCGCGGGATCCGGATGCGCCTGGATATTGCCTTTGTCGTCGATGATGATGGGCGTCACGCCCGGCTCACCGCTGCCGACGAACTCGTGCAGGAAATCGCTCAGATCCAGGCTGGCGCCGCCGATCGCCAGCGGCTGGCCGTTGTCGCGCGCGATGACGTTGAACCAGACGCGCGTGATTTTCAGCTTGCCGTCGGGGTTGACGTTGATGTTGTAGTCGCCCTTCGCCGCCAGGCTGTCGTAGAACCAGCGGTCCTCCGGATCGTCGGCGCGCAGCTTGTAACGCGGCGACTGCGACAGAGGCTTGCCGGCTTCGTTGAAGTAATAGTTGCCGCTGGCGGCATTGATCAGGAAATAGGCATGGGAGCGGAAGGCATCCCGAAAGCCTTCCGCCTCGCGGAAGAAGCGTTCCCGCTTGGCAGGATCCTTTTCGTCCAGCAGCCAGTCGCGCGCCAGCTCGGAACCGATGAAGCGCTGTGAAAGCGCCAGCTCGCGCAGGACGGGCGCAAGAATGCGCTGGCGGCTGAGCAGCGCGAAGTTGTCGGCGTAGGCGCGGCCGAAGTGTTCGCGCACCTGCTCCATGGCATGCCAGCCGAGCAAGGCGGTGGGAATCAAGGCCAGCAGGCAAGCCAGACCCAATGCGAGCAGCGACTTCGCCCGCAGCCCCAACTTCGCCATGTATGCCACTCCCGCGACGGGACATTGCCGTCCCCAAATTCGCCAGTCCGCATGTCCCGAAGCAACCCGTGGCGGGCTTCGAATCGGCGTCGCGGCCGACCGGCAGGCCACGTACGGTCGATGCCAGTGTAGAGGCCGGGAAGCCGGGGAATACCACCGAACATGCGGCAAAAATGGCTGCTCCAAGCCGCTTACCGCAATACGGGCGTAAAAAACGCCGCAGATACGCGTTTTATTGCGTTCCGTTGCGCGGGCGCGGGATCTTGCCGGCGCAAACGGCCGGCCGAAGACGGCCATGGGCCGCGGCAATGGGCCGGCGCGCGATCAAACGCCAAGGTAGCGGGTCCAGAGGGCGCGGTCGCCGTCCAGCATGCGCGAGTCGCCTGTCCAGACGATCCGGCCCCGCTCAAGGATCAGGTGCCGGTCCGCCAGCGCCAGCAGGCGCTCGACGTATTTATCGATCACCAGGATGGTCTGCCCGGCAGCGCGCAGACGCGCCAGGCATCCCCAGATTTCCTCGCGGATCTTGGGCGCCAGGCCCTCCGTGGCCTCGTCCAGGATCAGCAGGCGCGGGTTGGTGACAAGCGCGCGGCCGATGGCGAGCATCTGCTGCTCGCCGCCGGACAACTGGTCGCCCATGTTGCGAGCGCGTTCCGCCAGCCGCGGGAACAGATCGAACACGCGTTCCGGCGTCCATGGGTCGGCCGCTGCGGCGCGCCGGGTGGCGAAGGCCGTCAGATGTTCCCGCACGGTCAGATTGGGAAAGCACTGCCGCCCTTCCGGGACGATGGCGATACCGGCGCGTGCAATGCGATCCGTCGGCCAGCCCGTCACGTCGCGCCCCTCGAAACGGATGCGCCCGGCCTTCAGGGGCAGTTCACCGTACAGGGTGCGCAGCAGCGTGGTCTTGCCCATCCCATTGCGCCCCAGCAGCGTCGCCACTTCGCCGGCGCGGATGGACAGGTCCACGCCGAACAGTACCTGGCTGGGGCCGTAGCCGCTCTGGACGTCCTGCAGTTCGAGCATCATGCGTTGCGCGGCGGCATGGCGTCCGCCTCTCCCAGATAGGCTTCGCGCACGGCCGCATCCTCCCGGATCCGGTCGGGTGTGCCGCTGGCGATGATGCGTCCGTAGACCAGCACCGAAATCCGGTCGGCCAGGCGGAATACCGCTTCCATATCGTGCTCGACGAGCAGCATGGCCGCGCGGCCGCGCATCGATTCGATGAGATCCGCCAGCCGCAGCGTTTCGTCCGGCCCCATGCCCGCCATCGGTTCGTCCAGCAGCAGGACGCTGGGACGGGCAGCCATGGCCAGCGCGAACTCGAGCTTGCGCTGCTCGCCATGCGGCAGCGTGCCGGCGGGCCGCTGCAGGACGGAAGCGTCGATGCCGCAGTCGCGGGCCAGCGCCCGGGCGGCATCGTACAGACCGCTATCCGCCGCGCGCGGACGCCAGAAGCGAAAGCTGCTGCCGTCCTGCGCCTGCACCGCCAGCAGCAGGTTCTCCATCACGGAAAAGCGCCGGAATACATTGGTGATCTGGTACGAGCGGGACAGGCCCGCCGCCACGCGCCGGTGGGACGGCATGCGCGTGACGTCCACGCCGTTCAGCCACAGCGTCCCCGCGTCGAGCGGCAAGGTTCCCGACAGCAGGTGGATCAGCGTGGACTTGCCCGCGCCGTTCGGCCCGATGACGGCATGGATTTCCCCCGGCATCAGCGTCATGTCGACGTGGTCCGTGGCGACCAGGGCGCCGAAGCGGCGCACCAGGCCGGACGCCCGCAGGGCCGGCGGCGCGGGCGAATCCGGTGTGACCCGCTCGTCCCCATCCGACCGGGCGCGCTGTGCCGCGCCGGCGGCAACCCCTGCGATCATGGCCGCCCTCCTTGCCCTTCCCCGGCCGCCGGAACGTCGGATGCCCGCGCGTCGGCGCGCGTGGCGGCCGCAGGCGGGGCCGACGCATCGCCGCGGGTGGAAGCATTCCGCCTCGAAGGCGCGAACAAGGGCGCGAGCAGGCCGGCGAAGCCTCGCGGCGCGGCGAACACCACGACCAGCAGAAGCAGGCCCAGCGGCAAGTGCCAGTACTCGGTCCATTGCCGAAGCGCCTCTTCCAGCGACAGCATTACCGCCGCGCCCGCGACGCCGCCATAGCGCAGTCCCATGCCGCCCACCAGCACCATGATCAGCAGATTGGCCGATTGCGTCCAATGCAGCAGGTTGGGCGACACGAACAGGTTGTGGTTGGCCAGCAGTGCGCCCGCCAGCCCCGCCACGCCGGCGCCCAGGACGTATGCCGTGAGCTTGAGCCGGTAGACCGGATAGCCCAGCGCCCCCATGCGCGATTCGTTTTCCCGCACGCCTTGCAGGGCAGCGCCGAAGCGCGCATCGGCCAGGCGGTTGAACAGCAGCGTGATCACGATGAAGAGGAGCAGCACCACGTAGTAGAACGGCACATCGGCGCCCAGGTCCACGCCGGGCAGGCTGGCCGGCGCGGTCAGGTTCAGGCCGTCTTCGCCGCCATACTGGCGCAGCGAAATCACCACGTAGTACAGCATCTGCGCAAAGGCCAGCGTGATCATGATGAAGTAGACACCGCGCGTGCGCAGCGAAATGGCGCCCGTCGCCCAGGCCAGCAACGCCGCCACGGCGATCGCCGCCGGCCATGCGGCCAGCGCACTCTGGACGCCCGACGCGTTGAGTATCGCGGCGGTATAGGCGCCGGCGCCGAAAAACGCGGCATGCCCCAGGGCCACCATGCCCCCGTAGCCCAGCACCAGATTCAGCCCCGCCGCGGCCAGCGCGAAGATCAGCACGCGGCGCACGAAGGAAATGTAGAAGTCCAGGTCCAGCATGGGGGCGACCAGCGGGAACGCGGCCAGCGCCGCCACCCCCAACCACGCCCACATCGTCGTCCGGCGCATGATCAGCCGCGCGCCGGGAAAAGGCCCGCCGGGCGGATTACGAGCACGGCCGCCATCAGGATATAGACGGACAAGGCGGCCAGCGTCGGCCCGACGCTGCCGGCCACGGCTGGCGTGAAGATTTCCCGCAGCAGCGCGGGCAGGAAAGCCCGCCCCGCCGTATCGACCATGCCGACCAGCAGGGCGCCGACGAAGGCGCCGCGTATCGATCCGATGCCGCCGATGACGATGCAGACGAGCACCAGGATCAGGATTTCTTCTCCCATGCCGGTCTGCACCGCGGTAAGCGGCCCCAGCAGCGCGCCCGCAATCGCCGCCAAGGCCGCGCCCAGGCAGAACACGCCCAGGAACAGCAGCGGCACGCGCACGCCCATGCGGGTGGCCATCAGCCGGTTGGACGCGCCCGCGCGCACCAGCACGCCGGCCCGCGTCCGGGTGACGAACAAATAGAGCCCGGCCGCCACGAGCAGGCCGACCACGATGATCATGAGGCGGTACGAGGAATACATCAGGTCGGGCAGCAGACGCACCGGACCGCTCAGGGCGGCGGGCGTGGAAAGCATCACGGGCGCGGGGCCCCAGACCATTTTGACGATGTCGTTGGAGATCAGGATCACTGCATAGGTGCCGAGGACCTGCGCCAGGTGGTCGCGCACGGCCAGCCGCCGCACCAGCACGAGTTCCAGCACCGCGCCGATCGCGGCCGTGGCCAGCGCGGCCACGCAGACGGCCGCCACGAAGGAGCCGCTGCGCTGCATCACTTCAGCGGCGACATAGGCGCCCGCCATATACAGCGAACCGTGCGCCAGGTTCAGGATGTCCATGATGCCGAAGACCAGCGTCAATCCAGCGGCAATCAGGAACAGCATCAGGCCGAATTGCAGTCCGTTGAGCAGTTGCTCGAGGACGAGGGTGTATCCCATGAGGCGCCTGCGCCGGTCAAAGCTTGCACTGGTCCACGTAGACGTCCTGGTAGTGATCCACCGCCTTGCCCACCAGTTTGTTGGTCACCCGGCCACTGGCGTCCTTGTCGATGACCCGGACGTAGTAGGCCTGCACGGGATAGTGGTTCGCGCCGTAGGTGAACTTGCCCCGCACGGAGGGAAAGTCCGCCTTTGCGAGCGCGGCCAGGATGGCCTGGCGGTCGGACGCCTTGCCGCCGCTTTGGCGCACCGCGGCGTCGATGGCCATGATCACGTCGTACGCCTGCGCGGCATACAGCGACGGATAGCGGCCGTTGTATTCCTTGCGGAACGCCTCGACGAATTCCTTGTTGGCCGGCACGTCAAGGTCGTGGGCCCACTGGGCCGTGTTGTACATGCCGACCATGTCGGGCCCCACCGCCTGGATCACATCCTCGTCGGCGGAGAAGCCCGGGCCGACCAGCGCGATCCCGTCCTTTAGGCCGGCGCCGACGAATTGCTTGATGAAATTGATGCCCATGCCGCCCGGCAGGAAGATATACACGGCGTCCGGCTTGGCGGCGCGGATCTGCGCCAGTTCGGCGGCATAGTCGGGCTGCCCCAGCTTGGTATAGATTTCATCGGCCACGGGCGCGCCGTAGCCGCGCTTGAACCCGGTCAGCGCATCGCGGCCGGCGGGATAGTCCGGCGCGATGATGAGCATTTTCTTGTAGCCCCGGTTCGCGGCCATCTTGCCTGCCACTTCATGGAAGGCGTCGTTCTGGTACGCGGTGCCAAACCAATACGCGTTGCATTGCGCCCCGGCGTACTGGCTCGGGCCGGGATTGTTCGACAGATACGGCACCTTGGCGGCGAACAGCGCGGGCCCCACGGCCAGCGCCACGTTCGAGCCGATCGGCCCGGTGAAGAAATCGATTTTCTCGCGCTGGATATAACGCGTGACCAGCTGGCGCGCCTGGTCCGGATTGCCGCCCATGTCCGTCTGCAGGAATTCGGCCGGCTGGCCCCCGAGCTTGTTCCCCAGCTTTTTGATCGCCAGATTGAAGCCGTCGCGCGCCTCGGCGCCCAGGGCCGAGAAGGGGCCGGAAATATCGTTGGCGATGCCGACCTTGATGGCGTCCGCGGCGGCGATGCCGGGCAACAGCGCCAGGGCCGTAAGGATAGACGGGATGAAACGCATGCGATGCTCCTGGCGCGAGCCGCGCCGGCCGGTTATTTAAATGTGTGATGCGGTTCCGAAGCCAGCCTTGCGTTCCCCCTGCGCTGGCGCGTGACATAGTTTAGGTTTAAAGTAATGCGCGGAACAAGTCTAGGGTTTTTCCCAATACCCGCGCAAGCCGCCCGCCATGGCCATACTCTACCGCGACTACGATCGCGCCGCGCTCGATATCCAGTACAACGCCCGCGCCACCGCGCCGGATTTCGGCGCCATCATGCGCGAGTATGCCGAACAAAGCCGGCATGCGCGCGAAACGCTGCCCTGCGCGCTGAACGTCGCGTACGGTCCGCACCCTGACGAAACGCTGGACATTTTCCCTGCCGCGGCCGGCGGGCCGGCGCCCGTGTTCGTCTTCATTCACGGTGGCTATTGGCGGCTGTTGTCCAAGGACGACTCCAGCGCAATGGCGCCGGCCTTCACGCGCGCGGGCGCCGCCGTGGTGGCGCTGAACTATTCGCTGGCGCCCGCGGTCACGCTGGACCATATCGTGGACCAGGTCCGCCGCGCCATGGCCTGGCTGCACCGGAACATCGCCGCGCATGGCGGCGACCCCGGCCGCCTGCACGTGGGCGGCAGCTCCGCCGGCGGGCATCTGGTCGGCATGCTGCTGAACGACGACTGGCAACAGCGCTACGGCGTGCCGGCCGACGTCCTGCGCGGCGCCGCGCCGCTGTCCGGGCTGTTCGACCTGACGCCGCTGGTCCACACCCACATCAATGAATGGATGCGGCTCACACCCGAATCGGCCGCGCGCAACAGCCCGATGCTGCACCTGCCCGCCCGCCCCTGCCCGGTTGTGGCGAGCTACGGGGAAAGCGAAACGGACGAGTTCAAGCGCCAGACCATGGACTATCTCGATGCGCTGCGGGCGCGCGGCGGCGATGCCCGCTATGTTCCGATGCCGGGCACCAACCATTTCGACATCGTGCTGCGCCTGAACGACCCCGCGGCTCCCATAACCCGGGCGATTTTCGCCCAGATGGGCCTGGCGCCCGGCCAGGGGCGCCCCGACGCCGGCGCCGCTTCCTCCACTGGCCGGCCATGATCGACACGCCGGACCTGGAATCCCGCGCGGCGCCGGACGACCATCATGCCCTGCGCCTGTGGCTGCGCCTGTTGACGTGCGCCAACCTGGTGGAAGCCGAAATCCGCAGCCGGCTGCGCGCGGAGTTCGACACCACGCTGCCGCGCTTCGACCTGATGGCGCAATTGCAGCGCGCCCCAAAGGGCATGAAAATGGGCGAGCTCTCGCGCCACATGATGGTGACGAACGGCAATATCACCGGCATCACGGACCAGCTCGAAAAGGAAGGCCTGGTGGTGCGCACCAAGCTGGCGTCGGACCGCCGCAGTTCGCTGATCCGCCTGACGCCCCAGGGACGCAAGGTATTCGCCCGGATGGCGCGCGCCCATGAAACCTGGGTCAAGGAACTGTTTTCCGGGCTGCCCGAAAACAGCCGCAACGCACTCTTCCAGACGCTCGGAGAGCTTAAACTTCAGGTCGTGGCGCGCCGCACCCAGGCGCGCTGATCTCTCAACGATCCGTCAGAAACCCGATGATCCCGGTCGCGTTGCCCGGTGGAAACTTCTATCCGATACTCGCCGTATCGCTGGTGTGCCTCGCCACGCTGCTGACCTGGATCGCGGTGCTTTGCACCAACCGCATCGCGCGTCTGCGCCTGCGGGCCCATCCCCGCGCCAATGCCGCCGCGATGCTGGTTCTGGCCCTGGTCGGGGGAATCTTCCCCGTCCGCCAGGCTGTGCACTGGTTCGAAGCACGCCAAGCCGCTGAAAAGCAGGCCGCGCACACCCTGGTGCTGGACGCCCCGCGCACGCTGGACGGCATCGCCATGCCGGCCGGGACGCGCCTGCTGCTGCATCAGCGCGGCCGCCCCGAAAGCTATGAAACGGCGCACTTCCCGCGCCCGGTGCCCGTGGACGGCATTGCCGTGGCAAGCCTGCAACGGTACCTGGCGAAGTCGGATGCGAACACATTCCGCGCGATCGGCGCCTCCGGCGTCCTGCCCGAAGACGAGATCGCAGACGGGTGGCGCTGCTCCCGCGGCCACAAGGTGGAATTCAAGGCGGCGGACGACGGCAGGCTGCGCTTCACCAGCTGTCACCTGGCCGGCGGCAACACGCTGGACGGGCAACCCTTGCCTGCCGGCACGTGGGTCGCCCTGCGCCAGGGCGCGCGGCCGGCCAGCGACTTCCGCCACGTGGACGGCTGGCTGTTGCGCACGGACGGCAGCGAGCCGTCGATTGTCGCGGGCATGCCGCTGCTCAAGGCCGAACTGCGCCTGGACCGGGACCGCCGGCTGGTCTGGTTCGAAGGCAGCCTGGGCAAGGAATACGCGCTCGGCCCCATGACTTATCCCACGGGCACGCGCGTGGCGACGGCGAGCGCCACGCTCGAGGGCGCGCGGCCGGGCGATCTGGTCTTCAGCCCTTCCCGGGGCCGCGCCGCCGGCCGCAACGATGGCGACGACGTGCCGGCCGGCCAGTCAGTGCTGCAGGCCGCCGACGGCGCCGTGCGCGCGGTCATGAGCAACCGCGCCGCGGGCGTGCTCGACTTTGCGTCCATCGGCGTTACGCCGTGATAATAGAGAACTTTCAGTCCGCGCTTTCCGCGACGCTCACGCTTACCCCCACCGCCGGCCCGTCACGCGGGCCGTCATCGAGACACCGTCCATGGCCGTCAATCTGAAGATCCCTTCCGCATCCGAAATCTTTCCTGTTCCCGGCGTCGAGATCGGCGTTGCCGAGGCCGGCATCCGCAAGGCCGGCCGGCGCGACCTGACCGTTTTCCGCCTGGCCGACGGCGCCACCGTGGCGGGCGTGTTCACGCGCAACCGCTTCCGCGCGGCGCCGGTCCAGGTCTGCGAAAGCCATCTCGCAGGCGGCGATGCCATCTCGGCGCTCGTGGTCAACACGGGCAACGCCAACGCCGGCACGGGCGCGGACGGCCTGGAAAAGGCTCAGGCTACCTGCGCGGCGCTGGCCGGCCTTCTCAACATCAAGCCCACGCAGGTCCTGCCGTTTTCCACGGGCGTGATCCTGGAGCCGCTGCCGGTGGACCGGCTGGTGGCCGCGCTGCCCAAGGCCGTCGCGGCGCTGGCGCCCGATAACTGGATGAATGCCGCGCACGGCATCATGACCACGGACACGCAGCCCAAGATCGTCTCCGCGCGCAGGACCATTGGCGGCCACGCCATCACCATCACGGGCATCAGCAAGGGCGCGGGCATGATCCGGCCCAACATGGCGACCATGCTGGGCTTTCTGGCGACCGACGCCGGCATCGCGCGTCCCGTGCTGGAAAAACTCACCCGCCGCATCGCCGACGTTTCCTTCAACCGCATCACGGTCGATGGCGACACCTCGACGAACGATTCCTTCATCGTGATCGCCACGGGGCAGTCTGGTTTGCGCGTGGACAGCGAAAGCGATCCGCACTACGCCGAACTCGAACGGGCACTGGGCGAAGCCGCCGCCGAACTCGCGCAGAAGATCGTGCGCGATGCCGAAGGCGCGACCAAGTTCATGACCATCCGCGTGGAAGAAGCCGCCAACACGGAAGAAGCGCTGAAAGTCGCGTACGCGGTGGCGCATTCGCCGCTGGTCAAGACGGCCTTCTACGCGTCCGATCCCAATCTGGGCCGCATCCTGGCCGCCATCGGCTATGCGGGCATCGAAGATCTGGACGTGAGCCGGCTGCGCCTGTGGCTGGACGACGTGCTGGTGGCCACGCAGGGCGGCCGCAACCCCGATTACCGCGAAGAGGACGGCCAGCGCGTGATGAAGCAGGCCGAAATCCTGGTGCGCATTGCACTGGGGCGCGGCCAGGTGGCCGATACCGTGTACACCTGCGACTTCTCGCATGAGTACGTCAGCATCAATGCCGATTACCGATCCTGATCGCGTGGAACCAAAGTGACCGTTGCCCCTGAACTCGCCGCATTGCTCGCGCGCGCCGACCGCGTGCTGGCCCAACTGGAAGCCTATCTGCCGCCGGCCCCGCCGGAAATCGACTGGAGCGCACATGCGTTCCGCTGGCGCAAGCGCGGCGCGCGCGGCTGGCTGGATGCGGTGCGCCACATCGCGCGCATCGATCTGGACGATCTGCAGCACATCGATCGGCAGAAAGGCATCATCGACCGCAACACCGTGCAGTTCCTGGAGAAGAAGCCGGCCAACAACGTGCTGATGACGGGCGCGCGCGGCACCGGCAAAAGCTCGCTGGTCAAGGCGATGCTGGCGGCTTATGCCGATCGCGGCCTGCGCCTGATCGAGGTTGACAAATCGGATCTGGGGGACCTGGCCGACATCGTCGAACTGGTCGGCTCGCGTCCGGAACGCTTCATCGTCTTCTGCGACGATTTGTCCTTCGAGGAAGGGGAAGCGGGCTACAAGGCGCTGAAATCCGTGCTGGATGGCTCGGTCGCGGCCTCCGGCGACAACGTCCTGATCTACGCCACGTCCAACCGCCGGCATCTGATGCCGGAATACATGAGCGAAAACCTGCAGGCCAAGCACCAGCCCGACGGCGAAATTCATCCCGGCGAAACCGTCGAGGAAAAGATTTCGCTGTCCGAGCGCTTCGGCCTGTGGCTGTCGTTCTATCCCTTCCGCCAGGACGACTACCTGGACATCGTGCGGCATTGGCTGCGCGAACTCGGCTGCCCCGAAGAACACATCGAAGCGGCGCGCACCGAAGCCCTGCAGTGGACGCTGGAACGCGGTTCGCGCTCGGGCCGCGTGGCCTACCAGTTCGCCCGCGACTGGGCCGCAAGACATGTGAGTTAGCCCACCCCCGAAGCGCTGCGCGCTTCCCCTTTGAAGGGGGCGACGCTGGCGGACCGGCGAAGTTGGGTCCGCGGCGTCTTCGGTCTATCTATTACACCGCGGTGAGTTACACCGTTTGATGCGGGCGGGATGGGACGTAACACCATGACGACTGAACAGATTATTGATGTGGCGGCGGGGCTGATTTTGCGGCCCGACGGCAAGCTCTTGCTTGGACAGCGGCCGGAAGGCAAGCCCTGGCCGGGCTGGTGGGAGCTTCCTGGGGGCAAGCTGGAGCCGGGCGAGACGGTGCTGCAGGCCCTGGCGCGCGAGCTGGACGAGGAACTCGGCATCCGTGTGACCCAGGCCACGCGCTGGGTCACTTACGTGCACGCGTATCCCCACACCACGGTGCGGCTCGCCTTCTGCCGCGTCACGGGCTGGGAAGGCGAACCGCGCGGCCTGGAGAACCAGCGGCTGGAGTGGGTGGATCCCGCGCACGCGGCGTCGGTGGGCCAGCTGCTGCCCGCCACCCTGCCGCCCCTGCGCTGGCTGCGCTTGCCGGACACCTATGGCATTTCCAATATCGGCTCGCCGGCGGGCGTGCCCGGTTTTTTGGCGCGCCTGGACGCGGCGCTGGCGCGCGGGCTCAGGCTGGTGCAGTTGCGCGAACCCGGCTGGCCCGAGGGTCCGGCGGCGCCCTCGCTGCACGACGCCTTGCAACAGGTGCTGCAGCGCTGCCGCGCGGCGGGCGCGCGCGTGCTGGTGAACAGCATCCATCCGCAGGACTGGTGGCGCGAGGCCGATGGCGTGCATCTTCGCAGCGCCGATGCGGCCGCCCTGGATACGCGTCCGCTGCCGCCGGAGAACCACTGGGTCGGGGTGTCGGTACACGACGCCGCGCAGATGACGCAGGCGCGCGCCCTGGGTGCGGACTTCGCCGTGGCGGGCCCCGTCGCCCAGACCGCCAGCCATCCCGGCCAGCCGGGCATCGGCTGGGACGCATTCGTGGCGATGAACCGCGACGCCGGCCTGCCGGCCTATGCGATCGGCGGACAGACAATGGACACGTTGGCCACCGCGCGCGAATACGGCGCGCATGGCATCGCGGCAATCAGGGGCGTGTTCGGGGCGTAGCGGCGTCCTTGGTGGCGGACGTCCTTGCAGGCATCGGCGCGGACGCCGGCGCCACGGGCGTGCGTGCGGGCGCCGCGCCGGATTCCAAGGCCGCGGACGCTTCCGCCGGCGCAGGCTCGGCGCCATCCGCTTGCGGCAGCATGGGCGTGTCCACATTGCCGTCCCATCCGCCGCCCAGCGCGGCAATCAGCTGGACGCTGGCGACCAGCCGGTTTCCCATCAGCGAAATGGCGGTGCGCTCGGAACTGAGCGCCGTGTTCTCCAGCACCGCCACGCTCAGATAATCCACCAGGCCCTGCTTGTACTGATTGCGCGTCAACTCCAGGGACTCGCGCGCCGCCTGCAGCGCGCGCTGCTGAATCTCCTGTTCGCGCTCGAAGACGCGCAGCTGGATCATCGTGTCCTCGACCTCGCGGAGCGCGCCCAGCACTGTCTGCCGATAGGCGGCCGCCTGGGCGTCATAGGCGGCGCGCGCCGACTCGACCTGCGATGCGCGCAGGCCCGCATCGAACAAGGTCTGCGCCAGCGCGGGGCCAATCGACCAGAAACGGGCCGGCGCGGTCAGCCATTGCGCGAACTGGCCGCTGCGGAAGCCCCCGTCCGCCGTCAGCGTCAGATCGGGGAACCAGGCAGCCTGCGCCACGCCGATCTGCGCATTGGCCTGCGCCGTGCGACGCTCCGCGCCCGCCACGTCCGGCCGCCGCTCCAGCAACTGCGATGGCAGGCCGACCGGGATCGCGGGCACCCGCTGCGTGAACGGCGCGCGCGCCAAGGAAAACTTCGACGGCGCCTGGCCGAGCAGGACCGCGATGGCGTGCTCGAACTGGCCGCGCTGCCACTCCAGGTCCACCCATTGGGCGCGCGCGTTCTCCAGCTGGGTGCGCGCCACCGCCACATCCGACTTCGCCGCCACGCCGGCCTCGTAGCGGTTCATCGTCAATTCCAGCGAGCGCTGGTTGGTGTCGACGGTTTCGCGCAGCAGGCGCTCCTGCTCGTCCAGCACCCGCAGCTGGAAGTAGGTCTGCGCCAAGGTGCTCTGCGCGCTCAGGCGCGCCGCGGCCAGATCCGCCGCGCTGGCCTGCGCACCGGCGCGGCTGGCCTCCACCGAGCGCCGCACCGAGCCCCACAGGTCCGCTTCCCAACTGACGGTGCCCGTCAGGGAATAGGCGTTGACCACGGTGCTGCCGCCCCCCGTGCCGGACCCGGTGCCCGCGCTGCTGCCGGACCGCGTCACGCCGGCGCCCACGCCGACGGTCGGGAAAAACGCCGAGCGGGCGCCGCGCACCAGCGCCTGCGCCTGCCGGTAATTGGCCTCCGCCTGCGCGATGTCCAGGTTCGCCGCGTCCAGGCGGTTCATCAGGTCGTCGAGTACGGGATCCTGGTAGATGCGCCACCAGGCGCCGCGCTCGGCCGCATCGCTGGGCCGAGCGGGCCGCCAGCCGGGCGTATCGTCCTGTCCTTCCTTGTACTGCGTGCCCACGTCCACCGCCGGGCGCACGTAATCGGGCCCCACGGCGCAGGCGCCGAGCGCGCCGCACAGGATCAAAGAGGAAAGCAGCCGCAGCGGCGTGGCGGGCTGGCGTCGATGTAACGAGCGGGTCATGAATTGGCCTGTTGACACTAGTCCGTGGAAGGCACGACGATGCGCGCGGCGCGGCGGCGGCGCCCCCAGTGGCGCAAACGATCCAGATACAGATAAACCACGGGCGTGGTGTAGAGCGTGAGCAGCTGGCTGACGATCAGTCCCCCCACGATGGTCACACCCAGGGGCTGCCGGATTTCAGCGCCCGTGCCGGTGGCCACAACCAGCGGCACCGCGCCGAAGATCGCGGCCAGCGTGGTCATCATGATGGGTCTGAAGCGGGTGATGCAGGCTTCGTAGATCGCCTCGCGCGGCGCCAAACCGCGCGCGCGTTCGGCCGCGAGCGCGAAGTCGACCATCATGATGGCGTTTTTCTTGACGATGCCGATCAGCAGGAACACGCCGATCAGCGCGATCACGGTGAACTGGCTTTTCATCAGCATCAGCGCCAGCAGCGCACCTATCCCCGCCGAGGGCAGCGTAGAGAGGATGGTGAAGGGGTGGACGAAGCTTTCGTACAGGATCCCCAGCACGATGTACATCGTGACCAGCGCCGCCAGTATCAGCCAGGGCTGCTGCGACATGGTCTGCTGCGCGGCGGCCGCCGTCCCCTGGAATCCGGCCTGGATCTGGTCCGTCGGCAGGCCGATCCGGGCCACGGCCGCATCGATGGCCGCGCTGGCCTGGCTCAGGGAAACGCCGGGCGCCAGACTGAAGGAAATCGTGTCGGCCACGAACAGGCCCTGGTGCTGCACGCTCAGGGGCGCGTTGCCCACCTCGAACGAGGCGAACGCCGCCAGCGGCACCCGATTGCCGCTGCTCGTGACGACATCGACCTTGCGCAGGGACTGTGCGTCCTGCGCGAAGTTCTGCGGCACGCCCAGCACCACATGGTATTGGTTCAGCGGGCCGTACATCACCGATACCTGCCGCTGGCTGAAGCTGTTGTTCAGGACGGCGGAAATCTCGGCCATGCTGACACCCAGACGCGTGGCGGCCTCGCGGTCGATCACCAGATTGACCTGCTGTCCCTTGTCCTCGACATCCGTATCGACGTCCACGAGTTCCGGCAGGCTGGCCAGCGCGCGCTGCACCCGCGGCATCCACGTGCGCAGGGTCGCAAGATCGCTGGTCATCAGCGCGTAGTCGTAGGAGCCGCTGCTGGTCTGGCGCCCGCCGATGCGGATGTCCTGCTGCGCGACCAGGAACATGCGGGCGCCCGGGATGCTTTGCAGGCGGCCGCGCAGCCGCGCGATCACCGTTTCCGAAGAAACGCCGCGCTCCTTCAGCGGCTTGAGCTGGATTTGCATGAAACTGCTGTTGCTGCCGCCCCGGCCTCCCGCGAAGCCGGTCATGCTTTCCACGGCCGGGTCCGCCAGCACGACCTTGCGCATGTACTCCAGCTTCGGCACGGTGGCCTGGAACGAGGTGCCCTGGTCGACGCGGAAAAACCCCAGCAGCTGTCCGGTGTCCTGCTCGGGGAAGAACCCTTTCGGCACCACGATATACAGGTAGACGTTCAGGCAGATGGTCACCAGCAGCACCAGCATGACCAGCGGCCCCCGCTTCAGGCTCCAGGCCAGCGTGCCGGCATAGCGGTCGCTCAGCCAGCCGAAGCCGCGTTCGGACCAGTCGGCCAGCCGCGCCGTCCATCCCCCGCGTCTGGCGGCTTGCGCCGGATGCTCCGGGCGCAGCAGTTTGCCGCACATCATGGGCGTAAGGGTGAGCGAGGTCACCAGCGATACCAGAATGGCCGCCGACAGGGTCACCGCGAACTCGCGGAAAAAGCGCCCGACCACGCCGCCCATCAACAGGATGGGAATGAACACCGCCACCAGCGACAGGCTCATGGACAGCACGGTGAAGCCGACTTCACGGGCGCCGCGCATCGCCGCCCGCCGCGGCGACATGCCCTTCTCGATGTAGCGCATGATGTTTTCAAGCACCACGATGGCGTCGTCCACGACAAAGCCCGTGGCCACGATCAGCGCCATCAGAGAGATGGTGTTCAGCGTATAGCCGCACAGGTACATGATGCTGAACGTGCCGATGAGCGACACCGGCACCGCCACGCTGGGAATCAGGGCCGCGCGCCATCGGCGCAGGAACACCAGCACCACCATCATCACCAGGCCGACCGCGATCACCAGCGTCAGCTCGGCTTCGTGCAGCGATGCGCGAATGCTGGGCGTGCGATCCTGCGCAATGTTCAGCTGCACGCCGCCGGGCATTTGCGCCTGCAGCTGCGGCAGCTGCAGGCGCAGTTCGTCCACCACCTTGATGATGTTGGCGGCGGCCTCGCGGCGCACGATCAGCAGGATGGCCTTGCGATTGTTGAAGAAACCGGTCTGGTAGAGGTCCTCGACGGAGTCCTGCACCGTCGCCACGTCGGACAGCCGCACCGGCGCGCCGTCGCGCCACGCGACGATCAGGGGCCGGTATTGCGCCGCCTTGCTCAGCTGGTCGCTGGCCATGATGGTCCATTGGTACTCGCCGTTTTCGACGAAGCCCTTGGGCCGGTTGGCATTGGCGTTGGCCAGCGCCGTGCGCACGTCGTCCAGCGACACGCCGCGGCTGGTCAGCGCGCCGGGCAGCACATCCACCCGCACGGCGGGAAGCGAGCTGCCGCCCACCGTCACGTCGCCCACGCCGTTCACCTGGGACAGCTTCTGCGCCACGATGGTGGAGGCCAGGTCGTACAGCTCGCCCTGGGTATGCGTATCCGATGTCATGGCGAGCGTCATGATCGGCGCGGCGGACGGGTTCGCCTTGCGGTAGGTCGGATTGCTTTTCAGCCCGCTGGGCAGCAAGGTGCGCGACGCATTGATGGCCGCCTGCACGTCGCGCGCCGCTCCATCGATGTCGCGGTCCAGATCGAACTGCAGCGTGATGCGGGTGGAGCCCTGCGTGCTGCTCGACGTCATTTCGGTGACGCCCGCGATCGATCCCAGCGCCCGTTCCAGCGGCGTCGCCACGCTGGACGCCATGGTTTCCGGACTGGCGCCCGGCAGGCTGGCCGTCACCGATATGGTGGGAATATCGACCTGCGGCAGCGGCGCCACCGGCAGCAGCACGAAAGCCAGCGCGCCCGCCAGCACGACCGCCAGCGACAACAGCGTCGTGGCGACCGGGCGGACGATGAAGGGCGCCGACAGGATCATCGCGGCGCCTCGATGCGCCGGGCGCGGCGTCGCGCGCCCCAGCGATGTCCCAGGCGGTCGAACATCAGGTAGATCACCGGCGTGGTGAACAGCGTCAGCACCTGGCTCACCATCAGGCCGCCGACCATGACGAGCCCCAGCGGCTGGCGCAGCTCAGCGCCCGTGCCGGTGGACAGCATCAGCGGCACGGCCCCGAACAGCGCGGCCAGCGTCGTCATCAGGATGGGACGGAAGCGCAGCAGCGCCGCCTCATGGATCGCCTCGCGCGGCGACAGCCCGCGCTTGCGCTCGGCCTCGAGCGCGAAGTCGATCATCATGATGGCGTTCTTCTTGACGATGCCGATCAGCAGAATGATGCCGATGATGCCGATCATGTCCAGCTCGGTGCGCGACAGCAGCAGCGCGAGCAGCGCGCCCACGGCCGCCGACGGCAGTGTGGACAGGATGGTGATGGGGTGGATGAAGCTTTCGTACAGCACGCCCAGCACGATGTACATCGTCACGATGGCCGCCAGGATCAGCCACAGCGTGCTGGTCAGCGAGGACTGGAACGCCTGCGCCGCGCCCTGGAAACGCGTTTCGATTCCCGTCGGCAGCCCCATATCGCGTTCCGCGGCCTGGATGGCATCGACGGCGTCCGACAACGACGCGCCAGGCGCCAGGTTGAAGGAGACGGTAACCATGGGGAACTGATCCAGCCGGTTCACCGCCAGGACGGTGCTGGATTCGCTGATGCGCGCCACGCTGGACAGCGGCACCTGTGAGCCGCCCGAGGTCGGCACATAGATCTGCGACAGCGCGTCCGGGCCCCGGCTGAATTGCGGCTGCACCTCCAGCACGACGCGATACTGCGCCGACTGCGTGAAGATGGTGGAAACCAGCCGCTGCCCGAAGGCGTTGTAAAGCGCCTCGTCGATCACGGCCGCCGTGATGCCCAGCCGCGAGGCGGCGTCCCGGTCGATGTCGACATAGGTTTCCAGCCCCTCGTCCTGCAGGTCGTCGGTAACGTCCGCCAGCTGCGGCAGCTGCCGCAGCCGTTCCACCACGCGCGGCGTCCAGGCGCTGAGCAGCTTCAGGTCCGGATTGGACAGCGTCATCTGGTACTGGGTGCGGCTGACGCGGTCCTCGATGGTCAGATCCTGCACCGGCTGCATATACACCGTCATGCCGTCCATTCCGGCCAGCGATTGCCGCAGCCGCGCCAGGACTTGCTGCATGGACCCGCTGCGCAGCCCCTGCGGCTTGAGCGCGATCTGCATGCGGCCGGCGCTGAGCGTGGCGTTGCTGCCGTCCACCCCGATGAAGGACGACACGGTCTCGACGTCCGGATCGGCCAGGATGATGCGCGCGGCCTCCTGCTGGCGCGCCGCCATGGCCTGGAACGAGATGGACTGCGGCGCCTGCGTGATGGCCTGGATCAGGCCCGTGTCCTGCGACGGGAAGAACCCCTTGGGCACGACGATGTACAGCAGCACAGTCACCACGAAAGTCGCCAGCGCAACGAGCAGCGTCAGCGGCTGATGATCCAGCACCTTCTTCAGCAGGCGGTCGTAGCCGGCGATGATGCGGTCCAGGAAAGCGCCGGTAGCCAGATGGAAGCGGCCATGCCGGATCTCCGACTCCGGGCGCAGCAGGCGCGCGCACATCATCGGCGTCAGCGTCAGCGAAACCAGCAGCGAAAACAGGATCGACACGGCCAGCGTGATGGCGAATTCGCGGAACAGCCGGCCGACGACTTCCGTCATGAACAGCAGCGGGATCAGTACGGCGATCAGCGAGAAGGTCAGCGAGATCAGCGTGAAGCCGATCTGCCCGGCGCCCTTCAAGGCCGCCTGCAGCGGCGTTTCGCCCTCCTCCAGATGCCGGGCGATGTTCTCGATCATCACGATGGCGTCGTCCACCACGAAACCGGTGGCGATGGTCAGCGCCATCAGGGTCAGGTTGTTCACGCTGAAGCCGGCCAGGTACATCACGCCGAATGTGCCGATGAGCGACAGGGGCACGACCACGCTCGGGATCACCGTGGCGGTCAGGCTGCGCAGGAACAGGAACGTCACCATGACCACGAGCGCGATGGAAAGCATCAGCTCGAAGCGCACGTCCTCGATGGAGTCGCGGATCGTGCGCGTGCGGTCCGCCACCACGGTCACGTCCAGCGTCGCGGGCAAGGCGGCGCGCAGCTGCGGCAGCAAGGCGTTGATGCGGTCCACCACCTCGATCACGTTGGCGCCCGGCTGGCGCTGGACGTTCAGCAGAATGGCAGGCTTGTCGCCCGCCCATGCCGCCTGGCGCACGTCCTCCGCGCCCTGTACCGCCTTGGCCACGTCCGACAGGCGCAGCGGCGCATTGTTGCGATAGGCGATGATCAGGTCGTTGTAGTCGGTCGGCGCCTTCAGCTGGTCGTTCGCGTTGATGGTGGTGGAGCGCTGCGGTCCATCCAGATTGCCCTTGGGCTGGTTCACGTTGGCGGCCACGATGGCCGTGCGCAGGTCCGACATGGACAGGCCGTTGGCCGCCAGCGCATGCGGATTCACCTGCACGCGCACGGCGGGCCGCTGACCGCCCGCGACGCTGACCAAACCCACGCCGGGAATCTGCGATAGCTTCTGCGCCATGCGCGTGTCGATGAGATCGCGCACCTGCGGCAGCGGCATGGTGGGGGAGGTGATGCCCAGCGTCAGCACCGGCGCATCGGCCGGATTGACCTTGTTGTAGGTGGGCGGCAGCGGCAGATCCGATGGCAGCAGATTGGACGCCGCGTTGATGGCGGCCTGCACCTCCTGCTCGGCGACGTCCAGCGGAATATCCAGCGTGAACTGCAGCGTGATCACCGACGCCCCGCCCGAACTCGTCGAGGACATCTGGTTCAGCCCCGGCATCTGCCCGAACTGCCGCTCCAGCGGCGACGTCACCAGCGACGTCATGACGTCCGGGCTGGCGCCGGGGTACAGCGTGACCACCTGGATGGTCGGATAGTCGACTTCCGGCAGCGCGGACACCGGCAGCAGCCGGTAGGCGATGAGTCCGGCGATCAGGATCGCCACCATCGAAAGCGTGGTGGCGACCGGCCGCAGGATGAAGATGCGCGACGGACTCACGGCGCCGTCCGGGCGGGCGCGGCGGGCGCGGTGGCGGGCGCCGGGCCCAGGGATGCGCCCGGCGTCGGAGAAATGGTGGAAGCATCGGTCACCACTTCCACCTTGGCGCCGGCGCGCAGACGGTCGGTGCCTTCGGTCACCACCCGGTCACCGGGCTTGAGCCCCTCTGCCACGACCACCAGTTCGCCGCTGACCGGACCCAGCTTCAGTTGCCGCACCGACACGGTGTTGTCCGGCTCGGCGACGAATACGAACGGACCCTGCGAACCGCGCTGGATGGCGCCATTCGGTATGACCGTCATGCCCTGGCGCGTCTCCACCAGCAGCTGGATATTGACGAACTGGTTCGGGAACAAGGCATCGTCGTTATTGTCGAAGCGGGCCTTGAGCTTGACGGTGCCCGTCGCGACGTCGATCTGGTTGTCCAGGGTTTCGAGCACGCCGGCGGCAAGGCGTTTCGTATTCGTGCGGTCGTAGGCGTCCACCCGCAGCGTCTTGCCGGCGCGCAGCTGCTCGCGCACGTCGGGCAGTTGCGTCTCCGGCAGCGTGAAAATCACCGCGATGGGCTGGGTCTGCGTGATCACGACCAGGCCGTTGGTATCGCCCGAGGACACCAGGTTGCCCGGATCGACCTGACGCAAGCCCAGCCGACCGCTGATGGGCGCCGTGATGCGCGCGAAAGTCAGTTGCAGCCGTGCGTTATCGACGGCGGCCTGGTCGCTCTTTAGCGTGCCTTCGTACTGGCGCACCAGGGCGGCCTGCGTGTCCACCTGCTGCTTCGCGATCGAGTCCTGCTTGTACAGGGCCTGATAGCGGGCCAGATCGCGGCGGGCGTTTTCCAGCTGCGCCAGGTTCTGCTGCTGGGTTCCGAGCGCCTGCTGCAATTGCACATTGAAAGGCCGCGGATCGATCTGCGCCAGCACGTCCCCCGCCTTCACGTGCTGCCCTTCCTTGAAGTTGACCTGCACGAGTTCGCCGTCCACCCTGCTGCGCACGGTTACGGTGTTGTAGGCGGTGACGGTCCCCAGGGCCGGCAGGGTGATGTTTACGTCTTTGGTGGCCGCGGGATAGACCCGGACGGGAACGGCGGGCTCCATCATGGCGGCATTGGCGCCGGGGCGCCGCCCGCCGGGCGCGGCGGCCATGCCGGCACGGTGTCCGCCCGCCCCGGCATTCACGCCGGGCTCGGCCGCTCCCCGGGGCCGGAAGACGAGCCACGCCACGCCGGCCGCGACGAGCAAGACGACGAGCCAGGCAATGATGCGCCGGCGCCTGCTGGCGGGAGCGGGCGTGGGAACTGGAGATCGTTCGGACATGGGGACCAAAGGGGGACGCTACGGGGACCCGCTATTGTCCATCAGACTAAGTCTGTTTTATAGCGATCGCGGCCCGAATTGAAATCGCCCGCAACAGGAATTGAATCGCCGCGCGCCTGCCGGCGAAGCGGCGGGACGCCGGCGGCCGGGGTGGATGCGGGAAGGATGCGCGGCGCGCGCATCCTCAGGCGCACAAGGACATCTCGAAACGGACGTCGCGTCCCACCTGCTGGGGCTTGAGCTCCCCGTCCTGGGTGGAGAAGCGGATCCAGATCATATATTTGTTCGCGCTGATCTCGGGGAAGATGCCGCTTTCGCCATCGACCCAGACCCGCAGCAGCTGGTAGGCCTTGCCCCCCAGCATTTGCTGATACGTGCCCTGCTCCGCCACGGCCTGGCCGCGCCGGCCGGATTCCCGCAACAGACGCAAGCCGATGGTAATGCCCTCGTGCAGGGGCAGCAGCGGTTCCATCCAGGCCTTCAGATCGGCGCAGCGCACCGACTCGGGCTTCTGCTGCCAGGCGTAGTAGGACGGCATTTCGATCTGGGTGCCGCCGCCCGGAACCGCCAGGCGGCCGCGCAGGCTGACCAGCCACTCGTTCTCGCGCAGCGGCTGGCCGGTCTTGCCTTGGGAGACCAGCGCCGTGCTGGTCTTTTCCATATCGCGCAGCATCGCGTCCAGGGCGCTCTGCTCCACGTTGGGGTGGCCGCGCAGCGCGACCAGCTGCAGGCGCTGACGTTCGATATCCTGCAGCACGGCGCTTTTCACATCGGTGCGCTCGATGGCGTCCAGGATGTCGAAGATCGTTCCGACAGCGACCTGATGATTCTTCGGGTCGCCAGGACCCGCGAAGAAGAACAGCCGGTCGAACAGATATTCCAGGCGCAGGTACGCCCGGATGCGTTCGTTGAAGGGATATTCGTAAAGAATCACGCTCGATACAGGCCCGTCGTAGAACCGGTCGGGAGACCGGAGTTGTACCGGAGTTGTTATGGACGCCGCCCGCGATCGCGGGCCCCGGCCGGTGCCGAAGCCAGGGCGCACCACCGGTCGTGCATCGCTCTCGTTCGTGCCTGGAGCGTATCGGCCGACGTGGCGCCGTCGTTCAAGATAACGTCTTGTGCCGCGGCCAGCCGGGTCGCCCGGGCCGCCTGTGCCGCCATAATACGCTGTATGGTCTCGATCGTCAGCCCGCTGCGCGCCTGCACGCGGCGTATCTGTGTTTCAGGATCGCAGTCCACGACACAGATGCGGTCGACGCGATCCGTCCAACGCCCCGACTCCACGAGCAAAGGGACTACGAACACTACGTAACATCCTGTCGCTGAAAGGCCCGCCGCGATGGCTTCACGCGAAATCAACGGATGCAGGATGGATTCCAGCCGCGCCTTGGCGCCCGGGTCCGTGAAAACCTGCTGGCGCATCCAATCGCGGTCCATGCCGCCATCCGCGCGCGCGGACGCGGCGCCGAATTCACGCACGATGGCCGCCATCGCGGCCCCGCCGGGGGCGGTGAGCGCGCGCGAGATTTCGTCGGTATCCACTACCGTTGCGCCCCAGCCGGCCAGCAGATCGGCGACGCGGCTTTTGCCGGAGCCGATACCGCCGGTCAGGCCGATTTTCAAGCGCGGCGTTTCCACTTCCACGATTCTCCCAGGCGTCAGGCCGCCGATGCGCCGGCCACGATCAGCGCAACGATACCAGCAAGCGCAAGGTAGGGCCCGAAGGGCTGCGGCTGATGCCGGCCCAGGCGGCCGGCGGCGATCAACGCCATGCCCACGGCCACGCCGGCCGACGACGCGACGATCAGCACCATGGGCAGCGCCGCCAGCCCCAGCCAGGCGCCCAGCGCCGCCGCCAGCTTGAAGTCGCCGTACCCCATGCCGTCGCGTCCGGTGGCCCACCGGAACAGGTGGTGCAGAACGCGCAGTAAAACGTAGCCCGCTGCCGCGCCCCATATGGCCTGCGCCGGCGCTGCGAAGACATGCTGCGTGTTGACGAGCAGTCCGGCCCACATCAGCGGCAAGGTAATGACGTCGGGCAGCAGCCCGGTCTCCGCGTCGATCCACGCCAGCGCCAGCAGACCGGCGACGAGGCCCATCGCGCAGAGCGCCTGCGGGCTCGCACCGAAGCGCCATGCCATGACGGCGAAAAGCGACGCGCACAACGCTTCCAGCAAGGGCCGCCGCCAGGAAATGGTCCTGCCGCATGCGCCGCACCGGCCGCGTCGCATCATCCATCCCAGCACGGGAACACGGGCCCAGCCCCGTATGGCGGCATTGCAGGTGCCGCAGCGGACGCCGGCGCCCCACAGCCGCGGCCGGCGCGACGCCGCCGCTTGCGAAGCCGCGGCATCGCCGGCATGTTCCCATTCGTATTCAAGCACGCGCGGCAGGCGTTCGACGATCGGGGCCAGCCAGCCCCCGGCCAGCAGGCCGAGCAAGCCTGCCATCCAGATGATCCATTGCGTATCGATGGGGACGGGCGTTTCCATCCTGATATCCCGGACAAGTGGGCATGCCGGATGCTCTGCCCGTGCGGCGCGCCCGACTTGCGGACAGCGGACGCCCGGCATTGTTTCCGACACGTCGTAATTTGTTCAATGCCGTGCCGTTTCGCGGTAACGCGCAACGGCGCCGCGCCGCGGCAGAGCATTCATGCGTAGAATTGTGCGCCTGACTCAACCTGGGTACGCCGTCATGTCCGTCCATTCTCCTGTTTCCGCTTCACGGTTCCAGCCCGTCAAACGGGCCTTTTCGATCGCGGCGCTGGCCGCGGCGCCGGCCATTGCCGGCCTTGCAGGGTGCGCGGACCAGCAACAGCCGGGCTACTACGATCCCCCACGCGGAAGCACAGTCACCGACGCCCAATACATGGGCGTCGGCGCGGGCTACCGCCCCATCGTCCGCGCGCCGTCGCAGCTGCAGATCGACCTGAAAGCGCCGACGCCGACCGAACAGCAGCAGGCAGAAGCGCAACGCGCCAAAGCGATCCAGGACGGCCGCACCAGCGAGGACGGACAGCCGCTGCCGCCGCCGGCGGTCGCATCGGCAGACGCCGAATCCCCGCGGCCGGCGGCCGCGGCGCGCACGCCGACCGCGGCGGAACGAAGCCTGGTGCCGCAGGCCCAGACCTACGTGGGCACCCTGCCCTGTTTCGTGGCCGGCATGCAGTGCGACGCGCAGCGCATCACCCTGACGCTGGCGCCCAATGGACGCTGGCGCGGCCGCTCGGCCTATCTGGACAACTCGCCGGGACGCGAAAAGCCCGTCGCCGAGCAGGGCTGCTGGGCGGTCACCGACGAAAAGCCGCCCCGCGTGTTCCTGATGGGCGCCGACGGCAATACGCGCGCCGAATTCCAGGTGGCCGCCAACAACGTACTGCGGCTGCGGGCCGTGGCCGGCGTCACCCCCAACCTGAATTACACGCTGACGCGGCAGCCAGACCTGGACCCGATCGACGAGCTGGCGCGCCAGACCCCGCCAAGGTGCCCCTGATCCGCCGGCCCCCCATCGCAGGAACCCGCGAAAGGCCCGTTTGAAAACGGGCCTTTTGACATCCCGGGCCGCAAGACCGGCTTGCGCATGCGGCGAGGACTAGCCATTGCACCGCCGATGCGGGCACATCCGGCAAGCCAGTTCCACCGCGTTGCGAACACCCATTTTTTTGAAAATGCGCGCGCGATGCGCCTCCGCCGTGCGCGACGAAATATTCAGTTCGATGGCGATGTATTTGTTGGATTTGCCAATCACGAGGTAGTGCGCGATATCGCGCTCGCGCGGGGTGAGCGCCGCCGGCGCGTGCCACCCCTGTCCGTGCGGATGAACCATGCTGCTGAACTCGCTTGTTTTGTAACGGCGAGTAGTCTTACACGGACGCCCCAGCGCCGAAAGCTGTCAGTTCTGACAGGGTGACAAAATCCGCACGGGACCAGAACAGATTCAGAGTTCGAGGTTATCGATCAGGCGCGTGCCGCCCAGCTTGGCCGCCGCCAGAACGACGAGCGGTTCTCCCGCCGCCATATCCGCGGCATCCGGGGCCTTCAGGTCGCGGCGCCGGCGCACGGAGACATAGTCCACCTGCCAGCCGCGCGCCCGCAGCGCTTCGATGGCCTCGTTTTCCATGGCCGCCGCATCCTGGCAGCCGGCCGCCAGCTGCTGCTGGATCTGCTGCAGCTGTGCGTAAAGGCGGGGCGCCTCGGCGCGCTCGCCTTCGCTCAGGTATCGATTGCGCGATGACAACGCCAGGCCGTCGGGGGCCCGCACGGTTTCGTGCGCAACGACTTCCACCGGCAGCTGGAACTGGCGGCACATGGCGCGCACGATCATCAGCTGCTGATAGTCCTTCTTGCCGAACACGGCCACGCGGGGCTGCACGCAGGAGAACAGCTTCAGAACCACGGTGCAGACGCCGGTGAAAAAGCCGGGGCGGAATTCGCCTTCCAGGATATCGCCAAGATCGTCCGGCGGGCGCACCCGGTAGTTCTGCGGTTCCGGATACATCTCGTGCTCGTCAGGGGCGAACAGGACGTAAACGTCGCGCTGGCGCTCGAGCTTTTCGATGTCTTCAGCCAGGGTGCGCGGATAGCGGTCGAAGTCTTCGGCGGGACCGAACTGCAGCCGGTTGACGAAGATGCTGGCCACCACCGGGTCGCCATGCTGGCGCGCCAGCTTCATCAGCGCCAGGTGGCCGTCGTGCAGGTTGCCCATGGTGGGCACGAAGGAAACGCGGTTCTGCCCGCGCAGCTGATCGCGCAGTTCCTGGATGGTGTGAACGACTTTCAAGAATATCTCCGGGAATGGACGCGGGCGGGCGGGCGCCGGGCATCAGGCCGCCGCGGCGGCCACGCTGGTGTAAGCCAGCCTCACGTAGATGGGCGCATACGGCTCGGCCTGCGTGATCTCGAGCAGCGACTCGCGCGCCAGCTCCAGCATGGCGATGAAGTGCACCACGACGACCGCGGCGGGCGCGCCTTCGTCGATGCGCTCCATGAACATCTCGGTGAACTCCATGTAGCGTACATCGCTGAGCCGCCGCAGGATGTGCGTCATATGGTCGCGAACGGAAAGCTGCTCGCGCGTGATGTGGTGATGCGCGTTCAGTCTGGCGCGCTTCATGATGTCCGCCCAGGCCTGGCGCAGGTCCTCGGGGGTGACGTCGGGCAGCGCCCGCTCCACGCTCACGTCGGCCACGGCTTGCGCGCGCAGGAAGTCGCGGCCCAATTGCGGCAAGGCGTCCAGCTTCTGGGCCGCCAGCTTCATCTGCTCGTACTCGAGCAGGCGCCGCACCAGTTCTGCCCGCGGATCCTCCACTTCTTCGCCGGTGTCGCTTTTCTTGACCGGCAGCAGCATCCGCGACTTGATTTCGATCAGCATCGCGGCCATGAGCAGGTACTCGGCGGCCAGCTCCAGGTTGTGCAGGCGGATCTGCTCGACGTACGACAGGTATTGCCGCGTGACATCCGCCATGGGGATGTCCAGCACGTTGAAGTTTTGCTTGCGGATAAGGTAAAGCAGCAGGTCCAGCGGCCCTTCGAAGGCCTCCAGAAACACTTCCAGCGCATCCGGCGGGATGTAGAGGTCCTGCGGAAGCTGGAACAGCGGCTCGCCGTACAGCCGCGCGAACGCCACGCTGTCGACCACGTCGGGCGTGCTATCCACGGGAGGCTCCACGAGCGCTGCCAGGTCCTCGCCGGGCACGGAGGCGTTCTGCGGCATGAAGGAGGGGCCTGGGATCAGTCGGGCTGATAGACGTACGGCTTTTGGGGCACGCGGGCGGCGCGGAAGCCTTCAAGCAGCTCCGGATCCTGCGGCTTGTCCCACAGCAGACCGCGGCCTTCGCGCTGCCGTTTTTCCACGTCCGGATGCTTCTTTTTGTATTCCTTCAGGAATAGGGTGATTTCCGACTCGTAGTTCTTCGCCATGGAGGTAATGCTTCGGGGAGTTGCGTTGCACACGAGTTTACTTCAGGGCGGCCGGATGCGCGGCGTTACAATGGCCGGGCAACTCCCCGCCGCCGTCCTCCCCCCGACATGCCCACGAAAACGCTGGCTTCCGCCCCGCCGCTCGCCGATCCCGCCGCTTTGCGGGCGGCAAGAATGATTCCCTTTATCGTCGGATGCGCCCTCTTCATGCAGATGCTGGACGCGACAGTGGTGGCGACGGCCCTGCCGGCCATGGCGGCCTCGCTGCATTCCACGCCGGTCAAGCTGAACGTGGCGATTACCTCCTACCTGCTGGCCGCGGCCGTGTTCGTCCCGGTCAGCGGCTGGGCAGCGGACCGCTTCGGGGCCCGCCGGGTGTTCATCGCGGCCATCGTGCTGTTCACGGCAAGTTCGGTGGCCTGCGCGCTGTCGCAGAACGTCGCGCAACTGGTGCTGTCGCGGATCGCGCAGGGCATGGCGGGCGCGATGATGGTTCCTGTGGGCCGCATCATCTTGCTGCGCACCGTGCCGAAGGAAGACCTGCTCAAGGCCATGTCCTTCCTGTCCATCCCTGCGCTGCTGGGGCCGGTGATCGGTCCGCCGCTGGGCGGGTTCCTCGTGACCTACGCTTCCTGGCACTGGATCTTCCTGATCAATGTGCCGATGGGCGTGCTGGGGGTGGCCTTGATTCTTCGCTATATCCGCGAGGTACGCGAACAGGGCGTCCCCGGACTGGATTGGCTGGGCTTCGTGCTGAGCGGCGTCTGTCTGGCCGCCCTGGTCAGCGGTTTCGAGGCCGTGGGCAGGGACGTCATGTCCGACGCGCAGCTCCTCGGGCTGATCGCGGTCGGCCTGCTCTGCGGATTCTGGTATGTGCGCCACTCGCGCCGCGTCGCGCATCCCATCATCGACCTGTCGCTGATGCGCGTGCCCACTTTCGCCATCTCGACGCTGGCGGGCAATCTGTGCCGGTTCTCCGTGGGCGGCACGCCCTTTCTGCTTGCCATGCTGCTGCAAGTGGGCTTCGGCCTGACGCCATTCGCCGCCGGCATGATCACTTTCGCCAGCGCGGCAGGCGCGCTGCTGATGAAGTTCGTCGCCACGCCCATCGTGCGCCGTTTCGGCTTCCGGCGGGTGCTCACCGTGAACGCGCTGTTGACGGGCGCCTTCATCTGCGCATGCGCGCTGTTCGAGCCCACGACCCCGTCGTGGCTGATCATCCTGGTCCTGCTCATCGGCGGCTTTTTCCGGTCGCTGCAGTTCACCGGGGTAAATACCCTTACCTATGCCGACATCACCCCGGATAAGATGAGCCGGGCCAGCAGTTTCGCCGCCATGGCGCAGCAGCTCGGCATCAGCCTCGGCGTCGGGGTGGCGGCGGTGACGCTGAACGTGAGCATGGCGCTGCGCGGCGCCGACCGCGTGAGCATCGGCGACATCGTTGCCGGCTTCCTGGTGATCGGGCTGTGCTGCGCGGCCTCGTTTTTCTCATTCCGCCGGCTCGATCCGGCGGCCGGCAACCAGCTGAACGGACGGAAGGTGCAGACGAGCGATGAAGAATGACTACATCCTGGCCCTGGACCAGGGCACCACGAGTTCGCGCGCCATCGTGTTCGATCGCGCCGGCCGCGCGCGCGGAGTCGGACAACGCGAGTTCCGCCAGTACTACCCGCATCCCGGCTGGGTGGAACATGACGCGGCCGAGATATGGCGCAGCCAGCTGGAGGTGGCGCGCGAGGCGCTGAGCAATGCGGGCGTGACGGCGGCGGATATCGCGGCCATCGGCATCACGAACCAGCGGGAAACCACGCTGATCTGGGACCGGGCCACCGGCCGCCCGTTGTCGCATGCCATCGTCTGGCAGGACCGGCGCACCGCCGAAGCCTGCGACCGCATGCGGGGGGACGGCTGCGCGGACTTCCTGCAACGCCGGACCGGACTGGTGCTCGACGCCTACTTCGCCGGCACCAAGCTGGCGTGGCTGCTGGACAACGTTCCGGGCGCGCGGGCCCGGGCCGAACGCGGCGAAGTCGCCTTCGGCACGATCGATACGTGGCTGATCTGGCAATTGACCGGCGGCAAGGTGCACAGCACCGATTGCACCAACGCGTCGCGCACCCTGTTGTTCGACATCCATACGCAGGACTGGAGCGACGAACTGCTGGAATGCCTGAACATTCCGCGCGCGGTGCTGCCGTCCATCGCGCCCAGCAGCGCGATCGTCGCCGAAACGCTGCCGCAATGGTTCGGCGGCGCCATTCCCATCGCGGGCGTGGCGGGCGACCAGCAGGCGGCCACCTTCGGCCAGGCCTGCTTCAAACCCGGCATGGCGAAGAATACCTACGGCACCGGCTGCTTCATGCTGATGAACGTGGGCGACAAGCCCGTGACGTCGAACCATAAGCTGCTGTCCACGGTCGGCTGGGGCCTGCCGCGGCCCCAGAACGACAATGCGGACGCGCAAGTGTTCCGCGAGGGAACGCCTGCGTGGACGCCGACCTTCATGCTGGAAGGCGGGGTCTTCGTCGCGGGCGCGGCGGTGCAATGGCTGCGCGACGGCCTGGGCATCATCCCGCGTTCGGAAGACATCGAAGCCCTGGCGGGAAGCGTGCAGGACACGGACGATGTTTTCCTGGTGCCGGCCTTCGCGGGCCTGGGCGCGCCTCACTGGGACCCCTATGCACGAGGCACGCTGGTGGGCCTGACGCGCGGAACCACGCGCGCGCACGTGGCGCGCGCCACGCTGGAATCCATCGCGCTGCAAAGCGCCGAGCTGCTCACGGCAATGAAGGCCGATTGCGGGATCGAGCTTTCCGAGCTGCGCGTGGATGGCGGCGCCGCCCGCAACGATCTGCTGATGCAGATGCAGGCCGACCTGCTCGGGGTGCCGGTGGTGCGCCCGCGCGTATCCGAGTCCACCGCCCGCGGGGCGGCGGGCCTGGCCGGTCTGGCGGTCGGCTTCTGGGAAGATATGGATGCGTTCGCGGCCCAATGGCAGGCCGAACGTCGCTTCGAGCCGACCTGGTCCGCAGATCGCCGCGAAGCGCGCCTGCACCGCTGGGCGCAGGCGGTGGAATTGTCCAAGGGCTGGGCGGACGGGGCGGCCCGATAGCGTCCCGGGCGCGGCGGGCGCGGCTCCCAACGCGGTGCCGGCCGGCGGCGGCGGCCGCGCGGCGCCCACCGCCGCTGCGGCCGTGAAGCCCGGCATGCGGTAGGCGCATCCCGCCGGCCTACAATCGCTTGCCATGAATCTCGCGCGCATCGATCTCGTCACGCTTTCGCTTTTCGTCTCGGTGGCCCGGCTGGGCAGTATTTCCGCCGCGGCGCGGCAGGCGCGGCTGGCGGTGGGCGCGGCGAGCAAGCGCATATCGGACCTGGAGGCCGCGCTCGGCTCGCCCCTGCTGTTCCGCAAGGCCGCCGGCGTGGAGCTGACGGATGCGGGCCAGGCCTGCCTGGCGCATGCCACGCGCATCCTGCAGGAGGTCGACCAGATGGCCGGCACGCTGTCGGATTACGCGAAAGGCGTGCGCGGACAGGTGCGCATCGCGGCCAACACATCGTCGATCACGCAGTTCCTGCCGGACGACCTGTCGCGCTTCATGACCGAGCATCCCGCCGTGCGCATCGATCTGGAAGAGCAGAACAGCACCGATATCGTGTCGGCGGTCGTGGAAAACCGCGCCGACATCGGGATCTTCGGCGAGCGCACGCCCGATGGGGGACTGCAAACGTTTCCCTACAAACGGGACGAACTGATGCTGGTGGTTCCGGATAGCCATCCGCTGTCGGCCCGCGCCGGCGTGGCCTTTGCCGAAACCCTGGAATACGACTACGTCGGTTTGCCGGCCAACACCTCGCTGGCGAGCATGCTGGCGCAGGAGTGCGCGCGGCTGGACATGCCCATGAAGCTGCGCATTCAGGTGCGCAGCTTCGACGCCATCTGCCGCATGGTGCTGGCCACGCGGGGCGTGGGCGTCCTGCCCCGCATCGCCGCCGAACCCCACGCCCGCTCCATGCAATTGCGGCTCATCCCTTTGACCGACGACTGGACGCGGCGCTGGCTGCTGCTGGGCGTGCGGGATGTGGAAACGCTTCCGCTCGCGGCGAGGATGCTGCTGGCGCAATTGCGCGCCGCCCAATAGCGGCGGGCCCGGCTCCTTCCGGCGCGCCGCCCAATAGCGGCGGGCCCGGCTCCTTCCGGCGCGCCGACCGGTGTCGGCCTTCGCAATCCTGGAAACCCCCTTTGGCGGATGCGGCATTCCCGCAGGCGCGGCGCTGCGGCAAACTGTGTCGCCCTGGCAGGCGCATCGCCGGGAGGAGCCATGACAAGACAAATACTCGCGGGTATCCGCGTCATCGAACTGGGACAGCTCATCGCCGGCCCGTTCGCCGCCAAGACGCTGGCCGACTTCGGCGCCCAGGTCATCAAGATTGAACCGCCCGGCGTGGGCGATCCGCTGCGCAAGTGGCGCCTGCTGCACGAAGGCACGTCGGTGTGGTGGGAAGCGCAGTCGCGCAACAAACAGTCCGTGTGTGTCGACCTGCGCCAGACGGAAGGTCAGGAAATCGTCCGCATGCTCGCCGCCGAAGCGGACGTGCTGATCGAGAACTTCCGTCCGGGCACCATGGAGAAGTGGGGCCTGTCCTGGGAAACGCTGCACGCGTTGAATCCGCGGCTGATCATGCTGCGCATTTCGGGCTACGGCCAGACCGGCCCGAAAGCCGGCGAACCGGGCTTCGCCGCCATCGGCGAGGCCATGGCGGGACTGCGCTATTTGAACGGCGAGCCGGGGCGCGCGCCGGTGCGGGCCGGCCTGTCGCTGGGCGACACCATCGCGGGCCTGCATGGCGCGCTCGGTGTGCTGCTGGCGCTGTACGAGCGCGATGCGCGCGGCGGCAAGGGCCAGGTTATCGACGCCGCCTTGTACGAAAGCGTCTTCAACCTGACCGAAAGCCTGTTGCCCGAATACTCGGTGTTCAAGGCGGTCCGGGAGCCGGCGGGCGCGGCGCTGCCCGGCATTGCGCCTTCCAATGCCTATCGCTGCCAGGACGGCTATGTTTTGATCGCCGGCAATGGCGACGGCATCTACACGCGGCTGATGGCCCGCATCGGCCGGGAAGACCTGGCGCACGATCCCGCGCTTGCCCACAACGACGGCCGGGTCGCCCGCGTGCAGGAGATCGACGGCGCCATCGGCGCCTGGACACAGAACCGCACCATCGATCAGGTGCTGGAGGCAATGCGCGAAGCGGGCGTTCCCGCCGGACGCATCTACAGCGTCGCCGACATCGCCCAGGATCCTCATTACCGGGCCCGCAACGCCATCGTGAGCGTCCGGTCCGCCAGCGGCGTCGCAGTGGAAATGCCTGCCGTGTTTCCGCTGCTGTCCGAACATCCCGGCGCCGTGCGCGAACGCGCGCCGACGCTGGGCGAGCATACGGACGCGGTCCTGCGCGAGGCCGGCCTGGACGAAGCCCGCATCGCAGCCCTGCGCGAGGCGCGCGTCATCGAGTAATCCCGACACGAGTAACCCCGACATCCGCATCCCGCGCAAACCCGGTGCGGGATCCATCCCGGTTTGCACCACAACAAAGAAGGAGACACTTTCATGCTCAAGCCGCGCATCACTTCCCCGCTGCGCCGTATGCTGGCCCTGGCCGGCCTCTGCGCAGCCGCCGCCGCGCCCCTGACGGCGCACGCCGCATATCCCGACCGGCCCATCACGCTGATCGTTTCGGCCGCCCCCGGCGGCACCACCGACATCGCCGCGCGCCTGATCGCCCAGCCGCTGTCGCGCGCGCTGAACCAGACCGTCGTGGTCGAGAACAAGCCCGGCGCTTCCGGCAGCATCGCCGCGCAGGCGGTCACGCGCGCCGCGCCGGACGGCTACACGCTGCTGCTGCAGTATTCCGGCTACCAGGTCATCACGCCGCTGATCACGCCCAACCTGGGCTGGGATCCGGTGAAGGACTTCACGCCCATCGCCAACGTCCTGTCCGCGCCGCAGGTCGTGGTGATACGCCCGTCGCTGCCGATCAAGTCGCTGAAGGAATTGGTCGATTACGCCAAGGCCCATCCCGGCGAACTGAACTATGCGTCGTCGGGCAACGGCTCGCTGCAGCAGGTGGCGACGGAGCTGTTGAACCAGATGGCGGGAACGCGCATCGTGCACATCCCCTACAAGGGCACCGGCCCGGCCATGAACGATCTGCTGGGCGGCGCCGTCGATATGACGATCACGACGCCGCCGCCCCTGCTGGGACAGATCGCGGCCGGCAAACTGCGTGCGCTCGCCGTCACGGGCAAGAGCCGTCTGCCCTCGCTGCCCGACGTGCCGACCGCGGCGGAAGCCGGATATCCCGATTTGATCGTCTCGTCCTGGTTCGCGATGTACGCCCCGGCCAACACGCCCAAGGATGTGGTGGACAAGCTGTCCGGCGAAATCGAAAAGATCATGCGCACCGAGGAATTCCGCAAGAAAGCCGCGGAACAAGGCGCCGAGGCCGAATTCATGGGACCGGAGGCGCTGGGCAAGTACACGCGCGACGAACTGGTCCGCTGGAAGACCGTGGTGGACAAGGCACAGATCAAGGCCAATTGAGCGCGGCCTTCGCCTGTGACCCGGTGTCCGCCGGTCGCCAGCCTCAGGGCCGCCGCGCCAGCAAGGCCCACAGGCCGGCGCCGGAAAGCAGCGTACCGCCGGCCAGGTGAAAGCCGCGCCGCGCCGCGGGCGACGCCAGCCACCGGCTCGCCGCGCCGGCGCAGCAGGCGTACAGCGTGGCGTTCACCGCCGCCAGCGCCACGAAAGTCACGGCCAGCACCCAGAGCTGGCGCGCGGCATCGCCATCCGGCCGGATGAACTGCGGCAGGAAAGCGACGAAGAACACGATGCCTTTGGGGTTGAGCGCCGTTACCAGCCAGGTATTCGCGAACAGCTTCCATCGCGACACCGCTTGCGCCGCGGGCTGCGCCGGCTGTGCGGACGCGCCGGCCCGCAGCAACCGCAAGCCGAGATACAGCAGATAGCAGCCGCCTATCCATTTCACGACGGTGAACCAGAAGGCCGAGGCCGCGAGCAGCGCGCCGAGCCCCAGCAGGGAAACGGCCAGCGCCGTCGAGTCGCCCAAGGCCACCGCGGCGACCAGGGGCCAGCGCGCGCGACGCCCATGCGCCAGCGAATAGCTGATGACCGACACGATGGTCGGCCCGGGGATGATCAGCAGTACGGCCGAGGCCGCCACGAAAGCCAGCCACTGCTCTATCGGCATGATGTCTTCCTCCTGTCGTGTCCCGTCGCGATGTGCGCCGGTTGGGTTTTCAAGCGTGCAGCCTCGCGGCTCAAGGCTCAGCCACCACGCCCCGCAAGCACTCCAGCGCCGCTTCAACCGCCGCCGGCTGGAAGGTTTCCTGACGCCAGTACATCGTGACCGCGCCGAAGCCGGATAACCGGACAGGCAGGATGCGCATGGCATTCATCTGCGCGAAGCGCAGCGCAGCTCGGTGCGACGCCACGCCGATGAGATCGCTCTGGCTGATCAGCGTCAGGTTGATCGTAACGGAGTTCGATTCCACATGATCGGCCGGCAGCGCCTTGCCGGCCGCCGCCAGCGCGGTATCGAGCGCGTTGCGGATGGGCGTGCCCTTGGGCCACACGATCCAACGGTAGTCCATCAAGTCCTCCCACGTCACGCTGGGCAGGCTGAACACCGGGTGGCGCGGCCGCGCCACCATATGCACCGGCTCCAGATAGAGCGATTCCGACAGGATCGCCGGGTCATGATGCTCGGGCGCGGACCGTCCCACCACGATATCGAGCTCGCCTTGCGCGAGCTGGGCCAGCAAGTGATCCATGGTCGATTCCACCAGCTTGATGCGCGCCTGCGGCATGCGCTCGAGCAGGCGCATGACGGCCAGGGGCACCGTATCGGATGCCGACGCGCCGGAAGCGCCGATCACCACCCTGCCGCCGCCGCCCTGGCGCAGCGCCGCCATGTCGCCGCTGGCGCGCTCCAGTTGCGCGTCGATGCGGCGGGCGTGGGCGATCAGCGCTTCGCCGTAAGGCGTCGGCCGCAGACCGCGCGCATGCCGCTCGAACAGCGGCAAGCCGATATCGTCTTCCAAGTCCTTCAGCCATTTCGACAGGCCGGGCTGCGTGGTGTTCAGCATCGCGGCCGAATGGCTGATGTTGCGCGTCTGAGCCAGGCTCAGGAGCATCTTCAGGTTGCGCAAGCGCAGGCGGTAAGTCCAATCCATCGTTCCCCGGCAGGTCGGCGGGAGCGGGAGGCCCCCTGCGGGTCGGCGCGCAGCCCCGATGGCGTCTCCGTCCCGGGCCGGATCTTCGTCCAGCCATATGGTTTTTGGTATGGATAATACGATTAATTCATTTCCCCAGGCATATCGCGGTGCCGATAATAAGCAAAAAACGTGAAGGAGACACCGCCATGGCCGAAGGCACATCCACGCGCGCCGACCGCGCCGCCTACTACGAGCGCATCGCCCGCAAGAACCTGGCGCCGCTTTGGGAATCGCTGCACAACCTGGTTCCGCGTACGCCGCAGCCCCGCTGCGTGCCGGCGATGTGGCGCTACAACGATGTCCGCGCCGACGTCATGGAAGCCGGCAGCCTGATCACGGCGGAAGAAGCCGTGCGCCGCGTCCTGATCCTGGAAAACCCCGGCCTGCCGGGCCAGGCCAGCATCACCCAGACACTCTACGCAGGCCTGCAATTGATCCTGCCCGGTGAAATCGCGCCCAGCCATCGCCACACGCAGTCGGCGCTGCGATTCATCATGGAGGGCAAGGGCGCCTATACCGCCGTCAATGGCGAGCGCACCACCATGCATCCCGGCGATTTCATCATCACGCCGTCATGGACGTATCACGACCACGGCAATCTGGAAGCCTCCGAAGGGGGCGAGCCGGTGGTGTGGCTGGATGGGCTGGACATCCCGTTGCTGCGCATGCTCGACGCCGGCTTCGCGGAAAACTATCCGGCATCCACCCAGCCGGTGACGCGCCCCGAAGGCGATAGCTACGCACGCTACGGCTACAACATGGCGCCCGTGCGCTACCAGCCGGCGAACGGCAATTCGCCCATCTTCAACTATCCCTACGAACGCAGCCGCGAAGCGCTGGACCGGCTCTACCGCTTCGGCGAGCTCGACGCCTGGGACGGCGTGAAGCTGCGCTACATCAATCCCGCCACGGGCGGCTCGCCCATGCCGACCATGGCCACCTTCATGCAGTTTCTGCCGGCCGGCTTCCAGGGCAAGACGACGCGCAGCACCGACTCGACGGTTTATTCCGTGGTGGAAGGCCGCGGCACGGCACGCGTCGGCGACCAGGAATTCCACTTCGGCCCGCGCGACGTCTTCGTCGCGCCCTCCTGGCAGCCGGTTCAACTGGCCGCCGCGGAAGACGCCATCCTGTTCAGCTTTTCCGACCGGCCCGTGCAGATGGCCCTGGGTTTGTTGCGGGAAGAACGCCTGGAGTAAGGCCCACCCCAAGGTTGGCCCACCCCCGAAGCGCTTACGCGCTTCCCCCTCAAGGGGGTGACGCTGGCGGACCGGCGGGGGAAGCCCACCCCCGAAGCGCTTACGCGCTTCCCCCTTAAGGGGGCGATGCCGGTGGACCGGCGGAGCCGGATCCAGGGCATCCCGGATTTGGAGCCACCAGGGGAGGAAGTCCACCCCCGGAGCGCTGCGCGCTTCCCCCTCGAGGGGGCGATGCCGGTGGACCGGCGGAGCCGGATCCACGGCATCCCGGGTATGGGGGCACCAGCTACATATGACGCATGGCGTGATGAATTAGCGGCGACGTGCCTGCGTCAGCGTTCGACCGATATCTGTTTCTCGTACTTTGTCTTTGAAGGTCTTCATTCATGTCTTACGTCTTCGCTCCGCCAACGATCGTCGCCGTCCCCGTCGCCGGTTCCGCCGACAGCTTTCCCGTGCGCCGGGTGTACTGCGTCGGCCGCAACTATGCCGCGCATGCACGCGAAATGGGCTTCGACCCCGACCGGGAACCGCCCTTCTTCTTCTGCAAGCCGGCCGACGCCGTGATGCCGGTGGCCGAAGGTGAAACGCTGGAACTGCCGTATCCGGCAGAAACGGCCAACTATCACTACGAGATCGAACTTGTGGCGGCCATCGGCAAGGCGGGCGCGAACATCTCCGTGGAAAGCGCGCTGGACCACGTGTACGGCTATGCCGTCGGTCTGGACATGACGCGGCGCGACCTGCAGATGAAGATGCGCGAAGCCGGCCGGCCGTGGGAACTGGGCAAGGCGTTCGACGATAGCGCCCCGATCGGGCCGATCCATACGGTCGCGGCAAAGGGTCATCACGACCAGGCCGGCATCTGGCTGAAGGTCAACGGGCAGGACAAGCAGCGCAGCGACACCTCGAAGCTGATCTGGTCCGTTGCCGAAACCATTGCGTATCTGTCGCGCTATTTCCGCCTGGCGCCCGGCGATCTCATCTACACCGGCACGCCCGAGGGCGTCGGGCCCGTGGTCAAGGGCGATCTCATGGAAGGCGGCGTCGATGGGCTGGGCACCCTGCGCGCGCGCGTGATCTAGCACTCAACGGCGCCCAGGCGCGTAACCGGGAAACGAATCATGAAAGACACCGATGTCATTATCGTGGGCGCCGGCGTAGGCGGACTGGTTCTGGCCCTGAGCCTGCACCAGGCGGGCATCGCCTGCCGGGTCTACGAGGCTGTGCCGGAAATCAAGCCGCTGGGCGTGGGCATCAACCTGCTGCCGCACGCCGCGCGCGAGCTGGACGAGCTGGGACTGCTTCCTGCGCTGGACCGCGTGGGCGTGCACACGCGCGAATCGATTTTCTTCACGCGCCATGGCCAGTTCATCTATAGCGAGCCTGCGGGCAAGGCCGCCGGCTATGCCTGGCCGCAATACTCCATCCATCGCGGCGACCTGCAGATGACGCTGTTGGCCGCGGTGCGCGAGCGCCTGGGCGAAGACAGCGTGCGCGCGGACCATCGCGCCGTGCGCGTGGAACAGGACGACGACGCCGTCACTGTCCATATGACCGACAGCGCCGGCAAGCCGCGCCCGCCCGTTCGCGGCGCCATCGTCGTCGGATGCGACGGCATCCATTCGGCGCTGCGCAAGCAGCTGTATCCGAACGAAGGTGCGCCCCGCTATTCCGGCGTCAACATGTGGCGCGGCGTGACGCGCTGCAAACCGTTCCTGAGCGGCGCCAGCATGGTGCGCGCAGGCTGGTTATCCATCGGCAAAATGGTGATCTATCCCATCCGCGACAACGTCGACGCCGAGGGCAATCAGCTGGTGAACTGGGTGGCGGAAATCGAATCGCCCGAGCCGGCGGTGCGCGACTGGACGCGTCAGGGCCGCCTGGAGGACTTCTTCCCCGCGTTTGCGGATTGGCGCTTCGACTGGCTGGACGTCGCCGCGCTGATCCGGAACGCCGACTCCGTCCTGGAGTACCCGATGGTCGATCAGGACCCGCTGCCCACGTGGACGCAGGGCCGCATGACCTTGCTGGGCGACGCGGCGCACCCCATGGTGCCGCGCGGCTCCAACGGCGCGGGACAGGCCATCATCGACGCACGCTATCTGGCCGGCCAGCTCAAGCGGCAAGGCCTGACGCCGGCGGCGCTGCAGGACTACGACCGCGTCCGGGTCGCCGCCACCACGCGCGTCGTGCTGACGAACCGCAGCAATCCGCCCGACGCCATCCTGCGTGAAGCGTACGAGCGGTCGCACGACCAGCCCTTCGAGCGCATCGACGACATCATCAGCCGCGACGAACTGCAGGCGATTTCGGACCGCTACAAGCAGATCGCCGGTTTTGACCCGGAAACGCTCAGCTCACGCCCATCTTTCCTGAGCGTGTGAACCATTCCCGACGCGCTGGCGCGCTTACGCCATGGAGGAGATGAAATGAAGAACAAGATGATCGCGACATGCCGCGCGCTGGCGGCATGGTCCGTGGGGTTGGTCATGGCGCTGACCGCGGCGGCAAGCCAGGCGGCATGGCCGGAACGGCCGGTGACCCTGGTTGTGCCGTTCACGCCCGGCACCGGCATCGATTTGATTGCGCGCCAGCTTTCGGCGGCCCTGCCCAAGACGCTGGGCCAGCCCGTCGTGGTGGAGAACCTGGCGGGCGCGAGCGGCAACATCGGCACGGAGAAGGTGGCGCGGGCCGCGCCGGACGGCTACACCTTCCTGGTCACGGTCAACACCTTCGTCATGAACCAGCCGCTGTACCGGGAAAAGCTGCATTACGACCCGGTGAAGGACTTTGCCCCGGTCAGCCTGACGTCCTGGGGCACGCTGCTGCTCGTGACGCACCCATCCAATCCCGTCAACACGGTGCGGCAGATGGAGGACGCCGCGCGCAAGCAACCCGGCAAGCTCACCTACGGCACGCCGGGCGTCGGCACGCCGCATCACCTGGCAATGGCGCTGCTGCTGGACCAGACCAAGGTGTCCCTGCTGCACGTGCCCTACAAAGGCACGGCCGGCGCCGTGACCGACATGCTGGCCGGCCGCCTCGACTACATGTTCCTGCCCGTGCACGTGGCGCTGCCGCAGATCAAAGCGGGCAAGCTCAAGGCCATCGCCACCGGCAGCCCCAAACGCATGCCGCAATTGCCGGACGTCCCGACGTTGACCGAATCCGGACTGCAGGGCGCCGACGTGGACATGTGGTACGGCGTGCTCGCCCCACGCGGCACCCCGAAGGAGATCGTCGACAGCCTGAACCGGCAGATCGCCGAAGCGCTGAAGGCGCCTTCGGTGGCCACCGCTTTCGAGGCGCAGGGCATGGTGCCCGCCACCTCCACGCCCGAGGAATTCGGCGCGCTCATCGCCAAGGATGCCAAACGCTGGAGCGACGTGGTGGATCGCGCCGGCATCAAGGCCGACTGACCCGCCACGCCGGATGGATCGGATGGCGGAACGAATGGAAGGATTCATGCAACTCTACAGCTTCTTCAATAGCTCGACCTCATACCGGGTACGCATCGCCATGGCCTTGAAGGGCCTGCGGTACGACTATCTGCCGGTCAACATCCGCGTGCTGGAGCACCGCAAGGACGACTACGTCGATCGCAATCCCTCGGCCAGCGTGCCGCTGCTGGTGGACGGCGAAATGAGCCTGGGCCAGTCCCTGGCGATCATCGACTATCTGGACGCGGCCCATCCAAAGCCGCGCCTGTTGCCACAGGACCCCGCGCTTCGCGCGCGCGTCCTGGAAGTGAGCAGCGTCATCGCCTGCGATATGCACCCTGTCAACAACCTGCGCATCCTGCGCTACCTGCAGGACGTCCTTGGCGTATCGGCGGAGCAGAAGAACGCCTGGTACGCGCACTGGATCCGCGAAGGCATGACTGCCGTCGAAACGCTGCTGCAACGCCACGGCAGCGGCGCTTATTGCTTTGGCGATGCGCCCACCCTGGCCGACTGCTGCCTGGTGCCGCAGATCGCCAATGCCGAACGCATGGGGTGCGATATGTCGGCCTACCCGCGCGCCATGGCGGTGTACGCGCACTGCCAGGCGCAGCCGGCGTTCCAACAGGCCGCTCCCCGCAACCAGCCCGACTTCATCGCGTAGCGGCGCGGCCGACGCGAAATCCGGAGACATCATGCAGGAACCCGATCCCCACGGACGCCCGTTGCGGACGTATGACGACCCCGGCTACGTCCCGCTGTGCGAGACGCTTGCCGACGTACGCGCCAACATCGACCGGCTGGACGATGAGATCGTGCGGCTGATCGCCGAGCGCGCCATGTACGTCAAGGACGCCGCGCGCTTCAAGGGCGACGCCTTCCAGGTGAGCGCGCCGGCGCGCCAGGAAGAAGTGTTCGCCAAAGCGCGCGCACTGGCGCAGCGACACAACCGCGGCTTCGAAAACCTGGACCAGGTCGTCGATGCGACGTATCGGGCCATGGTGGCCGCCTTCATCGCCAACGAGCAGCATTACTTCAACACCATGAAAAAAATCGGAGACTCGAAGTGAACAAGCATGCATGCAGCCGCCTGCGACGCGCCCTGGCCATCATGGGCATCGCGATGCTGGCCCCCGTGGCCGCCGCGCACGCCGCCGACTGGCCCAGCCAGCCCTTCCGCGTGCTGGTGCCCTATGGCGTCGGCTCCAGCCCGGACCAGGTCGCCCGCATCGTCAGCGAAAAAGCCGGCGCCATTCTGGGCCAAACCATGGTCGTGGAGAACAAGCCCGGGGCCGGCGGCAATATCGGCACGTTCGCCATCGCCAGCGCCAAGCCGGATGGCTATACCTTCGGCGTATCGATCACCGGCCCGCTGGTGAACAACACTCTGCTTTTCGACAAGCTTCCCTACGACCCCAAGCGCGACCTGGCGCCGCTCACGCTTGCCGTGCACCAGCCCAACGTGCTCGTCGTGCCGGCCAAGTCCGGCATCCAGAACGTCACGCAGCTGCTGGACGAGATCAGGAAGAATCCGGACAAGTTCAACTTCCCCTCGCCGGGCGCGGGCACCGTATCGCATCTGGCCGTGGAACTGATGCTGCAGCAGATCGGCGCGCGGGCCGTGCACGTGCCCTACCCGTCGTCTCCGGCCGCGCTGACGTCGGTGCTGTCCGGCGACACGCAATTTGCCGCCCTGCCGCCCATCGCGGTCATGCCCATGGTGAAGGACGGGCGGCTGCGCGCGCTGGCCGTGACGTCGTCGCAGCGCTCGTCGCTGCTGCCCGATATTCCCACGCTGGCGGACGCGGGCGTGCAGGGCGTCGAAGGCTCGGCCTGGATCGGTTTCGTCATATCCTCCCAGGTGCCCGCGGACATCCGCCAGAAGCTCGCGGACGCGTTGATCCAGGCCATCAAGGATCCGGAAGTGGCCAAGCGCCTGCGCGCCCAATACATGGATCCCGTGGGCGACACCCCCCAGGCGTTCCGCGCCTACATGGACGACGAATTGAAGCGGTGGGGTCCGCTGATCGAAAAGCTTGGCATCAAAGGCCAGTAGGGCCGGGAGTTATCAGATGTATGTGACCGAACCTTCGCGACGCATCGCCGTACACGGCGAATTCGACGTGGTTGTTTTGGGAGGCGGGCCCGCCGGGCTGCTGGCCGCCGCAAGCGCGGCACGCAACGGCGCCAGCGTGCTGCTGATCGAGCGCTACGGCTTCCTGGGCGGCATGGGCACGGCCGCCGGCGTCTCGAATTTCTGCGGCCTGCACGCCAACATCCACGGCGATATCCAGCAGGTCGTGCACGGCATGACGGATGAACTGCTGGACCGCATGCGCGCGATGGACGGCCTGAACGAGCCGCATTTGATCCTGGGCAAGATCCACGCGCAGGCCTACGACATTTCCGCATTCAAATGCGCGGCGGATGGTCTGCTCCACGACAGCGGCGCGCGCGTCCTGTTCCATGCGCAGGCCTGCGGCGTGACGCGCAACGATGACGGCCAGCTGGACGCCGTCATCCTGGAAACCAAATCGGGCCGGCAGGCTGTGCGCGCGCGCATCTTCGTCGATTGCACGGGCGACGCCGATCTGGCCCATTGGGCGGGCCTGCCCTACGAAAAGGGCGATGCGCAAGGTCACATGCTCTATCCCACTCTGATGTTCAAGGTGGGGAACGTGGACGCCGCGCGGGCGCAGGAAGCGTGGAAGACGATTCCACAGCTGATGGACCAGGCCGAAGCCAGCGGCGAGTTCCGTTTCCCGCGGCGCGGCGCCATCGTGCGTCCGCAGAAACACGACTACGAGTGGCGGGTCAACGTCACACAGCTTTGCAACGCCGACGGGTCCGCGGCCGACGGCACGGACGCCGTTTCACTGTCCGCCGGCGAGCTGGAGGGCCGGCGCCAGATCGTCGAATACCTGAAGTTCCTGCGCGCCAAGGTGCCGGGTTTCGAGAACGCCTATGTCCTCGACATCGCGCCGCAGCTCGGCATCCGCGAAACTCGGCGGGTCGTCGCCGAGTACATGCTGTCGAAGGAAGACGTACTGGGTTGCGCCGACTTCGAGGACAGCATCGGCGTAAACGGCTGGCCTCTTGAGATCCATATGGCGGGCGACGTGAAATGGGTGTGGCCGCCGATCCCCGAATCGCGCGGCTACAACCAGCTGCCGTTCCGCATGATCGTGCCGCGCCGGGCGGCCGGCCAGCCGGACAACGTGCTGGTGGCGGGACGCTGCGCCGGCATGACGCACGAGGGACAATCCGCCGCGCGCGTCAGCGGCAGCTGCTTCGTGATGGGAGAAGCGGCCGGCACGGCGGCGGCCATGGCGCTGCAACGCGGCATCGCTCCCCGGGACCTGCCCGCAGCCGAGCTGCAGCAGCGACTGCGTCAGCAGGGGGTGTGGTTATAAACCCACCCCCGAAGCGCTGCCGCGCTTCCCCCTCAAGGGGGCGACGCTGGCGGACCGGCGGAGCCGGATCCGCGGCGTCCCCGATCGTGGGGCACCTGTTTTCATGGGGGCGGTGGTGGGCCCATCCCCGAAGCGCTGGCGCGCTTCCCCTTCAAGGGGGCGCGCCTGCGGACCGGAGGGAAAGCCCACCCCCGAAGCGCTGCCGCGCTTCCCCCTCAAGGGGGCGCGCCTGCGGACCGGAGGGAAAGCCCACCCCCGAAGCGCTGCCGCGCTTCCCCCTCAAGGGGGCGCGCCTGCGGACCGGCGGAGCCGGATCCGCGGCGCCCCGGTCGGCGCTACTGGCGCGGTGGGCTCTACTGGCGCGGTGGGCTCTACTGGCCGGTGGGCCCTGCTGCCTGGGTGGGCACTGTTCTTGTGGTGCGGTTTGAATGAATGAGAAGGAAGAAGGAATATGAGCGGGACATCTCATCAATCCGTCATCGTCGTCGGTGGCGGGATCGGCGGGCTGGCGGCGGCGCTGGCGCTGGCGCGCCTGGGCATTCGCGTGCAGGTGTTGGAACAGGCCGCGCAGATCGGTGAGATCGGGGCTGGGATCCAGCTGGGGCCCAATGCCTTCGCGGCGCTGGATGCGCTGGGCGTCGGCGAGAACGCCCGCAAGCGCGCGGTGTTCACCGACCACATCATCATGATGGACGCGGTGGATGCGCAGGAAGTGGTGCGGATCGATACGGGGGAAGCCTTCCGGGAGCGATTCGGCGGTCCCTACGCCGTCATTCACCGCACGGACATACACCTGTCCATTCTGGAAGCGGTACGCGAGAACCCGCTGATCGGGTTCAAGACATCGACGCAGGTCGCGGGCCTTGAGCAGGACGGCAACGGCGTGGAAGTCATCGACACGAATGGCGAGCGCTATCGCGCGGATGCCGTGGTGGGCTGCGATGGCGTCAAATCCGTGATCCGGCAGCGGCTGGTGGGCGATGAGGCGCGGGTCACCGGCCACGTGGTCTATCGAGCCGTGGTCGAGCGCGAGAACATGCCCGAGGAATTGCGCATCAATGCCCCGGTCCTGTGGGCCGGCCCGCGCTGCCACCTGGTCCACTATCCCTTGCGAGGCGGGCAGCAGTTCAATCTGGTCGTCACCTTCCACAGCCGCGAGCAGGAGGTCTGGGGCGTGCGCGAAGGCAGCAAGGAAGAAGTGCTGTCCTATTTCCAGGGCATCCATCCGCGCCCGCACCAGATGTTGGACCGCCCGACTTCGTGGAAACGCTGGGCCACGGCGGACCGCGATCCGGTCGAACGCTGGGGCGAGGGGCGCGCGACGGTGCTGGGGGACGCCGCGCATCCGATGGTGCAGTACATGGCCCAGGGCGCCTGCATGGCGCTGGAGGACGCCGTCACGCTGGGCGCCGCCGTCCGCGCCTGCGACATGGACCTGGAAGCGGGTTTCCGCCGCTACGAGTCGGTGCGCATCCCGCGCACGGCGCGCGTGGTGTGGTCCACCCGCGAAATGGGGCGCATCTATCACGCCCAGGGGGTGGAACGCCTGGTGCGCAATTCGCTGTGGGAAGGACGCACGCAATCGCAGTTCTACGACGCGCTGCAGTGGCTGTACGGCTGGCGCGTGCCCACCTTCTGAGAACCACCCTGGCGGGCTATTTGCTTTCGCGCTTCGGCCACCTGCCGGCGCCGCGCGCCGGCACACCGCCGGCAACAAAAAACCCCGCCATGCGCCAGCCGCATGGCGGGGTGTCCTCGGAAGCCAGCGGTCAGTTCAGGCTGGCGCCCGAAACCTTCACGATTTCCTTGTACTTGTCCTTCTCGCTGCGCACGAAGTCGGCGAACTGCGCCGACGACATCGGCTTGGCGTCCGAACCCATCAGCAACAGGCGCTGGCGCACGTCCGGTTGCATCAGCGCCGCGCTATAGGCCTTGTTCAGCTTGTCCACGACCGGCTGCGGCGTGCCGCCCGTCGTGAATACGCCGAACCACGTGCCCAAGTCGAAGTTCTTCACGCCCGCCTCTTCAACGGTGGGCACTTCGGGCAAGATCGAGGAGCGGGCCTTGGTCGTGACGGCCAGCACCTTGACCTTGCCATCCTTGATCAGCGGGGCGGACGCGGCCAGGTTGTCGAACATGAAGTCCGACTGCCCCGACAGCAGCGCCAGCTGCGCCGGCGCAGCGCCCTGGTAAGGGATGTGCTCGACCTTGATGCCGGCGCGCGCCTTCAAAAGCTCGCCCGCCAGATGGCCCGCGCTGCCATTGCCGCCGGAACCATAGTTCAACTTGCCGGGATTCGCCTTGGCGTAGGCAATCAGATCGCCCAGGTTCCGGATATTGTTGTTCTTGGCGAAATCGACGTTGACGACCAGCACATTGGGGACGGACGCCACCAGCGTGACCGGCGCGAAATCCTTGACCGGGTCGTACGGCAGGTTGGAGAACAGCCAGGGGTTGATCGCATGCGTAGCGACCGCGCCCATGACCAGCGTATAACCGTCCGGCTGCGCCTTGGCCGCCAGATCCGCGCCGATATTGCCGCCGGCGCCGGAGCGGTTTTCCACGATCACCGGCTGTCCCAGATCGCCGCGCACCTTTTCCGCGAGCATGCGCGCCATGGTGTCCAGCGGGCCGCCCGGGGGATAGGGCACGATGAAGCGCAACGGCTTGGACGGATAATCATCGGCATGGCTGGCCACAGGCGCCACGGCCGCGAGCGCAAGCGCGCCGCAGGCCAGGATGCGGCCCAGGCGGCCTGAAGTTTTCGGGAACATGTCCTCCACCCTCCTACGTTTTGAAATACTGCGTAGCATAACCTGAGCAACCGCCGCAACCGTGGCGTCCACGCCGCAAATTCCAAAGCCGAAGCGCCGCAAGAAGCGGCTGCTGCGCACGCTCCACACATCGGCCTTTCAAAGGCGATCGGCCAGGCGCCCAGCGGACGGCAAGCGGCTTGTGCCCTCTCGCAAGAAGCGAATCCGAGCGGGCGCCGCGGATCCGGCTCCGCCGGTCCGCGGGGCGCCCCCCGAGGGGGTAGCGCGCAGCGCTTCGGGGGTGGGCTTTCCCTTCTAATGGAGGATCTGGCTCAGGAACAGTTTCGTCCGCTCGTTCTGCGGACGGTCGAAGAACGCGTCCGGCGTGTTCTGTTCGATGATCTCGCCCCGGTCCATGAAGATGACGCGGTCCGCGACCTTGCGGGCGAAACCCATCTCGTGCGTGACGCACAGCATGGTCACGCCGCTTTCTTCGGCCAGCTTTACCATGACGTCCAGCACTTCCTTCACCATCTCTGGATCGAGCGCCGACGTCGGCTCATCGAACAGCATGATCTTCGGGCTCATGCAAAGCGAACGCGCGATGGCAACGCGCTGCTGCTGGCCGCCCGACAGCTGTCCCGGAAACTTGTTGGCCTGCTCGGGAATACGGACCCGTTCCAGATACTTCAGCGCCGTCGCCTCAGCCTCGGCGCGCGGCTTCTTCAGCACCCACATGGGCCCCAGCGTCAGGTTTTCCAGCACCGTCAGGTGAGGGAACAGATTGAAGTGCTGGAACACCATGCCGACCTCGCGCCGGATGGTCTCGATGTGCTTGAGATCGTTGGTCAGTTCCGTCCCGTTGACGACAATCTGGCCCTGCTGGTGTTCTTCCAGGCGGTTGATGCAGCGGATCAGGGTGGATTTGCCCGATCCCGAAGGGCCGCAGATAACGATGCGTTCACCGGGCGCGACGTCCAGATTGATATTGCGCAGAACGTGGAACTGTCCGTACCACTTGTTGACGCCCTGCATACGAATGATGGCCTCGGCCATGCGCGCACTCCCTTGTCGCGGCAGCCGCGCCGTTCGTGGCGGCGCGGCACGCCTGCTTATCGTTGATAGCCCTGCGCCAGCCGCCGCTCCAGCGCCTGGCTGTACTTGGACATCGAGAAACAGAAAATGAAGTAGATGAAGGCGATGAACAGATAGGCTTCGACGCCGAAACCCCGCCACGCCGCGTCGGACAGCGCGGCCTTGGCCGCCAGCGTCAGGTCGAAGATGCCGATGATGACGACCAGCGACGTGTCCTTGAACAGCGAAATGAAGATGCCGACCAGCGGAGGGATCACGATGCGCAGCGCCTGCGGCAGGATGATCTTGCGCATCTGCTGCCAATAGGTCAGGCCCAGCGAGGCAGCGCCTTCGTACTGGCCTTTCGGGATGGCTTGCAGCCCCCCGCGCACCGTTTCCGCGATGTAGGCCGCGGCGAACATGATGATGGCGATCTGCGCGCGCAGCAGCTTGTCGATGGAATAGCCTTCGGGCAGGAAAAGCGGCAGCATGACCGACGACATGAACAACAGGCTGATCAGGGGCACGCCCCGGATCAGCTCGATGTACACGACGCACAGCGCCTTGATGGCCGGCAGGCGCGATCGCCGGCCCAGCGCGAGCAGCACGCCGATGGGAAAGGCGAAAGCGATGCCGAACGTGGCAAGGATAAGCGTCAGCGGAAGTCCGCCCCAGCGGGCGTTTTCGACATAGGTCAATCCGAACACGCCGCCCCACATCAGGACCGCGACGACCGCCAGTCCGGCGATCCAGAGAATGGCAAGTTTCGGCCGCCAGAAACGGCGGATGCCGCTGCACACGACCACCGCCACCAGGACGACGCTCGCCAGCAGCGGCCGCCATTGTTCGTCGTACGGATAGGTGCCGAACAGGATCAGGCGGTGTTTCTCGCGAATGAAGGCCCAGCAGGCGCCGGCCGACGCGCGGCACTCCTGGGCCGTAGACGCCGAGAAATTGGCCCGGATGACGAGCCACTCCGCCAGCGCCGGCACCGCGAGAAGCAGAAACCAGGCGATAAGGACCGTCAGCAGGATGTTCAGGGGCGAGGAAAACAGCCGGGCCCGCATCCATCCCAGCGGACCGGTATGCGTGGACGGCGGGGGCAGCTGCGCGGCGGCATTGGGCGTCGCGTTCAAGGCAAGGTCCTCCGGTGACGCAAGGCGCCTTGCGCGCCGGGAACGGGCATGGCTTGCGTGCGCATCACCGCTCCACGAGCGCAATGCGCTTGTTGTACCAGTTCATCAACACGGAAATGGTCAGGCTGACCGTCAGATAGGCCGCCATGATGATCAGGATGCCTTCGATCGCCTGGCCCGTCTGGTTAAGGGTGGTGTTCACCACGGACACGATGTCGGGATAGCCGATGGCGACGGCCAGCGAACTGTTCTTGGTCAGGTTCAGGTACTGGCTGGTCATGGGCGGGATGATGACGCGCAGCGCCTGGGGCAGCACTACCAGCCGCAGCACCAGCGAGCGCCGCAGGCCCAGCGAACCGGCCGCCTCCCATTGCCCGATATTGACCGCCTGGATGCCGGAGCGCACGACTTCGGCAACGAAGGCGGATGTGTAGATCACCAGCCCGGCCAGCAGCGCGGCGAACTCCGGGGTGAGCGTAACGCCGCCGGCGAAGTTGAAGCCGCGCAGCACCGGCACATCCAGCGACAGCGAAGCGCCGCTGGCCAGCCAACCGAGCAGCGGCAAAGCGATGATCAGACCGATGGCCCAGCGCGTGAGCGGGAAGATTCGTCCCGTGGCCTCGCGCCGTTTGTTGCCCCAGTGCGCCAGCGCCAGCGTCAGCGCGATCGCCAGCCCCAGGCCGCCCAGCATCCAGTCCAGCGCGTCGCCCTGCAAGGACGGCAGTTTCAACCCGCGGTTGGATATGAAAACACCCGGCATGGGCTGGTGCGCCTGCCGCGGGCCCGGCATGTTTTCCGTGATCAGCGCATACCAGAAGAACAGCTGCAGCAGCAGCGGAATGTTGCGCATGACCTCGACATACAGGGACGCCAGCCTGGAGACGAGCCAGTTGCGCGACAGCCGCGCGATGCCGATCAGCGTGCCGAGCAGGGTGGCCAGCACGATTCCGGTCACCGCCACGCGCAGGGTGTTGAGGATCCCCACCATGACGGCGCGGCCGTAGGTATCGGCGGGCGTATAACGGATTGCCGTTTCGCCGATGGCGAAACCGGCCTCGCGCCCCAGGAAGCCGAAACCCGTGGAGATGTTGCGCGACGACAGGTTGTGCAGGGTGTTCGATACGAGGAACCAGGCCACCCATGCGACGATGGCCACCGCAACGATCTGGTAAACGATGGACCGCACGCCGGGATCGTTCCAGGAAAGCTTGCGGACCGGCGCCCCGTTCGGCGGGGCCTTGGAAGCAGGAGTCATTTCGCCACCATACAACAGGCGCGAGCCGCCCACGCCGGGCGGCCCCATGCCTGCTTACACGAACGATCAACGAATCGGCCAACCGTACATCAGGCCGCCCTGTTTCCATGGCGCGTTCAAGCCGCGCGGCAGCTTCATCAGGCTGCCGCCGCCCAGGTTGCGTTCGAAGCTTTCGCCGTAATTGCCCACCTGCTTGACGATGTTATAGGCCCATTTATCGTCCACGCCCAGGTTCTTGCCCATGCCGGGCGTCACGCCGAGGATGCGCTGCACGTTCGGGTTGGCGCTCTTGAGCATCTGGTCGACGTTCTGCGACGTGATGCCGTATTCCTCGGCTTCGAGCATGGCGTTCAAGGTCCAGCGCACCACGTTGAACCACTGCACGTCGTCCTGCCGCACCATGGGGCCGAGCGGCTCCTTGGAGAAGTCTTCGGGCAGGATGATGTACTTGTCCGGATTCTCCAGCGTGGTCCGGGTGGATGCCAGCTGCGACTTGTCGGTGGTGAAGGCGTCGCACCGGCCGGCGGAGAAGGCTCGGACGATTTCGTCGTACTTCTCGATCACCACCGGCTTGAATTCGATCTTGTTGCTGCGAAACCAGTCGGCCAGGTTGAGCTCGGTCGTGGTGCCAGGCTGAACGCACACCGTGGCGCCGTTCAGGTCCTTGGCGCTCTTCACACCCAGATCCTTCGATACCATCACGCCCTGGCTGTCGTAGTAGTTCACGCCGGTCCCGAGCAGACCCAGCGTGGTATCGCGGGTCAGTGTCTCGGTGGTATTGCGCGTCAGGACGTCGATTTCGCCGGACTGCAGGGCCGTGAAGCGCTGCTGGGTATTGAGCGGGGTGATCTTGAACTTGCTGGCGTCATTGAACATGGTCGCGGCAATCGCGCGGCACATGTCCACGTCCAACCCCTTCCACTCGCCCTTGCTGTCTGGCGAGGAAAACCCCGGAACGCCCGTGGACACGCCGCACTGGACGAAGCCCTTCTTCTTGACGTTGTCGAACGTGGCGCCCGCGTGCGCGAGCCCGCAAACGGCCAGCAAGGCGGCGCCCAGGGCGGCCGATTTCCAGGTCTTCATGGCGATCTCCATAGGAAGTGACGGGAAGTTCGAGCGACGGACGGCTGCCGGCCCTAGCTGCGCCGGATGGTAGCCGCCTGAAAAAACCAGGGACATGGGGGAAATCCCTGCGACGCCGCCGCTGATTATGGGGGACGTATCATGCCATAAAGCGCGCAGCGCGGGCGCAGCCGGCCTGCGCGCCGAGGCGCCGCCACGGTACTATTGCGGCTTCATCCCGTCATCCGCCATGATCGAATTCCAGCACGTATTCAAATCGTACGGACGCGGCCGCAACATCCTGGCCGATATCAACTTCCGCATTACGGCGGGCGAATTCGTCTTCGTATCGGGCCCCTCGGGCGCCGGCAAATCCACCCTGCTGAAGCTGATCGGCGGCCTGGAGCCCCCCAGCCGGGGTTCGATCCAGGTCAACGGCCAGCGGCTCGACAAACTGCCGCAGCGGGCCCGGCCCTACCTGCGCCGGGCGGTGGGCGTGATCCTGCAGGACACGCACCTGCTGTATGACCGCAACGCCTTCGAGAACGTCATGCTGCCCCTGGCGGTCACCGGCCAGCCTTGGGATTCGGCCGCGGCACGTGCCCGCGCCGCCCTGGAAAAGGTCGGCCTGTCCGGCAAGGAAAGCTTGAACCCGATCGAACTGTCCGGCGGCGAACAGCAGCGCCTGGCCATCGCCCGGGCCATCGTCAACCGGCCGGCCATCCTGATCGCGGACGAGCCGACGGCCAACCTGGACCACGATAGCGCGCTGCGCATCATGAACGTATTCCGCGACTTCAACCGGGTGGGCGTGACCACCCTGATCGCTTCGCACGACCAGGAACTGATGTCGCACTACGCGCAGCGGGTCTTGCGCATCGAGCCGGGCCGCTTCGCCGATCTGTCCCAGGAGACCCAACCATGAATGCATGGCTGCGGCAACACCGCTATGCATTGGGCATTACGCTGCGCCGCATGCTGGCCCAACCGTTTTCATCGCTGGCCAATCTGCTGGTGATGGCGCTGGCGCTGGCCCTGCCGGTGCTGGGCGCCGCCATCCTGGTCTCGGTGCAGCCCGTGGCGCGCCAGCTTTCCGTCACCCCGGAACTGACCGTCTTCATGAAGGTTGACGCGCCGGCGGGCGCGGCGGCATCGGTCGCCGACCGGATCCGCAAGGAGTTCGGCGACCAGGTCCGTGAAGTCCGTACGGTCGGGCGTGACGCCGCGCTGGCGGACCTGCGCCGCGACCCGGCCTGGGCGCAGGCGCTGGCAGTACTGCCCGGCAACCCCCTGCCCGACGCCGTGGTGGCCACCTTGCGCGACGGCGAGGACCTCGCCGGCCGCGCAGCGCGGCTGGCACAGGCGTGGAAGGGCTGGGACCAGGTGGAGCAGGTGCAGTTGGACAGCGCCTGGGTGCAGCGCATGGAAGCGCTGCTGCGGTTCGGGCGCATCGGGCTGATCTTTCTTGCCGCCTGCGTCGCGGTGGTCGTGCTGGCCACGGTCTTCAATACCGTGCGGATGCAGGCCCTGACCCAGCGCGAGGAAATCGCCGTGGCGCGGCTGGTCGGCGCCACCGAGTCCTTCGTGCGGCGTCCATTTCTTTACCTGGGCGCCCTCTCCGGCGCGCTGGCGGCCTTGCTGGGCATCGCCATCGCAGCCATCGCGCTTTCGCCGCTGAACGAGGCGCTGCTGGCCTTGGCCCGCAGCTACGGGGCCGACTTCGCCCTGCATATGCCCGAAGCGCCCTGGCTGGCCCTGGCGGTAGTGGCCGCCGCGGTGCTGGCCGCCCTGTCCGCCCGCTGGTCGGTGACGCGCAGCACCCGATTCTGAGAGATCGCGGTTTCCGGCGCCGGACCCGGCCGCCCGTGGGGCAAGGCCCGAAGCGGGCAGCGTTGCGATGCCGCAAATTCCCGAGCAGCCGCCCGAATGGCGGCCTGATTCGCGTCTTGGCCCGGCGCTGGTCTACCTACACTGATCCTGCGGCAGCCCGCGGCGCGGCAGCTCGCCAGGGGCCGCCGCGCAACATCGATGAAGTGACATAGAAATAAAGTCGAATTTTCGGCAAATTTTAGTAATATCCGTTTTCCCGCCTCTTCCGCCGCACACCGACCATGTCAGCCCGTGACGCCCGCGCGACGCGCCACTACTTCGATAGTGCCTTCAACTATCAGGCGGTCAAAGTACTGCCCAACGAGTACTACGTGACGGGCGACGATCTGATGATCACGACAGTCCTGGGCTCCTGCGTGGCAGCCTGTATCCGGGATCCCCAGACCGGCGTGGGCGGCATGAATCATTTCATGCTGCCCGAAGGCGACAGCCAGTCCCCCGCATCGGCGACGATGCGCTATGGCGCCTTTGCGATGGAAGTACTGATCAACGAGGTGCTCAAGGCGGGCGCCGCGCGAGAACGTCTGCAGGCCAAGGTATTCGGGGGCGGCGCGGTGCTGGAAGCGATGCACCAGCTGAACATCGGTGAACGCAACGGCCACTTTGTGCTGAACTACCTGAAGATGGAAGGCATCCCGGTGCTGGCACAGGATCTGGGTGACGTCTACGCCCGCCGCATCAGCTTCTTTCCCCGCGACGGCCGCGTGATGGTCCGCAAAATGACCACGAAGCCGCGCGCGATCGAAATCATCGCGAAGCGCGAAGTGGCCGTCGCCGAAACCCTCAAGGAAAAGACGGTCGCCAAGCCCAAAGTGGAGCGCTTCGCCATGCCGGCGCGCCGCGCGCCGGCCGTCTAGGGACCGTTACCGCCGGAATGCCGCGAACCGGCCGGCAGCGGGCGCCGCCAGGCGCGGTGCGCGACGGCCACCGGCATCGATGCGCCGGCAGCCGTGCGTGCGCTCCGGCGTCAGGCGGCCCGCACGGTGCCATGGCCGCTCGTCTCCCCGCCGCGCACATCCAGCTGGCGCAGCAGTTCCGCGCGGCGCGCCTCGGCGCGGGCGATGGCGGCCTCCTTGATATGACCGTATCCGCGGATCTCCTCGGGCAAGCTGGCCAGGGCCACCGCCAGATCCAGATTGGCCCGGCTCAAACGGGGCAGCAGCGACGCGATGGTTTCGCGGTACTCGGCGATCAGCGCCCGCTCCTTGCGCCGCTCGGCGGTATGGCCGAACGGGTCGAACGCCGTTCCGCGCAGGAAGCGTCCTTTGCGCAGCAGGCCGAAGGCCTTCATCATCCAAGGCCCATAGGCCCGCTTGACCAAATGCCCATTGGCGTCGCGCCGGGAAAATGCGGGGGGCGCCAGATGGAAGCTGAGCTTCCAGTCGCCTTCGAACTGCTCGGCGACTTTGCGCAGGAACACGCCGTCGCTGTACAGCCGGGCCACCTCGTATTCGTCCTTGTACGCCATCAGCTTGAAGAGGTTGCGCGCCACGGCCAGCGTCAGCCGCGACGTCCCCGCCGCGCCCTGTTCGGCGGCTGCCACCTGCTCGACGAAATCCACATAGCGGCGCGCGTACGCGCTGTTCTGGTATTCCGTCAGGAAGCGCTGCCGTTTTTCCACCAGCGCCGCCACGTCGGCGGGCAGACGGCGGACGCCGGCGGTGTCGCTGGTATTGGCGCCGCGCCGGATCTCGATGATTTCGGCGCCGCCCTGACGGCCCTCGCCTTCGTCCGGCGCCGCCGGCTTGATCAGCCGCTGCACCGCCGCCAGATCCTGGGCGGCGCGCCGCCCCCAGGCAAAGGCGGCCTTGTTGTTCTCCACCTGCTGCCCGTTCAGCTCGATGGCCCGCAATAGCGCGTCGCGGCCCAGCGGAATCCAGCCCTTCTGATAGGCGTAGCCCAGCATCAGCGGATTTGCGTAGATGGCATCCCCCAACAGACCCACCGCCAGTTCCGCGGCATCCACCGCATCGACCTGCCCCGGCATGCATGCCGCGCCGATATCGCGCCGCAGGCTGTCCGACGGCAGGCGCCAGTCAGGGTTGGAAATGAACGCGGCCGTGGGCGCCACATCGCTATTGAGCAGCAAGCGGGTGCGTTCGGGACGCATGCGGGCAACCGCATCCTGGCTGCTGGCGACCACAAGGTCTCCCGCCAGCACCAGGTCCGCTTCTCCCATGGCGACACGCGTGTTCAGCAGATGCCCCGGCGACTGCGCGAGAATCACATGCGAATGCACCGCGCCGCCCTTCTGCGCCAGACCCGCCATATCCAGCACGGAGCATCCCTTGCCTTCCAGGTGGGCCGCCATGCCGAGCAATTGGCCGATGGTCACCACCCCGGTGCCGCCCACGCCGGCAATGAAAACGCCATAGGGGCGTTCCAGCCCGGGCTGCTGGGGCTCCGGCAGGTCGCGGTCGATGGCGTCCTGAGCGCCGATGCCCTTGGGCTTGCGCAGCTTGCCGCCTTCCACCGTCACGAAACTGGGGCAGAAGCCGTTCAGGCAGGAAAAATCCTTGTTGCAGCTGGACTGGTTGATCGTGCGCTTGCGGCCGAACTCGGTTTCCAGCGGCTCGACGGACAGGCAGTTGGATTTGTCGGAGCAGTCGCCGCATCCCTCGCACACACGGTCATTGATGACGACGCGCCGGGCGGGATCCGGATAGGCGTTGTGCTTGCGCCGGCGGCGCTTTTCCGTGGCGCAGGTCTGGTCGTAGATCAGGATCGACACGCCAGGGTATTCGCGCAGTTCGCGCTGCACGCGGTCCAGTTCGTTGCGGTGCACGACCGGCACGCCCGGGGCCATGCCTTGCATCGTCTTGTATTTCTCGGGCTCGTCGGTGACGACGATGATTTTCTCGATGCCCTCGGCGGCCATCTGGCGCGTGATCATCGGCACGCTGATGGGGCCGTCCACGGGCTGCCCGCCCGTCATCGCCACCGCGTCGTTGAACAGGATCTTGTAGGTGATGGGCGTCTTGGCCGCCACGGCGGCGCGTATCGCCAGCAGCCCGGAGTGGTAGTAGGTGCCGTCGCCCAGGTTGGCGAATACGTGCTTTTCTTCCGTGAAGGGCGCGTGGCCGATCCACGGCACACCCTCGCCGCCCATATGCGTGAAGAGGTCGGTGCTGCGTCCCATCCAGCGGACCATGTAATGGCATCCGATGCCCGCCATGCCGCGCGACCCTTCGGGCACCCGCGTGGACGTGTTGTGCGGACAGCCGGAACAGAACCACGGCTTGCGCTCGGCCACCACGCGGGGCCGCGACAGCGCGCGTTCGCGCGCTTCGATGAATGCCAGGCGGGCTTCGATGCCGGCGCGCACGTCGGGCGGCAGCTCGAACTTCAGCAGGCGCGAGCCGATGGCCTTGGCGACGATTGCCGGCGAGAACTCGTAATGCGCCGGAAGCAGCCAGTTGCCCTGCGGAACCGCCCACTCGCCGCCGTCCTTGTCGTCGAACTTGCCGACCACGCGGGGGATTTTCTTGCCGCTGCCCACCCACGCGAACAGTTCCTCTTTCAGCTGGTATTCCAGGACCTGGCGCTTTTCCTCCACGACCAGGATTTCATCGAGTCCCTCGGCGAAGCGCTGCATGCCGGTGGCTTCCAGGGGCCAGACCATGCCTACCTTGAACAGCCGCACGCCGATGCGGCGGCAGGTCTCGTCGTCCAGGCCCAGATCGGACAATGCCTGCCGCGTATCGAGATATGCCTTGCCCGAGGTCATGATGCCGAAGCGCGCGGATTCGGTGGGCACGTGCCATAGCTCGCGGTTCAGGTTGTTGGCGCGCGCATAGGCCAGCGCCGCATACAACTTGAAGTCCAGCAGACGGGCTTCCTGTTCCAGCGGCGTGTCGGGCAGGCGGATATTGAGTCCGTCCGGCGGCATGCGGAAATCTTCCGGCAAAACGATGCTGACGCGCTCGGGATCGACTTCGACCGAGGCGGACACTTCCACGATATCGGTGATGCATTTCATGCCCACCCACACGCCCGCATACCGGCTCATCGCCCAGCCGTGCAGCCCGTAGTCCAGCACCTCCTGGACGGTCGAGGGAAACAGCACCGGGATCAGACAGGCCTTGAGCAGGTGGTCGCTCTGATGCGGCAGCGTGGAGGACTTGGCGGGATGGTCGTCGCCGGCCACCACCAATACGCCGCCGTGACGGGACGTGCCCGCCGCGTTGGCGTGCTTGAAAACGTCGCCGCAACGGTCTACGCCCGGCCCCTTGCCGTACCACATGCCGAACACGCCGTCGTAGCGGGCGCCGGGAAACAGGTTTACCTGCTGCGATCCCCATACGGCCGTGGCGGCCAGATCCTCGTTCAACCCCGGCTGGAAGACGACGTGGTGCGCCTTCAGATACTTCTCGGCCTTCCACATGTTCAGGTCCACGCCGCCCAGGGGCGAGCCGCGATAACCTGAAATGAACCCCGCGGTGTTGAGCCCTGCGCGCACGTCTCGCATGCGCTGCATCATCGGCAGGCGTACCAATGCGTGTATGCCGCTCATCCAGGCGCGGCCGGTTTCCAGGGAATACTTGTCGTCCAGCTGGACGGCGTCGAGCGCGGCGCGCTGCGCCGGCGTAAGGGGGGCGTTCATGCTGTCTCCGTTTGTTTTGGATCGTTCGTGCCAGCCTGGGCGGCGCCTCTTGTGGAGAGCTCCCGGCCGGGGTGAACAGTTGAACAGGCTTTGCAGGTTGGGCCTGTAACGTTTTTCCCATGCTGTTTTTACCCTTCGGCCGCCGGCCTAGCAAGGGGCACTTACCCTGCGCCGCAGCAAAACCGAAGCGGCGTGACGCGGTGCCATAATGCCGGCCATGGACTTCGCTACCCGCATCGCCGACTGGCAGGCGCGCCATGGCCGGCACGATCTGCCCTGGCAGAACACCCGCGACCCCTACCGCATCTGGCTTTCGGAAGTGATGCTGCAACAGACCCAGGTCAGCACCGTCATTTCCTATTACCAGCGGTTTCTTGAACGCTTTCCCGATATTCATTCCCTTGCCGCTGCCGAAGAGGAAGCCGTCATGCCTTACTGGGCCGGCCTCGGGTACTACGCGCGCGCTCGCAATCTGCACCGCTGCGCCCGCCAGATCGTGGGCGACTGGGGCGGCCGCTTCCCGCCGGACGCGGCATCGATCGCCACGCTGCCCGGGATCGGCCGTTCGACGGCGGCCGCCATCGCGGCCTTCGCCTATGGCGAACGGTCGCCCATCATGGACGGCAATGTGAAGCGGGTCTTCGCGCGTCATTTCGGCGTGGAGGGCGACCCGGCGCGGCGCGACACCGAGCTCCGGCTGTGGGCACTGGCCGAAGCCCAGTTGCGCGACGGCGCCGGCCCGGGCGTCGACATGGGGGCCTACACGCAGGGATTGATGGACCTGGGCGCCACGGTGTGCACGCGCGGCAAGCCGCTATGCGGCGCCTGTCCGGTGCGCGAAACCTGCGTGGCGCAGCGCGACGGCCGCCAGGCGGAACTGCCGACGCCCCGGGCGCGCAAGGCAACGCCGGAGCGAAGCACGGCCATGCTGGTGGTGGAGCACGAGGGACGTGTACTGCTCGAACGCCGCCCTTCGCCCGGCATCTGGGGCGGATTGTGGAGCCTGCCGGAATTCGATGCCGCGCTGAGCGGCACGCAGGCCTGCGCGCAACTGGGCGTGGAAACGGCCAGGGTGTGGGCGCTCGCCGCGTTTTCCCACACGTTTACGCATTTTCGTCTGCACGTGAAGCCGTGGTACGCGATCGTGACGCAGCGCCCGGCCGAAGGCGACCGCCCCAGGCAGTGGCTGGCGCTTGCGGACGCCGCGCAGGCCGCCCTGCCCGCGCCGGTGCGCAAGCTGATCGAGGGGCTGTCAGCGCTTCGTGGTGCGATGGCGGTTGACGCTCATTAGCATCCCGCAGGCAATGCCCACCGTCAGCAGCGCCGTGCCGCCGTAGCTCATGAAGGGCAGCGGCACGCCGACCACCGGCAGAATGCCGGTAACCATGCCGATGTTCACGAACACGTAGATGAAGAACATCATGGTCAGCGAGCCGCACAACAGCCGGCCGAACTGCGTGCTGGCGCGCGTGGCGATGGTCAGGCCGCGGGCGATCAGCAGGCCATACAGCACCAGGATCAGCACCCCGCCGTACAGGCCGAATTCCTCGGCGTAGACGGCGAAGATGAAGTCCGTCGTCCGCTCCGGAATGAAGTCCAGGTGCGTCTGCGTGCCTTTCATATATCCCTTGCCGTACAGGCCGCCGGAACCCACCGCGATCATCGACTGGATGGTATGGAAACCCTTGCCAAGCGGATCCGAACTGGGATTCAGCAACGTGCAGACGCGGTGTTTCTGGTAATCATGCAGCACCACCCAATCGACGTCCGGCTGGCACAGCTGGTCCTCATAGGCGACCAGCGTGCCGATCGCGATGGTGCCGGCGACCACCACCGGAACGAGCAGCTTGAACGACAGACCCGCGAAATAGATCACGCAGAAGCCCGCGCCGAAAACCAGCAGGGCGGTGCCGAGGTCCGGCTGGCGGACGATCAGCAGGAAGGGCACGATCAGCAGCAGGCCCGCCACGAAAAAGTCCCGGATCCGCACCTGGCCTTCGTGCCGCTGGAAATACCAGGCCAGCATCAGCGGCAGCGCAATCTTCATCATCTCGGATGGCTGGATGCGCGTCACGCCCAGGTTCAGCCAACGGGTGGCGCCCTTGCTCGTTTCGCCGAACAGCTCCACCGCCAGCAGCAGCGCGACACCGAGCACATAAACCGGCGGGGCGAGTTTCATCAGCATCTTGGGCGGCAGCAGGGCCACGGCCCACATCGCAAAGAAAGCGATGATGAAGTTGCGCGACTGGTCGGCGAAACGCCAATCCGTGCTGCCGACGGCCGAGTGCATCACGGTCAGGCCCAGCGCCGTCAGCAGGATGAGGATGAACAGCAGCGGCCAGTCGAACGCCGTCACCACCCGCGACAGGAGCAAGAGCACGCGCTTCATCGCGTTGCTCCCGCGGCGGCGGTGCGCGTACCGGCGGGCGACGCGGGATCACGGGGCTGCACGGCGTCCGCGTTGCCCCTTGGCAGCGCCGGCCGCGTCGGGGGCGTCCTGGTCCCGCCCGCGACGGCCGCCCCGGACGCGGGCCGCTGTTCCGTGCCCGCGGTATTGGCCGCCGACAAGTCGGGCTGGCGGGGCGGCGTGTCCGAAGCCTGGCGCGCCAGCCAGTAGTCGAACACCTTGCGGGCGACGGGCGCCGCGGAGCTGGCTCCCCAGCCGGCGTTCTCGACAATCAAGGCCACGGCGATGCGCGGATGATCCACCGGCGCGAACCCCATGAACAGCGCATGATCGCGCAGACGCTCATCGATCGAGCTGGCGTGATAGCGCGCGCCCCGCAGGCTGTACACCTGCGCCGTGCCGGTCTTGCCTGCCGCCTGGTACGGCGCGCCGCGGAAGGCCTGGCGGGCCGTACCGACGCGCACCACATCGGCCATGGCGTTCTTCACCACATCGATATTGGCCTGATGCAGGGATATCTGGTGATCCGGCGAACTGGGCGTAGGCGAGAAGATGCCGGTGCGCGGATCCTCGACTTCATGAACCAGGTGCGGCTTGCGATACAGCCCGTTGTTCGACAGCGTGGCCGTCGCCTGCGCAAGCTGCAGGATGGTGAAGGCGTTATAGCCCTGCCCCACAGCCACCGACACCGATTCGCCGGCGTACCACCGCTGCTTTTCGCGGTCCTTGTAGGCGCTGCGTTTCCATGCGGTGGATGGCAGCACGCCGCGCTTCTCGCCGTCCAGATCGATGCCGGTGATCTGGCCGAAGCCGAACTGTTTGGTGAAATCGTGCAGGGCATCGACCCCGATCTCAGGGCCCAGCGAGAAGAAATACGTATCCGAAGACACAACCAGCGCCTTGTGCATGTCGGTGGGGCCGAACACGGCGCCGGCCGCATTGCGGAACTTCTGCCCGCCGAACTCGAAATAGCCCGGGTCGGGAATGCGGTCGGTGGCGCGGCGCTTGCCAAGCTCCAGCGCGGCCAACGCAACGAAGGGTTTGTAGGTTGAGCCGATGGGATAGGTGCCGTAAATGGGGCGGTTGATCAGCGGATGGTCGGGCGACTCGTTCAGCATGCGCCAGTTATCGACGTCGATGCCATCGACGAACAGGTTGGGGTCGAACGAGGGCTGCGACACGAAGGCCAGCACTTCACCCGTGTCGGGATCGAGCGCGACCAGGGCGCCGCGCTGGTCGCCGAACGCTTCCTCCGCGACCTTCTGCAGCCCGAGGTCGATGGATAGCTTGATGTCGGCGCCCGGTACGGGGTCGATGCGCCGCAGCGTGCGCACGGGGCGGCCGCCCGCCGTCACCTCGACTTCCTCCAGCCCGGTGCGGCCATGCAGTTGCGTTTCCCAGCTTTTCTCGATGCCCTTCTTGCCGATGACATCGGTGCCGCGATAGTTGCCGAGCTGGCCGGCGGCTTCCAGTTCCTCGATGTCGCCGTCCGAGATGCGGCCGATATAGCCGACGACATGGGCTGCCGCCTTGCCTTCCGGATACTCCCGCACCCAGCGCGCGCGCAGTTCCACGCCGGGAAACTGAAAGGCGTGCGCGGCGAACCAGGCGGCTTCCGTATCGTTCAGGTTGTCGCGCAGCGTCAGCGTCGCATAACGGCTGGACTCGGCGATGCGGCGCTTGAGTCTGCGCTGGTCCGCGGGGCTCAGGTAGACGACCGGGGTCAGCGCCTTGAACAGGTCATCGATATTGCCTACCTGGGCCGGCACGATCTCAAGCGTATAGGTGCGGTAGTTGCGCGCCAGGACGGCGCCGTTGCGATCCAGGATTTCGCCGCGGCGCGGCGGTATGGGCACTACGGTGATGCGGTTGCGGTCGGCGCGTTCGGACAGGCCTTCGTACCGGTCCACCTGCAGCAGCCAGAAGCGGCCGACCAGGATGCCGAAGCACAGCAGCGCGGCGATGCCGCCCACCCAGGCTCGCAGCCTGAAGCGTTGTTTCTGCTGGGCGCCGGTTTTTTTGAACTCGAACATGACCGGTGAAAGCAATCAGACCGATGCCGACTCGACGTCGTCCGCGCCCCGCGAGGGCAGATGCAGCACCCAACCGGCCAGCGGCCACATGGCGGCGGTGATCGCCACGCCCACTGCCCAGTCCCAACCGGTCCATCTCCCCGCAATCCATGCCTTGATCAGCACCACGACCACGCGTGCGCCGAAAAAGATCGGCAGCATATGCATGGCCTGGCTCCACAGGTCGAAACGCTGCAGGCGCCGATGCAGCACGATGGCGCCGTAGGCGACCAGCGTATAGAACAGCGCATTGCCGCCCAGCACGCCAGCGTCGTGCACATCCATCAACAGACCGAATATGAAGGCGGTCACCATGCCCATGCGGCGCGGCTCATGCACGCACCAGAAGGCGATGACCAGGATCAGGACGTCCGGGGCCTGCTCCCACAGCCGCCACGGCAGCAGGGACGCCAGCCAGACGAGCAGCACGGAACCCCACACCACGAAGGTGTGCGCGGGACGCGCGACGCGCTCGGGCTCCACGGTTCGACGCGGACGCACCACGCGCGGCGGTTCACTCCGGTTTATCGGGCTCACTGAGCTCGGCCTCCTGGCGGTTGAATTCGGCGCGCTTGACATCGACCTGTAGGACAAGGAAGTGCCGGTAGCGTTCCGGATGGGCCAGCGGTTCGCACACCGCGCGCGCGAAACCGGATGCGGTGTCGCGTTCGACCTTCTGCACTTTCGCCACGGGCAGACCGGCGGGGAACAAGCCGCCGACACCGCTGGTGACGATAGTATCGCCCTCTTTGATGTCGGCATTCGCCGCCAGATAGCGCACCTCCATCTTGCCGGGCTGATTGCCGCCGAAGGCGATCAGCCGCAGGCCGTTGCGCAGGATCTGCACCGGAATGGAAACCTGCTCATCCGTCACCAGTGCGGCTTCCGCCGTCATGGGGGTGACGCGGACGATCTGGCCCACGACCCCGCCTTCGTCGATGACGGGCATGCCGGGCGCCAGGCCCTGGCGGCTTCCCTTATTGAAAACCAGCCGTTGATTGAACGCGTTGGGCGGCTCGTAAAGCACTTCCACGACCACCGCCTGCTGCGACAGGGTGTCCGTGACGCCCAGGAGCCGGCGCAGCTGCGCGTTTTCGGCGGCCAGTTGCGCCGCATGCGTCGCCACCTGCGCCAGTTCGATGCGCTGGCGCTGCAGGGCTTCGTTTTCGGTGCGGACCAGATTGGCGGCGTTGAGCCATTCGCTGACCTGCTGCACCATATCGCGAGGCAGCATCACCGCGCGTTGAAAGGGATAGATGCCCACGGACACCGCCCGGCGGACGGGTTCGAGGACACGCCATTGGGAATCGCCCACCAGCAACGCCAGCGCCAGCACGACGAGAACCGCCAGCTTCGCCTCGGCGGGCAGGCCCTGTCGAAATAGCCGCGGTGTGGTGGCGTTAAGTTGAGGCATGGATACTCACGGGCAGCAGCCCGGTGCCAGGCCGCCCACCGAGGCCGCTTCCCGGAAACGGCCGCGGCCGGGGCGCGAAAATCAGTCGTTGATGAAAATGGCGCCCAGCTTTTCCAGGTGCTCCAACGCCTCGCCGCAGCCGCGCACCACGCAGGTCAGCGGATCGTCGGCCACCACCACGGGCAGGCCGGTTTCTTCCTGCAGCAGGCGGTCGAGATCGCGCAACAGCGCGCCGCCGCCGGTCAGGGCAATGCCCTTGTCGGTGATGTCCGCGCCCAGTTCGGGCGGCGTCTGTTCCAGCGCGATCTTCACGGCTGACACGATCTGGTTCAACGGATCGGTCAACGATTCCAGGATTTCGTTGGAGGAAACCGTGAAGCTGCGCGGCACGCCTTCGGCCAGGTTGCGGCCCTTCACTTCGATTTCGCGCACTTCCGATCCGGGGAAAGCCGAACCGATTTGCTTCTTGATGAGTTCGGCGGTGGGTTCGCCGATCAGCATGCCGTAATTGCGGCGGATATAGTTGACGATGGCCTCGTCGAACTTGTCTCCGCCGACGCGCACGGAACCCTTGTACACCATGCCGCCAAGGGAAATGACGGCCACTTCCGTCGTGCCGCCGCCGATGTCCACGACCATCGAGCCGCTGGCGTCCGATACCGCCAGGCCGGCGCCGATGGCCGCAGCCATCGGTTCTTCGATGAGGTAGACGTGCGACGCGCCCGCGCCCAGCGCCGATTCGCGGATGGCGCGGCGTTCGACCTGCGTGGAGCCGCAGGGAACGCAGACGATGATTCGCGGGCTGGGCGCCAGCATATTGCGCGGATGCACCATGCGGATGAACTGCTTGAGCATCTGCTCGGTGACGGTGAAGTCGGCGATGACGCCGTCCTTCATGGGGCGAATGGCTTCGATGTTGCCGGGCACGCGGCCCAGCATTTGCTTGGCTTCATGGCCGACGGCCTGGATGATTTTCTTGCCGTTCGGCCCGCCTTCGTGGCGGATCGCGACTACGGAGGGTTCATCCAGCACGATGCCTTTGCCGCGAACGTAGATCAGCGTATTGGCCGTGCCGAGGTCGATCGCCATATCGCTGGAAAAATAACTACGCAGGAATCCGAACATGGATATAGGCTCAGCTAGATCAGGAATTTGGGACGTGCACTGCGACCGGACGCTGTGCCAGAACGGCGCGCCTGCGGGTGCAGCGGATTAAACCGTGAATGATAACTTATAATTTCAGCGGAAATAGGCCGCAAATCCCGGCTATTCCAGGCTTTGTAACGGCTCGCGGCCTGCCATGTAACGGCACCGCCCACGCCTCCACATTTTTTACATTCCCATGGCGCTAAACGAAGAAGACGTGGCCCGCATTGCCCGGCTGGCCAGAATCGAGCTCACGCCCGAGCGACGCGCGCACGCGCTGCAGGAGCTCAACGGCATGCTCCATATCATCGAGCGGCTGCAGCAGGAAGACACGCAGGGCGTGGAGCCGATGGCGCATCCGCTGTCCGCGCACGAGGACGTGGCGCTGCGGCTGCGCGAGGACCGCGTGACGGAACCGGCGTCGGAAAGCGCGCGCGAGGCGCTGATGCGCAACGCGCCCGAAGCGGGCGAAGGCCTGTTCCTGGTCCCCAAGGTGTTGGAGTAGTCATGACCAAACCCGCCCTGCATACCGAATTCGGCGATATCGCCGCCCTGCGGGAGGCGCTGGACCGGCGCCAGGTCAGCGCCGTCGAGCTGGCCCGCAGCGCCCTGGACGCCGCCGACGCGGCCGCCAGCCTGAATGCGTTTTTGCATATCGATGCCGACCTGACCCTGGCCCAGGCGCGCGCCGCCGACGAAGCCATCGCCCAAGGCGCCGCCGGCCCGCTGACCGGCGTGCCTATCGCGCACAAAGACGCCTTCGTCACGCAAGGATGGCGCACGACCGCCGGCAGCCGCATGCTGGCCGGCTACGTCAGCCCATTCGACGCCACGGTGGTCGAGCGCCTGCAGCAGGCCGGCGCCGTCTCCATCGGCAAGCTGAATTGCGATGAATTCGCCATGGGTTCCGGCAACGAGAACTCGGCATTCGGCCCGGTCCGCAACCCCTGGGATCCGGCCGCCGTGCCCGGCGGCTCGTCCGGCGGTTCGGCCGCCGCAGTGGCCGCCCGCCTGGTCGCCGCCGCCACCGGCACGGACACGGGCGGCTCGGTGCGCCAGCCGGCCGCGCTGTGCGGCGTCACCGGCATCAAGCCCACCTACGGCACGGTTTCGCGCTTCGGCATCGTCGCCTTCGGTTCGAGCCTGGACCAGGCGGGCCCGCTGGCCGCCAGCAGCCGCGACGCACTGGCCCTGCTCGACGTCATGGCGGGCTTCGATCCGCGCGACGCCACCAGCGTGGAACGTTGCAGCGGCGTTGAAAACGCGCCGGGCCGGGTGCGCCGCGATTTCGACGCGGCCCAGCAGGCGTTCGACGCAAACGGCGGCAAGCCGCTGGCCGGCCTGCGCATCGGCGTACCGGCGGAATATTTCGGCGACGGCCTGGCGGACGACGTGCGCGCGGCCGTGGAAGCGGCCCTTGCCCAGTTCGAAGCCCTGGGCGCGCAACGCGTGGCGATTTCGCTGCCTCGCACCGAGCTCGCCATCCCCGCGTATTACGTGATCGCGCCGGCCGAGGCATCGAGCAACCTGGCGCGCTACGACGGCGTGCGCTACGGCCACCGGGCGGCCGAGTACAGCGACCTGACGGAAATGATCAGCCGGTCGCGCGCGGAAGGCTTCGGCGACGAAGTGCGCCGCCGCATCCTGATCGGCACCTACGTGCTTTCGCACGGTTACTACGACGCCTACTATCTGCAGGCCCAACGCCTGCGCCGGCTGATCGCGCAGGATTTCCAGCGTGCGCTGCAGGAGTGCGACGTAATCATGGGCCCGGTCGCACCGGGCGTGGCCAAGGACATCGGCGAGAACCGCGACGATCCCACCGCCGACTGGCTGGCCGACGTCTACACCCTGGGCGTGAGCCTGGCCGGCCTGCCTGCCATGTCGGTGCCCTGCGGTTTCGGCGCCGGCGCGCACAGCCGCCGCCCGGTCGGGCTGCAGATCATCGGCAATTACTTCGACGAGGGCCGCCTGCTGGCCGTGGCCGACCGCTATCAGCAGGTAACGGACTGGCACCAGCGTGTACCCGGTGGGATGGATAACTGATATGGATTGGGAAATCGTCATCGGGCTGGAAACGCATACCCAGCTCTCCACCGACTCGAAGATCTTTTCGGGCAGCAGCACGCGCTTCGGCGCGGCGCCGAACACACAGGCCAACCTGGTGGACCTGGCGCTGCCCGGCAGCCTGCCCGTCATGAACCGCGGCGCCGCGGAACGGGCCATCCGCTTTGGCCTCGCCGTGGGCGGGCAGATCGCGCCGCGCTCGGTTTTCGCGCGCAAAAATTACTTCTACCCGGACCTGCCCAAGGGCTACCAGATCAGCCAGTACGAATTGCCGGTGGTGAGCGGCGGTGCGATCTCTTTCTTCGTCGGCGAGACGGCGAAAACGGTGCGGCTGACGCGTGCCCACCTGGAAGAGGACGCGGGCAAGTCGCTGCACGAGGACTTCCATCTGGCCAACGGTTCGCCGGCCAGCGGCATCGACCTGAACCGCGCCGGCACACCGCTCCTGGAAATCGTCAGCGAGCCGGAGATGCGCTCCGCCGCCGAAGCGGTCGCGTATGCGCGTGCGTTGCATAGCCTGGTGGTGTGGCTGGGCATTTGCGACGGCAACATGCAGGAAGGTTCGTTCCGTTGCGACGCGAACGTGTCGGTGCGCCCTGTGGGGCAGAAGGAATTCGGCACACGCACGGAGATCAAGAACGTCAACTCCTTCCGTTTCCTCGAGCGCGCCATTCTGTTCGAAGCCCGCCGCCAGATCGAACTGATCGAGGACGGCGGCACGGTGGTCCAGGAAACGCGTCTGTACGACGCGGACCGCGACGAAACGCGCAGCATGCGCAGCAAGGAAGACGCGCACGATTACCGCTACTTCCCGGACCCCGATCTGCCGCCGCTGGTGATTTCGCGGGAATGGGTGGAAGAAGTGCGCGCCACCATGCCGGAACTGCCGGCCGACAAGCGGGCCCGCTTCGAAAGCGAATACGGCCTGCCCGCCTACGACGCGGCCCAGCTGACGATGAGCCGCGATATGGCGGACTACTTCGAAGCCGTCGCGCGGGCGTTGCCGGCCGGGCAGGCGAAGCAGGCGGCCAACTGGATCATGGGCGAACTGAGCGCCGCACTGAACCGGGCGGAGACCGACATTGCAGCCTCGCCGGTCAGCGCATCGGCCCTGGCCGCGCTGATTTCGCGCATCCTGGACGGCACAATCTCGAACAAGATCGCGCGCGAGGTGTTCGGCGCGATGTGGGAAGGCGAGCACGGCGGGCAGCCGGACGCCATCATCGAGGCTCGTGGGTTGAAGCAGATCAGCGATACGGGCGCGATCGGGGCGATGATCGACGAAGTGCTCGCCGCGAACCCTACGGTGGTCGACGAGTATCGGGCCGGGAAGCAGAAGGCGTTCAACTCGCTGGTGGGGCAGATCATGAAGGCCGCCAAAGGGAAGGCGAACCCCCAGCAGGTGAATGAGCTGTTGAAGCAGAAGCTCGGCTGACAGACTGCCGTTCGGTCGTCGATCGTCATCGTGCGGTCGTCATATTCGGCGGTTCGGCGGTGGAGTTCCTGGCCCGTCCGGCGGGGTTGGCCTTCGCCCCGGCCGGCCCGATCGCCCGGTCCGGCGCCCTGCGCGCCGGACACCACTTCGCTGACCTCGTCCGGCGGCCGCTGTCTTGCCGGTTTCTGCTTGATACCCGTGCGGCTCGCCTCCCTACGGTACCCGCTCGTTCGGGCTCAACGTGCCGGCCGGGGCGAAGGCCAACCCCGCCGGACTCCGGGATGTCTCAACCGCGGGCGTCTGGGGGCGAGTTGCGTTCTTGCGCTTCGTGGCCGATGCGGTGGGGGGAAGGAAGAGGTTGCGGGGCCCGCTGATTTCGTCCGCCCTGCGCGGACGAAATCAGCCTACGCATTGTGCTGCGGGGACGGGTGCTGTGTTGCGGGGATGGGTGCTGTGCTGCGGGGACGGGTGCTGTGTTGCGGGGATGGGTGCTGTGCTGCGGGGGCGGGTGCTGTGCTGCGGGGACGGGTGCTGTGCTGCGGGGGCGGGTGCTGTGCTGCGGGGACGGGTGCTGTGTTGCGTGCACGCCGGGCTCGGCCGGCGCGGTAATGGGGCGCTCGCCGCGCCCCGTGGCGCGGCGGGGCGGATCAGCGGGGCGGATGTCGATTCGTTGGGCTCCGGGATGTCTTGAACGCGGGCGTCTGGGTCGACTTGGTCTTGCGGCTCCTGGGCCGGCACCCGCCGCAAGCCACGGCGCGTAGGCGCATTGGGCCCGCGCAGGGCGGGCCCAATGCGCGGGCCCCGCACTATCTTCCAATTCCCATTGTCGGCGCCTACGAAGGCCAAGCACACCGCCCGCCCCAGACGCCCGTGATTGAGACATCCCGGAGTCCGGCGGGGTTGGCGTTCGCCTCGGCCGGCACGTTGAGCCCGAGCAAGCGGGCACCGTAGGGAGGCGAGCCGCACGGGTATCAAGCAGAAAACGGCAAGACAGCGGCCGCCGGACGAGGTCAGCGCAGCGGTGTCCGGCGCGCTGGGCGCCGGACCGGGGCGATCGGGCCGGCCGAGGCGAACGCCAACCCCGCCGGACGGGCCAGGAAAACAGCCCCCCGCCGACCAACCGCCCCCCCAATACCCCTCAAACCCCGTATTTCTGCCGATAAGCCAACACAGCCCCCCGGTGGTCGCCAAATTCCGGCGCATCCTCGAGCAAGGTCAGAATATCGGTCAGCGAAGCGATGCTGACGACGGGAATCCCGTAAGTACGGCTCACATCCTGAACCGCGGAGTGCGCGGACAGCGCATCATCGGGCCCCGCCCTTTCCATGCGGTCCATCGCGATCAGCACCGCGGCCGGCTCCGCGCCCGCGGCCCGGATGATGTCCACCGACTCGCGGACCGACGTGCCCGCCGTGATCACGTCATCGACGATCACCACCTTGCCTTTCAGCGGCGCGCCGACCAGCGTGCCGCCTTCGCCGTGGTCCTTCGCTTCCTTGCGGTTGTAGGCAAAGGGCACCGGCCGGCCGGCGCGGCGGGGATCCGAAGCCAGCGCCATCGCCACCGCCGTGGCCAGGGGAATCCCTTTGTACGCCGGGCCGAACAGCATATCGAACGACACGCCGGAATCCAGCAGCGCGCCTGCGTAGAAGCTGGCCAGGCGACCCATCGACGCGCCGTCGTTGAACAGCCCGGCATTGAAGAAGTATGGACTGACACGGCCCGACTTCACTTTGAAGCTGCCGAAGCGGAGCACGCCCTGCTCCAGGGCGAAGCGGACAAAATCGATGGAAGGAGCGGCAGAGGCGGTCATAGGAGGGTACGAAGAAAAACGATGGACGCAGGCAAACCGGAATTATGCCTGCACCGGCATCCCGCCGCCTGGCAAGGCGATTCCGCTGCATGCCCGGGCCTCAACGTCCCGGCTTGGGCGATAGCGTTCTCATGCAGAAGCGTCATTTCTAGTACGCTAGCGGCCGTCCGATCACTACCTGGGTCACGGCAACGCCGGCCCTCTACCCATCGCCCATGCTCCGCATCATCTCCGCCAATTTGAACGGCATCCGCTCCGCAGCCAACAAAGGCTTCTTTCCCTGGCTGGAACGCCAGAACGCCGACTTCGTCTGCCTGCAGGAACTCAAGGCCCAGGCCGCCGACATGACGCTGGAAATGCTCAACCCGCCCGGGCTGTACGGCTACTTCCATTACGCGGAGAAAAAGGGCTACAGCGGCGTCGGCGTCTACGCGCGCACGCAGCCGCTGCAGGTCATCGAAGGCCTGGGCGTGCCCGAGATCGATTGCGAAGGCCGCTATCTGGAACTGGTCTACGACCGCCATTCCATCATCTCGGTCTACCTGCCCTCCGGCTCCAGCGGCGAGCACCGGCAGACCGCCAAATTCGCTTTCATGGAGCATTTCTACACGCACCTGGCGACCCTGGTGAAATGCGGCCGGCAGGTCGTGCTGTGCGGCGACTGGAACATCGCCCACAACGAGATCGACCTGAAGAACTGGAAAGGCAATATGAAAAACAGCGGCTTCCTGCCGGAAGAGCGCGCCTGGCTCACCAAGGTCTTCAACGACCTGGGATGGACCGACGTCTACCGCCGCCTGCATCCCGATGCCACCGGGGAAGGCTACACCTGGTGGAGCAACCGGGGCCAGGCCTGGGCCAAGAACGTGGGCTGGCGCATCGACTACCAGATTGCCACGCCTGAACTCGCGGCCACCGCCCGGCGCGCGTCCATCTACAAGGACGAACGCTTCAGCGACCACGCGCCCCTGACGATCGACTACGAGACGACGCTGTAGTCCGGCGCCTTGGCCGGGGGCGCCTGCGATATGGCCCGAATGAAGTCGTCCGGCGTCATGGGGCGCCCAAGCAGGAAGCCCTGCAGGGAATCGCAGCCCACGCGGGTCAGGAATTCCTGCTGCTCGTGCGTCTCCACCCCTTCGGCCACGATCTGCAGATTCAGCGTCTGCCCCAGGGCCACGATGGCGGAAACGATTGCGGCATCCTCGGAATCCTGCTCCAGGTCGCGCACGAAGCCGCGATCGATCTTCAATTCCGTGGCGGGCAGCCGCTTCAGGTACAGCAGGCTGGAATAGCCCGTACCGAAGTCGTCGATGGAGATCTTTACGCCCATCTCGTGCAATTGCCGCAGCGTCGCCAGCGTGGCCTCCACATCCCGCATGGCGGTGGACTCCGTGATTTCCAGTGTCAGATTGCTGGCGTCCAGGCCATGCCGTTGCAGCGTGCCGCGCACCGTCTGCACCAGCCCCGGGTGATTGAACTGCTGCGAAGACAGGTTCACGGCAACCGACCAATCGCGGTAACCGGCGTCGCACCACGTCTTCATCTGCCGGCAGGCTTCGTTCAACACCCATTCGCCCATGGCCACGATCAGTCCGGTCTTCTCGGCCAGCGGAATGAATACGGACGGCTCCACCATCCCCCGCGTCGGATGGTTCCATCGCAAAAGCGCCTCGGCGCCCGTGATGGGCCCCGCCGGCGCCCGGAACTTGGGCTGGTAGCGCAAAGAAAGTTCATTGCGGGCCATGGCCTGCCGCAGGTCGCGCAGCAATTCCAGCTGCGTCTGGACGTCCTGGTTCATCGATGCTTCGAAGTAGCAGTACGTACTTCGACCCGAGGACTTGGCGTAGTACATCGCGGCATCGGCGTTGGCCAGCAGCTCGTGCTGGTCGCGTCCGTTGCCCGGATAGATGGCGATGCCCACGCTGGCCGAGACATGCAGCGGATGGCCTTCCATCTCGATCGCTTCCTCGGCAATCCTGACCAGCTTGGAAGCGATGGTCGCCGCATCGGCGGGATCTTCCACCTGAGTCACCAGCACGAACTCGTCTCCGCCCAGGCGCGCCACCGTATCCTGGGCCCGGACATTGGCGCGTATCCGCGCCGCGACTTCGACGAGCAGGCGGTCGCCGATGTGATGGCCATAAGCGTCGTTCACCGCCTTGAAACCGTCCAGGTCCATGAACATCACCGCGAAATACGAGCGTTCCCGGGTCGCCGTGTGGATCGCCTGCTGCAGGCGGTCCTCCAGCAGAAGGCGATTCGGCAGCTTCGTCAGATTGTCGTGCAACGCCAGGTAGGTGAGTTCTTCGTTTGCCTCGGCCAGCGACGTCGCCAGAACGGAGGTTCGGGCTTCCATCCGGACGTCCAGCACTGACGTGATCAGTGCGATGGCGATGACTGCCAGCGTGACGACGATAATGACGACGGCGAGCCAGCCGGGGTCCAGCCCTTCCCTGGCCGCCCCGCACACGCTGCCCAGCGCAAACTGCGCCGCGCCCATGCCCGTGTAGTGCATGCCGACGATAGCGCCGCCCATTACCACCGCCGCGCCCAGCCGCAAGAGCCGGGTGTTGGGCCCGTCGCGCCGCAGCGCGAAGGCGATCCACAGCGCTGCGCCGGAGGCCGCCACGGCAATGGCGACCGACAGAAGAAACAACGACGGCACGTATGTGATCTGCGGCGTCATGCGCATCGCCGCCATCCCGGTGTAGTGCATGCCCGCCACGCCGGCGCCCATCAGGGCAGCCCCCGCGGCCAGCCGCCGCCACGGCAAGGTTTCCTGGCAGACCAGCCACAGGGCGAAAGCGGACGACACGATGGCGATGAGCAACGATGCCGCCGTCAGGCCGAAGTCGTATCCGAGCGGAATGGGCAGGCTGAAGGCCAGCATGCCGACAAAGTGCATCGACCAGATACCGACCCCGATGGCAAGCGCTCCGCCGGCCAGCCACCATCGCGCCGCCGTCCCTTGCGCCGTCGCAACGCGGCCGGCCAGGTCCAGGGCGGTGTAGGAGGCCAGGACCGCCACGGCCAGGGAACATATCACCAGCGCGGTGTTGTAACTGCCCACGTACATGTCTTCATCCAAAAAGCGCGGCTGTCGGCGCCGCTGGCGGCAGCGCTATGCGGCTGGAGGCCGCCTTCAACGGCATATCGGCGCCGCGAACCCGAAACTTGCGCAACAGTAACACTTTGTCGCTACTTTGCCATGCGTCGAAGACATGCGCTCGGCATGCGTTCCCCTTGGGCGTCGGAGAACGGTAGGAAAGCGGGCGGAATACGAGCGCGTGCGCCGGCGGCGGGCCGGCGCACGCGCTTGAAAGCAGGGGAAAAACGGGCTTTACCGGACCTGCTGACGCACGACGAGGACGTCGCAGGGCGCCTTTTCGATAAGGGCATCGGCAACGCTGCCGATTGCCGTGCGGGTCAGGCCGGTCGACCCGTGCGACCCTGTCACCAGCAGTTCGGCATTGGTTTGATCCGCGTAATCCGTCAATACGCGCTCGGGAATGCCGGCGGCTACCTGGACGCGGGGCTTGTCGCGTCCATGCAGTTCGGGGGTGGCTTCCAGGAACTCGGCCGCCGCCTCTTCGGCGGTGCGCTGGAATCCTTTGGCCGTGATGTCGTCCTTGCGGTTCCCCGGCAGATCGAAGGCATGAAACAGCGTCAGGCCGGATACCGGGAGCAAGGCAAGCACCGCGCGCAGGGCATGGCGCGAGCCTTCCGAAAAATCGCTGGCGACCAGCGCGTTGCGATAAGGCCGGGGTGCGCGGCGCTTGACGACGAGAACCGGCTGGTGGGCCTCGCGCACAAGTTTTTCCACCGTGGTGCCCAGCAGGATACGGCCCAGCGTTTCATCGCGCGCCACGCCGGCTACGATCAGGCAGCAGCCGTTTTCGTCGGCGGCCTGGCGCAGGGCCCTGACGGGATCGCCGTTTTTCACCAGCACCCTGATTTGTACGTCCAGTCCTTCCAGGTCTCGCAGCAGGGTGCGCTGCGCCTGGGCTTCGCGCTCGGCAACGGGACGCGGGGGCGTCAACATCGCCCTGGCCTGGGACTCGACCACGTGAAGGGCGATGATGGAGGTTTTCAATTGACGCGCCAGCAGTACCGCCCGATCCAGCGCGCGGTCTCCGCGCGCGCTCAAGTCCGTGGCAAGCAGAATGGGTCCCGAAAAGGTGTGCATCGCTGTCTCCCGGTTGACTCCGGCTCGTGTCCCATCCTTTTATGCGCGCGCCGGGCGGCGCGCCGAAACCGCTAGGGCCTGCCAGCCCGCACCAGCATGACGTCGCTGGGCAAGGCCTGCAGCAGGCGCTCGGCGACGCTGCCCACCATCGCGCCCATGATGCCCTTCATCCCTCTCGCGCCTGCAACCACCAGATCGCACCGCGCCCGAAACACATATTCGGACAGCAGCGTTTCGGGCTCGCCGTACTGGACGACCCGCCGCGCCGGCACGCCCGCCGGCAGATCGTTCACATCGCCCAGGAAACGCCGCATCGCATCATCGAGCTCCCGCTGCAGCGCTTCGGGGGCCTGCGCCGCGTCGCCCGGCATACCGAGCACCGTCTCGCAGGCATGAAACAGCGTCAACGCGGTGTCAGGCAACAGCGACGCGGCCGCGCGCAACGCCTGTGCCGAATCAGCCGAAAAATCGGTTGCCACGATACCGCTCGGATACGGCCCGTGCGGCCGGTTTTTCACCACCAGTACGGGCAAGGCCAGTTGCCGGACCACCTTGCGGACGGTGGATCCCAACAGCAGCTTGCCGAGCGATTCGCTTCTGCCGACGCCCATCACGACCATCCTGCAGGACGAAGCCTGGGCCGTCTGCAAGATCTGTTCCGCGGCGTCACCGCTTTCCACGCGGATATCGCTTTGCACGCCCGCGTGCTGCAGGTCGAGCGCCAGCCGGTAGCGCGCCCAATCGCGATGGTCCTCGCTAAGCCGATGCCAGGACGGCGCGCCGCCGGCGGCGCCTGAGGCATTCGGCTCGAGAACGTGCAGTGCGACGAGCGGGACGCGCAGGGAGCGGGCCAGGACCACCGCGCGGTCCAGCGCCCGGTCGCCCTGGGCGCTGAGATCGGTGGCCAGAAGAATCGGCGCGGCGGGCGGATGCGGATTCGGCGTCGACATGGGCGGGTCTCCTGTGTGCCGTCCGCCCCATTATCGCCCCGGGCGCCGCGTTTATGCCTGGTCCAGCGCCTGGATCTCGCAGCGTCGCCAGTAAAGCAGCGCCAGCCCCGGCACACCGATCAATACCGTCGCCAGGAAGAAATGCGGCCAACCCAGATGTTCGACCAGCACGGGCGTCAACGGCCCGGCCAGATAGGTGCGGCCGACCGCCGACAACGCCGACAGCAGGGCGAACTGCGTCGCCGAAAACGCCTGGCGGCAAAGGGCCATCAGCAGCGCCACGAAAGCCGCCGTGCCCAACCCGCCGCACAGGTTTTCCAATCCCACCGCCACGGCCATCAGCGGCACGGCGCCCGGTTTGATCGCCACCGCCCAATAGCCAAGATTGGAAACGGCCTGCAGGACGCCGAACAGCATCAAGGCCCGGTACAGGCCCAGGCGCGCCATGATGGAGCCGCCCGCCAGCGCGCCCACGATGGTGGCCGCCAGCCCGAGTATCTTGTTGACCGTACCGACTTCGGTCGGCGAAAACCCGGCGCCGCGCAGCAGGAAGGTCGTGGACAGCGCCCCTGCAAAGGCGTCGCCCAGTTTGTAAAGCACGATCAGGATGAGCACAGTCCACGCGCCCGGCCGGCCGAAGAACTCGCGCAGCGGGTCCACCACGGCGTCCAGGAGCGATCGCGGCGGCGGCGCCGGCCGCTCCGGCTCGGGCGCCCAATAGGTGGCCAGGACGCCGATACCCATCAGGCCGCCCATCAGGACATAGGTATTGCCCCAGCCCAGCCAGGTGTCCGCCAGGATCAGCGCCAGGCCGCCGGAGACCAGCATGGCGATCCGGTAGCCCAGAACCTTCACGGCAGCGCCGGCGCCGCGCTCCTCTTTATGCAGGACGTCGGTGCTGTAGGCGTCGAAGGCGATGTCCTGGGTGGCGGATAGAAAAGCCACCGCCACCGCGAGCAGGGCCAACGGCAGAAGCGCGTTGGCGGGAGAAAGCGTCCCCATCACGGCGATCGACGCTGCCAGGGCGAGCTGGGTGGCGAGCATCCAGCCGCGGCGGCGTCCAAGCAAGGGGACGGCGTAGCGATCGACCAGCGGCGCCCACAGGAACTTCAAGGTGTATGCCGTGCCGACCAGAGTCAGGAAACCGATATCCTGCAGCGACACGCCGGCAACCGTGGCCCACGCCTGCAAAGTGCCGCTGGTCAGCGCCAGCGGCAACCCGCTGGAAAAACCCAGGGCCAGCATGGGCGCGACGCGCCGGCTCGAATAAAGATGGGCCGCGTATGAAATGCTTTATCTCCCGTTGGCGAGGCGGCCGGAACGGCGTCAGCCTCCGCTGAAGCGGTAGACCGCGAGGGTGCTGCGCCAGCCTGGCAGCCATCGCACCTCGCGATCGTCGTTGAAGGTCGCCCGCTGCAGAATTCGCAGCCCCAGCTTGGCGGCCAGCGCTTCGAAGTCGCGCAGCGTGCACAAATGTATGTTCGGCGTGTTGTACCACTCGTACGGCATTTGCCCGGTCACCGGCATGCGGCCACGCAGAATGGACCAGCCATGAGGCCAGTACCCGAAGTTGGGAAACGACACGACGCCATATCGGGCGACGCGCGTCATTTCACGCAGAATGTGCTCGGTGCGATGCATCGACTGCAGCGTCTGGGACAGCACCACGGTGTCGAACTGCCCGTCGTCGAACAGCGCAAGGCCGTCTTCCAGATTCTGTTGAATGACGTCCACGCCGCGCCGCACACAGGCGATCACGTAATGGTCGTCGATTTCTACGCCCGCGCCGCGGATCTGGCGTTCGTCCCGCAGCCACGCCAGCAGTTCCCCATCGCCGCAGCCCAGGTCCAGCACCCGGGAACCGGGTTCGATCCAGCTGGCGATACGCGCCAGATCCGTACGCAGCACGGTACGGCCATGGGCGGACTGCGCGGCGTTCATTCGGCCCCCTTGTGCTCGATGGCGCGCGGCGGCAGCCCCAACTCGTGCGCGATGCGGTCGTAGTAGGCGCGCACCACGGCGTGGTAGCGCGCATCGTCCAGCAGAAAGGCATCGTGGCCGTGCGGCGCGTCGATCTCCGCATAGGTCACGGGGCGCCCGTTTTTCAGGAGCGCGCGCACCATCTCGCGCGAGCGTTCCGGCGGAAAGCGCCAGTCCGTCGTGAAGGAAACCAGCAGGAATCCGGCGCGTGCGGCCGCCAGGGCCCGGGCAAGATCGCCGCCATGGGTGCGCGCCGGGTCGAAATAATCGAGCGCCCGCGTGATCAGCAGATAGGTGTTGGCATCGAAATACCGCGAGAACTTCTCGCCCTGATAGCGCAGATAGGACTCCACTTCGAATTCCACGTCGTACCCGTAGCGGTATTCGCCGTTGGCGCCCGGCGCGCGCTGATTGCGGCCGAATTTCTCGGCCATATCGTCCTGGGACAGATAGGTGATGTGGCCGATCATGCGCGCGACCGAAAGGCCGCGGCGCGGCACCGTTCCATGTGCGTAGTAATCCCCGCCGTGGAAATCGGGATCGGTGATGATGGCGCGCCGCGCCACCTCATTGAAGGCGATGTTCTGCGCAGACAGCCTGGGCGTACTGGCGATTACCACGCAATGCGCCACCCGATCCGGGCAGACCGTGGCCCAGCTGAGCGCCTGCATGCCGCCCAGCGAACCGCCCATGACGGCGGCGAACCGCTGGATGCCGAAATGATCGGCCACCCTCGCCTGGGCATGCACCCAGTCCTCCACCGTCAGCACGGGAAAGGCCGCGCCCCATGGTTTGCCGGTATCCGGGTTGATGCTCGCCGGCCCCGTGGAGCCGAAGCAGGATCCCAGGTTGTTGATGCCGATGACGAAGAACCGGTCCGTGTCCACGGGCTTGCCGGGTCCGACCATGTTGTCCCACCAGCCGATGTCCTGAGGGTCGTCGGCCGCCACGCCGGCGACGTGATGCGATGCATTCAAGGCATGGCAGACCAGCACCGCGTTGCTGCGCTCGGCGTTGAGCGTGCCGTAGGTTTCGACCGCCAGCTCGTAGGTGGCCAGCGATTGTCCGCTTGCCAGCGGCAAAGGGTCGGTGAACTTCAGAAAAACCGGCGCCACCACGCCTACGGAGCGGCCGGCGGGGGCATTTGCCGCATGGCGGGCGTCTCCGCCAGGGGATGGCGCGGCCGCACGGTCTTGCGAAGGCGAAGCCGATGGCGAGGCGGACGGGGGGAAAACGGAGGACGCGCCGGACTGGGCGTTGGATTGCGCGTCGACAGCCGCGCGCGCGGATTGCTCGATGGTTGCAGTCATGCAGACCTCTTTAGCTGGATTTATCAGGCGCCCGCAAGCGGATCAGGCAAATCGGCGCCAAACGAATGAACGGCAGATTCTAGCACCCGCGGCCGGCATGGCCCGCGGGACCAGCCGGCCAGCGTACCGGATCGCGGCCGCAATCCCTGACCGCATCGGCGCTTCACCACCCCGGCGCGCCCCCGCACCATGACCGCTTCTGCATTTGTTCCGCTATTGCGCCGCCGCCGAGGCCGCGATCCATCCCATGCCAGAAAAGAAGTTGTCAGAACGCGAGGCCGCTTGCCTGCAATGGGCCGCCGCCGGCAAGACAAGCCGTGAAACGGCCATGATTCTGGGCGTCACCGAGCGGACGGTGAACTTTCATCTGCAGAACGCCTGCCGGAAGCTGCGCGCGCGCAACCGGCGCGCGGCTGTCGCGACCGCACTGGCCCGCGGCCTGCTCGTGGCCTGCGGCGCCGGATCCTGAACGGACGCGGCCGGGGACCGGACACCCGCCTCTAGGGCGCGTTGAAACGCAGGGAATGGACGAATTCCCGCGCGGGCTCGGCCGGCAGCCCCTGCTCCGAGCCGGTGGCGACGACCTCCACGAGCAGGCCTTGCCTGACCCAGACCCGGCCCAGGGCCCACACGGAATGCCCGCCCGCCTTCCCATGGATTTCGATGTCCTGACCATCGCCCGGCAGGGGCTCTGGCGGCTGCACGCCCAGGTTCTGGTGCAGCGACCGTATCAGCGCCGCGGCCAGCCTGCGCTGGCCCGCGGCATCGGCCGCCAGCGCAGGCGGCAGCGGCGCATATCCCACCGCAAACACCGCGTCCCCGGCGCGCGCCGATGTCAGCGAAAACCGCAAGGACTGGTTTTCCAGCGCGATTTCGCGGGTATCGGTCTGCACCCGCGCGGGAAACGTTGCAGTGGCGGCGCCATCGGCAATCGCGACCTCTCGCCAGTTGTAGGTGGGCGTGCATGCGGCCAGCAGGAGCGCGCACGCCCATGCCGTCCAACGCCGGCGGCCGGCAGGACGGCGGCATGGCGCGGGCCCGGCCGCGGCGGCGCCGTTCAGGGTGGGCCCTGGCGGACCGCTTGCGGCGCCTGCTTGCATGGCTTCACGCCTGTGGCACATCGGCTGTCAACCCTCCTGTCGCAACGGCGGTATAACGGTGTTGGCTCATTGTCGCCCATGCCCGACCGGGCTGGCGGCATGGCGTCCTTCCGGCGCCGACGGCGATTATCCTCTGCCGTCGCGGGTTACTCGGGGCGTGCCCAGGCGCAGCCCGTAAAATCAGCTTCCATTCACCCTGACCATAAGAAGCCTCCGTGACCGATATCGACGCCCGCCGCCTCGCCCGCCTGGACGCAAACCGGGAATTGCTCGCTCGCACCCTGCGCGGCATCGAAAAAGAAGGCCTGCGTGTCGATGCCGGCGGCCATCTGGCGAGCACGCCGCATCCGGCCGCGCTGGGATCCGCGCTGACGCACGAACGCATTACCACCGACTATTCCGAAGCGCTGCTGGAACTGATCACCGGCACGCACGACAACGTCGCCGGCCTGATCGGCGAACTCGAAGACGTCCATCGCTTCGTTTACGCCAACCTGGATGGCGAACTCATCTGGAACCAGTCCATGCCCGCCGCCTTGCCGGACGAAGCGGACATCCCCATCGCGTGGTACGGCACGTCGAACACGGGCATGCTCAAGCACGTTTACCGCCGAGGGCTGGCGTACCGGTACGGCAAGACGATGCAATGCATTGCGGGCGTGCACTACAACTTTTCCCTGGATGACCGGATCTGGCCGCTGCTCGAGCTGCCCGGCGGCAACGACCAGGACCGGCGGTCCGCGGGCTATATCGCGCTCATCCGCAATTTCACCCGCTATTCGTGGCTGCTGATGTACCTGTTCGGCGCCGCGCCGGCCCTGTCCAAGGATTTCCTGCGCGGCCGGTCGCATCCGCTGCAGACGCTGGACGCCGACACGCTTTACCTGCCGTATGCGACCAGCCTGCGCATGGGAGACCTGGGGTACCAGAACAAGGCGCAATCGCAACTGAAGCCCTGCTACAACGATTTGTCCACCTTTCTGCAGCGCCTGCATGCCGCCGTGACGATGCCGTGGCCTGCCTACGAGGCGATCGGCACGCACCGCGACGGCCAATGGGTGCAGTTGAACACCAATATCCTGCAGATCGAAAACGAGTACTACTCGAGCATCCGGCCCAAGCGCGCCACCGGGCGATGCGAGCGCCCTATCACCGCCTTGGCCGAGCGCGGCGTGCAGTATGTGGAAGTGCGCTGCCTGGACATCGACCCCTTCCAGCCGGTGGGAATCGCAGCCGAAACCAGCCGCTTCGTCGATGCCTTCCTGCTTTTCTGCGCCGCCAGCGATAGCCCCTTTTTCGACGAGCAGGGTTTCTGCAGCCGCAGCGCCGACAACTTCAGCCGGGTGGTGAACGAGGGCCGCAAGCCCGGACTGGAGCTGGCGCGCGATGGCAAGGCCATCGCGCTGCGGGTCTGGGGCAAGGAGCTGCTCGACCGTATCCTCCCCTATGCCGAAGTCCTGGACGCGGCATATGGCGGGCAGGCATATCGTCAGGCCGTCGCGGCCCAGGCCGTCAAGCTCGATGAGACCGACGCGACGCCGTCGGCGCGCCTGCTCGAAGATCTGCGGCGCACCGGCGCGTCGTTTCTGCAATACACCCTGGAACAGAGCCGCCGCCACGCGGAAGCCCTTCGCGCCACGCCCCTGCCGGCCGACAAAACGGCCGCGTACAACGCGATGGCGCGCGACTCGCTGCAAGCGCAGGCCGCCATCGAAGCCAGCGACACCGTGGATTTCGATACCTATGTCTTGCGGTATCACCAGGCCTTGAAGGCGCCGGACGCCGCTCCGACGTAGCAGTCCGCCAAGAGCCGGTTGTTGAGCTTTGCGCGGGGGCCGCAGCTCCCCGCCCGCGAATCCGGCTTTGCCAGCGTCCCGCCGGCAGCGCTCCTCATCCGAATGGACGGATTCGGGTTAGTCCCGACGTTCAGACAATTGTCAACACTGCCCCGGCGGCGTGTAATTCCCCAACACCCAAGCGGCCGCTCAGGCCAACGGCGCGAAAGCGCCAGGGCCTGGGCGGCCGACCTTCCGTGAACCGGCGCGGTCCCGCGGCGCACGGTTTCGCCAGGTTGGAATGTGGCATCCAAAAATCGATGGTTCTCATGCAGCCTTCAGGAGACACGTGCCATGCAACCGCAAACAGGTTCACGACGTAAATTTCTATCGGGCGCCGCCGCCGGCGCCGCGGCACTGGGCTTTCCCGCCGTCGCGCCCGCCCAGACACCGATCACCCTGCGCTTCCAGAGCACGTGGCCGTCCAAGGACATCTTTCACGAGTTCGCAATGGATTACGCCCGCAAGGTCAACGACATGGCGGGCGGCCAGCTGCGCATCGAGGTCCTGCCGGCCGGCGCGGTGGTCAAAGCCTTCGATCTGCTGGACGCCGTCTCCGCCGGCACGCTCGACGGCGGCCACGGGGTAGTGGCTTACTGGTACGGAAAGAACACCGCGGTCGCGCTATGGGGGTCCGGGCCGTCGTTCGGCATGGACGCCAATATGGTGCTCGCCTGGCATGAATACGGCGGGGGCAAGGAACTCCTGGAAGAGATCCAGAAAGCCATGGGCGTGAACGTGGTGTCGCTGATGTACGGGCCGATGCCGACGCAACCCTTCGGATGGTTCAAGCGGCCCATCACCAAAGCCGAGGAAATGAAGGGCGTGAAGTTCCGCACCGTCGGCCTGGCCATCGACATGTACAGCGCGATGGGCGCGGCGGTGAATGCGCTGCCGGGCGGCGAGATCGTACCGGCGCTGGACCGCGGCCTGCTCGACGGCGCCGAGTTCAACAACGCGTCCTCGGATCTGGCCCTGGGCTTTGCCGACGTGTCGAAGATCTGCATGCTCCAAAGCTTTCACCAGAGCGCCGAGCAATTCGAAGTGCTGTTCAACAAGGATCGATACAACAGCCTGCCCGATCATCTGAAGCACCTGCTGCGCTATGCCGCGCAGGCAGCCAGCGCCGACATGTCGTGGAAGGCCTGCCAGCGCTATTCGCAGGACTACGTGACGCTGCAGAACGAGCGCAAGGTGAAGTTCTACAAAACGCCCGATTCGATCCTGCAGCTGCAGTTGAAGATCTGGGACGAGATGATCGAGCGCCGCTCCGCCGAAAATCCCTTGTTCAAAAAGGTGCTGGATTCCCAGCGCGCCTTCGCGCAACGCGTCGGCAAGTGGTATGGCGATACGCAGGTGAACTACCGCATGGCCTACAACCATTACTTCGCCGCAACGTCCAAATCGTGATGCGGCGCTCAACGCCACGGGCGGCTTTCCCATGATGGCCTTCATCCGATTCGTCGACCGGCTGTCGACCGCCGTGGGAAAGGCGTTCGCCTGGCTGATTCTGGCGTTGACCCTCCATATCTGCTGGGAGGTGTTTGCGCGCTATCTGCTGAACCGGCCCAGCGCGTGGGCCTTCGATCTGCAGATCATGTACTACGGCATCCTTTTCATGATGGCGGGCGCCTATACACTGGCCAAGAACGGCCATGTACGGGGCGACGTCCTGTACGGTTTCCTGCCGCCGCGCGTCCAGGCGGCGCTGGACGTCACGTTGTACGTGGTCTTTTTCATCCCGGGCGTAACGGCCATGGTCTGGGCCGGCTGGTACTACGCCGGCGAATCCATCGCCATCCGCGAACACTCCTCGCTCATGGCGGACGGCCCGCCGATCTATCCCTTCAAGGTTTTCATTCCCGTCGCCGGCGCCTTTCTTCTGCTGCAGGGATTTGCGGAGATCGGACGCTGCATCCTGTGCCTGCGGCGCGGCGCCTGGCCGCGGCGGGCCGACGACGTCGAAGAGGTCGACGTCGACAAGCTCAAGCAGATGGTCCACGTGAAGGACGAGGACATCGCCGCGGCGGACCGCCCGGCCGCCGCCCAAGGACAGCGTTCATGAAAAACGGAAAAGCCGTGTGGTTCGGCTTCGGCTGCATCGCGGTCGTGGTCGCGATGATCGTCTTCCTCACGCCTTGGGCGAACCTCACGTCCGGGCATATCGGCCTGCTGATGCTGGCGCTGATCGTCGTGGCGATCATGCTCGGGTTTCCCACGGCGTTCACGCTGATGGGCATGGGCGTGCTGTTCACATTCTTTTCGTACTCCATGCAGGGGCATGGATTCTCGGCGCGTGCCGTGGAGCAGACCCTGGACCTGATGGTGCAGCGGACCTATGCCACGATGACCAACGAGTCGCTGATTTCCATTCCGCTCTTCGTGTTCATGGGTTATCTGGTCGAGCGCGCGAACCTGATCGAAAAACTGTTCCGTTCGATGCATCTGGCGCTCGCGCGGCTGCCGGGCGCGCTGGCCGTCGCCACGCTGGCGACGTGCGCGATTTTCGCGACGGCCACCGGCATCGTGGGCGCGGTGGTGACGCTGATGGGGCTGCTCGCCATGCCGGCCATGCTGAAAGCCGGCTATGGCGTCGGCCTGACGTCCGGGTCCATCACGGCCGGGGGCTGCCTGGGCATCCTGATCCCGCCATCGGTGATGCTGATCGTCTACGGGGCGACCACCGGCGTCTCGGCCGTGCAGCTGTACGCGGGAGCCATATTCCCCGGCATCATGCTGGCCGCGCTGTACATGGTTTACGTCGTCGTACTGGCGAGCCTGCGGCCGCAGGTGGCCCCGCCGCTGTCCGCCAGCGAACGGCAGATCGCGCTGCCGGAGGAAGCGGCGCGCATGGCCCGGGCGCACCCGGGCAACGCCATGGCGGCGCTGCTGTCCGGCCTTTTCCGCCGGGGCGGCAATGCCGCCTCATCGCGTACCTCCTTTCTTTGGACCTACCTGATCATCGGGCTGACGCCGCTGGCCGTTTTCGCCCTGACCATGGGCGCCCTGCACTACGCGGTGACGCAGCCTCCGGCCACCTACGACATTCCAGCGGAACTGCAGTTGAACAGCGGCGATGCCGCGGCGTTCGAAAGCGGCGGCCTGGCAGAACCGCCGGCTGCAGGAGGATTGGCGGAGCCGCCGGCCGAAGGGCCGACGGAGCTGGCCGGCGCGTCGGCCGCCGCCGGCACGGGCGGCCTCGCCGAGCCGACTGGCAGCGCCGCGCCGAGCGAGCCGCGTGCGGCCGGCGGCAGGGCCGCGCAAGACCGCGCCCCGCCCGCTGCCCATGCCGGCAACGATGCGCCGCGCCAGCCGACGCCCCCGGGGTACTGGATCGCCTTTGCCGGCTGTGCGGCGGCGCTTGCGCTGTTCTACGCCATGCTGAACTGGCCGCGCCTGCAAATCTTTCGCATGCTGGTGGAATCCTTCTTTCCTCTGGCCATCATGATCGCCGCCGTCCTGGGGTCGATCACCTTCGGCCTTGCCACGCCCAGCGAGGCCGCCGCCATGGGGGCCATGGGCGGCGCGCTGCTGGCGCTGGCCTATCGCCGCCTGACGCTGCCGGTGATGAAGGAATCGGTGTACCTGACGGCGAAGACCACCGCCATGGTGTGCTGGCTTTTTGTCGGATCTTCGATTTTTTCGGCGGCCTTCGCCCTGCTGGGCGGGCAGGCGCTGGTGGAATCCTGGGTACTGTCGCTGGGCCTGACGCGGCTGGAGTTCCTGATACTGGCCCAGGTGATCATTTTTCTGCTCGGCTGGCCGCTGGAGTGGACGGAGATCATCGTCATCTTCATGCCGATCTTCGTGCCGCTGCTCACCGCCTTCGACATCGACCCCCTGTTTTTCGGACTCCTGGTTGCGCTCAACCTGCAAACGGCGTTTCTGTCCCCGCCGGTCGCGATGTCCGCCTTCTACTTGAAAGGCGTCGCCCCGCCGCATGTCACGCTGAACCAGATCTTCATGGGGATGCTGCCTTTCATGGGCATACAGGTGCTTGCCATCTTTCTGCTTTACGCTTTCCCGGGCATCGGTCTATGGTTGCCCAAGTTGCTTTACAACTGAGCCCGATGCGGCCCGGCTGGCAGGACGCTTGCTCCGTGTCGTGGACGCTCTTCACATCGTCCCTTCCAGTGAGACCCCCGCACATGAAAGCCCCACGCAACTCATCCGTACGTTTGGCCGCCGGCATCGCGGCGCTTGCGCTGCCGCTTTGCCTGACGTCCATCGCTGCCGCACACCATGGCTGGGCATGGGCCGAAGAAGAGCAGATGCGCCTGAGCGGCGTCGTCAGGAAAGTGGTCATCGCCCCGCCGCATCCATACCTGGACGTCCAGACTGCGAATGACGGCCTGTGGCGCGTCGAGCTGGGCAACCCCACCCAGACGCGCGAGTCGGGTTTCGACGATGGCTCCGCCAAACCCGACGATACCGTCGTCGCCATCGGCAATCGGGCCAAGGACCATGCGGAAAAGCGCATGAAGGCCGTCCAGATTTCGGTGGAAGGCAAGACCTACGATATTTATCCAGAGCGCATCCGGCGGTGAACCTGGACGCCTTCCTGACCTGGGTGGCGGGATTGCCGCCTGCCGTCTTCCTGCGCGATTCCGGCACCGCCTACCTGCTCGTCAATGCGCTGCACATCGCCGCGCTGGGCGTGCTGCTGGGCGCCATCATGGCGCTGGACCTGCGCCTGCTGCGCGCCGGCACGCTGCCCCTGCGCGAGTTCGGTCCTTATCTGTCCCACCTGGCCGCCTGGGCGCTCGCCGTCGCCATCGTCACGGGCCTGCTGCTGTTTTCCGTCAAGCCGGACGAGTACGTCCGCAACCCCGCCTTTCTGATCAAGCTCGTCGTCGTTGGACTGGGCATTGTGAACGCGCTATGGCTGCACGCGGGGCCGCACTGGCGGCGCGCGCTGGCCGGCGATCCGATACCGCCCGCCATCCGCCTGCACGCGGGGGCTTCGCTGGTGTTCTGGCTGGGGGCGGTGTTGGCGGGGCGCTGGATCGGTTTCCTGTGAAAACGCCCCGATCGCTCAATTGCCCTGAGGGCGCATCAGCTTGTGAATGAGGCTCGACGACGTGGCCGCGGAAAACTTGGTCATGAGCCGGGCGCGATAGGTCTCCACGGTGCGGTGGCTCAGGCCCAGCTGGCGGGCGATCTCCTTGCTGGTCCTGCCCTCCGCGATGAGCGTGGCGATCTCACGCTCCCGCACGCTCAGCCCGATGGCGACCGGACGCAGCGAACTGAGGTCCTCGAACGTCCAGATTCCCGCGGCGTGCGGATCGTCCGGGGTCAACGTACGCCCCGTCACCCGGCACCAGAACAGTTCGCCGTCCAGCCGCTTCATGATGCGCTCGTCCGCATACCTGCCGGTTTCGCTCAGCACCGGCGCGAACCGCACACCCGCGTGCTCGAATTCCCGCGTGGTCGGATACAGGGCCTCGAAGGACACGCCGTCCAGCGCGCCCGCGCCGCAGCGGAACATCGCCTCCAACGCGGCGTTCGCGCGCCGCATCACCCGGCGGTTCGACACGCACATGCCGATGGGAGCCAGCATAAAGGCCTGCCTGTAGTCGATGTCCGGTCGCTTGCTCATGCGGCCTCCGATGGCGGTCTCGCGTGACGTATTTTTACTGTATTGCGGCCCGCCCGGTGCAACGCCACCATGGCTGCAGCCGGTTGATCCCATCGGATTCGCGGCCGGCGCCATCCGACTTGCAGAAGGAGATTGCCATGAGCGAGACCGCCATGCGCGGCACGGCCACCACCGCCGGGCCGTATCCCACGCTGTTTTCCCACGTCAAACCCGCCGACACGGTTTTCCGCGCCGGCGGCCTGCGCGACTTCTTCGTCTATCGCGACCTGGGCATCGCCAAGGCCACGCATGGCCGGGTGATCGCCCAACTGGTCCGCGCCCAGAATGCCCCGGAAGCCGGCACCGGCTGGCATATCCATCAGGCAGACTTCCACATCGTCTACATGCTGAAGGGATGGGCGCGCTTCATGTACGAAGACGTGGAAACCCTGGTCAGCGCCGGCGACTGTGTGCACCAGGCGCCCGGCATCCGGCATTTCCTGTTCGATTATTCGCCGGATATGGAGTACCTGGAAATCGTCGGTCCGGCTGACTTCGGCACGGTAGGCGTGGAGGGTCCCGCCCCGGTGCCCGCACCGACTCCCTGGCCCTGAGCGGTTTGGGAGCGGGGCACGGGGCACGGAGCACGGAGCACGGGGCACGGAGCACGGGGCACGGCCCACGGGGCACGGGCCAGCCGGCATGGCGTGGGCGCAGGCCGGCACGTGGCCCGTCAGGCCGCGCTCAGCCGATTGTCGTCACGCCGTTTCCATGCGCCTGAAAGCCATGCGGCGGCATCACGGCATTTTGCGCGCGCTGTCGATCGCCTGGCGCTCCAGCGGCTGAGCGCCCGCCCGCCGGCCTTCTTTGAACTTCATGATCAGATAGGCAACGGCCAGGGCCAAAAACCATACCGGCGTGACCTTCAAGGCGGCGGCCGTGTCCGGCTCTTGCGCCAGCGCCCATATCGTGAAGGCGAAAAAAGCGAACACCGCCGCGACGGCGGCCCGGCCGCCGGGCAGCTTGAAAGTCGAGCGGTCGTGCAGGTCCGGGCGTTGCCGGCGATACGCCAGGTATGAAGCCAGGATGATCGACCAGATGAAAATGAAAAGCAGCGCCGAGATGGTCGTGACGATGGTGAAGGCTTCGATGATGCTCTGTTCCGCATAAAGCAGCACCACGGCCGACAGCAAAAACACGCATGAAAAGAACAACGCGTTGACCGGAACCTTGCGCTTGTTCAATTTGGCGAAGGTTTCCGGCGCCAGCTTCGACGTGGCCAGCCCATAGACCATGCGGGATGACGAATACATGCCCGAATTCGAGCTGGACGCCGCGGAAGTGAGCACCACGAAATTGACCACGTGGGCGGCGGCGCCCAGGCCCGCAAGCGTGAACATGGCCACAAAAGGACTTGCGTTCGGGTCGACCTGGTCCCAGGGAATCACGGTAAGGATGACGAACAGCGCGCCAAGGTAGAACAGAACCATCCGTACGGGAATCGCGTTGATCGCCTTTGGCAGGTTTCGCGCCGGGTCCCGGGTTTCCGCCGCGGCCGTACCGACCAGCTCGATGCCGACGAAAGCGAAAATCGCAATTTGGAAACCCGCGATGAAACCTCGATAACCGTTGGGGAAGAAACCGCCGTTTTCCCAGAGGTGGGACAGCGACGCCTTGGTGCCGTCCGGCAGCGCAAAACCTGTTGAAAGCATGTAGATCCCCGCGCCGACCAGGGCGAGAATCGCGACGATTTTGATCAGGGAGAACCAGAATTCGGTTTCGCCGAAGTTGCGCACGCTGAGCATATTCAGCGTGAGGAGGACGGCGATAACGCCCAGGGCGGGAATCCAGTGCGAAAGATGCGGAAACCAGAACGAGACGTATCCGGAAAAAGCGATCACTTCTGCGACAACCGTCACGACCCAGCAGAGCCAGTATGTCCACCCGGTGAAGAACTGCGCCCATGGCCCCAGGTAAACACCGGCGAAATCCGCGAAGGACCGGAACTCCAGATTGGACAGCAGGATTTCTCCCAGCGCGCGCATCACGAAATACAGCATGAATCCGATGATGGCGTAGATCAACAGGATCGACGGGCCTGCCAGCGATATCGCCTTGCCGGCGCCCATGAAAAGCCCGGTGCCGATCGTGCCGCCGATGGCAATGAGCTGCAGGTGTCGGTTGGACAGACTGCGTGCAAGATGAGGCGTCTGCTCCGCCCGCGAATCAACGGAAGTCTCCGGCTTGATTTCCATTCAATGTCCTTTGATGTCTTGTCTTTATAGGTGTTATCTGTCTTGTGAATTCAGGCGAGCCTGAACCCCGTCCCAAAGACCGCTTACCGCTTCCGGCGTTGCGGACGGGGATATCGGGCCCCGGCACGCGAAGCGCGCGGACTGCCTGGTGGGGAGGATTATGCGTGGATGACCGTTGAAGACCTGTATCACGGCCCGCGGTTTATCGACCGATCCGGCTTGACGGCGCCTTTGATTGCCGCAATCAATGGCGGCGAGGCGCGCCAGGCGTCCGCGTTTCCCTAGGCGGAAGTACGCGCGCGATGGCGGAACGTAGGGGGAGGCCTGGGTCCGACCGGCTGCAGGAAATGCAGCTTGAACCGCTGAAAGGTGGCGCGCCCGACAGGAATCGAACCTGTATCAAGAGCTTCGGAAACTCTCATTCTATCCATTGAACTACGGGCGCGAAGAGGCAGTATTGTACCTAAAACAGGATTTCGCGCTTGAACGCGACGCCGCCCTGGCGCCCGGGCCGGCCTGCCGGGCGCCGCCGCCGCAAGGCCGGCCATCCCCAGCGTTATATAATCCAGCGTTTGCATGCGAGCCGGCGGGGATGAGGAGACCCTTCCTGGTTCGTACTACTTATCCGCCCCAGGCGTCCCCGGTACCCGACAGCAGGATTAGGTTATGAGCAAAGAGCAGGAACACGTACAAGAACACGCTGCACTCATCAAGACCCCGAAGCAGTTGATCGTCACCGTCGTTCTGGCATTTCTGGTCCCGGTCATCATCATCCTGATGCTGGTCAATATGGTGGCCTCCTACGGCCGCGCCGGCGCCGGATCCAACGCTTTCACGCCGGAAGCCGTCGATAAGCGGATCGCCCCCGTCGCGGGCTTCGAGCTCGTCGATGCCAACGCCCCCAAGGTCTTCAAGACCGGCGAACAGGTTTACAGCTCGGTCTGTACCTCATGCCACGCCGCCGGGGTGGCGGGTGCGCCCAAGGTCGGCGACAACGCCGCCTGGGCGCCGCGCATCAAGGAAGGTCTAGAGGCGCTGTTCAATGTTGCCTTGCATGGCAAGGGCGCCATGCCGCCGAAGGGCGGCAACCCGTCGCTGAGCGACTACGAAGTCGAACGCGCGGTGGTGTTCATGGCGAACAAATCGGGCGGCAACTTCAAGGAACCCGAACCGCCGGCGCAGCCCGCGGCGAATCAGGGCCAGGCCGCCGCGCCCGCACCGGCGCAACAGGCCGCCGCACCGGCCGCGGCGCCAGCGCAGGCCCAGGCTCAGCCCCAGGGCGGCGCGAAGCCGCAGGCGCCCAGCCAGCAGCCTGCGGCGCCCGCTACGGGAAGCCAGCCCCCCGCGCAACAGGCACCGGCTGCGCCCGCGCAGCAAGCCGCCGTCAATCCCGCCGGCGAAAAGCTCTACAAGCAGACCTGCTTTGCCTGTCATGGCACCGGCGTCGCTGGCGCGCCCAAGTTCGGCAGCAAGGCTGACTGGGACAAATACATTCAGACCGGCATGGACGCCATGGTGAAAGCCGCCATCGCCGGCAAGGGCGCGATGCCCCCCAAGGGCGGCGCCGCCAATGCTTCGGATGAAGATGTCCGCGCGGCCGTGGAGTACATGGTCAGCAACGCGAAGTAGGCTTGCTGCGGAAAGCCAACGCAAAACAACGAGTCCCTACCCCGCCATCGTGCCGGGTAGGGATTTGTTTTTGATGCGCCAAACGGCTCAGCAGGGCACAGCGCCGGTTTCCGGAATGTGCGCCCGTTGCGACGATGACGTGGGCCGCGATTCGCTCCCGGCCGACGGAGGAAGCGCCCACGGAATTGCGGCACGGGAAGCGGGCGTATCGCCCGTTACCGTCAAGCGTTCAGCGAACATATAGCCGCAGCCGTGGACCGCCAGCAGCGGCAGCTCCATGCCGAGATGGCGGCCCTTGCGCCGCAGACGCGACACCAGGACGTCCATGCCGCGCGGCGCCAGGCGCTTCGCGTCGGCTTCCCGGGGGCCCGGAACTGGGTCGGTTCGCGATGCCGCCGAGCGCGGCGCCGCGGGCGGAGGACGACGCAGAAGCAGTCCAGGACTGGCCGCAATCTGTACCAGGAAGCGGCGTTCCGCGACGGTGAGCCGCAGCGTGCGGTTGCGGGGGTCGGCGAGCAACCCGCTATCGGCGTCCAGGCGCCAGCCACACCGCCCGCGATGATGTGGACCAGGACGGTGCGCTGCCCCGCTTTCGGGTTCGTGGCATGGGCCTTCGCAATGGCCATGGCCCGGGCGGTCGACGCCGCGCCCGTCGATTTCAGGATCGCGATCGGCGCCGCGGCCGTCATTGCGTCTGCCATGGCGGCCGCTATCGCCCATGGAATCCGCACGAAGGTGCAACGGAACGTCGGAGCAATGATCGTGGTTGAACTGACCTTGAACGCCACCCATGGAATGCGTCCGAGAATGCGGCGGGCCGGAAGGATCCAAGCGGCACACATGACGCTCCCAAGACGCAAGAATCGCCGCCAATTCAACGCTATCGATGCCGAGGGGATGGCAGGCATCGGCCCCTGCCGCCATGACCCGCACTCGCCAATAGGCATCCGCGTCGCCATGGGGCGGCGTCCCCAGGGCGATGATCACCGCCGCCGGCGCGACACTACGGACGCCATCCGCATTGCGGGCCAGATCGTCGAGCTGGCCCAGCAGCAGCACGAACACGGAGGGCTGTTGTGCATAGAGGTGAAAGAAGCCCGCCAGGCTGCCGCAGCTGCGCACCGCGTAATCGCGCCTTGCCAATTCCTGGACAAGATTGTCCCGGCCCGCCCGTGCGTCCTGCAGCACAATGACGTTCCGATACTCCACCATGGCTGTTCTCCTACTTACGGCATAACCACAAACGTGATTTATATAAACACCAATGTGGTTGCCCCGCAAGCTTCAATCGGCCCGTGAAGAAATTTTCAGACCGATTGAGGCACGTTCGTGCGTTGCGCGGTTACACCCAGGCGGAGTTGGCGCGCCTGGCGGGCTTGTCGCAAAGCGCGGTGGCCAGCTACGAAAGCGGCGAACGCAAATCCAGCCGCGGGCTTTTCAAGCTCGCCGCCGCGCTTGGCGTCGATGCGCAGTGGCTGGACACGGGCAAAGGGCCGATGGAAAGCGCCTCGGATGTCTACGGCGGCGGCGCGGCCCCGCACCGGTACACGCTGATGGAAGAAGGCCTGCACGGCGCCTTCGCAAGCGCCCGCAAGGACGCCGACTGGCCTTTTGCGAACATTCCGCGCGCACGCTACGAAGCGTTGACGCCACGCGATAAAAGGCACCTGGAAAACATGATGGCGGCGTTCGTCGACGCCTGCCACGCCAACTACGCGGCGAGCCGCTCCAAAAACAAATCGCGCCGCGGCGAATAACGCTCACGGCGCGATTGCTGCGATGACCGCGCGGCGAAGGCGCCGCTTTGCATCGCGCGATGCCGCGCGAAACCCACCCGGATTGCGGGCACCTTGTAGCGCGCACATCCCGGCCGACAAAGCCGGGATACGCGCGTCCGATAGCGGCTCAGCGCGCCGGTGCAGGCGCCCCTGGCGTGGCGCCCGGGGCGGCCGTACCCGACTGCGCCGGCGCGGTGCTGGCCGCCGGGGCGTCGCCCCGAACGCGGGCCGCGATCTCGTTGGCCGTCTGTGCCGTATCCACACTGAAGGCCAGCACGCCGCGATTCAACGGCTCCGCGATGCGCGGCGCGGCCACCAATTGCCCATTGATCACCAGCACCAGCAACTTGCCGACATTCTGAGCGCTGATCTGCGACAGCTTGCGGGCGCCTTCGGGGCTGAAGCGCAGGCCCACGAAATTGTTGCCCTGGCGGTCCACCAGCGCGGCGGCTTCCGTCAGGTCCGCGCGCGTCAGTACCGGGTTCGGCTGCACATACACCGTGGTGTCGGTGAGCTTGACCTGCGTCAGCCCCGTCCCAGGTTCGGTCTGCGCCACGTAAAAGCCGACCGAAGCCGCGGCTGGAGCGGCCTGCGGCGCCGACGGCGCGGTGGCAGCGGGTGGCGTGGCAGCGCCCTGCTCGCCGGCCGTTCCCTTGGCGGCCTTGTTCCCTGGCGTCTGGCAGCCGGCCAGAACGACCGTCGCCATCAACATCGCGGGTGCCAATGTACGGAGTTTGATGTGCATAACGTTTTTCCTATTGGTGAATGAAAGGGGCTGGCGGCGGCGCAATCCCCGGGCCCGGTAACAAAAAAGTGTACAGGGGACGCAAGACGGGGGAGGCGGGAGACTGATTCCAGATGTAATGCCAAGGCTCGGTATCCAGCCTGGCGTCTTCTATACTGTCGCGTGCACGCAGGGGTACTTCCGGTCCCGCGTCGGTCCGTCTTCACGAGTCGATGGCGGCAGACGCGTTCCGGGGGTTGAGAGAGTCCCTTCGTACCAGTACGGATAATGCCGATGCTGGGAGCGTTCCGGCGTAACGCGCCGGAATCCGACCCGATTCGGCTCCAAAACCTCGCTTGGAGCTTCCATGAACGCCAATCCCAAATTCCTGGCCGCCACGGCCGAAGTCGACGCTGCCGCGGTTGCGCCGCTGCCGAAGTCCCGCAAAGTCTATCAGCAGGGATCCCGCCCCGACATCCGGGTGCCGTTTCGTGAAATCGAACAGCACGACACGCCCACCATGTTCGGCGGCGAAAAGAACCCTCCGCTGACGGTGTACGACACCAGCGGCCCCTATACCGATCCCGACGTCAAAATCGATATCCGCCGCGGGCTGCCGGAAGTGCGCCGCGCCTGGATCGAGGAGCGGGGCGATACCGAGCTGCTGGACGGCCCCACCAGCGCCTATGGCCGGGAACGCCTGAACGATCCCAAGCTGACGGCGATGCGTTTCGATCTGCGCCGCCCCCCGCGCCGCGCCAAGGCCGGCGCCAACGTGACGCAGATGCACTATGCGCGCCGCGGCATCATCACGCCGGAAATGGAGTTCGTGGCGATCCGCGAGAACCTGCGCCGCGAGCAATATCTGGAATCGCTGCGCGCCAGCGGTCCGGAAGGCGAGAAACTGGTCAAGCGCATGCTGCGCCAGCACCCGGGGCAGTCCTTCGGCGCCGCCATCCCGGAAACGATCACGCCCGAGTTCGTGCGCGACGAAGTGGCGCGCGGCCGCGCCATCATCCCAGCCAACATCAATCACCCCGAGCTGGAGCCGATGGCGATCGGCCGCAATTTCCTGGTGAAGATCAACGCCAATATCGGCAACTCCGCGGTCAGTTCCGGCATCGGCGAAGAAGTGGAGAAAATGACCTGGGCCATCCGCTGGGGCGGCGACACGGTGATGGACTTGTCCACCGGCAAGCACATTCATGAAACGCGCGAGTGGATCGTACGCAATTCGCCCGTGCCGATCGGCACGGTGCCTATTTACCAGGCCCTGGAAAAAGTCGACGGCAAGGCCGAGGAACTGACCTGGGAGATTTTCCGCGACACGCTGATCGAGCAGGCGGAACAGGGCGTGGATTACTTCACGATCCATGCCGGGGTGCGGCTGCCCTTCATTCCCATGACCGCGGACCGCATGACCGGCATCGTCTCGCGCGGCGGGTCCATCATGGCGAAGTGGTGCCTGGCGCACCACCGCGAGAGCTTCCTGTACGAGCGCTTCGAGGAAATCTGCGAAATCATGAAGGCCTACGACGTCAGCTTCTCGCTGGGCGACGGCCTGCGGCCGGGTTCGGCCTACGACGCCAACGACGAGGCGCAGTTCGCCGAGCTGAAAACGCTGGGCGAGCTGACGCAGGTGGCGTGGAAGCACGACGTGCAGGTGATGATCGAAGGCCCGGGCCATGTTCCGATGCAGATGATCAAGGAGAACATGGATCTGCAGCTCAAGCACTGTCATGAAGCGCCCTTCTACACGCTGGGCCCGCTGACCACCGATATCGCGCCGGGCTACGACCACATCACATCCGGCATCGGCGCGGCGCTGATCGGCTGGTACGGCACCGCGATGCTGTGCTACGTGACGCCGAAGGAACACCTGGGGCTGCCCAACAAGAAGGACGTGAAGGACGGCATCATTACCTACAAGATCGCCGCCCATGCCGCCGACCTCGCCAAGGGCCATCCCGGCGCTGCCATCCGCGACAACGCGCTGTCGAAGGCGCGCTTCGAGTTCCGTTGGGAAGACCAGTTCAACCTGGGCCTGGACCCGGATACGGCGAAGGAATTCCACGACGAAACCCTGCCCAAGGACTCGATGAAGGTCGCGCATTTCTGCTCGATGTGCGGGCCGCATTTCTGCAGCATGAAGATCACGCAGGATGTGCGAGACTATGCCGCCACACACGGCGTCGCCGAGCAGGATGCCTTGCAAAAAGGCATGCAGGAGAAAGCGGTGGAGTTCGTGCGCAAGGGGTCGGAGATCTATCACCAGACCTGACCCGCACCGCTTCAAACCAGGTTTGCCGCCTTGCCCGGCGGCAAACCGCACCCAGCGGCCCCGGGCCGACGACGATACGACAAGATGAGTTTGCTGAAACGCCTGCTGAACCCCAAGGCCTCGCGCGTACTGGACGCCGGGGAGTTTGCCGAGGCATATGCCCGGGCCGCCCGAACACGCTTTCCAAAGGAAGGCATCGCCGTCGCGCCGGAGGTCAGCGGCGGCGCCATACAGGTGCGCTGGTCGCTGCCGGGCGGAGAACAGGCCGTCCAGTCGCTGGGCAATGCGTACAGCGCCTATGGCAAAGCCCCTGCGGACCTCGACGCCATCATCGCGGCGCACCTGGACGCCGCACCGGCCGGCGCCAGACCCGATCCCGCCGCGCGGCGCGCCGCCATTCTGCCGGTGATCAAGACCCGCATGTGGCTGACGGCCGCGACGAAACAACTGCAGGCGGCGGGCACGGGTGAAGGAGAACGGTTCGTCGCCGAGCCGCTGACCGACGACCTTCTGACTCTCTATGTCGAAGATCGCGCCGATGCGATGAGCTATGTCGCGCCCGGCCACCTCGCCGATCTGGAAGTGGCGAAAGAGGCGCTCAAGCCGCTGGCGCTGGGCAATTTGCAACGCATGCTGGCCCAGGTGACCATCGAAGGCGAAGACGGCTGCTATGGCGTGCGCCTGGACGGCAACTACGACGCCAGCCTGGTCTTCCTTTCCGACGAATGGCGGGACCGGGTCCAGATCGACGGCGATCCCGTGATGGCGATTCCTGCGCGCGAAGAACTGCTGGTCTGCGGCAGCAACGACCGGCCGGGCCAGAACCGCATCCGCAATATCGCGGCGCACGTCATGGCGCGCTCCCCATACGGACTGTCGGCGCAGCTGTATGCGTGGCGCGACGGCATCCTGGCGCCGCACGACAACTGAACCGTCCAGAGCAAACGGGTGAAGGAGAAGTGTGCCGCCTTGCCTTCAGGGCGGCACACCGCAGCGCTGCCCCCAACCTGGGGCGCGTTTCCCCGCTTCCGGGAATCATCGTGCCGCGATGTACACATAGGCGCCACAATCCTGCCCACTTCAAAGGAGAGTTTTGCTTATGCACGCGGCACGATCGATTTCCGGGTGTGCAATCGTCGGCGCATCCCCGCTGGCACCGTCCGCGACCGGCGCCGCTGGCGCAACGGCCCCGAACCACGCCGAACAAGGTCCGGACCGCAACGATGCGCAAGACATGCAGCGGCGATTTGCGGCCGTCGGCTCCCAGCCCGCTGATGGCGGCAAGCGTCCGCCGCGGCGCCTCATTCCGGAAATCATCTATTGAACCGGCGGTCTGGCCGATGCCTGGAATAGCGGACCGCCCCTGACCCAGGGTCATTGATGCTGGCCAGCCTCCAGGATGGCCGGGATGCCGGTCCGCCCCGCTTCGGGCAGCAGCATGATCAGCTTCAGGTCCGGATGGGTGGCCAGACGGAACGTAACCTGTTGCAGCCGCAGCAAGCCTCGGCGGGGATGCTGGAATTCCCGCAATCCCCCTTCCCGCTCCACCACCGCGTGCCGGGTCCACCAGTGCGCGAATGAGGGGCTTTCGCGCAACAGCGCATCGACCAGCCGAAGCACGTCGGGTTCGTCCAGGTGCGGACCCGCATCGGCGCGGAATTCCGCCACGACCCGGCGCGCGCGCTGCTCCCAGTCCACCACCAGCGAACGCGCGGCCGGATTCAGAAAGATGTAGCGCAGCAGGTTGGGAGCGGCATCCACCGCCGGCCAGTCGTCGAAGAGTTCGCGCATGGCGCCGTTATAGGCCATGACGTTCCACGTACGGTCCAGCACGTAGGCCGGCGCATCGATGGCATCCACGCAGGCCGACAACACACCCGACACGCCGGCCGGCTCGTCGCGCGGATGCACGGGGTCCGCACATTCGGCAAGCTCGAACAGGTAGGCCCGCTCGGCCCGGTCCAGTTGCAGCACCCCGGCAATACGCCCCCACACCGCCGGGGATACCGAGACCTCGCGGCCTTGCTCGATCCAGGTGTACCAGGTGACGCTGATGCCGCACAGCTGGGCGACTTCCTCGCGGCGCAAACCCGGCGTACGGCGCCGCAGGCCGGCAGGCAGGCCCGCCATCTGGGGAGTGATGCGAGCTCGCGCGTTGCGCACGAAATCGCCCAGGGCGCGGCGGCGCAGCGCGGCGCCGTCAGCGGTCGTGGTCACGGATTGGGTGGCAGTGCTCATACCAGGATAAGGGAGATCTCGTACCCGTATTGAAACGCTATCTTAGCGTCCCGCCGGCGGCGCCGCCGCAGCGGCGACAGCGCCGTCCTGGGGATGCGGCACGGGGACAGCCCCTGCCCGCTTGTAAACTTTCGCGCTGCCGTATGCACAACACCGGGAGCCAGAACATGAATGAAGCCGCCGCCACGCCGTTGCCGGAATCCGCGCAGCGGGTCGCCGCGCTGCTGCGCGAACTGGGGCATGAGAACCCCGTGGTCATCCTTCCCGAAACGGGCAAGACGTCGGCCCAGGCCGCCGCTGGCCTGGGCTGCGACGTGGCGCAGATCGCCAAGTCCATCATCTTCCGCCGGGTGGCCGACGACATGCCGGTGCTCGTGGTCGCCAGCGGGGCCAACCGTGTGGACGAAGCCAAGGTGGCGCGCATTGTGGGCGGATTGGGCAAGGCCGATGCGCGCTTCGTCCGGGAAAAGACCGGCTACGCGATCGGCGGCGTGTGCCCCATTGGACACGCCGTTCGTCCGGTGACGCTGCTGGACGCGGACCTCTTCCGCTATGACGCGCTGTGGGCAGCGGCGGGCCACCCGCAGGCGGTTTTCAAGCTCACCCCGGCGCAATTGGCCGCGATGACCGGCGCACCGGTGGCCGACGTCGCCGAAGCTCCGGCCGCGGCCTGAATCGGCCGCAGGCTCGCCACTGGCCCGCGCCTGCCCGCGGCGCCGGCAGCCCGTCTGGCCCCGGAGGCCAGGCCGGGAAACCGGCGGCCCTTCAGCCCAGCACCGGCGCCAGGGTGCGCCGCACGTCGTCTTCCGCGCGGCCGCTGCGGGCAATGTAGTCCTTCAGCTGATCCTCGCCGATGGTCCCGACATTGAAATACTGCGCGTCGGGATGGCTCATGTAGAAGCCGCACACGCTCGAGGCCGGGAACATGGCGTAGCTTTCGGTCAGCTCGATGCCGACTTCCGCCGCGTCCAGGGTCTCGAACATGTCCCGCTTGACGACGTGCTCCGGGCAGGCGGGATAGCCGGGGGCCGGGCGGATGCCGCGATACTTTTCCGCGATCAGGGCATCGTTGTCCAGCGCTTCGTCGGCCGCATAGCCCCACAGGTCCTTGCGCACGCGGGCATGCAGGCATTCGGCATAGGCCTCGGCAAGCCGGTCGGCCAGGGCCTTCAGCATGATGCCGGAATAATCGTCGTTCGCCGCCGCGAATTCGGCTTCTTTCTTATCAATGCCCAGCCCGGCGGTCACGGCGAACAGGCCGATGTAATCGACCAGTCCGCTATCGCGCGGCGCGATGTAATCGGCCAGGCACTTGTTGCTCACGCCTTCGCGCTTGACCCCTTGCTGGCGCAGGTTGCGCCAGGTGAACAACACCCGGGAGCGGGTCTCGTCCGCGTAGATCTCGATGTCCTCGTCGTTGACGCGATTGGCCGGGTAGAAGGCCGCCACCCCGTTGGCGGTGAGCCAGCGGCCATCGACGATGCGCTTGAGCATCGCCTGGGCGTCGGCGTAGACCTTGCGCGCCTGCTCGCCCACCACCTTGTCGTCGAGGATGGCGGGGAACTGGCCGAACAGGCTCCAGGTCTGGAAAAACGGCGTCCAGTCGATATAGGCAGCGATTTCCGCCAGGTCGTAATGCTTGAATGTGCGCCGCCCGATGTACTTGGGGCGCGGCGGCGTATAGGCGGACCAGTCGATGGCGGGGCGCGCGGCGCGCGCCTCGGCCAGCGAAACCAGCGGCGTGGCCTTGCGGTTGGCATGGCGCCGGCGCACGTCCTCGTACTCCTGCTTGATTTCCGCGACATAGGCATCGGCCTGGTCGGACACCAGGTTGGTCGCCACGCCCACCGCCCGGCTGGCGTCCGGCGTATAGACGACAGGGCCGTCGTAATTCGGCGCGATCTTCACCGCGGTATGCACCCGGCTGGTCGTCGCGCCGCCGATCATCAGCGGCACCTTGCGTTCGCGGAAATACGGATCGCGCTGCATTTCGGAGGCGACGTAGGCCATCTCTTCCAGGCTGGGCGTGATCAGGCCGGACAGCCCGATGATATCGGCGTTTTCTTCCTTGGCCTTTTCGAGGATCTGCGCGCACGGGACCATGACGCCCATGTTCACAACCTCGAAGTTGTTGCACTGGAGCACCACCGACACGATGTTCTTGCCGATGTCGTGGACGTCGCCCTTGACCGTGGCGATCACCATCTTGCCCTTGGCCCGCACGTCGCCGCCCGCCGCGGCGATCTGGCGCTTTTCTTCCTCGATGAACGGCACCAGGTGCGCCACCGCCTGCTTCATGACGCGGGCCGACTTCACCACCTGAGGCAGGAACATCTTGCCGGCGCCGAACAGGTCTCCCACGATGTTCATGCCGTCCATCAGCGGCCCTTCGATGACTTCGATGGGCCGGCCGCCGCGCGCGGCGATTTCCTGGCGCACGATCTCGGTGTCTTCGACGATGTAGGTCGTGATGCCATGCACCAGCGCATGCGCCAGGCGCTGCTCCACCGGCAGCGCCCGCCACGCCAGATCCTCTTCCTTTTTGGCCCCCGTGCCCTTCACCGTTTCGGCGAACTGCACCAGACGCTCGGTCGGGGTGCGATCGTCGTCGGGGCCGGTCTTGCCCACAGGCTCGGCGCGGTCCAGGATCACGTCTTCCACCAGGTCGCGCAGTTTGGGATCGAGGTCGGCGTACACGCCCAATTGCCCGGCGTTGACGATGCCCATCGTCAGGCCTTCGCGGATGGCGTAGTACAGGAACACCGTGTGGATGGCCTCGCGCATCGGCTCATTGCCGCGGAACGAAAAGCTCACATTCGAAATGCCGCCGGAGATGCGCGCGTGCGGCAGGTTCTTGCGTATCCAGGCCGTGCCTTCGATGAAGTCCAGCGCATAGCGGTTGTGTTCCTCGATCCCCGTGGCGACGGCGAACACGTTGGGGTCGAAGATGATGTCTTCGGGATTGAAGCCTTCCTGGCGCACCAGCAGGTCGTAGGCGCGGCCGCAGATTTCCTTGCGGCGTTCGAGCGTGTCGGCCTGCCCCTGTTCATCGAAGGCCATCACGACCATGGCGGCGCCGTAGCGCCGGCACAGCCGCGCGTGATGCAGGAAGGCGTCCACGCCCTCCTTCATCGAAATCGAGTTGACCACGGCCTTGCCCTGCACGCATTTCAGGCCGGCCTCGATCACCTCCCATTTGGAGCTGTCGATCATCACCGGCACGCGCGCGATGTCGGGTTCCGACGCGATCAGGTTGAGGAAACGCGTCATGCAGGCCACCGAATCGAGCATGGCCTCGTCCATGTTGACGTCGATGATCTGGGCGCCGTTCTCCACCTGCTGGCGGGCCACCGCCAGCGCCTCGTCGTACTTCTCCTCGCGGATCAGGCGCGCGAACATCTTGCTGCCGGTGACGTTGGTGCGTTCGCCCACGTTGACGAACAGCGTCTCTTCGTCGATGTTCAGCGGCTCAAGGCCGGACAAACGCGTCTTGACCGGCACCTGCGGCACGACGCGGGGCGTCAGCGTCGCGACGCGGGCGGCGATGGCGCGGATGTGGTCCGGCGTGGTGCCGCAGCAGCCGCCGGCCATGTTGACCAGGCCCGCCCGCGCGAATTCCTCCAGCAGGGCCGACGTGTCGTCCGGCGTCTCGTCGAAGCCGGTGTCGCTCATGGGGTTCGGCAGGCCGGCGTTCGGATAGACGCACACATAGGTGTCGCAGATCTTCGATAGCTCGGCGACATAGGGGCGCATCAGGGCGGCGCCGAGCGCGCAATTCAGGCCGATGGTCACGGGCCGCGCATGGCGCACCGAATTCCAGAATGCTTCGACGGTCTGGCCCGACAGGATGCGGCCGGAGGCGTCGGTGACGGTGCCGGAAATCATGACCGGCAGGCGTACCCCGCGCTGTTCGAAAACTTCTTCCACCGCGAAGATCGCCGCCTTGGCGTTGAGCGTGTCGAAGATGGTTTCGATCAGCACGATGTCGATGCCGCCATCGAGCAGCCCGTTCATCTGTTCGATATAGGCCTCGCGCAATTCGTCGAAGGTGACGTTACGCGCGCCGGGATCGTTCACGTCCGGCGAAATGGAGGCGGTCTTGGGCTGCGGCCCAAGGGCGCCGGCGACGAAGCGCGGCCGTTCCGGCGTGCTGTAGTCGTCGCAGGCGGCCCGGGCCAGCCGCGCCGAGGCCAGGTTCATCTCGTACGCCAGCTCGGGAAGATCGTAGTCGCCCTGCGCGATGGAGGTCGCGCCGAACGTATTCGTTTCGATGACGTCCGCGCCGGCTTCCAGGTACTGCCGGTGGATTTCCGAAATGACGTCGGGCCGGGTCAGGGACAGCAGTTCGTTGTCGCCCTTGAGGTCCTTGCCGTGCTCAGCGAAACGCTCTCCGCGGAAGTCGGCCTCGGTGAGCTTGTAGCGCTGGATCATCGTGCCCATCGCGCCGTCCAGGATCAGGATGCGCGAACCCAGGGCGCGTACGAATTCGGCGCCGCGCGTGTACGAGGACAGCGGGTAAGGAAGAGCAGGATAAGACGACACGGGACGATCCTGGAGAAGGCGAAGGGAAGAACGAAGGTGCAACCTTGAATGGTAACAAAGCGCGCGGGCCGGGGCGGCCGTGATACATTCCGCCCCCTCGAACCGGTGCTTTCAGCGCAACTGCGTGGTGAAAGGTAAACGGGAAACAGGAAAGGACGCATCGCGCCGCCCATGGCGGCCGCCGGCGTGCTCGGCCTGTGCTGCCCCCGCAACGGTCCCCCCGCCAGGGCTCCTTTCGAGCCGTCATGGCGGGACAGCCCGATACCGGCCGGTTCGCCCGGGGAAGACGGCGTGCGCGCGTGGCCATGCCCATGGCGGCCCGCCGTCTTCCGATCCCTTGAACGACGTGCGGGGTCGCGCGTCACCACGAGGTCTCGTTATGAAGCCCCTTTTCACCCGGCGCCATGCCGGGTTGCTTGCCTGTCTGGCGCCCGTCTGGGCGGGCGCCCAGTCATTGCCGGCCGACGCCGGCACCGCAAACTCCCCGGCCGCCATCCCGCAACTCGATACCGTCGTCGTCACCGCCAGCCGCACGCCGCAGGCGCTGAAGGACGTGCTGGGCGATGTCAGCGTGATCGATCGCAACACGCTGGAAAGCGCGGGACAAAGCAGCCTGGCCGAAGTGCTGTCGCGCACCCACGGCATCGAATACACCAACAACGGCGGACCGCAGACGGTCACCAGCCTCTTCATGCGCGGCGCCAACAGCAACCAGACGCTGGTGCTGGTGGACGGCCAGCGCATCAATAACGCCACGAACGGCCTGGCGGCATTGAACGCCATCCCGCCGGACAGCATCGACCACATCGAAATCGTGCGCGGCGCCGCCAGCAGCCTGTACGGCGCCGATGCGCTGGGCGGGGTCATCAACATCGTCACCCGGCGCGAGGCCGAACGCCCCTTGTCGGCCTATGCGTCGGCGGGCGGCGGCACATACGGCACCAGCAGCTACAGCGCGGGCCTGTCCGGGGCCACACAGGGCTGGACCTACAGCCTGTCGAGCAGCTACCGCCAAAGCCACGGCTTCGATGCGACCAACGACAAGGCCTACGGCCACAACCCGGACCGCGACAGCTATTACGAAAGCAACGTGGCGGGCTCGCTGGGCTACGAGTGGAAGCGCGGCCAGACTCTGAGCGCGCAGTTCTACCAGACGCATGTGAACGGGGGCTATGACTACGACGGCTCGGATTTCAACGACCGCGCGATCCAGGACTTGCAGGGCTATTCGCTGACCAGCACCAACCAGCTGACCGACATGTGGCAAAGCACGCTGCGCGTGGGCAGCACGGTGGACCGCAACCGTTCGGAGAACGCGCCCGGCGATCCGGCGTTCGGCCAGAGCCCGGACGGCAAAACCACCTTCCGCACGCGCCAGAACCAGTTCCTGTGGCAGAACGACCTGCAGCTGGCCCAGGGACAGAAGGTGACGCTGGCCTATGAGCATCTGGACCAGCGCGTGGATGGCGATATCCCCTTCATGGGACGGTTCGTGAACTACGACGAGACGCGCCGCCACGTGAATTCCTTCACCGGGGTCTATCTGGGCGACTTCGGCGCGCATCACCTGCAGGCCAGCCTGCGCAACGACGACAACTCGCAGTTCGGCAATCACACCACGGGCGGCCTGAGCTACGGCTACGACATCACGCCCCGCATCCGTGCGACGGTGGGCGCCAGCACGGGTTTCCGCGCCCCGGACTTCAACGAGCTGTACTGGCCGAACGACGGCTACTTTGCCGGCAACCCGGACCTGAAGCCGGAAACGTCGCGCAACGTCGAAGCCGGCCTGCGCTACGCGGATGACGACAGCGAGCTGGGGGTGACCTACTATCGCAACAAGGTCAGGAACCTGATCGTGAGCCAGTCCGCGGATCCGGCCAACCCGTACTTCTATCAACCGTTCAACGTGTCGCACGCCCTGCTGGAAGGCGTCACGTTCACGGGGATGAAGAAGTTCGGCAATACTCGCCTGCGCGCCAGCCTGGACCTGAGCGACCCGCGCAACACCGACGAGGACAAGCGCCTGCCCCTGCGTGCCCGGAAGGTGCTGCGGCTGTCCGGCGACCACCGCTTCGGCGATCTGCTGCTGGGTGCGGAATGGTATGTCAGCGGCGACCGCATCGACTCCAGCGGCGACCGCCTGGGCGGGTACGGGCTGTTCAATCTGCTGGCCGCCTATGACGTCACGCGCAATGTGCAGGTGCAGGTGCGCTGGAACAACGTGTTCGACAAGGAGTACACCTTGGTCAAGGGCTACAACACGCCGGGTTCGAATGCGTTCGTGAACCTGACCTGGCGGATGTAGGGAAGGCGATGCGGGCGGCCGCCATTGCCATCGCCATCATGGCCGCCGCGGCGGCGGGCGGCGCGGCAACCTCAGCCGCGGCGCCAGGCGGCGCGGGCGCTGTGAACGGGACGACCCCAGCCGTGTCCGTGCGCGACGACCGCGGCCGCGCTGTCGTGCTGCCGGCGCCGGCCGCCCGCGCGATTTCCCTGGCCCCGCACGCCACCGAACTCATCTACGCAGCGGGTGCGGGATCGCGGCTGGCCGGCGTCGCGAAAGGCAGCGATTATCCGCCCGCGGCCCTGAGCCTGCCTTCCGTCGGCGACGCCCTGTCGCCGGACGCCGAAAGACTCGCCGCGCTGCAACCGGACCTGGTCGTCGGCTGGCAGCCCGGGGCGGTGGCAAACCTGCTGCCCTTGTTGCGGGCGATCAACGTGCCGGTGTACTTCAGCGATCCCCGCACCTTGCGCGACATCCCGGATGCGGTTGCGCGCATGGGCGGGCTGTTCGGCACGGAGGACGTGGCCGGCCCCGCCGCGGCGGCCCTGCGAGCGCGCATCGATGCGCTGGCGCGCCGCTACGCCGGCCGCCAGATCCTGCGGGTTTTCGTGCAGGCGGGACGCGAACCGCTCTACAGCCTGAACGGCGGCAGCATCGTCAGCGACGCGCTGCGGCTGTGCGGCGCGATCAACGTTTTCGCCGATGCTCCCATCGCCGCGCCCCAGGTGTCCGCAGAAAGCGTCCTGGCGCGCCGGCCGGATGCCGTCCTGGTCGGCACGGCGGGCGAGGAAACCCTGCGCGCCAGCGAGGCGATGTGGCGCGGCCTGCGGCTGCCCGCCGCGCTGTCCGGCCATGTGATCGGCATCGACGCCGACCGCCTCTATCGTCCCGGGCCCCGGCTGATCGACGCCACGGAAGCGCTTTGCCAGGACCTGGACCGGATACGCCTGGATGGCGGCAGCCCCGCCGGCGATCCGCCGGATGCCGGAAACAGCGCGCCGCGGCGCTGATTTATCATGACGGGTATACAAGCGCCGCGCGCCATCCGGGCGAACGGCCATTTCCAATCCCCGCCATGCAATCCCAAGATACTTTCACCGTCGCCGGCCGCACCTTCCGGTCGCGCCTGCTCGTCGGCACCGGCAAATACAAGGATTTCGAACAGACCCGCCAGGCGCTGGACGCCAGCGGCTGCGAGATCGTCACGGTCGCCATCCGCCGCGTGAACCTGGGCCAGAACGCCAACGAGCCGAGCCTGCTCGATTTCGTGCCGCCATCGCAATTCACCTATCTGCCGAACACGGCCGGCTGCTACACGGCCGAGGAAGCGGTGCGCACGCTGCGTCTGGCGCGCGAACTGCTGGACGGCCATGACCTGGTCAAGCTGGAAGTCCTGGGCGATCCGCACACCCTCTTCCCCAACATGCCTGAAACCCTGAAGGCCACCGAAACGCTGGTCAAGGAAGGCTTCAAGGTGATGGTCTACTGCACCGACGATCCCATCCAGGCGCGAATGCTCGAAGACCTGGGCGCGGTCGCCGTCATGCCGCTGGCGTCGCTGATCGGTTCCGGCATGGGCATTCTGAACCCCTGGAATCTGCGGCTCATCCTGGACCAGGCCCGCGTACCGGTTCTGGTCGATGCCGGCGTGGGCACGGCCTCCGACGCCGCCATCGCGATGGAGCTCGGCTGCGACGGCGTACTCATGAACACCGCCATTGCCGCGGCCAAGGATCCCATCCTGATGGCGAGCGCCATGAAAAAGGCCGTGGAAGCGGGCCGCGAAGCCTTTCTGGCGGGCCGGATGCCCAAGAAGCTGTACAGCGCCAGTCCGTCTTCGCCGACCGAGGGTGTGGTGCGATGATCCCCAATGCGTTGTCCATTGCGGGCGTCGACCCCTCTGGCGGCGCCGGCGTATTGGCCGATGTGAAAACCATGAGCGCGCTGGGCGCCTATGGCTGCGCGGTCATCGCCGCGATGACGGCGCAGAACACCCAGGGCGTCACGGGCGTGCTGCCGGTGCCGCCGGCCTTCGTGGGCCAGCAGATCGACACGCTGTTTGCGGACGTGCGCATCGACGCCGTCAAAATGGGCATGCTGGGCCAGCAGCCCGTGATCGGCGTCGTCGCGGAAAAGCTGGCGCGCTGGAAGCCGCCGCACGTCATCCTGGACCCGGTCATGGTTGCCAAGAGCGGGGATCTCCTGCTCGAACGCGATGCCGTCGGCGCCCTGCGCGAAGCGCTGCTGCCGCAGGCCACGGTGCTCACCCCCAACCTGCCCGAAGCCGGCGTGCTGCTGGAAGAGCGCCCGGTGGATACGGTGAAGGAAATGCGCCGGGTCGCCGAACGCCTGCGCAACAAGATGGCGTACGACGGCCAGCGCTGGGTGTTGCTGAAAGGCGGCCACCTGCCCGGCGACGAGACCGTCGATCTGCTGCACGACGGCGACCGCATGATCGAGCTGCCCGGGCACCGCATCGACACGCCGAACACGCACGGCACGGGCTGCACCTTGTCCGCCGCGCTCGCCGCGCTGATCCCGCAGACGGGCGACGTGCCTGAGGCCGCACGGCGCGCCAAGGCCTATCTGAGCGAAGCCATCCGCCATGCCGGGCGCCTGGACGCCGGCAAGGGGCACGGGCCCGTGCATCATTTCCATGCCTGGTGGTAGCCTGCCGACGCAAATCGGTACAATTGGCCCGCCTCCGAACTTTTCATTGCTGCTGTCATGAACGCTTCCACTCTTCCCGACGTCGAAAAAGCCCGCTTCAACATGGTGGAACAGCAGATCCGCACCTGGGAGGTGCTGGACGAGAAGGTGCTCGCCGCCCTGTTCCAGGTGCGCCGCGAACTGTTCGTGCCGCCCGCCCTGCGTTCGCTGGCTTTCTCGGACCTTGAAATCCCCCTGGAAATCAACGCGGTGGACACGCGCGAGACCATGCTGGCGCCCAAGGTGGAAGCCCGTCTCGCCCAGGAACTGCTGCTGGCCCCCACCGACGCCGTGCTGGAAATCGGTACGGGTTCCGGCTATCAGGCTGCCCTGCTCGGCGCGCTGGCGCAGCAGGTGACCACCGTGGAAATCGACAGCCGCCTGGTCGCCTTCGCCCAGCAGAATCTGCAGATGAACAACGTCAGCAACGTCAAGGTGGAAACGGGCGACGGGCGCAACGGATGGGGCACGACGGAATACGACGCCATCCTGCTGACGGGTTCCGTGCCGGTTGTCCCGGACGGCCTGAAGTACCAATTGCGCATCGGCGGCCGGCTGGTGGTGGTGGTCGGCACGGCCCCCATCATGACGGCGTGCCGCATCACGCGCACCACCGCGGCCAGCTTCGAAACCGTTCAGCTGTTCGAAACCGTCATCAAGCCGCTGCGCGGCGCCACGGTATCGCAGTTCAAGTTCTGAAGCGCCGCGTGTGCGCCAGGCAGGCGCGCGCTCAGCCGCCTGCCTGTATCTTGCGCACCAGGGCGGTGGTCGAACGCTGGAATTCGAACGGCACGGCTACCGCGCGCCCGCCCCACTGCCGGACCAGCGCGGTCTCGGGCAGTTTCTCCATATCGTAGTCGCCGCCCTTGACGATGACGTCCGGGCGCAGCAGGCCGATCAGGGCTTCGGGCGTGTCCTCGTCGAAGGTGGTCACCGCATCCACGCAGGCCAGCGCCGCGAGCAAGGCGGCACGGTCTTCCTGGCCGTTCAGCGGCCGTTCCGGCCCCTTCCCCAAGCGCCGCGCCGAGGCATCGGTGTTGACCGCCACAATGAGCGAAGCGCCCAGTTGCGCGCTTTCATCCAGATAAGTCACGTGCCCCCGATGCAGGATGTCGAACACGCCATTGGTGAATACCAGCGGGCGCGGCAGGCGGCCGTCGGCAATGGCGTCCAGGCACTGGCGGGGCGTCAGGATCTTGGATTCGAAGCGGGCAGTCATGCCGCCATTGTATGCGGCGCCAGCGCGCCCCGCTCCATCGCCATGGCGACTTCCTTGCGATAGCGGTTCAGGTCCTTCACCGTTTCGAAGCTGTGATCGAGCAGCTTGGAAAGAATATGCAGGATGCGGTCGCCCACTTTCTTTTCCCAGGCGCCGTCGAAGCGGATCTGGGTGTCGAGCCAGCGCTCCAGCCAGCCGGGCTCGGGCAGGCGGGCCTGCACCGTGTCGTTCGGGAACAGCGCCTTGTTCACGTGCAGATTGGTGGGATGCATGGCCTGCGAGGTACGCCCCGCGGACGCCATCAGCATGCCGATCTTGGAAAAGGCCAGGCGCGCCTGCGCCTGCGTCGCCTCGCCGCGATCGAACAGGGCGCGGCGCATGTATTGCAGATAGGCGCCGGCATGGCGCGCCTCGTCCTGCGAGATCGTTTTGTAGATGGCCTTGATGACGGGTTCGGTGTGCCAGGCGGCCGCGCAGCGATACCAGTGGTTGAGGCGGATCTCGCCGCAAAAATGCAGCATCAGCGTCTCCAGCGGCGGCGCCGGGTCGAATTCGAAGCGCACCTTGTGCAGTTCTTCTTCCGTTGGCAGCAGCTCGGGCCGGAAGCGGCGCAGATACTCCATCAACACCAGCGAATGCTTCTGTTCCTCGAAGAACCAGACCGACATAAAGGCGGAAAAGTCGCTGTCGCCGTGGTTGTCGCGCAGAAACATCTCCGTGGCGGGCAAGGCCGCCCATTCGGTGATGGCGTTCATCTTGATGGTCCGCGCCTGTTCATCGGACAGCTTGGCGCCATCGAAGTCGTCCCAGGGAATGTCCGTCGACATATTCCAGCGCACGGCTTCCATGGTTTTGAAGAGTTGCGGATAAAGCATGGTGATGGTCCGAAAGTGTGAAAGTTCCCCCGCGCGCGTGGCCTCGTTGCGCGAGCCGCGCCGGCGTGTATCGCGACGGGGTTGCCGCGGGACCGCCTGGCGTTGAGCCGGTGGGCGGCGGCGGCGAGCCATGCGCGGGCGGTTCCTTTATCGCCTTTGCATGCGAAGACGTGATGACAGAAAGATGGCAGAACCATGACGCTCTGCCGTGGGGGAAGGAAACGCTAGCCGCGCGTGAACCAGATGATCAGGGCCACCGCGACCGCCAGCAGCGACACCAGGACGCTGAGGAGGCGGTTGGTGTGTTCCTGGGTTTTGCGCATCCGCTCCAGCTCGGCAAGCACGCCCGGCTCGACATTGGCCCGGTCCAGGCGGTCGTGCAGCAGGCGCGGCAGTTCAGGCAGGAGCTGCGACCATTGCGCGGCCTCTTTTTCCATTTTCTTCCGGAGCCCCGCCCAGCCCATACGTTCGCGCATCCAGCGCTCGAGGTACGGCTTGGCGGTTTTCCAGAGGTCCAGGTTGGGATCCAGTTCGCGACCCAGCCCTTCGACGTTCAGCAAGGTCTTCTGCAGGAGCACGAGCTGCGGTTGGATTTCCACGTTGAAACGGCGCGAGGTCTGGAACAGCCGCAGCAGCACCTGGCCCAGCGAAATCTGCGACAGCGGCCGGTCGAAGTAGGGTTCGCAGACCGCGCGCACCGCGCCTTCCAGTTCTTCTTCCCGGGTGTCGGGAGGCACCCAGCCGGACTCGATGTGCAGTTGCGCCACGCGGCGATAGTCGCGGCGGAAAAAGGCCAGGAAGTTCTGCGCCAGGTAGTTCTTGTCGAACTCCGACAGCGAGCCGACGATGCCGAAGTCCAGCGCGATGTAGTGGCCCAGGGTTTCCGGGCGGTCGGACACGTAGATATTGCCCGGGTGCATATCGGCGTGGAAGAAGCCGTCATCGAACACCTGGGTGAAAAAGATCTCCACGCCGGTGCGCGCCAGTTTCTCGATATCGATGCCCGCCTCGCGCAGCCGCTCGGTCTGCCCCACCGGGATGCCGTACATGCGCTCCATGGTGAAGACGGTATTGGTGGTGAATTCCCAGATCACCTCGGGCACCATCAGCATGCCGGCGCGCCCGGTGTCCGGGCCGAAATTGCGCCGCAGCTGGCTGCAGTTGGAGGCTTCGCGCACCAGGTCCAGTTCGTCGTGCAGGTACTTGTCGAACTCCGCGACCACTTCGCGCGGCTTCAGCCGGCGGCCGTCCGCCCCCAGCCGCTCGATCACCGCGGCCAGCATGCGCAGCAGCGTCAGGTCTTTTTCGATGATGTCCAGCATGCCCGGCCGCAGCACCTTGACGGCCACTTCCCGCCCATCGTGCAACACGGCGAAGTGCACCTGGGCGATCGACGCCGAGGCCACGGGATCGACCTCGAAATGCTTGAACAGCGCCGCCGGCGGCGCGCCCAGCGCGGCCTGGATGCACTGCGCGGCCTGTTCCGAGGGGAACGGCGGCACGCGGTCCTGCAGCAGCGCCAGTTCAGCCGCGATGTCAGCGGGGATCAGGTCTCGCCGGGTCGATAGCACCTGCCCGAACTTCACGAAGATCGGCCCCAGCGATTCCAGCGCGCGGCGCAGGCGCATCCCCCGGGGCGAGCGCGGACGCGTGCCGAAACGCATGACGCGCAGCAGCAGCGTCGCAAGCGGGTGGTTCAGGCTGGAAAGAACCAGTTCGTCCAGACCGTAGCGCAAAGCCACGACCACGATACGCAGGAAACGAAGAAAGGTCAGCATCGGTCAGACGCCACCCATGCCCTGGCCCGCGCGCGGGGCGTCTTGCGCGCCGCGCGCGCCCTCGCCCGCGGCGGCCGTCGCGGCCAGCCGTTGCACGCGCGCCTGCAAGGCCGCCGTGCGGGCATGCAGGGCATCGACCGCGGCCTGGGCGCGCGCCACGTCCGCGCGCCAGCCGTTCATGGCGGGGGTCGCCACGAGCACGGATGTTTCCTGCGATAGATACTCCGCCAGATTGCTGCCCGCCCGCTGCGCAGCGCCGCGCAGCCCCGCGGCCACGGCGCGTACGCCGGCCACCAGCCGGGCGGCGGGAATATCGCCGATCCACCGGGCCAGATCGTCCTCCACGTCCCAGCGCAATTGCGCGGCCAGTTCGGCCACGACCTGGGCCAGCCCGGCATCGCCCGAAATGTGCGTCATGTCGGCGATCAGGTCGGCGCGCGCGCGCGCCGCGGCAGCCGCGTCCGGCGCCTCGCGCCCTGCCTGCAGCAGGCGCGCGGCGCTGAAGCGGGCCGGATCGGCGGTCAGCGTCACGTCGGGCACCACCGCAGGGTCGGCGACATCCGTGTAGCCTTCGCCGTCTATGGTCAGGCTCAGTTTGAACGCGCCGACGGCAAGACGCACGGTCTTGCCGGCGTGGCGGGCCAGGCGCGCGCGGGCCCAGTCCTCGCGCTTCAGCAAGGCATTGAGCGCGCGCACGGCGGGTCGGCCGGGATCGGGCAAAGCGGGAATCGGAAACATGGATGTTCGAAGGGCGCGCCGCGGCGCCCACGTCTGATCAGATCGCAAGTTTAACGGGTCGGCGCGGCCGGGCCGGCGCGCACAGCCCGCTGGCGCCGCTTGACGGCCCGCAGGCGGCGCGCGGCCTGATCGCCGCGCCGGGATGCCGCCGCCCGGCTGGCCGCGAAAAAAAACCGGCCCCGTTGGAGCCGGCGTGAGGCGCGGTTGCCCGAGCAAGGCGGACCGCGGAAGCAGAGAAGGATCAGAAAACCCGGACGGCGGCCCGCGTCAGCTCGCGTGCTGCACCGGAATCTGCTGGATGCCGGCCAGCAGCCAGCCGCCTTGCGTGGGCTTGAACAGATTCCAGACTTCCTCGAAGCGGAAGGCCTCGGCGCCCGCCTCTTCCCGGAGCATGCCGGAGAAGCGCACGCTGGCGAGGTGGCCGTCGGACACGGCTTCGATACCGAGCAATTCCGCGTTCAGCAGCACGACTTCCGTGCGGTTGGCGGCGCCCTGGCGTTGTTCCAGTTGCGGCCGCAGCTCGGAGACCAGATCGTCCGTCAGGTATTCGCGCAGCCGTTCGACGTCGCCGCTATCCCAGATGCCCTGGATGCGGACGAACTGCTCCTTGGACTGCTTGAGAAAGCCCTGCGTGTCGAAATCGCCGGGGATGAACCAATCGCCTTCGGACTGAGGCTGCGCGGCAGCACCCGCTCCGGCGGCGACAGCGGCCGGCGTGGCGGCGCCATGCCCGGTGGGCGGCAGGGCTTCGCGCAACATCGCAGGGCGCGCAGCCTGGGTGTCGTCCTGCCGCGCCGCACCGTAGGCGCCTTGCATGGCCGGGCGTGGTCCGGCCCCGCGCAGGCGGCGCACGATGAACAGCACCGCGAAGACCACCAGGGCGATCAGCAGCAGGCTCGAAAGCATTTCGGCGAATGCGCCGGACAGGCCCAGATGCGAAAGCAGCGCGGCCAAGCCCAGGCCCGCGGCGATGCCCGCGATCGGACCCAGCCAGCGCGAGGCGCCGCTGCGCGCACCGGCGGCGCCGGCCGCGCCAGCGGTGGCCGCACCCGCCGCAGGGGCGTTGGCGCCCGGCTGGTTGCGTGCCGCCGCAGGCGGCGTGGTGGCCTGGCGCTGCGTCGTGACGTTGGGCGATTGGCGTCCGAAACTGCCGCCGCTGCCCATGCGGCGCGCTTCGGCGTCGAAACTCGTGGCAATCATGGCGATGCCGCTGACCGCGACGAGAGCCGCGGCAACGATGCGCCGGAAAGAACAGCCTGACATGGTGTGCTCCTGTAGCGTGTCGTGCGGGCCGCGCCATCCGCAAAAAGCGGCGCGCCGCACGCGAGGGACGAGTCCCCGATATACCTGGGTTTCTTTCTTACAGAAACCTGAACAGCTACAGAATATCCGACTTTTGCCTAGGTCACAAGCGATGCGCACCGGGCGTGCCCGGGGGCGGCTATGCCAGCCTGACGCCTTCGTGCAGCGCGACCACGCCGGCGGTCAGATTGAAGTACTGCACTCTTTCCAGGCCGGCGCTGCGCAGCATGTCCGCCAGCGTTTCCTGGTCCGGATGCATGCGGATCGATTCCGCCAGATAACGGTAGCTGGCTTCATCCTTGGCCACCTTGCGGCCGAGCCACGGCAGCACATTGAAGGAATACCAGTCGTAGACGGGCGCCAGCGGCTTGGCCACACGGGAAAATTCCAGGACGAGCAGCTTGCCGCCCGGCTTGAGCACGCGGGCCATCTCCGCCAGCGCGCGGTCCTTGTGCGTCATATTGCGCAAGCCGAATGCAACGCTGACGCGATCGAAATACCCGGACGGAAACGGCAGCCGCTCGGCGTCGCACACCGCCGTCGGCAGCAGCACACCGGCATCCGCGAGCCGGTCGCGCCCCACGCGCAGCATCGAATCGTTGATATCCGTCAACCACACCTCGCCCTGGGGACCCGCCCGCCGGGCGAAGGCGCGCGCCAGGTCGCCCGTGCCGCCCGCGATATCGAGCACTTTCATCCCGGGACGAACCGCGGCGCGGCCGATGGTGAACGCCTTCCAGATGCGGTGCAGGCCGCCCGACATCAGGTCGTTCATTACGTCATAGCGGGATGCGACGGAATGGAAAACTTCGGCGACCTTGCGCGCCTTCTCGGCTTCCGCCACGGTTTTGAAGCCGAAATGGGTGGTGCCGGCGGAGGCGTCGCCGTCCGGCGCTGAAGAAGGGTTTTGCATGATGGATTCCCGAGTCAACGGGGTATGGTAGCCGATGGGGGCCCTGCCGCTCCGGGGGATGGGGTTCGCGCCCGCCGCGGCTGCGGCGTCACATACCTGAAATATTACGGCCATACTATCGCAACGTTCGCGCCACCCAGCCCATCCGGCGCGCCAACGAACGCAGCAGCCAACATGTCCAGCACCATACTCGTCGTCGAAGATGAACCCGCCATCCAGGAACTGATCGCCGTCAATCTGTCGTTCGCCGGACACAAGGTCCTGCGCGCCTTCGACGCAGACCAGGCGCAGACGCTGATCCGCGCCGAGCTGCCGGACCTGATCCTGCTGGACTGGATGCTGCCCGGCACCTCGGGCCTGTCGCTGGCGCGCAAACTGCGCGCCGAGGAACGCACCCGGACAGTGCCCGTCATCATGCTGACCGCCAAGGGTTCCGAGCAGGACAAGGTGGACGGGCTGGAAGCCGGCGCCGACGATTACATCACCAAGCCGTTCTCGCCGAAGGAGCTGATGGCGCGCATCAAGGCGGTGCTCCGCCGGCGTGCGCCGCAATTGACCGACGACGTCATCGACGTGGCGGGCCTGCGCCTGGATCCCGTCACGCATCGCCTGAACGGCAGCGGCCAGCCCCTGCAGATCGGCCCGACGGAGTTCCGGCTGCTGCATTTCTTCATGACGCATCCCGAACGGGTGTTTTCGCGGTCCCAGTTGCTGGACCAGGTCTGGGGCGACCATGTTTTCGTCGAAGAGCGCACCGTGGACGTGCATATCCGCCGGTTGCGCAAAGCGCTCGAGCCGACCGGCCACGATCTGCATGTGGAAACGGTGCGCGGCAGCGGATACCGGTTTACAGCACAAGTGCACGCGGGTAAAACCGGCGCACAATGATTTTGCTTCGTACAGTAGTTCTTATCGCGGCCTGGGCCATCCTGGCCGCGCTGCTCCAATGGCTGATCGGCAACCCGGCGGGCTGGATCGCCATGTGCCTGGCGCTGGGCGCGATGCTCCTCGGACGCGCCGCCCGCACCGAGCGCGTGGCCCGCTGGGCCCGGGACCCGGAAAGCGCGCCGCCGGCCGCGGTAGGCCCCTGGGACGACATCCTGGCGCCGCTTTACCGCTATCTTCGCGCCCAGGCGCGGCAACTGTCGGAAAGCCGCGATGCCATGCAGGGCATGCTGGCCGCCGCACAGGCCCTGCCCGATGGCGCGGTCACCCTGAACCAGGACTTGCAGATTGACTGGTGCAACCGCGTCGCGCGCCAGCACCTGGGCCTGCGGCTGCCTGCGGATCGGGGCACCAATCTGCTCAACCTGGTCCGCGCCCCCGAGTTCATCGCATACAGCCGGCAGGACGATTGGCCCGAGCCCATTCTGGTCCGCATGGCGGTGGGCAGCCAGGAACGGCTGCTGATGATGCAGCTGACCGCGTATGCGCAGAACCAGCGCCTGCTGATCACCCGCGACGTGACGCAGATCGAAAAGCTCGAAACCACGCGGCGCGATTTTGTCGCGAACGTGTCGCACGAGCTGCGCACGCCCCTGACGGTATTGACGGGATTCCTGGAAACCCTGCGCGAAATGCCGGACGAGGCGCTCAGCACCGAACAGCGCGCCCAATACCTGACCATGATGCACGAGCAGGCGCAACGTATGCAGGCGATCGTCGCGGATCTGCTCACCCTGTCCACGCTGGAGTCCTCGCCCAATGCCGAGCCGCATCGTGTCCGCATGGCGGCCCTGCTGCAAACGGCCCGCCAACAGACGGAGGCCCTGTCTGCCGGGCGGCACACGCTGGTCTGGCACCTGGACCCGCAGCTGGACGTGCTGGGCGCCGAAAGCGAGCTGTCGTCGGCGATATCCAATCTGTTGACCAATGCCGTGCGCTATACGCCCGACGGCGGGGTGATTACCGTGCGCTGGGAAACCCTGCCGGAAGGCGGCGCCCGGTACAGCGTGCAGGACACCGGCATCGGCATCGCGCCCCGCCACATACCCAGGCTGACCGAACGGTTCTATCGGGTCGACCGGGGGCGCTCCAGGGCTGTGGGCGGCACGGGGCTGGGGCTGGCCATTACCAAGCACATCGCCATGCGCCACGATGCGGAACTGAGCATCGCGAGCGAGGTCGGCAAAGGCAGCACGTTTTCGCTGATCTTTCCGGCCGATCGCGTGGTGGACGGCGAACTGGCCTGAACCTGCCCGGGCCGGCCCTTCCCTGCCCGCCTCGGCGCGCAGGGTCAGGCTCCGCGCATCGCACAGGGCCATTGGCCCTGCCGGCGGCGCGGCTACCCCGGGGCCGGCGTGCTCGCCCTGGCATGATGGTTGCGCCCAACCGTCGTTTCACCTGTCAGGGAGTCAGCAGCATGACGCGTATCGTCCTGTTCGAGAACATCCACCCCAGCGGCGTCGCCGTGTTCCGCGATGCGGGCTACACCGACGTACGCACCTATTCCTCGTCCCTGCCGCCGTCGGAACTGCGCGCGGCGCTCGAGGGCGCGGACGTCGTGGGGATCCGGTCCCGCACCCATCTGGATGCCGGCATCTTCGAGACGTTCACGCGGCTGCAGGTGGTGGGCTGCTTCTGCATCGGCACGAACCAGGTCGATCTGGACAGCGCGCTGCATCACGGCGTGCCGGTGTTCAACGCGCCGTTTTCGAATACCCGTTCGGTGGCCGAGCTGGTGCTGGCCGAAGCCGTCCTGCTCCTGCGGCGCATCCCGGAAAAGAACCTGCGCGTGCACCAGGGGCATTGGGATAAGACCGCGTCGGGCGCCTACGAGGCGCGCGGCAAGACCATGGGCGTGATCGGCTACGGCAACATCGGGTCGCAGGTCGGCACGCTGGCCGAAAGCATGGGGATGCGGGTCGTCTATTACGACGTGGAAGCCAAGCTGCCGCTGGGCAACGCCCATCCGGTCAATACGCTGGCCGAACTGCTTGCGCAAAGCGATGTGGTGACGCTGCACGTGCCTGGCGGCCGCAGCACCGAAAACATCATGAACGCCGAAACGCTGGCGCAGATGAAACGCGGCGCCATCCTGATCAACGCCTCGCGCGGCACGGTGGTGGACATCGAGGCCCTGCATCAGGCGCTGACGTCGGGCCATCTGGCCGGCGCGGCGCTGGACGTTTTCCCGACCGAACCGAAAAGCGTGGACGAGCCGCTCGCCAGCCCGCTCATCGGCATGCCCAACGTCATTCTGACGCCTCACATCGGCGGAAGCACGCAGGAATCGCAGGAGAACATCGGCCGCGAAGTGGCGGAGAAACTGGTGCGCTACCTGCAGTCCGGCACCACCAAGGGCGCCGTGAACTTCCCGGAACTGCCCTTTACGGAACGCAGCGGCAGCGCGCGCATTCTGCACATCCACAAGAATGTGCCGGGGGCCCTGGGCACCCTGGACAACCTGCTGGCGCAGCACCACCTGAACATCGTCAGCCAGAACCTGCAGACGCGCGGCGACATCGGCTATGTGGTCACGGATGTCGACGGGGAAGTCAACGACGACATCATGAAGTCGCTGTGCGCCCACCCGGTGACGATTCGCTGCCAGCGGATCTGATGGCGGCCGCCTCGTGCAGGCAGCCCGCCATGCGGGCCGCCACGCCGGCCGGGTCCGCGGAACGGCGGATGGCCACGCCGATTTCGCGGTCGAAACCCGCCGCGCCAAGATCCAGCAAACGCAGACCCGCCGTGTTCAGCTGGCGCGTGCGCGGCATGAGCGCAACGCCAAGCCCTGCCCGCACGAGGTTGGCGATGGCATCGATCTCGTCCAATTCCACCGCCTCATGCACCGCGATGCGGTGACGGCGCAAAAAGGCATCGACAAGGCGGCCGCCGAACGAGGCCCGCTCATAGCGGATGAACGGCTGCGTCGTCAATGCGTCGCGCCACGAAAGGCCGGCCAGCGATGCGGGCGCGGCCAGCACCATCGGCTCGGCCAGCAGCGGCCGCCACGCCAGTTCGGGCGGCAGCTTGAAGGGCGGCCGTATCAAAACGGCAAGATCGATCTCTCCCGAGTCCACCTGTCCAAGCAGGGATAGCGAGACACCCGGGACGATGCGCACGCTGACGTCCGGGAACTCGGCCCGGAAGCCGCGCAAGGCAGTGACCATGAGGTCCTGCTGCACCGACGCGATGGCGCCCATGCGCAGCGACCCCGTTACGTGGCCGGGCCCCGCCTGCGCCGCCATGCGGTCCACCATGGCCAGCACTTCTTCCGCCTGCGCCAGCATTTCGCGGCCGGTGTCGTTCAAGGCCGCCGCCCGCCCGGTACGGTCGAACAGAGACACGCCCAGGAATTCCTCCAGGCGGCGAATCTGCGCGCTGACGGCCGACTGCGTCAGCCCGAGCTGGCGGCCCGCGCCGGTAAAGGTGCCGTCGCGCGCCACGGCGACGAAAGTGCGGAACTCCGTAAGCATCGATAAATTTTATGGCAAGCCCAAAGAAATATCGTTTTTCAATCAAAAAAATAATCCATAAACTGCGGCTTTGCGATCCTTCATGCAATCACCGGAGTCTTGAATGAGTGCCCAACCCAGCGCCCAGCCGGCCATGCCCCCGTTCCACCTGGCCTTCCCCGTCCGCGACATCGCCGAAGCGCGCCGTTTCTACGGCGAGCTGCTCGGCTGTCCGGAAGGCCGCAGCGCCCCGGAGTGGGTCGATTTCAACTTCTACGGCCACCAGATCGTCGCCCATTTGGCGCCGGAGGAGTGCGGCCACAAGCAGACGAGCCCGGTGGATGGCCACGACGTCCCCGTCCGTCACTTCGGCGCGGTGCTGTCGATGCCCGAGTGGGAAGCGGTGGCCGACAAACTGACCAAGGCCGGCACCAAGTTCGTCATCGAACCGTACATCCGCTTCAAGGGCGAAGTCGGCGAACAGGCGACCATGTTCTTCCTGGATCCGTCCGGCAACGCGCTGGAACTGAAGGCCTTCAAAAACATGGACATGCTCTTCGCCAAGTAAGGCGGGCAGCCCGTGGACGAGACGGTTCACATGCCGGCGCCCGACTGGCGCATCCATCCGCAGGGCGACCGCTGCCTGCTGGTGACTTTCGGCGAATCGATCGATGCCGAGACGGGGCGCCGCTGCCTGGCGGTGGCGCGCCTGCTGCGGGGCGCGGGTCTGCCGGGCGTGACCGACGTGGTCCCTTCCTTCGTCGCGGTGGCCGTGCACTACGCGCCCGGCCCCGATGGCGCGGGGCCGACCTACCTGGAACTGGCCGGACGCATCGAAGCCATGCTGCACGCCGGGATCCCGGCTGGCGAAGACACCGCGCGGGATATCGAGATTCCTGTCCACTATGGCGGCGAGCACGGGCCGGATCTGGAAGACGTGGCCCGCGCCACCGGGCTGACGCCCGATGAAGTCATCGCGCTTCATACGCAGCCGGGCAACATGGTGTTCATGCTGGGCTTCGCTCCCGGCCACCCCTACATCGGCGTGCACGACGAGCGTTTGAATGTGCCGCGCCGGGCAACGCCGCGCACCGCGGTGCCGATGGGCTCGGTCGCCATCGCCAACCGCCAGACCGTGATCTATCCCAGCCGCCTTCCCGGCGGATGGAATGTAATCGGCGTCACGCCCCTGCGATTGTTCGATCCGGCGCGCGAGCCGGCGTCGTTGCTCCAGCCGGGCGACCGCGTGCGCTTCGTTGCGCTGTAGGTTTGGACGAGCCCACCCGGGGGCCTGCGGAGGATGACATGAGTCTTTGTGTATTGAAGCCCGGGCTGCTTTCGTCGTTCCAGGACTTGGGGCGGTTTGGCTATCAGCATCAAGGCATTCCGGTGGCGGGGGCGATGGACGCGCGCGCGCATCGGCTGGCGAGCTTGCTGGCGGGCAACGATCCCGCGCGTACCGCTTCGCTTGAGATTACGCTGCAGGGGCCGGTGCTGCGCTTCGAGCAGGCGGCGTGTTTCGCGCTCAGTGGCGCCTCGCTGGGGGCGGCCTTGAACGGCAAAGCGATTCCCATCAACCGTCCGCTGCTGGCGCGAGCGGGCGATATCCTGGCGTTCGGCGCGGCGGGCGGCGACGCGTCTTTGGACGGCGCGCAAGGACTGCGGGCGTATCTGGCTGTGCATGGCGGCTTCTCCTTGCGGCGCGTCATGGACAGCGAAAGCACCTATTTGCGCAGCGGCTTCGGCGGCTACGAAGGCCGTGCGTTGGCCAAGGGCGACGTGGTCGGGCTGCGGCGCGCGGTCAACGCGACGGCCCTGGATGAACTGGAGAACGCACTCTGGCAGATGCGGCTTTATCTACCCGGCACTCTGACCGCGCAGCCGCGCGCCACGGTGCGGGCGGTGCCGGGCCGTCAGTGGGATGACTTTACGCAGGCGGCGCGCGATGCGTTCGCCGGCGAACCATACGTTGTCACGCCTCAATCCGAACGCATGGGTTATCGGCTGCAAGGGCCCGCGCTGGCGATGACGCAACCCAGGCAGATGCTGTCGGAAGCGACCTGCTTCGGCACGGTGCAGGTGCCGGCCGACGGCGCGCCCATCGTATTGATGGCCGATCGCCAGACCACCGGCGGCTATCCCAAGATCGCGCAGGTGGCCAGCGTCGATCTGCCGCGCTTGGCACAGACCGCGCCGGGTAGCACCATACGCTTTGAAATGATTTCCCTGGACCAGGCGCAACGGCTGGACGGCGAGCGGGAAACCGCTTTCGCGCGGCTGGCCGACGCGCTGCAGGGACTGCGCGCGCTTTACGCGCGGCACACATCCGAATCTCAATAACGGAGCATGCCATGGCCTTATCCATCGACTTGAACTGCGACATGGGCGAAAGCTACGGCGCCTGGCGCATGGGCAACGACGAAGAGGTGCTGCAGTACGTTTCGTCGGCCAACATCGCCTGTGGCTTCCATGGCGGCGACCCTGGCACCATGCGCCGCACGGTGGCGGCCGCCCTGGCGAAAGGCGTGGCGCTGGGCGCGCATCCGAGCCTGCCCGACCTGGCCGGCTTCGGCCGCCGCGTCATGCAGATCACGCCTTCGGAAGCCTACGATATGGTGGTCTACCAGATCGGCGCGCTGTCCGCCGTCGCGGCGTCGCAGGGCGCACGGCTGCATCACGTCAAGGCGCACGGTGCGCTCTACAACATGTCGGCCAAGGATGTTGCGTTGTCCGAGGCGATCTGCCGGGCGATCCGCGACGTCGACGCCAGTTTGGTGCTGTATGGCCTGGCTGGCTCCGAGCACATACGTGCGGCCGAGAAGATCGGCGTGCAGGTGGCGCAGGAAGTCTTCGGCGACCGCTCCTACCAGAACGATGGTTCCTTGACGCCGCGCAGCCGCCCGGGCGCGATGATCGAGGACCTGGACACCGCCGTGGCGCAGGTGCTGCGCATGGTCACGGAGGGCAAGGTGCGTTCGGTCGATGGCAATGACGTGCCGGTCAAGGCGGACACGCTGTGCATCCACGGCGACCAGCCGGGCGCCCTCGCCTTCGCGGCCGGCATACGATCCGCCCTGGAAAAGGCCGGCGTCGCCGTTCGCACGGTGGGCGCAACGGCGGCGGAGCCGGCCGCCTGACCCGCCTTGCGCCGCGCCGCTATCGCGGACGCATCAGCGGGCCGGCTGCGCGTCGTTCAATTGCGCCGCATAGGCACGCACGACCAGCGGCAGGATCCAGCGGGCGCATTCGCGCCGCGCGGCCGCGGCGCCATCGAAGTCGCGCCGCTCCAGCGCCTGCAGGATGCGCCGCAGGTAGCCCGCAAGCGCGCCCACGTCCGCGCCCTGGCGCGACAGGTTGTAGCGCAGCGGCTCGCAACGTTCGTTCAGACGTTTCACCGCTTCGGCAAGCGGCGGGTTCTGCACGAACTCGACGATATGCAGGAATGCGTCGCGCATGATGGAAAGGTGGCTGGCGGCGTCGCGCAGCGGATCGCGGGCGGTAAGCCGTTCGCAGGCGTCGCGCAGCGAAGACAGCAAAGGTTCGACGTCATCGCAGCGCGCCACTTCGCGCATGGCGTACGACTCCAGTTCGCCGCGCAGCAGATAGATCTGCGCGATTTCCCGTTCGGTATAAAGCACCACGCGAAAACCGCGGCGCTGCTGGTGCGTCGCCAGCCCATTCAGTTGCAGCAGGCGCAGGGCCTCCCGTATGGGGCTGCGGCTCGTGCCGAAGCGCCGTTCCAGCTCCTGCTCCCGCAGCGGTTGGCCTGGCGCCAGCGTGCCGTCGATGATCATTTGGCGTATCCGCTCATAGAGCACAAACGGAATGGTCGCCGGCGGCTTGATGTCCATGCTTGCTCTCGCGTTGGAAAGAATCATCTGTTCCATGCTCGTCTCATCCTAACCCGATGATACATCCGGATAGAAAATGAAACGCGCCGAAGGCGAGATCAGGTGGCGGCGGTCGTTGCGATGAACTCCCCGAGCTTGCCAAGGTCATGCGACCAAAACAGAGAAAGACCGCGCGCCTGCGCCTGTTCCAGGTTCAACACCTTGAAGACCCCCGCCAGCGCGGCGGCGGGCACGACCTGCGCGGTGCCGAACTGCTTGATCCAGTATTCGGCCTTGACCGCGGCATCATTGTTCAGGCGCTTCACGCTGTTGGTCGCGCTGTTGGAAACCTTGCACTCGATCGCCAGCAGCCGCGTGTCATGCAATCGCACCACGACGTCGGCCTTGCGTTCGCCGAGCTGGCATTCGGCGCAGAACTGCATCGGTTGCGGTCCCCGGACGATGGTATTGATGGGCACGGCCGGCGCTTCGGTGAACCCGAGTGACCGCAGGTAGTCCTTGACCTTGGTCTCCTGGGTGTCCTTGCCTTCGTTGCGGCGCTCCGTCGCGATACGCTGCGCGGCCAGCAGTACGGACGACGCCAGCAAGGCGGCTTCGCGCTGCGGCGCCGTCGGGGCCTCTCCCCTTTCCACCCATGGGAACCGGTGCGGGTCGATTACCCGCTCGATCACGTCGAACACCTTGCGCAAGGCATTGCGGTCCTTGCGCAGTACGCCCGGGGCGGTGGATTCGACGTCGGCGATCACGCGCAGATCGTCCTCGGAAATCGGCGGGCCCGCCAGGTAGCGCATGGCCTCGCCCAGGCCAGCGCCATAGGCGTCGGCAAGCTTGTCGTCCGTGATCGCGCCCGGGGCAAGATCATCCAGTTTGCCGAACAGCAGTTCGAACTTGCTGCGTGCGTCGTCGTAGTGCGTCTGCCAGGAATCGGAGGCGGCCAGGCGTTCGGCCCGGAACTGGGCGGCGGCGATGGCGGCCTCTCGGGCCAGCTCCGCCGCGCTCCATCGATGAGGGACTCGTATCATGCAAGCAATGTGTCGGGACCCGGAATGCGCAGGCGCTCGATTTCGCGGGGTTCGAATTTCGTCAGGCCGCCGGCGTAGGTCCTGCCGCTTCCGGTGCGTATGTTCGTATTGAGCCACGCCACCAGGCTGGCGAGGATGGCCGGATCCAGGGGCGTCCGCGGATAAAGGCCATGCGCGATGTTGATGTGGCGGGCATCGCAGCTATTGCGGGTGAATTGCGGCGGGCGGCGCGCCATGTAGGTGCACAGAATGGGCGCGGGCGCCTTCAAGCCCACGGACCACCAGGCCTTGCGGTGCCGCGCGATGTAGCCCTGATCCGCGCCGCAGCGCCTGGCCCACGCCAGAAACGCGTCGATGCGTTCGCGTTCGTCGCGGGAAAACCCGTCCAGTTCGGGCGGCAGGTCGATCACCCGCCGCAGGTCCACGGCCGAGCGCAGGTCCGCGCCTGCCTGTATCAGCTCCCTGGCCTTGGTGACCGCCGGCAGCTTGACGCTGTCCGGCAGCGCCCGCGCATGCTCGCCGGCAATCCAGATGTTGTTCGCCCCGGTGACCTGGCCCCGATGGACGCGGAACAACTCGCCCAGTTCGATTTCGCCGCCGGCGACGGCCGGGGACGGCCGCACGATGATGGACCAGCGCGGCGCGGCTTGCAGCTGCTGCCGCGGGACGCTCACCCCTTTCTTCAAGCCATTGAGCTGCGCCAGCCGGTCCACCGCCCGCACGCGCACAGGCTCGTCCTGTTCGCCGATGCGAAAGCAGGTGATCGCGGCGGTGGTGGCGGTGCCCGGAAAGGCTTCGACGCGGGGCTCCAGCACGTGCAGCGCCAGCCCGCCCAACTCATCGAGCAGCAGCTTGCGCAGGGCGACGCCGTAATTGACGTCCAGCCATTCCGCGGACGTGATGAACACGCCGACGTCGCCCGGCCGTGCAAGCAGCCGCGTCTGCAGGAAGAAATGCAGGTGCAGTCCCGCCAGCGAGCTGGCCTTGATGCCGAATTGCGCGAACTTCCGGGCATACCAGGCTTTCCACGCTTCACCGATATCGTGATGCCGCACGTACGGCGGATTGCCGATGAAGGCCGTCGTCCCGGCGCAGCGCGGCAGCCTGATATCGCGATAGTCCTTGACGAGCACCGTCGCGCGGTCTGTCCAGCCACGCGCGGCAAGGTTGGCGCGCAGCATCAGGGCGGCAAGAGGATCCACTTCCACCGCGACCAGCGCGGCGTCCGGAAAGCGTTCGCCCGCGGCCAGGATGAAGCGGCCCGAACCCGCGCCCGGATCGACGATGCGGGCCGGCACGGCTTCGCCGGCCAGCCATGACGTCATGGCGCGGACGATGGGAGCCGGCGTGTAGATGGCGCCGTCGGCGCGCCGGTCCACCGCCCCGCGGATGGAAGAAAAGGCATCGCCCAGGGGGTCGCTGCCGCGGTTGATCGAGGCGCGGACGCGTTCGATATCGCGGGGCCCGGGGACAAGCCCGTGGGCCTGTCTGGCCAGCCTGCGCTCATTGGGCGTCAAGCCAGCCTGTCCGCCGATGAGCGCCAGACACAGGCCGACCAGGTCCTGTTCGCTCTGTAGTTTCAATTCCCGGTCTTCCGTATCGGCACACAGTGCCCGCAGAAAAAAGCGGGACGATCATACTGTAGCGGGCCATCGCAGAGCAACGCGGCGCTCGGCGCGGAAAGCGCGCCGCATGCCGCGTTGCCGGCTCAGACCAGTACGCGCTCGATGCCGCCGGCGTTGGCCTGCTTGACGTAGTTCTGCATCCATTCCTCGCCCAGGATGTGCCGCGCCATCTCGACGACGATATAGTCCGCGTCCATCGCGGTATCGCCCTTGTAGCGCGACAGGCCCTGCAGGCACGACGGGCAGGACGTCAGCACCTTGACCTCGCCGTTGAAGCCGTCGGCACGGATCGCGTCGCCGCCCTTGCGCAGTTCTTCTTCCTTGCGGAAGCGCACCTGCGTCGAGACGTCCGGCCGGGACACCGCCAGCGTGCCCGATTCGCCGCAGCAGCGGTCGCTCTTGATGGCGCCGTCGCCCACCAGCGATTTGACCGTCTTCATCGGATCCTGCAGTTTCATCGGCGTATGGCAGGGATCGTGGTACATGTACCGCACGCCCTGCACGCCATCGAGCTTGATGCCCTTTTCCAGCAGGTATTCGTGGATGTCGATCAGGCGGCAGCCGGGGAAGATCTTGTCGAACTCATAGCCGGCCAGCTGGTCGTAGCACGTGCCGCAGCTGACGACCACCGTCTTGATGTCCAGGTAGTTCAGCGTGTTGGCGACGCGGTGGAACAGCACACGGTTGTCCGTGATGATCTGGTCGGCCTTGTCGTTCATGCCGGCGCCGCGCTGCGGATAGCCGCAGCACAGGTAGCCTGGCGGCAGCACGGTCTGTACGCCGGCGTGCCACAGCATCGCCTGCGTGGCCAGCCCCACTTGCGAGAACAGGCGTTCCGAGCCGCAACCGGGGAAATAGAACACGGCCTCGGAATCCGCCGACGTCGCGCGCGGGTCGCGGATGATAGGCACGTAGTCCGGGTCCTCGATGTCGAGCAGCTTGCGCGCCGTCTGCTTCGGCAGACCGCCAGGCATCTTCTTGTTGACGAAGTGGACCACCTGTTCGGCGATCGGGCGCTTGCCCACGGTGGCCGGGGGATGCCTCGTCTGCTTGCGGGCCAGGCCCGACAGCAGATCGTGCGCGGCGCGCTGCACCTTGTACCCGACGTCCACCATGGCCTTGCGCGTCAGGTTGATGGTGGCCGGATCCTTGGCGTTCAGGAAAAACATCGCGGCCGACGTGCCGGGGTTGAAGGACTTGCGTCCCATGCGCCGCAGCAGCGCGCGCATGTTCATCGACACGTCGCCGAAATCGATGTCCACCGGACAGGGGTTGTAGCACTTGTGGCAGACGGTGCAGTGGTCGGCCACGTCCTCGAACTCTTCCCAGTGCTTCAGGCTGACGCCGCGCCGGGTCTGCTCCTCGTACAGGAAGGCTTCCACGAGCAGAGAGGTGGCCAGGATCTTGTTGCGCGGCGAATAAAGCAGGTTGGCGCGCGGTACGTGCGTCGCGCACACCGGCTTGCACTTGCCGCAGCGCAGGCAATCCTTGACCGATGCCGAGATGGCGCCGATGTCGCTTTGCTGCATGATGAGCGATTCATGGCCCATCAGGTTGAAGCTGGGCGTCCAGGCGTGCGTCAGGTCTGCGCCGGGCATCAGCTTGCCGGCATTGAAGCGGCCGTTGGGGTCCACGCGGCGCTTGTAATCCTGGAAGGGCTGCAGCTCTTCCTGCGTCAGGAACTCGTACTTGGTCAGGCCGATGCCGTGTTCGCCGGAAATCACGCCGTCCAGGTCGCGCGCGATCCGCATGATGCGCTCGACGGCCTCGTTCGCCTCGCGCAGCATGCCGTAATCGTCGGAGTTGACCGGAATGTTGGTGTGCACGTTGCCGTCGCCAGCGTGCATGTGCAGCGCGACGAACACGCGGCTCTTCAGCACGCGGGCATGGATGGCCCGCATTTCTTCGAGCACCTTCTGGCACGCCGAGCCCGAGAAAATGCGCTGCAGCTCGGCCAGCACTTCGGTCTTCCACGACACGCGCACGGTGCGGTCCTGCACCACGTCGAAGACGCGGGCGCCCGGCTGCGCCGCGATGCGGTCGGCCAGGGCTGCCTGCATGTGGCCCAGGCCCAGAGTCGCCATGTCGGGCAGCGCCTGGGTCAGCGGCTTGTCCAGTTCATTGAGCAGCCACTGCCAGCGCGCCCGCGTCGCGGCGATCAGAGCGCGGGCCTGCGCGGTGCGTGCGGCCAGCACTTCGGCACGGGTGATTTCGGCATCTTCCGCGTCCTCGGCCTTGCCCAGCGGCAGCGGCTCGCGCAGGAAGGCGTCCAGCTCGTCCAGCAGGCGCAGCTTGTTGCGCGTGGACAGCTCGATGTTGATGCGTTCGATGTGGTCCGTGTATTCCCCCATGCGATTCAGGGGGATCACCACGTCCTCGTTGATCTTGAAGGCGTTTGTGTGGCGCGCGATGGCGGCGGTGCGCGACCGGTCGGCCCAGAACTTCTTGCGTGCCTCGGCGCTTACGGCCACGAAGCCTTCGCCATGCCGCGTATTTGCCAGACGCACCACCTCGCTGGCGGCCGCGGCCACCGCGTCTTCATCGTCGCCGACGATGTCGCCGATCAGCACCATCTTGGGCAACACGCCGCGCTTGCTCTTGGTGGCGTAGCCCACGGCGCGCAGGTAGCGCTCGTCCAGGTGCTCAAGACCGGCCAGGATGGCGCCGCGCTGCCTGCCTTCGTGGTCGAGATAATGCTTGACCTCGACGATCGACGGGATAGCGTCGCGCGCCTGGCCGAAGAATTCCATGCAAACCGTGCGGGTATGCGCGGGCATGCGATGCAGCACCCAGCGCGCCGACGTGATCAGGCCATCGCAGCCTTCCTTCTGCACGCCCGGCAAGCCCGCCAGGAACTTGTCCGTCACGTCCTTGCCCAGGCCCTCCTTGCGGAAGCGGCGGCCTTCGATTTCCAGCACCTCGGTACGCAGCAGGGTTTCGCCCGGCTTGCCGCGGCCATCGAACCATTTGAGCTCGAATCGCGCGACCTCGACGTCGTGGATCTTGCCCATGTTGTGGCCCAGCCGCGTCACTTCCAGCCAGTTGCCGTCCGGGTCCACCATGCGCCACCACGCCAGGTTGTCCAGCGCAGTTCCCCACAGCACGGCTTTCTTGCCGCCGGCGTTCATGGCGATATTTCCGCCCACACAGGAAGCTTCTGCGGATGTCGGATCGACGGCGAACACGTAGCCGGCCTGCGCCGCGGCATCGGCCACCCGCTTGGTGACCACGCCCGCGCCCGTGAAGACGGTTGCCACGGGCGTCTCGACGCCGGGCAGCGTGGTCAGCTCCACCTTGCCCAGCGTCTCGAATTTTTCGGTGTTGATGACGGCGGACTTCCACGTGAGCGGAATGGCGCCGCCGGTATAGCCGGTACCGCCTCCGCGCGGGATGATGGTGAGCCCGAGCTCGAAGCACCCGCGCACCAGGGCGGCCACTTCTTCCTCGCTGTCCGGGGTCAGCACGACGAAGGGATACTCGACGCGCCAGTCGGTGGCGTCGGTGACGTGCGCCACCCGCGACAGGCCGTCGAATTTGATGTTGTCGCGCGCCGTGATGCGGCCCAGGGTTTTCTGGGTCTGGCGGCGCAACTGGGCGGTCTCGTCGAAGCGCGCCTCGAACGCCGCGACCGCGGCGCGGGCGCGCTCGATCAGCTGCAACACCTTTTCGTCGCGATAGAGATCGCGGCCTTCCTGGAACTCGATGCGGCCAGGCTCGCGGCGCTTGTCGATCTCCGCCAGGCGGTGATGCAAGGCATCGATCAACATGCGGCGCCGCTTGGGGTTGTCCAGCAGGTCGTCCTGCAGATAAGGGTTGCGGCTGACCACCCAGATATCGCCAAGCACCTCGTAAAGCATGCGCGCGGAGCGGCCGGTACGGCGTTCGGATCGCAGGTCGGTCAGCAACTGCCAGGCGTCTTCACCCAGCAGGCGGCCAACGATCTCGCGATCGGAAAAAGAGGTGTAGTTGTAGGGGATCTCACGCAGGCGGGTGCCCGGTGCCGGCGGAATCGCCGCATTCAGTAACTGGCTGGCGAGGGGGGCATTCATGGAGACAGAGGCGGTGGCCCTTAAAAACACATTTTAACGCTAGTGGGGGAGTCCTCCCCCGAAGCGCTAACGCGCTTCCCCCTCCAGGGGGCCGCGCCGGTGGACCGGAGGGGAAGCCTCGCCCCCGAAGCGCTAACGCGCTTCCCCCTCCAGGGGGCGCGCCGGTGGACCGGCAAAGCCGGATCCACGGCGCCCTGATGGCTGCGTTCTTGCGTAAGGTCTGGGGGCTTGTGGACTGGGGAAGTCGGGTCCGCTGCGCCCGATGCACTTGTTTCTTGCGAAGGAAGTGGGGTCGTTCGGCGCTGGCGCTCAGTTTTTTGTCAGCTCAGAACAGCCAAAGCAGGCCGCCGGTCATGGCGAGGTAGCGCAGGAATTTGCCGACGCCCATGTAAAGCACGCAAGGCCAGAATGGCAGGCGCAGCCATCCGGCGACGGCGCAAAGGGGGTCGCCGATGGCCGGGACCCAGGACAGCAACAGCGCCGGCGGGCCCATGCGGTGCAGCCAATCGTGCGCGCGCCGGTGCCAGCGGCCGTGGCCGGCATGCGTGCGGGCCTCGTGGGCGCGGTGCGGGTGCTTTTCCTTCCAGCGTTCGGCGGCGCGCCAGGCGCCCCAGCCCATGGCATAGCTGATCGCGCCGCCAACCGTGTTGCCCGCCGTGGCAACCAGCACGGCCGGCCAGAACATGTCAGGCGCCAGCTTGACGTAACCGAACACCGCCGGCTCGGAGCCGAGCGGCAGCAGGGTGGCGGAGATCAAACTGACGATGAAGATCGCGCTCAGGCCCACATTGGGCAGGGCCAGCGCGCCCAACAGCCAGTTCACGGCGGACATCAAGGCGGCTTCCATGGCGCGCAGTGTAGCTGTCCGCCGGGGCTGAAGCGTACATGCGCGGAGCAACGATGGGCAGCGGTCCAACGTCCCTGCAACGCGCGCGCTGTAGCCGATGCGCCGTCGTGGACATTCCGGGCTGGCTGTAGAAACGTTCCGCCTCTTCGAGACGCCGCCGCCGACCGCATCGCGGGACAGCAATAGAGCGGCCCGGCAACGCGCAACGTTTCTGGAAAGGGCTGGCCGGCTTGGGGAAAAGCGGCGGAAACCGGCGCCGGGCGTCGCCGGCCGCTGTGGTAATCTGCCCGACGCTTGTCAACCCCCTGCCCCGCAGTCCATGTCAACCGACTACCTGAAACGCATCCTGACCTCGAAAGTCTACGACGTCGCCGTCGAGTCGCCGCTGGAACCCGCCACACTGCTGTCCCAGCGAATTTCGAACACGGTGCTGCTCAAGCGGGAAGACGCCCAGCCGGTTTTCAGCTTCAAGCTGCGCGGGGCCTACAACAAGATGGCCAACATGCCGCCGGCGGCGCTGGCGCGCGGCGTCATCGCGGCGTCGGCCGGCAATCATGCGCAGGGCGTGGCCCTGTCGGCCCGCAAGCTGGGCTGCCGCGCCGTGATCGTCATGCCCACGACCACGCCGGAGGTCAAGATTGACGCGGTGCGCCGCCTGGGCGGCGAAGTGGTGCTGGCCGGCGAAAGCTTTTCCGACGCCTATGCGCATGCCAAGGAGCTGGAGAAAAAGCAGAAGCTGACCTTCGTGCATCCCTTCGACGACCCGGACGTGATCGCCGGACAGGGCACCGTGGGCATGGAGATCCTGCGCCAGCATCCCGGCCCGCTGGATGCGGTCTTCGTCGCCATCGGCGGCGGCGGACTGATCGCCGGCGTGGCAACGTACATCAAGCAGTTGCGGCCGGAAGTGCGCATCATCGGCGTGCAGACCGAGGACTCCGACGCCATGCTGCGCAGCGTGCGCGCCGGGCGGCGCGTGGTGCTGAACGACGTCGGCCTGTTTTCGGACGGCACGGCGGTCAAACAGGTGGGCGCGGAGACCTTCAAACTGGTGCGCCAGTACGTGGACGACTTCGTGGTGGTCGATACGGACGCCATCTGCGCAGCCATCAAGGACGTGTTCCAGGATACGCGCAGCGTGCTCGAGCCGGCCGGCGCCATGGCCGTGGCCGGCGCCAAGCAGTACCTCGCGCAGCAGAAATGGAAGAACAAGACCGTCGCGGCGATCGCCTGCGGCGCGAATATGAATTTCGACCGGCTGCGCTTCGTCGCCGAGCGCGCCGAAGTCGGCGAGATGCGGGAAGCGGTATTCGTCGTCTCCATGCCGGAACAGCGCGGCAGCTTCCGCAAGTTCTGCGAGCTCGTGGGCAACCGCAACGTGACCGAGTTCAACTACCGGATATCCGACGCCGTGCGCGCCCACGTGTTCGTGGGCATCCAGGTGTCCTCGCCCGCCGAGCCTGAAAAGCTCGCCGCCAACTTCCGCCGCCACGGCTTCGATACGTTGGACCTGACCCACGACGAAATGGCCAAGACCCATCTGCGCCACATGGTGGGCGGCCGCTCCGCGCTGGCGCACGACGAATTGCTGTATCGCTTCGAGTTTCCGGAACGGCCGGGCGCGCTCATGCGCTTCCTGAGCACCATGAACCCCAGCTGGAATATCAGCCTGTTCCATTACCGCAACCAGGGCGCCGACTACGGCCGCATCCTGGTCGGGATACAGGTGCCGCCCTCCGACAAAAAGGCCTTCAAGGCCTTCATCGCCGAGCTGGCCTACCCCTGCTGGAACGAAACCGACAACCCGGCGTACAAGCTGATACTCTGACCCGGCCCGCTGCCGCGACATGCCAAGGGAACACGCCTCATGGACGTCCAGCTCAATGACATCGCGTTGTTCGTGGAAGTGGCCAAGCGGAAGAACTTCAGCCACGCGGCCGAGGCTCTGAACATCCCGGCGGCCACGCTGTCGCGCCGCGTTACCGAACTGGAGCGGCGCGTGGGGATGCAGCTGCTCACGCGGACGACGCGCCGCATCGAATTGACGGAAGCTGGCGCTCTTTACTTCGAGCGCTGCCGGCACATCATCGAGGAAGCGCGGGTCGCCCACGAGCAATTGCACGATATGGCGGCGCAACCCAAAGGCCGCCTGCGCATCTCGCTGACGGCCAGCCTGGCGCAGCTGGTTCTGCCGCTCGTGATGCGCGAGTTCACCGAGCAGTATCCCGACATCGAATGCGAGTTCGACGTCAGCGGCCGGCCGGTGGACCCCATCAGCAACCCCTTCGACCTGGTGCTGCGCTTTGGCCAACAGCCCGACTCCAGCCTGATCTCGCGCCAGATCATGGTGATGTCGCACCAGCTGTACGCCTCGCACGACTATCTGGCGCGCCACGGCGAGCCGCTCACGCCGATCGACCTCAGCCACCACGATTGCCTGCGCTTTCCCAGCGGCGAAGGCGGTTCTTTCTGGATGCTGCATTCCGGCGAACGCGTGGTGCGGGTGCAAGTCTTCGGCCGCCTCATCGCGAACAATATGGGCATGCTGGCGCGGCTGGCCGCGCGCGGAATGGGCGTGGTGCCGCTTCCGGTCTTCCATACCATGGAAAAAGCCATCGAGCGCATTGGCCTGGTACGGGTGCTGCCCGACTGGCACCTGACGCCGATGCCGCTGTTCGCGCTGCTGCCATCGCGCGCCATCCCCGCCAAGACGCGGGCCTTCCTGGATTTCATCCAGCCGCGGCTGAACGAGCGCCGCTGACCCGGAGCCGGGCCGCGGCGCCCGGAACGCCGCTGGACCGATAGCGCGCCGCACTGCGCTTGGATCGCGCAGGACCGGCGGCCGCCGCCTTCCTTTCATCATTCATCGCCGCCGTTTCAGGCAGGCTCGCCCGCGCGCACCCGGATGCCGGTGCGGCATTCCGGCCCCAGGGCCCCAACCTCCGCGGCCGCGCTTGACTCAAATTTTCATGATGGTGAAAATAGATTCACATATGAGAAATCGGAGACAAGCATGGCAGCATCCAATCCGCCCTGGCTCATCAGGGAAGCCGACGTTCCCGGCTACCACCCCGCGAACCATCTTGGCACGACCAACCGCCGGCTGATCGGGCGGGAGAACGTCGGGGCGGCCAATGTGGAGGTCGTGCTGGGGGTGATCGAAAAGGGCAAAGGGGCGCTGCCCCATGCGCATCCGGGCATCGAACAGGTGTGCTACCTGATCGCCGGGACCGCGCGCGCCGAAGTCGATGGCGTCGCCGCCGACATGGGGCCGGGCGACTGCTGCTATTTCCCGCCCGATATCCCGCATGTGTTCACGGTGACCAGCGAAGAGCCGGCGCGGCTGCTGGTCATCTACAGCCCGCCTTACGAAGAGCGGCCGGATCGCGTAATCCGCTGACCCGGCCGCCGGATAACGGCGAAACGCAATACGTCCGGCGCAGCGCAGCAGCCTGTGCGCCGGACCCGCCGCCGGCGGCAGCGCGCGGCGCCGGTCCGCCGGCGCGGCAAACGCCCGGCCACTGCCCCATACGGGCATCACAACGACAAAAGGAGACAAACCCATGAATCGCTTTGCGCGCCTATCGCGTCATGCAGCCGCCGCCGCGGTCCTGTTCGCCGCCGCCGGCCTGACCGGGCCCGGCCCCGCCCGGGCGGCCTACCCCGAGCGGCCCATCACCCTGGTGGTGCCCTTCCCCGCCGGTTCCGGCACCGACGCGGTCGGCCGCATCTTCGCCGCCGAATTGGGCCGCATCCTGAATGGGCAGGTGGTCGTGGAAAACAAGCCGGGCGGCAACGCCACCATCGCCGCCTCCTACGTGGCGCGCGCCAAACCGGACGGCTACACGCTGTTCGTCACGACGAACACCTCGCACTCGGCGGCGCCATACCTGATGAAGAACGTGCCGTACGATCCCGTGAAGGATTTCACCCCCATCGCGCGGGGCGGCAACCTTCCGTTCATCCTGGTCGTGAATCCCAAGCTGCCCGTAAAGTCGGTGCAGGAACTGGTCGCCTACGCCAAGGCGCACCCGGGCAAGCTGACCTACGCCAGCGGCAACAGCACCGGCATCGTTGCCGGCGCCACGCTGGCCCGCCGCGCGGGCATCGATATCGTGCATATCCCCTACAAGGGCACGCCCCAGGCCATCACCGACGTGGTGGGTGGCCAGGTCGACATGATGTTCACGGACGTGGCGTCCGGCCTGCCCTTCGTCCAGTCGGGCAAGATGCGGGCGCTTGCCGTGTCCACCGCCGCGCGCAGCAGCGTCGTGCCCGACATCCCATCGATGGAAGACGCCGGCATCGCCGATTTCGACATCAATTCCTGGAACGGCTACTTCGGTCCGGCCGGCATGCCGCCCGAGATCGTCAAGACGCTCAACGCCGCCATCAACAAGATCGTCGCCGAACCGGAAGTGCGCAAGCAGCTGGCCGTGCTGGGCTTCGACGCCTTCAGCGGCACGCCCGAAGACTTCGCGGCCTTCGTGTCGCAGCAACTCACCCTGTGGGGCAAACTGATCCGCGACGCGGGCATCGAGCAGCAATGAAGAGAACCGAACACGGCGCGGGCGGCCCGCTGGCCGGCGTGCGCATCCTCGACCTGACCGCGGTGGTCATGGGGCCTTATGCCACGCAGGTGCTGGCCGACCTGGGCGCGGACGTCATCAAAGTGGAATCGCCGGCCGGCGACAACATGCGCGCCGTGGGTCCCATGCGCAATCCCGGCATGGGGCACCTTTACCTGCATCTGAACCGCAACAAGCGCTCCATCGTCCTGGACCTGAAGCAGCCGGCCGCGCGCGATGCCTGCCTGGCGCTGGCGCAGGATTGCGATGCGGTCCTGTACAACATCCGGCCGCAGGCGATGGCGCGGCTGGGACTGGACTATGCGGCCTTCGCGGCGCGCCAGCCGCGTATCGTCTATGCCGGCGCCTATGGTTATGCCGAAGGCGGGCCTTACGCGGGCCGCCCCGCCTACGACGATCTGATCCAGGGCCAGACCGGCATCGCGGACCTGTTCCGCCGCCAGAGCGCAGACGAACCGCGCTACGCGCCCTTGACGCTGGCCGACCGCGCCGTCGGCCTGCATACCGCCATCGCGTTGCTGGCCGCCGTGCTGCATGCACGCGAAACCGGCCAGGGGCAAAGCCTGGAGATCCCCATGTTCGAGGGCATGGCACATATGGTGCTGGGCGACCACCTGGGCGGCTGGACCTTCGATCCGCCGTTGGGCGACACCGGTTATGCGCGGCTGCTCGCGCCGCACCGCAAGCCCTACGCGACCCGCGACGGCCACGTGTGCCTGCTGATCTACAACGACAAGCACTGGCGCAACTTCTTCGCGGCCATCGGAAAGCCGGAAATGGCCGCTGACCCGCGCTTCGCCACGCATACGGCGCGCGCCGAACACATCGGCGAGGTCTACGCCTATGTCGCGCAGGTCATGCTGACGCGCGACACCGACGATTGGCTGCGCCTGCTGGCCGAGGCCGACATCCCGGCATCCCGGCTTTACGGCATCGAAGACTTGATCCGGGACCCGCATCTGCGCGCCACGGATTTCGTGCGCACCGTGGACCACCCGACCGAAGGTCGGTTGCGCACCCCGGCGCCCTTGGGGCGCTTCGACGGCACGCCGACCGCCTTGCGGCGGCCCGCGCCGCGGCTGGGCGAACACAGCATCGAAGTGCTGCGCGAAGCCGGCTTTGCCGAATCGGCCATCCAGGCGTTGCTGGACGCCCAGGCCACTCACGATGGGACCCGCTGATGGACTTTACATTCACCCCCGATCAAATCGCCATGCGCGACGCCGTGGAGCAGATCTGCGCGCGCTACCCCGACGAATACTGGCTGGAGCGCGACCGCGACGGCGGCTTTCCGCATGAATTGCATGCCGACCTGGCGCGCGACGGCTGGCTCGGCATCGCCATGCCGCCGGACTATGGCGGCGCCGGACTGGGCATGACCGAAGCCGCCCTGATGATGCAGACCATCGCCGCGTCCGGGGCCGGTTTCGCTGGCGCTTCGGCGGTGCACATGAACATCTTCGGCCTGAATCCCGTGGTGGTATTCGGCAACGCCGAACAACGCGCGCGCTGGCTGCCGGACCTGATCGCCGGCCGGCACAAGGCCTGCTTCGCCGTCACGGAGCCCGACGCCGGGCTCGACACCACGCGCCTGACCACGCGGGCCGTGCGCGAGGGCGATCATTACGTGGTGCACGGACGCAAGATATGGATCTCCACCGCCCAGGTGGCCCACAAGATGCTGCTGCTGGCTCGCACCACGCCGCTTTCCGAGGTCGACAAGCCCACGCACGGCCTTTCGCTGTTCTACACCGACCTGGACCGCGAGCGCGTCGAAGTCCGCGAAATCGAAAAAATGGGCCGCAAGGCAGTCGATTCGAACATGCTTTTCATCGACGGCCTTCGCATCCCGGCCGCCGATCGCATCGGCGAGGAAGGGCGCGGGTTCGAGTACATCCTGCACGGCCTGAATCCGGAGCGCATACTTATCGCCGCCGAAGCGGTGGGCATCGGCCGCGCGGCCCTGAATCGCGCCGTGCGCTACGCCAATGAACGCAAGGTCTTCGGCCGGCCCATCGGGCAGAACCAGGGCGTGCAGCACCCGCTTGCGCAGGCCTGGATGCAATTGGAGGCGGCCGACCTGATGGTCTTCAAGGCGGCCTCGATGTACGACGCCGGGCAGCCCTGCGGCCCCTATGCGAATTCGGCCAAGTACCTGGCCGCCGAAGCCGGGCACAACGCCTGCCAGACCGCGGTGCTGACGCTTGGCGGAATGGGTTACGCCAAGGAATATCACGTGGAACGCCTGCTGCGCGAAAGCTATATCCCGCGGATCGCGCCCGTCAGCCCGCAACTGATCCTTTGCTTCATCGCGGAGAAGGTGCTGGGGCTGCCCAAGTCCTATTGACCCAGGCTTGGCGCTGGCGGCGGGCGGCAAAAGCCGCGCCGCCGCGCCGCCTCATATCGCGTTCTGTTCCAGCGCCGCGCAGGCGGCGCGCAGAATGCGCGCGTACGCTTCCTGGTTCGGCTCGATGCGGTACACCGGCGCGCCGACCGAAATCGCGTAATGATCGCCGCCCAGGGCCAGCGGCCACGCGATCGCGCCGACTTCCGCCAGCGATTCGCCCAGATTGCGGAACCAGCCGCGTTGCCGTGACGCCGCGATATCGGCTTCCACCACATCGGGATCCACCATGGTGCGCTCATTGAAGCGGGTCAGGGGACCGCGGCGCAGCAGCGCCTGGCGCTTTTCCGGCGGCAGCGTGGAAAGCAGCGCCTTGCCGAGCGAATTGGCATGCAGCTCGCGGAACTCGCCGGCCACCGGCGCGTAGCGGATGGTGTGCGGCGAATCCAGCACTTCAAGGTACACCACGCGGTGGTCAGGCGTGAGCTTGGCGAAGACGACGGTTTCCTGCGTGGCCTCGCGCAATTCGAGCAGACTGGGGTAGACCCGGTCGCGCACCGGGTCGTTGCGGGCGATCTGCTGCGCCATGGCCAGCAGGCGGCTGGTGGGGTAATAGCCGTTGCGGCGGCCGACTTCGTACAGGTAGCCGAGTTCGGCGAGCGTGCGTATCAGGGCCAGGCAGCTGGATACGGGCACTTCGAGCAGGCGCGCCAGCTCCGAAAGCGCCAGCGGCCGCTTTTCGCGCGCGAATACCTCGATGATCTCGATGACCCTGAGAGCCGTCTTGACGCTCATCCCTTCCTTGCCTGTGGGTCCATTGCCGCCCTTTCGGATCACGCCGCTACGGCGCCGGTTCTTCGTCGAAACGGCAGACCGAATACAAAGGCGTGCCGGTTTCGGCGACGGCAACCGAACCGCCCAGCGCGGGCAGGTCGATGATCGTGGCGGCCTCGACGACGTTCGCCCCCAGCCGCTGCAGCAGCTTGATGGCCGCGATCATGGTGCCGCCGGTGGCGATCAGGTCGTCCATCAGGAGCACCCGCTGCCCCGGCCGCACGGCGTCGGCGTGCATTTCGACGGATGCATTGGCGTATTCCATCGAATACGACTCTGCCACCGTGCGATACGGCAGCTTGCCCTGCTTGCGCACCGGCACGAAGCCCAGGTTCAGCTCGTACGCGAGAACACTGCCGATGATGAAGCCGCGGGCGTCCACGCCGGCCACCAGGTCCAGCCGCTGTCGCATGTAGCGGTACACGAAAATGTCGATCAGCACGCGAAAGGTGCGGGGATCCTGCAGCACCGGCGTGATATCGCGAAATGTCACCCCGGGCTTGGGCCAGTCGGGCACGCTTCGTATGGTCCGCCGGACGAGTTCTGCGTAATCGGTTTGCATGATGGCGTCCGTCGTAGGGAGTGGAGGCTGGGAACTATAACCGTGCGGGCGCGCTTAAGCCAATGCGGCCTTCCTGCACCGGCGTCGGATGCGCACCGGCGCCGCGCCTTGCCGTGCGCGCGCGTCTGGCGGGCGCCGCCGCCTGGTCCGGCACGGGCAGCGCGGCAGCGATGTACTCAAGGAATTCTTCCACCACGCCGGGCAGCAGGCGCCCTTCCATGGTGTGCAATTGCAGGCGGCGCGTCGACATCTCGGGATGGTCGATGGGCCGGGCCACCAGCCCGCCGCGCTTCAGTGCCGACATCGCAGGCAGGTAGGCGCCCAGCATGACGCGGTCCGAGTTACGAACGAATGACATCAGCGCCGCCGACAGGTTGCTGACGAAGACCGGCTCGAAATGCATGCCTTCCTGCCGCCAGCAGCGTTCGAGCAGCTTGCGCGTGCCCGAGGACGATTCGGTCGACGCCAGCGGATAGGGCAACAGTTGCATGGGTGCGACGCTGGCAAGGCGCGCCAACGGATGAGCACGCGCCATCACGGCATACACGGGCGCGGGCACGGAATAGCGCACGACGGTGCCTTTCCTTTGCTCGGCGCCGAACGACACCGCCAGGTCGGCCTGTCCCTCGGCGACGCGCCGCATCGCTTCCGCGTGCGTGCATACCAGCAGGCTGAAACGCACATGCGCATGCCTGCCGCGAAAGGCCGCCATCGATTCGGGCAGGAAATGATGCGCCGGGCCGTCGGTGGCGACGACGCGGATCGTGCCGCTGGGCGCGCCCTTCAGCCCCGCGATGTCCTGCAGCACGGCCTCGGATTCGAGCAATGCGCGCCGCGCATGCGCCAGGAGCAGCTCGCCTGCCTCGCTCAACACCATGCCGCGCGACATGCGCTTGAAAAGCGGCGCGCCCACTTCGGCCTCCAGCTTGGCGATCTGGCGGCTGATGGCCGAGACGGCGACGAACAGGCGTTGCGACGCGGCGCTGAGGCTGCCCGCGGCCGCGACTTCGGCGAAGTACTTCAGGGCGATTCCGTGCATGGGCGACCTTTTTGGGCCAGATGGCGAGCTTTGCCTTTTCGGCAATACAAGGACGAAATATTCTAATGGTCGTTGGCGCTCGCCGCCCCTAGAATTCTTGCGAAAAAGTCCGTTCGGGCCGCGCAACCCGCGCCCTTCGGCTGCCGCCTCCTTCGTTACGGATCATGGCATCACAGAATCCCCCGTCCAAACCGCCTTCGGACCCGAAGGCGCGCCGCCCGGCCCCGCGTCCCCTCGTTTTTCCGCCGTTGCCGAACTTGAACCGCCTGTCCGGAGCCGCGATGCCCGCAGCCCACGATCTTCCCATGCGTCCCTTTGAATTGCCCTGCCCCGACCTGAATGTGGAGCGGGCCGGCAACACGGGCACGGAAGGCATCTGGCACTTCGATTCCGGCCGCCCCGGTCCCAGCGTCATGATTTCGGCGCTGATCCACGGCAACGAGCTGTGCGGCGCCTGGGCGCTGAAAGCGGCGCTGGCCCACGGCCTGCGCCCGCGCCACGGCGCCTTGACCCTGGCATTCTGCAACCTGGCGGCCTTCGACCGGTTCGACGCGGCCAACTACACCGCTTCCCGCTTTGTCGATGAAGACCTGAACCGCGTCTGGAGCGACGACAAACTGGCCGACGACAGTACGCAGGAACGGCGCCGCGCGGCCGTCATCCTGCCGTGGCTGAAGAAGGCCGACTGGCTGCTCGATATCCATTCCATGAGCAATTCGACCGTGCCGCTGCAGATGACGGGCATGCAGCAGCGCAACATCGATCTGGCGCTTAGCCTCGGCAATCCGGCCAAGATCATCGCCGATGCCGGCCATGCCGCCGGCGTGCGCATGCGCGATTACGGCAAGTTCGGCGAGCCTGGCGACAACGGCACGCGGTCGCTGCTGATCGAATGCGGTTTCCATGGCGCGCCGCAGGCGCGCGATGTGGCCCTGGACCAGATGGCGCGTTTCCTGGTCGCCTCGGGCATCGTCGAATCGACCGATCTCCCCGGCGCGTGGTTCATGCCGACGGCGCCGAAACAGCAGGCGCTGCGCGTCACGCACGCCATCGCGGCCAAGAGCGCGGACTTTCGCTTCGCCCAGCCCTGGAAGGGGCTGGAGACTTTGCCGCACGCCGGCACGGTGATCGGCTGGTCCGAAGGCGAACCGGTGTGCACGCCCTACGACGATTGCGTCCTGATCATGCCATCGCTGGCCAACGTCCGCGCCGGCGTGACGGTGGTGCGCCTGGCGCAGCCCATTGCGGCGCGCGGCTGAATCCACGCGCGCCGCGGGCTGACCGCGCGCGCAAGACTGCAGTAAAGTAGCGCCCACGAGCGCTTGCGCCGCACATCAAAAGACATCATTCGGGGAACCGCCGCGTGGCCTTGTTCATCCTGCGCAGGCTCATACAGAGCCTGTTCGTGCTTATCGCCGTATCCATCGTCGTGTTTTTCGCCGTCTATGCGGTCGGCGATCCGATCGAACTTCTCGTCAGCCCCGAAGCGAGTTTGGCCGACCGGCAGCAAATGATCGCGCGCCTGGGGCTGGACCTGCCTGTGTGGCAGCAGTATGGGAATTTCGTCTGGCGCGCGCTGCACGGCGACCTGGGCAATTCCTTCGTGCAGGGCGTGCCGGCCATTTCGCTCATCCTGCAACGCGTGCCCGCGACGCTGGAACTGGTGGTGGCCGCCATCGCGCTGACCTGTGTGCTCGGCATCCCGCTGGGCCTGCTCGCGGGCCTGCGCCGCGACACGGCGTTGGGCCGCGGCATCCTCGCGACCTCCGTTCTGGGTTTCTCGCTGCCGGCCTTCTGGCTTGGCATGATGCTCATCCTGATGTTTGCCGTGTGGCTGGGATGGCTGCCGGCGTCGGGCCGCGGCGAAACGGTCACCGTGCTCGGGATCCCGTTTTCCTTCCTGACGCTGGACGGGCTGTCGCACATGGCGATGCCGGCACTGAACCTGGCGCTGGCCAACGTGGCGCTGGTGCTGCGCCTGACCGCCTCCGGCGTGACCGAAGCGCAGAACCAGGAATACGTGAAGTTCGCGCGGGCCAAGGGCCTGCCCGCGCGCCGCATCGTCGGCCGCCACATCCTGCGCAATATCCTGATCCCTGTGGTCACCGTGGTCGGCATGGAGTTCGGCCATCTGATCGCTTATTCCACCATCACCGAAACCGTGTTCGCCTGGCCCGGCATGGGCAAGCTGCTGATAGACAGCGTCTACCAGCTCGACCGGCCCGTGGTGGTGGCCTACGTTATGTTCGTTACCCTGCTGTTCGTCCTGATCAATCTGATCGTCGATATCCTGTACGCCGTGCTGGATCCACGGGTGCAGCTGACGGCCGCGAGAGGGTGATGAGGCCCACCCCCGAAGCGCTGCGCGCTTCCCCCTCAAGGGGGCACGCCAGCGGACCGGCAAAGCCGGATCCGCGGCGTCCCGATCGGGGGGCGTCGGTTTCATGCGTCGATGGTGGCGCTGGCGGGAGGAGGGAACCCACCCCCGGAGCGCTGCGCGCTTCCCCCTCGAGGGGGCTCGCCAGCGGACCGGCGAAGCCGGATCCGCGGCGTCCCGATGGGGGGATACCCGTGGTGCGATGTCCGTTTTTGCGTTGCGGGTGCGGTGAAGCGCGGTGGATGAACCGGGACGCCGATATCTTTTGAGAGCCGCCTTTTAACATTCGGTCCACGACTTTTTTTCTGCCATGTCCGACTCCCTTTCTTCCGGCCGCACGCGCACCGTGCCGCCCCTGGCGGATACGCCGCGGCGCAACGCCATCCTTCGGCGGCTGCAGGGCCGTCCCACCGTGCGCGGCACGCTTATCGTTCTTGCCGTGCTCGCGCTGGTCATCCTGGTCGCGCCCTACTTCGCGCCGCAGAATCCCTATGACCTCGCCAACCTGAACCTGATGGACGGCCGGCTGCCGCCGCGTGCGGCGTCGATGGACGGCCATCTCTATTGGCTCGGCACCGACGACCAGGGCCGCGACATGCTCAGCGCCATCCTCTACGGGATCCGCATCAGCCTGCTGGTCGGCCTGTCGTCCGTCGCGCTGGCCACCGCCATCGGCAGCGCGGTGGGGCTGCTCGCGGCCTATGTCGGTGGCCGCGTGGATGCGCTGCTGATGCGGCTGGTCGATTTCGTCCTGGGCTTTCCTTCCATCCTGGTGGCGCTGGTCCTGCTCGCCGTCATGGGCCGCGGCGTGGACAAGGTCATCCTGGCGCTGGTGCTCGTGCAATGGGCCAACTATGCGCGCATCATGCGTGGCCGGGCGCTGCAGGAACGGCGCAAGGAATATGTGGAGGCCGCGATGAACCTCGGCTTTCCGGCGTGGCGCATCATGGTGGTGCACCTGCTGCCGAACTGCCTGGGCCCCATCCTGGTGTATGCGACGGTGCAGATCGCGCACGCCATCGCGCTGGAAGCGACGCTGAGTTTCCTGGGCGTCGGCGTGCCTATCACCGAGCCTTCGCTTGGCCTGCTGATCGCCAACGGTTTTCAATATCTGCTGTCCGGCGACTACTGGATCAGCCTTTTTCCGGGACTGGCATTGCTGTTCCTGATTCTTGCCATCAACATCCTGGGCGACCGTCTCCGGGAAAGCCTGGACCCGCGACGATGAGTGAACTCCTGCTTGATGTGCGCGGCTTGCGCACCGCATTTCATACCCCTGCCGGCGCCTGGCCGGCCGTCGACGGCGTGGACCTCACCCTGCGCCGCGGCGAAATCCTGGGCCTGGTCGGTGAATCGGGGTCGGGTAAATCCGTGACCGGTTTCTCCATCATGGGCCTGATCGACCCGCCCGGCGAAGTCGTGGCCGGCGAGGTCCGGTTCAAGGGCGAGGACCTGCGAAAGCGGGACGAAGAAGGCATGCGGCGCCTGCGCGGCAACCGCATCGCGATGATCTTCCAGGATCCCTTGATGACGCTCAATCCGGTGCTGCGCATCGGCGAGCAGATGGCCGAAACCATCCTGACCCACGAAAACGTCAGCCGCGCAGAAGCGATGGCGCGCTGCGCCGAGGCGCTGGCCATGGTGGGCATCCCGTCGCCGGAAGCGCGGCTGCGCAGTTTCCCGCACGAGTTTTCGGGCGGCATGCGGCAGCGCGTGGCGATCGCGATCGCGCTGTTGAACAATCCCGACCTGATCATCGCCGACGAACCAACCACGGCGCTGGATGTGACCATCCAGGGCCAGATTCTTTACCGCATGCAGGAAATCTGCCGCACCCGCGATACCGCGCTCATCTGGATCACGCACGACCTGGGCGTGGTGGCGGAACTCGCCGACCGCGTCGCCGTCATGTACGCCGGCCGTATCGTGGAAACGGGACCGGTGAACGAAGTGCTGGATGCGCCGCGCCACCCCTACACGCAGGGTCTGCTGCGTTCCATGCCGGCGGCCGGGCACCCCGGGGCGCGCCTGCGCCAGATTGACGGGATGGCCCCTAGCCTATCAGCGAGGCCATGGGGGTGTCCGTTCCGGCCGCGCTGTCCCAACGCGGTGACCCGCTGCACCGAACAATTCCCCGGACTCACGCGCGAGGGCGCCCGCGGTTTCCATTGCTACGCGCCCGTCGGGCGAGGGAGCGCGGCATGAATCTGCAAGCGACATCCACCGGAAACGACACCGCCGCCGTGGGCGCCGACGCGGCCGCCCGGCAAGGCGCCGATGCCGCCAACGCGACGCCCGTGATCGAGCTGCGCGGCGTGCACAAGCGCTTCGAGCAGCGGCCCGATCTGGCGCAACGGCTGCTGGCCCTGGCCGGCCGCCCCATCGACCGCGCCGTGGTGCATGCGGTCAACGGTGTCAGCCTGTCGATCGCGCCGGGCGAAGTGGTCGGCCTGGTCGGCGAATCGGGTTGCGGCAAATCCACGCTGGGCCGCATCGTGGCCGGACTGCACCCGCCCACCGAAGGCGACCTGCGCTACAACGGCCGCCCGGCGTCCGAGCTGAAAGGCCGCGACAGGCTGGACTACGTGCTGGGCGTGCAGATGGTGTTCCAGGATCCGCAGGCATCGCTGAATCCGCGCCATCGGGTGCGCCAGATACTTGGCGAGGCCCTGAAGGTGCACAAGCTGGCGCCGCCCGACGAAATCCCGGCCCGCATCGACGCGGCGTTGGCCGCCGTGGGCTTGGGCGCCGATTACCGCGACCGCTTCCCGCACCAGATTTCGGGCGGGCAGCGCCAGCGCATCGGCATCGCCCGGGCGCTGATGGTCCAGCCGTCGTTCCTGGTGTGCGACGAGCCGGTCGCCGCCCTGGACGTGTCGATCCAGGCGCAGGTCATAAACCTGTTCATGGACCTGCGCGAGCGTCACGGCTTCACCTATCTGTTCATCAGCCACGATCTGGGCGTGGTGCGCCATATCTCCGACCGCGTCGCCATCATGTACCTGGGGCGCATCGTCGAAACGGCGCCTGCCGCACAGATTTTTTCGCGCGCCAACCATCCCTATACCCAGGCGCTGCTGGCCGAAATGCCCGACGTCAACCGGCGCGGGCGACGCTTTACGCCCATTCAGGGAGAGATTCCCTCCCCGCTGGCGCCGCCGTCCGGCTGCACCTTCCACCCGCGTTGTCCGCACGCCATGCCACGGTGCCGGGAGCAGGCGCCGCCGCTGGCCGAAATCGCGCCCGCCCACTGGTCCGCCTGTCACCTGAACGACCGGGCTGCCTGATTCCGTCCTCGCAAGGAAGCCGCATGAACCTGTCCAACGTCGAACGCATCAGCCTGGATCTGAACCATCCAGGCCGCAACGCCATCCCGTATGTGGACGAGGACCGCAACAGCGACCGTCCGTTCACTTTGAATACCTACCGGCCCTACGGCTATACGCCGGACCGTCCGGTGGTTTTCGTGCAGCACGGGGTATTGCGCAACGGCGACGACTATCGCGATTTCTGGATTCCCGCCGCCGACAAACACAAGCTGCTGATCGTGGCGCCGACCTTCTCCAACGAGATCTGGCCCGGGACGGAAAGCTACAACAACGGTCGGGTGTTCACGCCCAGCGGCAACGTGCGGCCGGTGGAGGGCTGGACCTACGTGCTCGTTGAGCGCGTGTTCAACGACCTGCGCGCCGCCGAGATCACCGAATGCGAACAGGCCTACCTTTTCGGCCATTCCGCCGGCGGCCAGTTCGTGCACCGTCTGATGAGCAGCCAGTCACATGCGCCATTCAAGGCGGTTGCCGTGGGGAACCCGGGCTGGTACACGCTGCCGACCTTCGATCACCCCTATCCCGAGGGGCTCGATGGCGTGGGGCTGACGCAGGACCACCTGGTGCGCCTGCTTGGCTACCCCATGACCATCCTGGCCGGCGACCAGGACACCGCCACTGACGACCCGAATCTGCCCTCCGAGCCGGCAGCCCAGCGGCAGGGGCCGCACCGCTACGCCCGCGCCCATCACTATTTCGAGGCCGGCAAGCGCGAGGCCGCGCGCCTGGGCGTGCCGTTCAACTGGCAGCTGATATCGGTGCCGGGTATCGGGCACGACGGCAAGGCGATGTCGGCGGTGTGCGCCAGCCTCTGGTTCGACGGCCGCATGCCGGATGAGGCCGAGATGGCGCGCCTGGCCGGCAAGACCGTCGCATAGATCAAGCGGGGGCGCCGGTTCACGCGGCGAGTCGTCCGCGGCCCGGGACGAACCCCTACCAAGACACCATCATCGAACGAGGAACATTGATGCCCGCCCAGCCCTCTTCCGCCCTTCCCGACTCCGCCGCGATTGCCGCCGGCTTGCGCCCCTGGATCGAATGCGAGTCTCCCACCAGCTCGCCTGCCGGGGTGGCCGCCATGGCCGCATTGATCCAGGCCGAAGCGCAGGCGGCGGGCCTGCGCACGGCGATCCGATCGCTGGGCGGGAACACCGGCCCTTTGCTGACGATCACCAACCGCGCGCCGGACGATACCCGGCCCGGCATCCTGGTGCTGGCGCATATGGACACCGTGCATCCCATCGGAACGCTGCAGGAAACGCCTTACCGCATCGAAGGGGACAAGCTGTATGGGCCCGGGTGCTATGACATGAAGGCCGGCATCTACCTGGCCCTGCTGGCGCTCGGCCGCCTGTCCGAGCCGGGCTCGACGCGGTTGCCGGTGGACTTTGTCCTGGTCCCCGACGAAGAAACGGGCAGCCACGCCTCGCGCGCCTCGATCGAGGCCTACGCGCGCAATGCGAAGTACGGCCTGGTGTGCGAGCCGGCGCGGGCCAATGGCGGCAAATGCGTGACGGCCCGCAAAGGCACCGGGATGCTGCGCCTGAGCGTGAAAGGCCATGCTGCACATGCCGGCGTCGCCCACGAAAAGGGCCGCAGCGCGATCCGCGAGATGGCCCACCAGGTGCTGGCGCTGGAAAGCATGACGGACTATGCGCGCGGCGTGACAGTCAGCGTGGGGACGATAGAGGGCGGCACCGCGACCAACACGGTGCCGGCGCTGTGCCGGTGCGTGGTGGATTTCCGGGTGCCCGATATGCCGGCGGCCGAAGACACGCTCAAGCGCATGCGCGGCCTGAAGCCGGTTGGCCCGGACACGAGTCTGGACATCGACGTGGAACTGAACCGGCCGCCGATGGTGAAAACCGAGGCGACCAGCCAGTTGCTGGGCAAGGCGCGCCTGTTCGCGACGGCCGCCGGCTTCACGCTGGACGACGCCCCCATGACGGGCGGCGGCAGCGATGCGAATTTCACTTCCGCCATGGGTGTGCCCACGCTGGATGGCCTGGGCGCCGACGGCGACGGCGCTCACACGCTGCACGAACACATCCTGGTCAGCACGCTCGCCGCGCGGGCGAAGTTCTGGCATCTGCTGCTGAAGGATCTGGAGTAGCCATCCGCCGCCGGCAAGCGCCACTGGGGACGGAAATTCCGATGGGCGCATTCGCGGGGCATGCGGCCGTCTCGCCGGCAACGCGCTGGGGCCAGCTTCACCAATACCGTTGTGAGCACAATGCGCGCTCGCGCGCTGCATGGCGCGAGCCGGAACGCCCGAACACATCCGCACGCTGCCGGTGACCAACCCGGCGCGGCTTCACGGGCTCTACGGGGCAAGGCGGATCATCCGCCTTTCTGCAACAGCGCCTTCAGCATGCCCAGGCGTTCCTTCGGACTCATCGCGCGCGTGGCTTCGTCTTCCGGAAAGCGCGCGTCGCCCAGGCCCATCTCTTCGATGAAGCGCGACGGTTCGCGCACCAGGTCTTCTCGCGCGCGCCGCCGCTTCTTGCACCAGCTCAGGTTCAAGGTGCGCTGGGCGCGCGTGATGCCCACATACATCAGGCGCCGCTCTTCCTCGATACGTGTGGCAAGCGATTCCGCCGCGCGCGCCGGGTCGCCTTCCTCGTCGTCCTTGCCCAGATGCGGCAGCAGCCCTTCTTCGACGCCGGCCATATAGACGTGGGGATATTCCAGCCCTTTGGACGCATGCAAGGTCGATAGCTTGACGGCATCGGGCTCTTCGTCCTCTCCGCGTTCGAGCATGGTCACGAGCGCCACGTGCTGCACCAGTTCGAACAGCGTCATGCCGTCCTCTTCGGCCTTGCGCTTGAGCCAGCCGGTCAGTTCGAGCACGTTCTGCCAGCGCGTTTGCGCCGGCTTTTCATCGAGGATGTCGTACAGATAGCGCTCGTATTGGATGGCGCCGAGCAGGTCGTCCAGCAGCACGCCCGCAGGCTCGGCGGAGGCGGGCTTGGCGCCGTCGGGCGCGCCCCGGCCGGCCCGCCATTGCATCCGCTGGATGAATTGCGCGAAGGTGCGCAAGGCCTCGAGCTGGCGGGGCTGCAGCAGCGCATCCAGCCCCTGCTCGAAAACCGCCGCGAACAGCGGGATCTGGCGCTCTGCCGCATATTGGCCCAGCACCTGCAGCGTGGCTTGTCCGATGCCGCGCTTCGGCGTGGTGGCGGCGCGGATGAAGGCCGGGTCGTCCTCGTCATTGGCGATCAGGCGCAGATAGGCCAGGACGTCGCGGATCTCGGCCTTGTCGAAGAAGCTCTGCCCGCCGGAGATCGTGTAGGGAATCTTCAGGTTGCGCAGGGCCTGTTCGAGCACGCGCGCCTGATGATTGCTGCGATAAAGAATCGCGTAGTCCTTCCACTTGCCCTGGCGTTCGAAGCGGGCCGCGGAAATCCGCATCGCGATCGACTCAGCCTCGGCTTCCTCGCTGTCCATCGGCGTCACGACGATCGGTTCGCCCACGCCCAGGTCGGACCACAGTTTTTTTTCGAACAGCTTCGGGTTTTTCTCGATGACGCGGTTGGCGGCGGCCAGGATGCGCTGCACCGAGCGGTAGTTCTGCTCCAGCTTGATCAGCTTGAGGGTCGGATAGTCCGTCGTCAGCTTGGCAAGGTTCTCGATGGTCGCGCCGCGCCAGGCGTAAATGGCCTGGTCGTCATCGCCCACCGCCGTGAACATGGCCCGGTCGCCGGTCAGCAACTGCACCAGGCGGTACTGGCAGACGTTGGTGTCCTGATATTCGTCCACAAGGAGGTAACGCACGCGGTTCTGCCAGCGTGTGCGGACTTCCTCGTTGTTCTGCAGCAGCATCGCCGGGATGCGGATCAGGTCGTCGAAGTCCACCGCCTGATACGCCGCCAGCGTAGCCGTATAGCTGCGGTACACGCGCGCGGCCTCGATATCGGATTTCGTGGTGGCCGAGGCGGCCGCGGCATCGGGATCCACCAGCGCGTTCTTCCACAGCGAGATCGTGTTCTGCACCGCACGCAGCCAACCCTTGTCCGTGGTGCCCAGCAGCTCCTGGATGATGCCCATGGCGTCGTCGGCATCCAGGATGGAAAACTGCGGTTTCAGGCCGGCATGGCGCGCCTCTTCCCGCAGAAAACGCACGCCCAGGGCGTGGAAGGTACTGATCGTCAGGCCCTTGGCAAGCTTGCGGTCGACCAGCGTTTTGACCCGCTCGTCCATCTCGCGCGCGGCCTTGTTGGTGAAGGTCAGCGCCACGATATTGCGGCCCATGTAGCCGCATTCGCGCAGCAGGTAGGCGATCTTCTGGGTGATGACGCGCGTCTTCCCGCTGCCCGCGCCTGCCAGGACCAGGCAGGGGCCGCCCAGGTACAGGACGGCTTCGCGTTGAGCGGGATTCAATCCGGCGGGAACGGTCTCAGACATGACAACGCATCAAATTTCCAGAGGGTCGACTTCCAGCTGCCAGCGTACGCGCGCGGCGGCCGGCAGGTCGTGCAGCAAGGGATACCAGGCAGCCAGGAAGGCTTGCAGCGCCGGGCGGTTGACGCTTTCCACCAACAGCTGGGCGCGCTCCATATTGGCCACACGCACCACCCGCAGGGGCACGGGATCGTAGCGCGTCACCGCATGCGCCGTGGGGAAATAGCCCGCCATGTCGCCGTCCGGCAGATCGCGGGCGGCTTGCAGGAAGGCAAGCGCCTGGGGCAGCTCGCGCGCTTCCGCGGTAAGCAGGGCTTGATGGGCGAAAGGAGGCAGGCCGGTGCTTTCGCGCTCTTCCAGCGCGTGGCGGGCAAAGCCGGTGTAGTCATGACGAATCAGCGCCTGATACACGGGTTGTTCGGGATAGCCGGTCTGAATGAGAACCTCGCCGCCTTCGGTGTGCCGCCCGGCGCGGCCCGCCACCTGCATCAATTGCGCGAACAGGCGTTCCGGCGCGCGAAAGTCGTGCGCGAACAGCATCGCATCCGCGTTCAGCACGCCGACCAGCCCCAGCCGGGCGAAATCGTGGCCCTTGGCCACCATCTGCGTGCCGACCAGGATGTCCACTTCGCCGGCGTGCACGCTGGCGAACAGGGATTGCGCGCTGCCCTTGCGGCGCGTGCTGTCGGCGTCTATCCGCAGAATGCGCGCCTGGGGGAACAGTTCAGCCAATTGTTCTTCGACGCGCTGCGTGCCCCGCCCCATGGGCTGCAGATCCTGGTCGCCGCACTCCGGACACGCCCGCGGCACGGCGGCATGGTAGCCGCAGTGGTGGCACTGCAGGATATGGCCGCCGCGGCCCGGACCGCGATGCAGGACCGTAAAAGCAGTACAGCGCGGACAATGGCTGACCCACGCGCAAGAGGCGCAGTGCAGCACCGGCGCATAGCCGCGCCGGTTCAGGAAAACCAGGGATTGCTCGCCCTGCGCTAGCCGTTCGGCGATGGCGTCGATCAGTTGGGGCGACATGCCCTGCTTCATCGTCAGCCGGCGCGTGTCGACCAGCCGGATCTTCGGAAGCTGGCTCGCCCTGGCGCGGTTCGACAGCGTCAGGCGCAGATAACGGCCGCGTTCGGCTTGCTGCCAGGTTTCCAATGACGGCGTGGCCGAACCGAGCACCACCGGAATATGGCGATCGCGCGCCCGCCAGATTGCCAGGTCGCGCGCCGAATAACGCAGCCCGTCCTGCTGTTTATAGGAGGCGTCGTGCTCCTCGTCCACCACGATCAAACCCAGGTCCGGCAGCGGCGCAAAGATGGACATGCGCGTTCCAAGCAGGACCCGGGCTTCGCCGCGCTGCGCCCGCACCCATGCCTGCAAGCGTTCCCCATCCGACAAGCCGCTATGCAGCACCGCGAGCGTCCCGGGCCCCGCCACGGCATCGAGCCGGCTGCGCAGGACCGCCTCGAGCTGTGGCGTGAGATTGATCTCCGGCACCATCAGCAACACTTGGCCGCCGCGCGCCAACACCTGCCGGGCGGCATGCAGGTAGACCTCCGTCTTGCCGCTTCCCGTCACGCCGTGCAGCAGCACGGGCCGGAAACCCTGCAGCGCGGTGATCGCCGACACGGCGGCCGCCTGTTCGGCGTTCAGCACGGGTTCGGCCGGATCCGCGGTGGACTCCGCTTCGCTGCCGGGGCCGTCCGCCGGCGGCTGCGCCTTGCGGCGGCGCGCGTCCAGGCGAGCCACCGGTCCGGCGCCGGACCGCTTGCCTTCGTAGGCGGATGGTTTGCGCAACGGCGGCGGCAGCGCCGGAAGCATCACTTCGCCGAGCGGGCGGTGATAGTAATTGGCCGCGAACCGGGCCAGCCGCAGCCAGTCGTCCGGGAAGGCGGGCAGGTCGTCCAGCACCTTCTCCACTGGCTTGATCTGCGCCGCATCGAAGGAAGGCGTCTGGGGGTTCTCGACGACCACCCCCACCAGCCGCCGCCGGCCGAACGGCACGATAACGCGCGTGCCGGGCGCCAGCGGGCAGTCGTGACGGTAGTCGAACGGGCCCGGGAGCGGCACGTCCAGCGCCACCCGCACCCAGCGACACGCGGCTTCGGCCGCCTGCGGCAGGGTCGGCGGGGGAGCTTGCGTGGCGTCGGCGTCAGCCATGGCGGTCAGCCAAATGCATGAGTAAAGAAGTCGTCCTATTTAAAGTAGATTCTCGAAATCCGAGCTAAGCGGCTGTCGCGGCTGACAATGAAATGTAACCGTGACGGGCTGTGGATAACTTTGGGGAAAATTGGCGGGCAATTGGAGGCGGCCGCTTTTACCACAAGTCCATCCGTCTGATAAGGGCCGAGCGAAAAAATTTTTCCTCCTTGCGAATCAATAACTTACAGGACGTCTACCGACGACTCCGCCAGCAGCTCCCTTGTCGCCGTGTCCCTTCGCTGCTGTGCACAAGTAGGGTTTTTCGGCGATCGCTACACGCCGGGATGCAACAGAGCGGACGCTCACATTACGGTGCAGCGGCGTGGAAAGCGGGGCTGTAGGCATGTACTTCGTCCACCAGTTCGGCTACCGCTTCTGGAGGAGTAAAGCGAGAGATGCCGTGTCCCAGGTTGAACACGTGCCCTCCCCTGCCCACGCGTCCGAAGTCGGCCACCACGCGCCTGGCCTCGGCCCGGATCGCGGGGCCGCCGCCGAACAAGGCCATGGGGTCCAGGTTTCCCTGCAGGGCCACGGCGTCGGCCACCCGCTGGCGTGCGCGGCGCAGATTGACCGTCCAATCCACCCCTACCGCGTCGGCGCCGCATTGAGCAATGTCTTCCAGCCACATGCCGCCGCCCTTGGTGAACACGATGACCGGCACACGCCGGCCTTCGTGTTCGCGCGTCAGGCCGGCGACCACCTGCCGGGTATACGCGAGGGAATAGGCTTGAAACAGGCCGTCGGCAAGCACGCCGCCCCAGCTATCGAACAGCATGACGGCCTGGGCGCCTGCGGCGATTTGCGCATTGAGGTATTGAATGGTCGCCGTGGTATTTACCTGCAGAATGCGATGTATCAGGTCCGGCCGGGCGTAAGCCATGCCCTTGATGAGCCGGTAGTCGTCACTGCCCTTGCCTTCGACCATATAACAGGCGATGGTCCAAGGGCTGCCGGCGAAACCGATCAGCGGCACGGAGCCGTTCAGCTCCCGGCGTATCAATGAAACGGCGTCGAAGACATAGCGCAGGCGCTCCAGGTCCGGCGGCGCAAGCGCTGCGACATCGGCCTCTGTACGGACAGGGCGATCGAAATGCGGCCCTTCACCGGCGCGGAACTCCAGGCCCAATCCCATGGCATGAGGCACGGTGAGGATGTCTGAAAACAGGATGGCCGCGTCCAGAGGGTAACGCGCCAACGGCTGCAGCGTGACCTCGGCCGCGTAGTCGGGGTTCTGCGCCAGGCCCAGAAAGGACCCCGCCTTCTCGCGCGTGGCGTTGTATTCAGGCAGGTAGCGCCCCGCCTGCCGCATCAGCCAGATAGGCGTGTAGGGCACCGGTTCGCGCAACAGGGCGCGCAGGAAGACATCGTTTTGCAATGCGGCGGCGGACACGGCTTTCCTTCAAAGAACCAAGCCGTCGATTTTACCCGGCGGGTTCTCTTCCATGCCGGCGCAGGTCTCGCCTTGCGGCTGGCGGGACCGATATGGCGCCGCATCGATGTGATGTTTGCGCATCAGCGCCCAGAACGCACGCCGGTGTTTGGACGACGCGCGCGCGGCGCGTGCGACGTTGCCCGCATGGCGCGACAGGGCCGTGCGCACGTAGTCGCGCTCGAAGCTGTCCACCACCCGCGATTTGGCGATCCGGAAAGGTTCGTCGGGATGTATCCGCGGCGCTGCCTGGATCGCAAGCAGCGCGCTGTCGAAGGCTTGCTGCGACGGGCGCGGACGGACACCAGCGGGCCACGATCCGCGCCCCGGCGCCGGCGGCATGCAGGCGCCCTCGGCGACGGCATAGGGCGGCGCCGGCTCTTGCACCGCAAGTGACCCATGCCTTCCCTGTGCCGCATGGTCCCCGTGCGCCGCCTGCCCCCCATGCGCCGCCTGCCCCCCATGCGCCGCCTGCCCCCCGTGCGCCGCCTGGCCTCCATATACCTCCTGCGTCGGCTGCGCTGGATGAATGGCGGCCTGCTGTACGGCTTCGTGCCGGGCCGTATCCGTCCGCGGCATTTGGCCGACGCGGCTGCGTCCGGCCGTCACGCGGTCCGTGCGGACGCGCAACTCTTCCGGGCACAAGGGGTCGCGTACGAAGTCCTGCATTCCCAATGCGAGCAGATCCTCCACCGCGGCGGCTTTCAGTCCGCGCGCCACCCCGATCAGCGGCGTGCGCAGGACGGCTTTCGCGCACGACAGGGCCGTCCGCGTCCACGCCAGCGTGTCCGGGGAAACCGGAAGCAGGCAGACGTCGAAACGCCGTAACGCCATCGCCATTCTGGCCAGCGATTGCGCCGCGGCCGCGTCCCCCGCAGACCCCACGGCGGCGCCGGCGCACATCGCCACTACGCCGCCTTCGTCAAGACTGACCGGGTGCAGCCGCAGGCGCGCCATGGTTCGCGCATGTTTATCCACCCATGTCCGCATCCGGTCGGCATGCGCCGGCACCATAAGCACGCCGCAATCCAGCGTCTCGCGCATCGCTCCTCCTTCGAGTTATGAAGAGCTGCAAGACTAGATACCGGGCGCGACACGGACAATACGCAAAGTCCACACTGCGGGAGTTACGTAAGGGAAAACGCTGGGAAAACGCTGGCCGGAATCTGCCGCCAGGGTGTCAGGCTTTGGCCCCTTCCGCCCAGGCCTTGTGGCGCGCCTCCAGCTCCGCGATGCGTGCGGCGGCGGACTTGCGGCGGGCGAACCACAAATACAGACCGCTGCCGAGAACGATGATGGTGATGACGTCCAGCACCGCCCAGATGATCTTCAGCGGCATGCCGGCGTAGTCGCCGAAATGCAAGGGGCGGGAGACTTCCAGCGCCCGCAGGTACCAGGGCATTTCCACGGTCGCCGTTAATTCGCCGGTGCGGCCATCGACAAGGGCGGGGCTGAACAGGCGGGATGTCAGCGGCGTGTTGCCCTTGGCCCAGATGACGTAGTGATACGGGCTGCCGTACGGGCTTCCCGGGAAGGTGACGCTGGCGACGCTCATCCCGGGCAGCGCCTTCGCCGCGGTCTCCATTGCCGCATCCAGGGACGCCAGCTCGCTGACCTTCGGCGTCGTCTGGCCCTGGTAGGGCGCCAGCAGCGTCTGCAGCGCGGTAGCCTGCCAGTAGCGGAACATCGGCGTGGAAAGGTCGTTGATTACACCCGTCACACCAACGACGAAGGCCCAGGCCAGCGTGGCGACGCCCAGCAGGTTGTGCAGGTCCAGCCATTTGATCCTGGTCGAACGCGCCGCGCGGACGGTGCCGAAGGAAATCTTCTTCATGTATGGGCCGTACAGCACCACGCCCGAGACAATGGCGATGCAGAACAACAGGCCCATGAAGCCAAGAAACAACTCGCCCGCAAGGCCGGCGAACATATCCACATGCAGGTGCAGCATGATGTCCATGAATCCATGGCCTTCCTGATCCGCCGGCGGCACGTGCTTCAGCAACTGTCCGGTATGGGCGTCGAACCGCATGCGATGCGCCGTGCCGTCGTTGCCCGGCTGGGAGTTCAGCCCGATGAGGACTTGCGGATCCTCGTCGTCGATGAAAAGCCATTCGACCGCATCGGTGGGATACATCCGCTTCGCGGTCGCCAGCATGCCGTCCATACTGGCGCGAGGCGTGCCGGGCGCCACAACGGCATACGGTTCCCCGTCGTCCAGCCAATGTTCGATCTCATGCGTGAAGATCAGCGGCAGCCCCGTCACGCACAGCATCAGCAGGAAGATGGTGCAGATCAGGCTGGTCCACTTATGGATCTCGAACCAGGTTTTGATAGAAATTTTTCCCATGCGATCGGGCTCCGGCCGGGGGTTCGCGAGCAAATCCGGCGCAGCCTGCGCCCCATGCGATTGGGGCGCCGGACAACACCAAGCGGCGGCGGCAGCCTTTACGCCGATACGCACGGGATCGTCCGAGGCATCAACGACGTTAAGCTGATCGAGTACCGCTATTAATAATAATAAGAATGTGTCTCACTATTGTACTCATGGCGACGCCAACGGCAACGCGCGGACGAAAAAAAGCCAGGCAGGTGAACCGCGCATGGAGAGGAGAATCGTCCCATCCCCGATACGGGATTCGGCCTGCCTGGCCTTTGTGTCGTGCGTGTGTAGCTGTGATCAGTGCTGGGCGCCGCGGCGCGTGCGTGGACTCGATAACGCCGCGCAGCGGCGCTAGCGCCGCCGCTCAGTGACGGCGGCCCGAACCGCCGCGCAGACGGCGTGCGGCGACGGCCTGCGCCGCCAGCATGGCCAGCTCCGCCTCGACAACGGCAATGTCCGCCTTGTCCTTGGCGTTGCGCAGGGCCTCCTCCGCCTTCTGACGGGCGGCCTCGGCCTTGGCCTCGTCCAGGTCGGCGGCGCGAATGGCCGTGTCGGCCAGCACCGTGACGCTGCCCGGCTGGACTTCCAGGATGCCGCCGGCAACGAAGACGTTTTCTTCGCTGCCGTCCTCGCGCACGACCTTCAAGGTGCCCGGGCGGATCCGCGTAATCAGCGGCGTGTGTCCAGGCAGAATGCCCAGCTCACCCGCCTCGCCAGGCAGGACGACGAACTTCGCATCGCCGGCGAAGATTTCCGCATCCGCACTGACCACATCAACATGCAGAGTAGCCATTTCAATTCTCCGTGGCGCTGCGCGCCACCCTTGCCGCGTCAAACAGACCCCTCACCATCCCGCGCGCCGCGGATCCGGCTTTGCCGGTCCGGCAGCGCCGCCCCCTTGAGGGGCAAGCGCGATGCGCGCCGGGGATGGGTCTGTGCCTTATCCGCTTATTGCAGTTTCTTGGCCTTCTCGAAGGCTTCGTCGATCGTGCCCACCATGTAGAAGGCCTGCTCGGGCAGTGCATCGCACTCGCCGTTCACGATCATCTTGAAGCCGCGGATGGTCTCGGCCAGCGGCACGTACTTGCCGGGCGACCCCGTGAACACTTCGGCCACGTGGAAGGGCTGCGACAGGAAGCGCTGGATCTTGCGCGCGCGGGCCACGGCCAGCTTGTCGTCGGGCGACAGCTCGTCCATGCCCAGAATCGCGATGATGTCGCGCAGTTCCTTGTAACGCTGCAGCGTCTGTTGAACGCCGCGGGCCACCGTGTAATGCTCTTCGCCGACGACCTGCGGATCCAGCTGGCGGCTGGTCGAATCCAGGGGATCCACGGCGGGGTAGATGCCCAGCGCGGCGATGTCACGCGACAGCACGACGGTGGAGTCCAGATGCTGGAAGGTGGTCGCGGGCGAGGGGTCGGTCAGGTCGTCCGCCGGCACGTACACGGCCTGGATGGACGTAATGGAACCGGTCTTCGTCGAGGTAATGCGCTCTTGCAGCTTGCCCATTTCCTCGGCCAGCGTGGGCTGGTAGCCCACTGCCGACGGCATACGGCCCAGCAGCGCCGACACTTCGGTACCGGCCAGCGTGTAGCGGTAGATGTTGTCCACGAAGAACAGAATGTCACGGCCTTCGTCGCGGAACTTCTCAGCCATGGTCAGGCCGGTCAGCGCCACGCGCAGACGGTTGCCCGGGGGTTCGTTCATCTGACCGAACACCATGGCGACCTTGTCCAGCACGTTCGACTCTTCCATTTCGTGGTAGAAGTCGTTGCCTTCACGAGTGCGCTCACCCACGCCGGCGAACACCGACAGACCGCTGTGCTGCTTGGCGATGTTGTTGATGAGCTCCATCATGTTGACGGTCTTGCCCACGCCGGCGCCGCCGAACAGGCCGACCTTGCCGCCCTTGGCGAAGGGGCAGACCAGGTCGATAACCTTGATGCCGGTTTCGAGCAGTTCGACGGAAGGCGAGAGCTCGTCGAACGCGGGCGCTTCCTGGTGGATGCTGCGCTTTTCTTCGTGCTGGATGGGGCCCGCCTCGTCGATGGGACGGCCAAGCACGTCCATGATGCGGCCCAGCGTGCCGGCGCCCACGGGCACCGAAATGGGGGCGCCGGTGGCGGCCACGCTCATGCCGCGGCGCAGGCCGTCGCTGGAACCCAGCGCGATCGTACGCACCACGCCGTCGCCCAGCTGCTGCTGGACTTCGAAGGTCAGCCCTTTCTCGGCAAAGGCGTTGCCTTCTTCAGTCAGGGTGAGCGCCTCGTAGATCTTGGGCATTTGATCGCGGGGGAACTGAATATCCACCACGGCGCCGATGCACTGAACGATGGTTCCGTTGCTCATGTCGATTCCTTTGATAACTCTATGTCCTGTCGGGATGCTGCATCCGGGGACGCCGGCGGGGTGCCTGCGGGCACCGTGGCGTCAGACGGCGGCGGCTCCCCCCACGATTTCCGAAATTTCCTTGGTGATCGCGGCCTGACGCGTCTTGTTGTAGACCAGTTGCAGATCGCCGATCACTTTCTTGGCATTGTCCGAAGCGGCCTTCATGGCCACCATCCGGGCGGATTGTTCCGAGGCCATGTTTTCGGCCACCGCCTGGTAGAGCAAGCCCTCGACATAGCGTTGCAGCAGGTCGTCGATGACCGCCCGGGCGTCGGGCTCGTAGATGTAGTCCCAGCTGTACTCCGACTTCAGCGATTCGCTTTCGCCGCCACGGAAGGGGTCTTCCAGATCGCCCTCGGGCAGCGGCAGCAGACGCAGGAACACCGGCTCCTGCTTCATCGTGTTCACGAAGCGGGTCGTGGCGACGTACAGCTCGTCGATACGGCCGTCCAGGTAGGCATCCAGCTGGACCTTGATCGCGCCCAGGAGACGGTCCAGATGGGGCTGGTCGCCCAGACCGACTTCCTGCGACACCAGGTTCGCGCCAATGCGGGTAAGCAGCCCCATGCCTTTGTTGCCGAGCGCGGTGAACTGCACCTGCACGCCCCGCTCCTGGAACTCGCGCAGCTTGGCAAGCGTGACACGCGAAATGTTCGTGTTCAGGCCGCCGCACAGGCCCTTGTCGGTGGTCACCAGCACCACGCCCACGGCCTTGACCTGCTCGCGCGCGACCAGGTACGGATGCGTATATTCCGGATTGGCCTGCATCAGGTGCGACGCGATGGCGCGCACCTTGGTGGCGTAGGGACGGCCCGCCCGCATCCGGTCCTGCGCCTTGCGCATTTTGGATGCGGCGACCATTTCCATCGCCTTGGTGATCTTGCGCGTGTTCTGCACGCTCTTGATCTTGGTACGGATTTCCTTGATTCCGGGCATTGCGCTTTCCTGGTGAGACGGTCGGCGGCGAGGCTCGCCCCGCCGGCCATGCAGGCCGGATGCGCCTTGCGGCGCCCGCCGACCTCGTCACAGTCAAAATTACTTAAAAAGCACCGTGCTTCTTGAACTCCTGGATCTCGGAAGCCAGCACGGCTTCGTCGTCCTTGGACAGTTCCTTGGTGTCTTCGATGCGCTGGATCAAGTCGGGCATCTTGGACTTCAGGTGGTCCTTCAGCGCCTTTTCGAAAGCCAGTACTTGCGGAACCTCGACATCGTCCAGGTAGCCGTTGTTCACGGCATACAGGCTGACGGCCAGTTCCCACACCTGCAGCGGCTGGTACTGCGGCTGCTTGAGCAGTTCCACCACGCGCTTGCCGCGTTCCAGCTGACGGCGGGTGGCGTCGTCCAGGTCCGAGGCGAACTGCGCGAAGGCGGCCAGTTCACGGTACTGCGCCAGGTCGGTACGGATACCGCCGGACAGCTTCTTGACGACCTTGGTCTGCGCGGCGCCGCCCACGCGGGACACCGAGATACCGGCGTTGATGGCGGGACGCACACCAGCGTTGAACAGGTCCGTCTCCAGGAAGATCTGGCCGTCGGTGATCGAGATCACGTTGGTCGGCACGAAGGCGGACACGTCGCCGGCCTGGGTTTCGATGATCGGCAGCGCGGTGAGCGAGCCGGTCTTGCCCTTGACTGCGCCGTTGGTGAACTTCTCGACGTACTCTTCATTGACGCGCGCGGCGCGCTCCAGCAGACGGCTGTGCAGGTAGAAGACGTCGCCGGGATAGGCTTCACGGCCGGGCGGACGGCGCAGCAGCAGCGACACCTGGCGGTACGCCCAGGCTTGCTTGGTCAGATCGTCATAGATGATCAGCGCGTCTTCGCCGCGGTCGCGGAAGTATTCGCCCATCGTGCAGCCGGCGTACGGAGCCAGATACTGCATGGCGGCCGAGTCGGAGGCCGAGGCCGCAACGACGATGGTGTATTCCATCGCGCCGTGCTCTTCCAGCTTGCGCACCACGTTGTTGATCGTCGACGCCTTTTGGCCAATGGCGACGTACACGCAGGTAACGCCCTTGCCCTTCTGGCTGATGATGGTGTCCACCGCGACGGCGGTCTTGCCGGTCTGGCGGTCGCCGATGATCAGTTCGCGCTGGCCGCGGCCGATAGGCACCATGGCGTCGATGGCCTTGATACCGGTCTGCAGCGGCTGCGACACCGAGCGGCGGGCGATCACGCCCGGCGCAACCTTTTCGATCACGTCGGTTTCTTTCGTGTTGATCGGACCACGGCCGTCGATGGGCTCGCCCAGCGTGTTCACGACACGGCCCTTCAGCTCGGGGCCCACGGGCACTTCCAGAATGCGGCCGGTCGTCTTGACCTGGTCGCCTTCCGACACCTGGGTGTAGTCGCCCAGCACCACGGCGCCGACGGAATCGCGCTCGAGGTTCAGGGCCACGCCGAAGGTGTTGTTGGGAAACTCGAGCATTTCGCCCTGCATCACGTCGGACAGACCGTGGATGCGGGTAATACCGTCGGTCACGGAAACCACCGTGCCCTGGGTACGGATATCGGTCGAAGCGCCCAGGCCCTCGATGCGGCTCTTGAGCAGTTCGCTGATCTCGGAGGGATTGAGTTGCATTTTCAGACTCCTGGAATCCTGTTAATGGCGCGGCGGCTGCGCATCGCGCGGCCGCCTGTGCGCCTGTAGGCCTATGCCGCCAGCGTATCGCGCATGCGGGCCAATTGCGCTTGCACCGATGTATCGAGCACCTGATCTCCCACGGCCACCCGAACCCCACCGATCAGGGAGGGATCGACCGTCACGCGGGGCTTTAGCTTGAGGCCGAACTTCAGTTCCAGGGCGGCAAGCAAGTCCTTGACCTGCTCGGGGCTCAGCTCGAACGCGCTGGCGATGTCGGCCTGCGCCGTGCCCTCGTGGCGGTTCCTCAGCGCCTCGAACTGCTCCGCGATCTCGGGCAGAAGCAGCAGGCGGTCGTTTTCGACCAGCAAGGCGATGAAGTTGCGCGCGTACTGCGGCACGTCGCCCTGCAGAAGTCCGACGAAGGCCTGCGCGCGTTCGGTGTCCGCCAGTCGGGGATCCGACATGGCCGCACGAACGTCCGGATTGCCGGCGATCTGGGCCATTTGATTCACCAGCCCGGTCCAGAAGTCCAGCCCTGCCTTGTCTTCGCGCGCGGCGGCGAACAAGGCCTCGGCATACGGCCGGGCGACAGTCGATAGTTCAGCCATGACGTTTCCGGATTAAAGCTGCGCCTTGAGCTGGTTCAGCAGCTCGGCATGGGCACGGGCATCGATCTCGCGACGCAGGATTTGCTCGGCGCCCTTGACGGCCAGGGCGGCGACCTCGTCGCGCAACCGGTCGCGCGCGCGCTGCACTTCCAGCTCGGCATCCTGCTTGGCCTGCGCCACGATACGCGCGCGTTCGGCTTCCGCTTCGCGGCGCGCCTGATCCAGCAGCATGTTCGCCTGCTTTTCGGCTTCCACCATGCGAGCGTGGTTTTCGGACTTGGCAGAAGCTTCGATCAGACTGATGCGCGCCTGCGCCTGGGCGAGGTCGGCCTTGCCCTTTTCCGCCGCGGCCAGGCCGTCGGCGATTTTCTGGCGGCGCTCATCCATCGCCTTCGTCAGCGGCGGCCACACGAACTTCATCGTGAACCAGCCCAGAACGAAGAACACGAGCATCTGGAAAAAGATCGTCGCGTTCAGATTCACGGTCGTTTCCCTTTAACACCTTAAGGCCCCGGCGCCTAAGCGCCTGGAGCACTCGATACTTGCCGGCGCCCAGGCACGCAGCCTGTCACCGGCGTTTTTGACCCGCCGGCGCACCGGCGGGGGCATGCGCCATCAACCGATGTCAGCCGACGAAGGGGTTGGCGAACGCGAACAGCATGGCGATACCGACACCGATCAGGAACGCGGCGTCGATCAGGCCAGCCAGCAGGAACATCTTGGTTTGCAGGGCGTTCATCAGTTCAGGCTGACGAGCCGAAGCTTCCAGGTATTTGCCCCCCATCAGCGCGATACCGATGCAAGCGCCGATGGCGCCCAGACCGATGATGAGACCGCAGGCGAGAGCAACGAAAGCTACGTTGGTCATGACAACTCCTTGTTGAGAAATCTGAATGTCAAGAGTGATTGGAAGAGGTACAGCGCAATGCAAGAAGATCTTGCGTCCCGGCCCGGGCCTGAACCCGGGCCGAAAAACCCGGTCAATGTCCTTCGTGCGCCTGGCCGATGTAGACCAGCGTCAGCATCATGAAAATAAAGCCTTGCAGCAGCACGATCAGGATATGGAAGATGGCCCAGATGGAGCCCGCCAGCAGCTGGCCGATGCCCAGGCTGATGCTGGAGGCGTTGAAGCCTGTCCAGGCGCCGCCCAGCAGCGCGATCAGCATGAAAATCAGTTCGCCGGCGAACATGTTGCCGAACAACCGCATGCCCAGCGACACGGACTTGGCCGCGTACTCGATCAGGTTGAGCAGGAGATTGAAGGGGAACAGCACGATGGCCATGAAGCCGTGCGCATGGAACGGCGCGCTGACCAGTTCCTTCACGAAGCCGCCGGGGTGCTTGATCTTGAGCCCGTAGTAGAACATCAGCAGCAGCACGCCCAGCGACATGCCCATGGGCACGTTGAGGTCCGCCGTGGGCAGGATGCGATGGTAGTACAAGGGATCGCCATGGTGCGCGCCCAGGCCGGTCCAGCGGAAGATGGTGGCGAGCAGATCCACGGGCACCAGGTCCAGCGCGTTCATCAGAACGATCCAGAGGAACACCGTGAGGGCCAGCGGAGAAACGAAGCGGCGCGAGACCTCGCTCGGGACGATGCTCTTGGCCTGCTCCTCGACCATGTCGATGAGCGACTCCACGAACATCTGGAAGCGGCCCGGCACGCCTGCCGTGGCTTTGCGCGCCGCGCGCCACAGGAAGAAAACCACGACCAGGCCCATCAGGATGGACCAGAACAGCGAGTCGTAATTGATGATGCTGAAATTGGCGATGGCATCCTGCTTTTCGCCAATGTTGTTCAGATGCACCAGGTGGTGCTGAATATATTCAGACTGGGGCGACACGTCGCTGGCAGCAGCCATTTGTTTCCTACCCTGTTTGCTGTCGCTGGCGCGTCACGCCAGCCATTTTCGAACGATTAGAAGCGTCGCTACGACAACTTGCCGAACATCAGAAGCAGTACATACCCTTTCAGTGCGCAGATGAGGCCGATCAACATCGCCGGCCACACGATCCGCTCACCGCCAAGGTGAACCGCCAGCCACAACAGCAGCACTGTCATGCCCAGCTTGAATGCCTCGCCCAGGAAAAAAGTGAACGGATTGGCACGGCCTGGCCGTTGCGCGTCCACCAGCAAACGCAGCGCAAACAGAGTGTTTGGCACAAGATACGCCCCCGCCCCCACCAGCGCCGACAAACCTGCTGCCGTCCCCGCAACCAGCCACGCGACCACCGTCGCCAGAACCGCCATGACGCACTGCGCCACGACCGCTCGAATCAGCCCCCGGCTTGTTCTCGTGCGCAGCGCGGCTTTTTGTTCCGCACTGAGCACCAGCCTGGCCTCACCCGTCGGCAGAGCCCGCGCATCGCGCGGTGTCTCACTGTACTGACTGCCCTGACTTCCCCCCGGTTTTTCCGGTTCCTCTTTCAGGACATTCAAGTCGTTGGAATTATTGATCAATTCCGCAGACCCCCCTGCCGGGGCAGACCTCGTTCCGGATGCTTGCGCCCAACCCCTCGCAAACGCCTCCGGAAAAGCTTCTCCCAAAGCCTTCAGACCGATGTCTGGACGACGCAACCACGATTCAATCCCGCAAGCGTCAAACTATTGGAGTATAGCTGGAATCCGAACACACGGGCAAATCGACAGGCCGATGAAAGCCAGGGCGTTCAACGCGCAAAAAAAGGGGCGGACCATGTCCGCCCCTTCCGTCGCCTGGCTGGCGATGAAGCGCTGCCGCGGCTTCAGTCCTCGCGCACGGGCGGCGGCGCCCATTGCTGGGTCAGCGCGATATCGCGCGGCCAATACAGCCGCATATTGAGCATGAACGGGCCTTCCGCAGGCGCCGGCAGCCAGTTCGCCTGCTTCTCGCGGCTGGGCGCGCGGTGCTGGATGTAGATGTCCAGCGACCCGTCGGCGTTGTAGCGAAGGTTGTCAGTGCTGCGGATGGCATAACGGCGAGCAGGGTTTTCCACGAAGCTCTGGTTCGGCCCGTACAGGTTCAGCGACCAGAACGCATTGACGGGCGGCAACTGCCCCTTGTCGAAGTGCAGCACGTAGTCCTCGTCGCCGCTCAGGCGGTCGCCTTCGGAATCGATGAGCGTGACGGGATACATGATGTCTTCCGGCAAGCCGGCGCCCAGTCCCGCATACGCCACGGCCGCACGGCGCAGATAGTTCGTGCCATAGGTGCCAATGCCGCCGGACACCGTGTTCCAGCCATTGATGCCGGTGCCCAATCGCGAAACGTAGTCGGCGATGCGGCGCCCGGCCTCCGGACCGGCCTGGACCAGCGCCTGTTGCACGGCGGGGTCGAGCTGGGAGAACGCGACGGGAGAGGTGGTTCCAAGCCCGATCCGGCGCAGGCGGTCCAGCATGGGGTAGTCGTTGGCATGCGGCGGATTGTTGCGGACCGCATCGGCAAAAATGCCCCAGAAGGTGGCGGCGTCCATGCCGGCGACCTGCTCCACCGGCGGCGCGGCGCTCGGCGCGACCTCGGTCGCCGGCGGCGGCGTCACCGCGCGCGGCGCATACGGTTGCGGCGTCATTGGCGTGAGCGAGGCGGGCGACATGGCGCGCCCCGTGGGGGCCGCGGCCCTGGGAGCCGCATAGGGCGTGGCCGACAGGTTGGCCTGGAACTGATTCACCGCCGCGTAATCGTTCGGGCCGCTGGCCTGCACGTGACCGATCACCCAGCCCATGGACGTCGGGCTGCGCACGACATCCACCCCCGCGGGCAGAGCGCCCTGCCAGTACGGCCCCACAATGGCGAAGGTCTGCGGGCCATTGCCGTTCGTGCGCGTGCCGCGCGACGCGAACACGTCCGTCCACATATCCATGAGCGACAGCACGTAGAAGCGATTGCCGGGATCGGGCACGCGGACGATGACCGGGCCATTGCTCACGTCGTACCACATGCTGGAATACAGCGTATCGGTGTTCGGCCAACGCGC